>NZ_JBNPUD010000009.1:0-342523 GCF_051167995.1 Bradyrhizobium sp. HKCCYLRH3073
CCGACGCCGATCACGATGGACGAGCTCGAGGACATGCTGATGGAGCACGGCATCATGAAGGCCGTGGACGAGAGCCAGATCGGCAAGTCCGCCGCCGAGCTCGCCGCAACGGCGTAACCGCCACCGGTGCTCCGGCCCTTCGTCTCCAAGGGCCGGAGCACCTCCGCAACCGATCATCGAGGAAAGCCAGATGAGCGTCATCGAGAAACAAAGCGTTGCCGAGATCAAGGCGCGCAACAAGGAACTGATCGCCGAGGTCCTGAAGGTTTATCCGGAAAAGACCGCCAAGCGCCGTGCCAAGCATCTCAACGTGCATGAGAACGGCAAGTCGGATTGCGGCGTCAAGTCGAACATCAAGTCGATCCCCGGCGTCATGACCATCCGCGGTTGCGCCTACGCCGGCTCGAAGGGCGTGGTGTGGGGACCTATCAAGGACATGATCCACATCAGCCACGGTCCGGTCGGCTGCGGCCAGTACTCCTGGGCGGCGCGCCGCAACTACTACATCGGCACGACCGGCATCGACACCTTCGTGACGATGCAGTTCACCTCCGACTTCCAGGAGAAGGACATCGTCTTCGGCGGCGACAAGAAGCTCGCCAAGATCATGGACGAGATCCAGGAGCTGTTCCCGCTGAACAACGGCATCACCGTGCAGTCGGAATGCCCGATCGGCCTGATCGGCGACGACATCGAGGCGGTCTCCAAGGTCAAGTCGAAAGAGTATGACGGCAAGACCATCGTCCCCGTGCGCTGCGAAGGCTTCCGCGGTGTGTCTCAGTCCCTGGGTCACCATATCGCCAACGACGCCATCCGGGACTGGGTGTTCGACAAGCTCCCGGCCGATGCCGCGCCGCGCTTCGAGCCGTCGGCCTACGACGTCGCGATCATCGGCGACTACAACATCGGCGGCGACGCCTGGTCGTCCCGCATCCTGCTCGAGGAGATGGGTCTGCGCGTGATCGCCCAGTGGTCGGGCGACGGCTCGCTGGCGGAGCTCGAGGCGACGCCGAAGGCGAAGCTCAACGTGCTGCACTGCTACCGCTCGATGAACTACATCTCGCGCCACATGGAAGAGAAGTACGGTATTCCGTGGTGCGAATACAACTTCTTCGGACCGAGCAAGATCGCCGAATCGCTGCGCAAGATCGCGAGCTATTTCGACGACAAGATCAAGGAGGGTGCCGAGCGTGTCATCGCCAAGTACCAGCCCCTGATGGACGCCGTCATCGCCAAGTACCGGCCGCGCCTCGAAGGCAAGACCGTGATGCTGTTCGTCGGCGGCCTGCGTCCGCGCCACGTGATCGGCGCCTACGAGGACCTCGGCATGGAGGTCGTCGGCACCGGCTACGAATTCGGCCATAACGACGACTATCAGCGCACCGCCCAGCACTACGTCAAGGACGGCACGCTGATCTACGATGACGTCACCGGCTACGAGTTCGAGAAGTTCGTCGAGAAGGTCCAGCCGGACCTGGTCGGCTCGGGCATCAAGGAAAAGTACGTGTTCCAGAAGATGGGCGTGCCGTTCCGCCAGATGCACTCCTGGGACTACTCGGGTCCGTACCATGGCTATGACGGCTTCGCGATCTTCGCCCGCGACATGGACATGGCCATCAACTCGCCGGTCTGGAAGATGGCCAAGGCACCCTGGAAGCAGGCGCCCAAGCCGTTGCTCCAGGCGGCCGAGTAACCACCACCACCCACGGCCTGGCTCTCCTTCGGCGGAGAGCCAGCGCTCCCTGATCGACACAGGAACATAAAGAGGGTTTTCCCATGACGCAGTCTGCCGAACATGTGCTCGATCACTTCGAGCTTTTCCGTGGTCCCGAATACCAGCAGATGCTGGCCAACAAGAAGAAGATGTTCGAGAATCCGCGCGACCCCGCCGAGGTCGAGCGCATCCGCGAATGGGCCAAGACGCCCGAATATCGCGAGAAGAATTTCGCCCGTGAGGCGCTGACCGTGAATCCGGCCAAGGCCTGCCAGCCGCTCGGCGCGGTGTTCGTTGCCGTCGGCTTCGAAAAGACGCTGCCGTTCGTGCACGGCTCGCAGGGTTGCGTGGCCTATTATCGCAGCCATCTGTCGCGCCACTTCAAGGAGCCGAGCTCCTGCGTGTCGTCGTCGATGACCGAGGACGCGGCTGTGTTCGGCGGGCTGAACAACATGATCGACGGTCTCGCCAACGCCTACAACATGTACAAGCCGTCGATGATCGCTGTCTCCACCACCTGCATGGCGGAAGTCATCGGCGACGACCTCAACGCCTTCATCAAGACCTCCAAGGAGAAGGGTTCGGTTCCGGCCGAATTCGACGTGCCTTTCGCCCATACGCCTGCCTTTGTCGGCAGCCATGTCACCGGCTACGACAACGCGATGAAGGGCATTCTCGAGCACTTCTGGGACGGCAAGGCCGGCACCGCGCCGAAGCTGGAGCGCGTTCCCAACGAGAAGATCAATTTCATCGGCGGTTTCGATGGCTACACCGTTGGCAACATCAAGGAAGTGAAGCACATCTTCGAGGCGATGGGGATCGAGTATACGATCCTCGGCGACAATTCGAACGTGTTCGACACGCCGACCGACGGCGAGTTCCGTATGTACGACGGCGGCACGACCCTGGAGGACGCGGCCAACGCCGTTCACGCCAAGGCGACGATCTCGATGCAGCACTTCTGCACCGAGAAGACCCTGCCGTTCATCAAGAACCACGGCCAGGAGGTCGTCTCCTTCAACCATCCGGTCGGTGTGACCGGCACCGACGCCTTCGTGATGGCGCTGTCGCGCATCAGCGGCAAGGAGATCCCGGAATCTCTCGCTCTCGAGCGTGGGCGCCTGGTCGACGCGATCGCCGACTCCAGCGCCCACATCCACGGCAAGAAGTTCGCGATCTACGGCGATCCGGACCTATGCCTCGGCTTGGCCGCGTTCCTGCTCGAGCTCGGCGCCGAGCCGACCCATGTGCTCGCCACCAACGGCAACAAAGACTGGGCCGAGAAGGTCCAGGCGGTGTTCGATAGCTCGCCGTTCGGCAAGAACTGCCACGTGTATCCCGGCAAGGATCTCTGGCACATGCGCTCGCTGCTGTTCACCGAGCCGGTCGATTTCCTGATCGGCAACACCTACGGCAAGTATCTGGAGCGCGACACCGGCACGCCGCTGATCCGCATCGGCTTCCCGATCTTCGATCGCCACCACAAGCACCGCTATCCGGTGTGGGGCTATCAGGGCGGCCTGAACGTGCTGGTCACGATCCTCGACAAGATCTTCGACGAGATCGACCGCAACACCAACGTGCCGGCCAAGTCGGACTACAGCTTCGACATCATCCGCTAAGTGACGGCGCGCGGCGGTCCCTCAAGGGCCGCCGCGCTTCGATCTGGACGACAAGGCTCATGGGGACGGCCGCAGAGGCCGGAGCCTCCTCGTCTCACCAAGACGCGCAGAAGGTCCGCCAACAGGAGAAGCCGATGAGCTCGCTGTCTGCCACGATCCAGAACGTCTTCAACGAGCCGGGTTGCGGCAAGAACGCCAACAAGTCCGAGGCCGAGCGCAAGAAGGGCTGCACCAAGCAGCTGCAGCCGGGCGGCGCGGCCGGTGGTTGCGCCTTCGACGGCGCCAAGGTCGCCCTGCAGCCGCTGACGGACGTCGCGCATCTCGTGCACGGGCCGATCGCCTGCGAGGGGAATTCCTGGGACAATCGCGGTGCGGCCTCGTCGGGCGCGCAGATCTGGCGCACCGGCTTCACCACCGACATCAACGAGACCGACGTCGTGTTCGGTGGCGAGAAGCGCCTGTACAAGGCGATCAAGGAAATCATCGAGAAGTACGATCCGCCGGCGGTCTTCGTCTACCAGACCTGCGTGCCTGCCATGACCGGTGACGACATCAACGCGGTCTGCAAGGCGGCCTCCGCCAAGTTCGGCAAGCCGTGCATTCCCGTCAATGCACCGGGCTTTGTGGGCCCGAAGAACCTCGGCAACAAGCTCGCCGGCGAGGCGCTGCTCGACCACGTCATCGGCACCGTCGAGCCGGAGGTGACCACCCCCTACGACCTCAACATCATCGGCGAATACAATCTTTCCGGCGAGCTCTGGCAGGTGAAGCCGCTGTTCGACGAGCTCGGCATCCGTATCTCCGCCTGCATCTCCGGCGACGGCCGCTACAAGGATGTCGCCTCGTCACACCGCGCTCGCGCAGCGATGATGGTGTGCTCCAAGGCGATGATCAACGTCGCCCGCAAGATGGAGGAGCGCTACGGCATCCCGTTCTTCGAGGGCTCTTTCTACGGCATCCAGGACTCATCGGACTCGCTGCGCGAGATCGCGCGTCTCCTGGTCGAGCGTGGCGCTCCGGCCGATCTGCTGGATCGTACCGAGGCGGTGATCGCCCGCGAGGAAGCCAAGGCCTGGGCGGCGATCGAGCCGTTCAAGCAACGGCTCACCGGCAAGAAGGTGCTCCTGATCACTGGCGGCGTGAAATCGTGGTCGGTGGTGGCGGCGCTGCAGGAGGCCGGCATGGAGCTGGTCGGCACCTCCGTGAAGAAGTCCACCAAGGAGGACAAGGAGCGCATCAAGGAGCTGATGGGCCAGGACGCGCACATGATCGACGATATGGCGCCGCGCGAGATGTACAAGATGCTCAAGGACGCCAAGGCCGACATCATGCTGTCGGGCGGCAAGTCGCAATTCGTGGCGCTGAAGGCGGCGATGCCCTGGCTCGACATCAACCAGGAGCGCTCGCACGCCTATATGGGCTATATCGGCATGGTCAAGCTGGTCGCCGAGATCGACAAGGCGATCTACAACCCGATGTGGGAGCAACTGCGCAAGCGGGCGCCCTGGGAGACGGCCAGCAACAATTGGCAGGCCAGGGCGGTCGCTCAGGCCAATGCCGAAGCTGCCGCGCTCGCGGCCGATCCAGTCGCAGCTGAAGCCGCGCGGCGTGCCAAGAAGATCTGCCACTGCAAGACGGTCGACCTCGGCACCATCGAGGATGCGATCAAGGCGCATGGCCTCACCGACGTCGCCGGTGTGCGCACGCACACCAACGCCTCTGGCGGCTGCGGCGCCTGTGCCGGTCGGGTCGAGGACATCCTGGCGGCGCAGAAGGCGCCGGCCGAGCTGCTGCAGGCGGCGGAGTAGGAGCGCTCATGGCCAAGGTCATCATCGGAAAGAAGGCCTGCGCGGTCAATCCGCTGAAGATGAGCCAGCCGATCGGCGGCTCGTTCGCCTTCCTCGGCCTGCGCGGCGCGATGCCGCTGCTGCACGGCTCGCAGGGCTGCACCTCGTTCGGCCTGACCTTGTTCGTGCGCCACTTCAAGGAAGCGGTGCCGATGCAGACGACCGCGATGAGCGAGGTCGCCACCGTGCTCGGCGGCTACGAGAATGTCGAGCAGGCGATCCTCAACATCCACAAGCGACAAAAGCCCGAGATCATCGGCATCTGTTCCACCGGGGTCACGGAGACCAAGGGCGACGACGTCGACGGCTACATCAGGCTGATCCGCGAGAAGCATCCGGAACTGGCGAACTATCCGCTGGTCTATGTCTCCACGCCGGATTTCAAGGACGCGTTCCAGGATGGCTGGGACAAGACCGTCGCCAAGATGGTCGAGGTGCTCGTCGACAAGCCGACGTCGACAAGGCGCGATCCAGCGCGGGTCAACGTGCTGCCGGGCTGTCATCTGACGCCGGGGGACATCGAGGAGCTGCGCACCATCATCGAGGATTTCGGGCTGGAGCCGTCGTTCCTGCCGGATATCGGCGGCTCGCTCGACGGTCACATCCCCGACGAGTTCACGCCGACGACGATCGGCGGCATCGGGCTGGAGGAGATCGCGGTCATGGGCAGCGCGTCCTGGACGATCGC
Organism: Bradyrhizobium sp. HKCCYLRH3073; assembly: GCF_051167995.1. Taxonomy (NCBI): domain Bacteria; kingdom Pseudomonadati; phylum Pseudomonadota; class Alphaproteobacteria; order Hyphomicrobiales; family Nitrobacteraceae; genus Bradyrhizobium; species Bradyrhizobium sp. HKCCYLRH3073. Next base: position 5,872 of record NZ_JBNPUD010000009.1, read on the forward strand.
GATCGGGGCCCAGATGAAGCGCGCGGCGGAGGCGATGCAGGCCAGGACCGGCGTTCCATACCGGTTGTTCGAACGTCTCTGCGGGCTGCTGCCGAACGACGAGTTCATGACGTTCCTGAGCGAGATCTCGGGACGCCCGGTGCCAGCGAAGTATCGCCGGCAGCGTGGCCAGCTCGCCGACGCGATGCTGGACGCGCATTTCCACATCGGCGGCCGCAGGCTCGCGATCGGCGCCGAGCCGGACCTGCTGTTCGACGTCGCCAGCATGCTGCACGACATGGGGGCCGAGATCTCGGTCGCCATCACCACGACGCAGTCGCCGGTGCTCGAGCGGATGCCGTGCGAGGAGGTGCTGATCGGCGATCTCGAGGATCTGGAGAATCTCGCGAAGCAGCGCGACTGCGGGCTGATGATGACGCATTCGCACGGCCGCCAGGCTGCCGCGCGGCTGAAGATCCCGTTCTACCGGATCGGCTTTCCGATGTTCGACCGGCTGGGCGCAGGGCATCTGCTGACGGTCGGCTATCGCGGCACCCGCGACCTGGTGTTTGCGCTGGCCAACCTGATCATCGCCGACCGCGAGGACAATCATCAGCCGACGCCGGATACCTGGATCGATCCCTGGAAGGATTTCCAGCAGGCATCGCCCGAATCCGCCGTCGTGGCGCCTTTGCATTGACGCTTGAGGAGAAAGGACCGACGACATGAAAGTCGCATTCGCTACCCAGGATCTGAAACGCGTCGATGCCCATTTCGGCTGGGCCAAGAACATCGCGATCTACGATCTCGATCCCGAGGGCTACCGCTTCGTCGAGAGCGTCGAGTTCGACGGCGATCTCAAGGAGGACGGCAACGAGGACAAGCTGGCGCCGAAGATCGAGGCGATCAAGGATTGCGCCATCCTCTATGTCGCCGCGATCGGAGGCTCCGGCGCAGCGCGCGTCGTCGCCAACAACATCCATCCGATGAAGGTCAATCAGCCCGAGGAGATCACCGATCTCCTGGGCAAGCTGCAGACCGTGCTGAAGGGGACGCCGCCGCCGTGGCTGCGCAAGGCGCTGGCGAAGGGCCAGGAACGCGCGCTCGATTTCGAGGAATGAGGAAACCACCATGTCCGATACCGCGGTAGCCGTCGAAACCGTCCCCGCCGAGCAGCGGCCCTTTGTCAAGGAGCTGATCAAGGTCTGGCGTGCCCAGGACACCCATGGGGCTTGGGAGGGCAAGAAGGATGTCGATCTGCTCGAGCCCTACATCCTGGACAAGGAGAAGCGGCGCGCTTTGCCGATCATCGGCGATCCCGATCCGGAGACGATCTGGCGGCTCGAGCTGTTCTTCAACGCGGTCGCGCTGTCGATCGAGAAGGCCACCGGCGTGATGATCTCGCCGATGCTGAAGATGAGTCACGAGGGCTTCGGCCGCATGGTGCTGATCGGCGGCCGGCTGATCGTGGTCAACAAGCAGCTGCGCGACGTACACCGCTTCGGCTTCGACAATCTCGGCAAGCTGGCCGACGAGGGCGACAAGTTCGTCAAGGCCGGCGTCGAGATGATCGAGAAGTTCAAGGATGTCGCGAATTACTGAACTGTGAGGATGAGAGATGAGCGACCTGGACACCCTGAAGGCCGAGATCAAGAAGCTGTCGGCGCGCGCTATGGATGCCAAGATGAACCTGCATGATCTGTCGGAGGAGCTGCCCATCAACTGGGACCAGATCCTGCCGACGGCGCAGAAGGCGCACGAGGCGTTCGCCGAGCTGGAGAAGAAGCGGGCCGAGCTGAAGAAGCTCGAGGCCGCGTGAGCCTGTACAAGGACCCGTCACCATGTCCAATTCAACCCGTGACGGCCGCGACTGGCGGCCGGACTACCTAGTCGCGATCGATGCGGCCAAGTGCATCGGCTGCGGGCGCTGCTACAAGGTCTGCGGCCGCGAGGTCATGACCCTGAAGGGCATCAACGACGAAGGCGAGTTCGTCGAGCTCGACGACGACGAGGATGACGAGGTCGAGAAGAAGATCATGGTCATGCACGACACCGGCGCCTGCATCGGCTGCGGCGCCTGCGCCCGGGTCTGCCCGACCAACTGCCAGACCCATTCGCCGGCGGCCTGAGACTGTCGAGCGTGCCGTCATGCTGCGGATGGAAGCAAAGTTCACAATCGGCCAGGTGACCCGGCATCGGGTCTACGACCTGCGCGGTGTCGTGTTCGACGTCGATCTGTCGTTCTCCGAGGAGGAGGGCTGGCGGGCGATCACGATGGATACGCGGCTCGATCGGGAGCAGCCGTTCTACTATCTGCTCGCCGAATGCGGCGACAGCAGCTACATCGCTTATGTGCCCGAACAGAACCTGGTCGCCGACGTCTCGGGCGAGCCGGTCAAGCATCCGGACATCGGCGAGCTGTTCGACGTCGATGACGGCGGCGGCTATCACTACCGTGGCCGGATTTTTCAGTAGCAGGGACGGATGCGCGCCACAGCGCCATTGCGAGCCGCCGCAGGCGACGAAGTAATCCAGAGTCCTCGCGCCGCCCTGGATCGCGTCGATGCGCTCGCGATGACGGGCATTGGTCCGTAGGGTGGGCAAAGGCGCCTGGGCGGTCTCTCAATAGGGGATTCGGTCTCACGCGCCGAGCCCGCCGTCCATCTGCGCATCCGGAACGACAATGGTGGGCGCACCATCGGACGCCGCTTCGCGTCGCCCGACGGCTTTGCCACCTACGAGTCTTTCCTGCCGCATCCATGGCGGCACAGTTCATCCATGCGTCATTCCGGGGCATCGCGCAGCGATGAGCCCGGAATCCATAACCACGAATGTTTCTTGTTTTCACACACAGGCGCCACGGACATCTCGCGCCTCATAGCCGGTCGTTGCTATGGATTCCGGGCTCGCACTGCGCGCGCCCTGGAATGACGGCGGAGGGAGATGCGCACCACTCCGAATGTGGCGCCTACTCGATTCCCTGTTCCCTGGCCTTCCACATCGCGGCGATGCGGAAGCGTTCGTTGATTGCGGCGGGGTTGGCGAGAATCTCGGCCTGGGCGGCGGCAAACGCGCTCTCGACGATCGCGGCCTCGTCCTTCGTCAGCGTGATCCGGCCGGCCATGTGGGTGGCGTCGGGCGCGGCCTCCCAGATCTTGCGCCGGTTCGGATGCAGCTTCACCTCGACCAGCTCGAACGCCTCGAGCTCGCCTTCGAGGCAGATTGCCAGCCCGATCACCTCGACCTTGCGGCCGTCCTGCGTCGTCTTGACCAGGGTCTTTGCCATGCTCGTGCTCCCGTCATCCAAGTCCGCTTTGTCACGCCGCCGCCGGCGTGTCGTCGAGCTGGCTCCATTCCGCCCAGGCGCCGTCGTGGACGGCCGCGTTCGGAACACCGAGGCGATAGAGCGCCAGCGCCAGCATGCAAGACGTGATGCCCGAGGCGCAGGTGGTGACGATCGGCTTCGCCAGATCGACGCCAGCGGCGGCGAAGCGGGCGCCGAGCGCATCAGGGGCCAGCAGTTCGCCGGTGTCGGGGTCGACCAGATCCGCCCAGGGCAGATTGACGGCGCCGGGAATGTGGCCCTGGCGCTTGAACGTGAACACGTCCGCCTGGGTGCCGTCGAACTTGCCCGGCCCACGGGCGTCGACCAACTGCGCGCCGCCACTGTGCAGCAAGCTCTGCACGGCGTCCGAGGTTGCCACAAGCTCCGGCCTGAAGCTCGCGCTGAAGCTCGCCGGCACGGGGCGCACAGGCGTCATCTCCGCCGGCTTCTTCTCCTTGGTCCATTTGCCGAAGCCGCCGTCGAGCAGGGCGACGTTGTCGTGGCCGAAGACGCGGAACATCCACCACACACGGCCCGCGGCCGAGCCGCCATAGTGACGGTCATAGACGATGACCCGGTCGGCATTGCTGATGCCGAGCAGCCCGACCTTGTGGGCAAAATCCTCCGATGACGGCAGCATGTGCGGCAGCGGGCTCGACTTGTCGGCGATCTGGTCGATGTCGAAATGCACCGAGCCCGGCAGGTGCCGGCCGCGATATTGCGTACGGCCGTCCAGGTTGGTGCTCGGATGGTGCCAGGTGCAGTCGAGGATCTTGATAGCAGGGTCGGACAGATGTTGTGCCAGCCATTCCGAGCTGACCAGGGCGTCAGAGGTGTCCGTGTTCATGGATGCGCTCGCGATGTCGTTGATCCAACAGAGATGCCGATCCGATGATTGCACGTGGCGCGTCAGAGCGTCTTCGGCATCGGATAGCCCGGGCGCGGATGCGTGTCGTAGTATTCCGGACGCTCCGGCCAGCCGCCTTCGGCGATGATCTTGAAGGTCGCGACCGTGACCGGCGCGCCGGGCGAGCATGATATCTCGGTGAACTTGATCTCGCGCTCGCCTGGGCCGGCGGAGAAATCGGCGACAGTGGTGCCGTCCGCCTTGCGCGCTCGCGCAAAGCCGGGCGTGCCGACGGTGGCCGCCGGTACCGATGCCGCAACGAAGTTCGGCTGCTCGAGGCCGTCCGCCGCGGGGCCGAAGGCGGGCGAGCCGAACGTGAAGGTTGCGAGCACGCCGCTGCGGTCGACGGCCTTGTCTGCAGTGATCGGGCGTGCCACCGAGTAGACCGTCAGCGTGCCGCCAGCCAGCGCCGCCTTGATGTCGTCGAGCGAGCTCTCGACGAATTCCAGTGCCACGTTCATGTCGATCTCCTTACAAAGCCGCGTTTGCAGGAGAAATTTTCAAGTTCTGTGCCAGTCTCCCGCAGCGGCGAAGAAGGCGAGGCGAACAGGCGGAGTTGCGCGAATCTTGCAACGTGGTCCTTCACCGAGCCGACCGCCGCTCTCGCTGGGCCGAGAGCGGCAATGTCGGACATGCGCCAGACATCGATGAGGCCTGACATGACGACCGACGTCGCCTACGCCATCTGCAGCTTCAACGACATTCCGAGCCGCCGCGCCATGGGCTTTCAGCTCATGATCGTGGCCGAGGACGGCAGCCATCGTCCGTGGCCGATCTTCGTCATCCGCTGGGGCAAGCAGGTGTTCGGCTATCTGAACATGTGCCCGCACGACAAGGTCAATCTCGACTGGGAACGCAACCAGTTCCTGGACGGCAACGGCCTGCGCATCCTGTGCGGCAAGCACGGCTCGCTGTTCGAGATCGGCACCGGACTCTGCGTCGACGGCCCGTGCAAGGGCGAGAGCCTGACGCCGGTCGCGCTGAGTGTCCTCGACGGCGACATCTGCGTGACCGGCGTGACCCTGGTCGAGGATGACGAGGATGACGAGGAGGCCGAAGAGACGGGTCTTCAGTGTGAAGAAGGCTGAGCTCTCACACGAAGTCCCGGCGCGAGCGCCGGGACTTCAGCTTGCGCGTGAAGGAACGAGAGTCAGACCGGCCGGTTCTCGTTACGGTTCTTCACCGGCTCCATCTTGGCCAGCGCATCTGCATAGGCGATGACTTCATAGCTCTCGCTGAACTTCTTGGCGGCATCGAGCACGTAGTCGAGCTTGCCGGCGGTATCGAGCTTCTTGATGTCGTTCTTGTCGATTCCGAGGAGATCCATCATCTCCTTCCAGACGGTGGATTCGTCGCAGGGCAGCACATAGAACGTGACGTCGCCCATCTTGATGCGGTACTTCGCCAGCAGATCGATGTTGTTGCAGAACATGAAGTAGCTGCCGTCCGGCGTCAGCAGGCCCTTGAGCACCTCGACCGCGGTCTCCAGATAAGCCAGCGAGTGGATGTAGCCGACGAGCACCGGAATCGTCGCCTCGCCGTCGTTGACGATCGTCAGCACCTGCTCGATCGAGAAGTCCGGCGGGCGCTTCTCGTCCGCAACCTGGGTCTGGAATTTCAGCGCGATGTCGCCGCGGAAGCCGAACCGCCCCGGCTTGGTGGTCGGCGCCTTGAGTACGGCGTTCAACAGCCGTCCTTCCTTGTCGAGCTGCGCGAGCGCGGTGGTCTCGATTGCAACCGTCTTCTCCAATGTCGTCATCAGCAATTCTCTCGCATGTCCTGGTCAGCCGTTCGCCGCACGGCGCGGTCGAAAAGGGCTGGAATGCAAATTGTCTGCCGATGTGTGCTGCGCCTTGATTCACTTGGTCTTTCGCCCGCGACCTCCGGGCATTGTCGGGTTTCCGCCGCGACATTCCTTCGGCTGGTCCGTGGCCCGGCGTCGGTCATCCGTGTCGGAAACCCGACATGCGTCGGAAACGCCACAGCGACGGCATGAAAACATGAGGTCTTTCAGGCGATTGTTGCATGGCACGGGACTTGCCAATCCCATTCGCAACAGCCGAATGGGAAAGGGCGAGACGATGATGATCAACCTGACCGACAGCGCCATCAATGCGGTTCGCAACGCGATCACGACCTCCGACAAGCCGGTCGACGGCCTCAGGATCATGGTCGAAGCCGGCGGCTGCGCCGGGCTCAAGTACAACATGGGTCTCGTCAGCGGCAGCGAGCCGGAGGACACCGTGATCGAGCGCGAGGGCGTGCGCGTGCTCGTCGATCACAAGAGCCTCGAATATCTCGAGGGCACGACGATCGATTTCGTCATCGCGCTGGAGGGGTCCGGCTTCACCTTCGAGAATCCGAACGCGAAGTCGAGCTGCGGCTGCGGCAAGTCGTTCGCCTGATCTTTCGCTCGATCATTCAAAACGCGAGAAGTGAAACCATGCTGGTCGAATCCCAGGGCATCGTCGAAGCGCCGTCGCAGATGAGCGAGCGCGAGCGGATCATCCGGGCCGTGATCGAGGAGGTCCGTCCGAATCTCAAGCGCGACGGCGGCGATTGCGAACTCGTCGAGATCGACGGCAACAAGATCATGGTCAAGCTCGCCGGCGCCTGTATTTTCTGCAAGCTCGCCAGCGCGACGCTCGAAGGCATCCAGACGCGCATGATCGAAAAGCTCGGCGAGTTCGTTCGCCTCGTTCCGGTGGCCGGCGCAGCCAAGGCGCGGCATTAAGGAGCGGTCTTGCGCCCGGTCTATCTCGACAACAACGCGACGACCCGCGCGGATCCCGAGGTCGTCGCCGCGATGTTGCCGTTCTTCACGGACCAGTTCGGCAATGCGTCGTCCTCGCATGCGTTCGGCAGCGAGGTCGCCGGGGCCGTGAGGCAGGCGCGCAAGAGCCTGCAGGCGCTGCTCGGCGCCGCTTTCGACCACGAGATCGTCTTCACCTCGGGCGGGACGGAATCCGACAATGCCGCGATCCTGTCGGCGCTCGACGCGCAGGAGGGCCGGAACGAGATCGTCACGACGGCGGTGGAGCATCCCGCGATCCTGTCGCTCGTCGAATACCTCAGGGACAAGCGGGGCGTCGCGGTGCATCTGATCGGCGTCGATGCCGCCGGCCGCCTCGATCTGGAGGCTTATCGGCGCGCGCTCGGGCCGCGCACGGCGATCGCCTCGGTGATGTGGGCAAACAACGAGACCGGCACGCTGTTTCCGGTTTCCGAGCTGGCCAAGCTCGCGCATGAGGCCGGCGCGCTATTCCACACCGACGCCGTGCAGGCGGTCGGCAAGATCGCGATCGATCTGAAGAGCGCCGATATCGACCTGTTGTCGCTGTCGGGCCACAAGCTGCACGGTCCCAAGGGCATCGGTGCGCTGTATGTCAGAAAGGGCACGCCGTTCGTGCCGCTTCTGCGCGGCGGCCCGCAGGAGCGCCGGCGACGTGGCGGCACCGAGAACGTGCCCGCGATCGTCGGGCTCGGCAAGGCGGCCGAGCTCGCTGGCCGACATCTGGCCGATGAGCAGGGCCGGGTGCGCAGTCTGCGCGACCGGCTGGAGCAGGACATCATCCAGAGCGTCGGCCATTGCGCCGTGCTCGGCGATCCGGACCATCGCCTGCCGAACACCTCCAACATCGCCTTCCAGCATCTGGAAGGCGAGCCGATCGTGATGCGCCTGAACCAGGCCGGCATCGCGGCTTCGCTCGGCTCCGCCTGCGCGTCCGGCTCGATGGAGCCGTCGCATGTGCTGCGCGCGATGAACGTTCCGGCCGATCTGCTGCGCGGCGCCGTCCGCTTTTCCTTGTCGCGCGACACGTCGACCGAGGACATCGAGCGCGTGCTGCAGGTTCTGCCCGATATCGTCGCCAGGTTGCGCGAGACCTCGCCGGCCTGGCTGCAGCATCATCCTCCGCAATCGGCGGACCCCCTTCGATCCACGGAGCTCACGCAATGAAAGTCATGATCCGCCGCTCGCCGGAAACGGGCCTGTCGATCTACGTCCCCAAAAAGGACCTCGAGGAGCCCATCGTCGAGTCCGAGCACGAGTCCTTGTGGGGCGGCTGGATCCGCATCGCCAATGGCTGGGTGCTGGATTTGCCGCAGATGGCCGCCGACACGCGGCTGCCGATCACGATCAATGCGCGCAAGCGCGGTGGCGAAGGGGACGAGTGATGAACGCGCCGCTTCCTCATATCGACATCGTCAAGCAGGCCGATGCCGAGGCCCTGCTCAAGGACGTTGTCGCCGGACTGAAGGCCGGCAAGGTCGTCCCGTTCCTCGGTCCCGCCGTGTCGGAGCAGTCCGGCGCCGACGTGCCGATGAATCCTGAAGCGCTGGCCGCGTTCTTCGGCACCAAGGTGGCGCTGCCGCGCCGCGCCAAGGGCAATGCGTGGGCTTCAGCCCAGCACATCGAGAGCACGCGCCACCGCTCGACGGTGACGGCGCTGATGGCTGAAGCCTTTGCCGCGCCGGTCGCGCCGACACCGCTGCAGCAGCATCTGGCGTCGCTGCCGCTGCCGATGATCGTCGACAGCTGGTATGACGGCGCCATGCGGACGGCGCTGGCTGGACGTACTGACTGGGGCGAGGTGCAGGGCATCACCCGTGCCGGCATCGGCGAGGACCGCTGGTATCGCTTCTATGACGCCGCGGGCGCCGAGAGCGATCGCGAGAAGGCTGCAAGCTGGACCACGCTGCTCTACAAGCCGCATGGCGGGATCACGCCGGCCAAGAACTTCCTGATCACCGATGCCGACTATGTCGAGGTGCTGACCGACATCGACATCCAGACGCCGATACCCGACACGGTCAAGGACCGGCGCACCGACCGCAGCTTCCTGTTCATCGGCTGCCGCTTCAACGACCAGCTGCTGCGCACCTATGGTCGCCAGGTGATCAAGCGCTCCGGCGCCGAGCATTACGTCCTGGTCGAGCCCGACTCATTGTCGAAGAACGAGCTGAAGTTCTTCATTGCCGAGCGGTTGACGCCGATCGCGATTCCGCTGGTCCGCGCCACCGAGATCATCATCGGCGGCTGAATACAACCAATCGATCGGATCGGACAGCGCGGTCGCATGCCGCGCTGTCTTGCTGTTCGGCTTGAGGCCTTGGCCGAGTCTGTAACGTTTCTAACATCCGCGCGATCGCGAGCCTCTCGCATGTTGGCAAGACGACAGGCGCAATCATCTCACTAACACGTTGATAGTCCGGCGAAATGACCGCTTCCGCGGCGTGGCACGCGAGTTGCTGAACCATCGTCAAGGCGGTTTGCGGCTCGCCAGCAACGTAAGGAGCGGACATGGACGCGTCAGTGCAGCACGAACAGGCGACGATACCGGACGGCGACAAGCTGAGCTCGGTGATGCAGACCATCGCGGAACACAAGGGTTGCGGCACCTCGGGCGGCAGCGGCAAGGCGAGCTGCGGCTCGGGCGCAGGCGAGAACGACCTTCCGCCGGAGATCTGGGAGAAGGTGAAGAACCATCCCTGCTACAGCGAGGAGGCGCATCATCACTACGCGCGCATGCATGTCGCGGTCGCGCCCGCCTGCAACATCCAGTGCAACTACTGCAACCGCAAATATGACTGCGCCAACGAGTCGCGTCCGGGCGTGGTCAGCGAGAAGCTGTCGCCGGAGCAGGCCGCCAAGAAGGTGCTCGCCGTCGCCTCGACCATTCCGCAGATGACCGTGCTCGGGATCGCCGGTCCCGGCGATCCGCTCGCCAATCCGGAGAAGACGTTCAAGACCTTCGAGCTGATCGCCCGGACCGCCCCGGACATCAAGCTCTGCCTGTCGACCAACGGCCTCGCGCTGCCCGACCATGTCGACACCATCGCCGGATTCAACGTCGATCACGTCACGATCACGATCAACATGGTCGACCCTGAAATTGGCGCCAAGATCTATCCCTGGGTGTTCTGGAAGCACAAGCGCTACACCGGCGTCGAGGCGGCCAAGCTGCTCACCGATCGCCAGCTGCAGGGCCTGGAGATGCTCACCGAGCGCGGCATCCTCTGCAAGGTCAACTCGGTGATGATCCCGGGCGTCAACGACAAGCACCTCGTCGAGGTCAACAAGGCGGTGAAATCGCGCGGCGCGTTCCTGCACAACATCATGCCGCTGATCTCGTCGCCGGAGCACGGCACGGTGTTCGGCCTGACCGGCCAGCGCGGCCCGACGGCGCAGGAGCTGAAGGCGCTGCAGGACGAGTGCGAAGGCGAGATGAACATGATGCGGCATTGCCGCCAGTGCCGCGCCGACGCCGTGGGCCTGCTCGGCGAGGATCGCTCGGCCGAGTTCACCACCGACAAGATCATGGCGATGGAGGTGAATTACGACATCGACAGCCGCAAGGCCTATCAGGAGGCGGTCGAGAGCGAGCGCGTCGCCAAGGTCGTGGCGAAGCAGGAAGAGCTCGCCTCGCTCGCCGGCCAGTCGAGCGACATCAAGCTCTTGATCGCGGTCGCGACCAAGGGCTCGGGCCTGATCAACGAGCATTTCGGTCACGCCAAGGAGTTCCAGGTCTACGAGCTCTCCACGGCCGGTGCCAAGTTCGTTGGTCACCGCCGCGTCGACCTGTACTGCCAGGGCGGCTATGGCGACGAGGACAGCCTGGAGACCGTCATCCGCGCCATCAACGACTGCCATGCGGTGTTCGTGGCCAAGATCGGCGGCTGCCCGAAGAGCGACCTGCAGGCGGCGGGCATCGAGCCGGTCGACCAGTTCGCGCACGAGTTCATCGAGAAGTCCGCGATCGCCTGGTTCAAGAGCTATCTCGACAAGGTGAACAGCGGCGAGATCCAGCACGTCGTGCGCGGCGACGCCGAAATTCGCCAGGGCGCCCTGATCTCGGCGGCGTGACATCAGACCCCGGCGGCGCGATCCCGCCGCCGGGTCCCTTCGACAGGAGCCTTTGATGACCTTGAAGATCATTGCCTCGCAGTGCACGAGCTGCTCGGCCTGCGAACCCGAATGTCCGAACGTGGCGATCTCGGAGAAGAACGGCACCTTCGTGATCGATCCGAAGAAGTGCACCGAGTGCATCGGCCATTTCGACGAGCCGCAATGCGCGGCGGTCTGCCCGGTCGACAACACCTGCGTGATCGACAATTCGTTCCCGCGCTACCAGCCGCCGGCTTGAGGGAGACCGAGATGAACTTCACGCTCACGCCGGCCGCGCAGAAATTCATGCGCATGATGTTGCGGGCCGACGGCACTGCGGGTTCCGGCTTCCGGCTCGCCGTCTCTCCCGGCGGCTGCTCCGGGCTCGCCGCCGACATCAGCGTCCTCGCCGCACCCCAGCCCGGCGATGCGGTGGTCGAGCGAGACGGCGTCAGGCTGTTCCTGCCGGCAGAGAGCCGGCTGCTGCTGGACGGCGTCACCATCGACTTCGCGGATACCGCGACGCAGACCGGCCTCGTGTTTCACGATCCGAAACAGGTCTCGTGCTCGACCCATGCCTTGAAGGCGCTGGAGCACTAGGACAGCTCGCCATGCCCACCGATGCCCGGCCCAGCTCTCAGACTGCCATCGAGGACGCGCTGCTCGCCGACGCGCTGCTCGGCGGCGGCCTGCCGGAGGAAGCCGAGTATCATCTGTGGCAGGCGGGCCAGAGCTATCATCTCGACGAGGTTGCGGAGACGCATCTGAAGGAGGCGGACGCGCTGGCGCCTGGGCATGCGGCGGTCCTGATCGGCTTCTACCGCTTCTATTTCTACAAGGGACGGCTCGCTGACGCGCTGCGGATCGCCAAGCGGTGCCTTGCCAAGGCAGCCGTCGAGAACCGCCTGCCGCCGCACTGGCGCGACGTTCGCGCCGGTCATGCCGAGTTCGGCAGCTATGACAACATGCTGCCGCGCTTCTTCATGTTCACCTTGAAGGGATACGCCTATTTGCAGATGCGCCTCGGCAATCTCGTCGAGGGACGGCTTGCGGTGCAGAAGCTGCTCGAGCTCGATCCCAGCGACAAGATCGGCGCACGCGTCCTGCTCGAGGTGGTCGACCGGGTGGAGCTCGACGATGAATGACGACATCGACGAGGCCATCGACTGGCAGGGCAAGGAGATCAGTTGCGCGGGCTGCGAACATGCGCCGCTCAACGCATCCGGCGGATGTCGCCTTCGGCACGCCTGCGTGCACGACCGCTACGCCCGTCGCATCGACCGCTTCTTCAATTGGAATCCGGCGCTCGCCAACGGCTACGTCAAGCATCCGCACTTCGAGGTTCGTGCGATCGCGGCGAAGCATGCGAGCCCGTTCTTCCTGCCTCCGTTGCTCGACGATCCCGAGGAGACCGTGCGCTGGAACGCCGCGCGGCGGCTGCCGAAGCGGCTGGTGCTGCGGCTGCGCCATGATCCGCATCGCGAGGTCCGCATTCGGATCGCGACCGTGCTCGATCCGGAAGACCTGATGCCGATGATGATGGACGACGACTATTACGTCCGCCTCGTCGTGGCGCGCCGCATCGTGCCGTCCGTGCTCGGCCGCATGATGGGGGACCCGGAGGCCGAGGTCCGCCGCGTCGTCGCGCGGCGTATCCCGAGCGACTGGCTGCTCGGCATGATCAGCGACCCCGATCCACGGGTACGGCTCGAGATCGCCGAGCGCCTCGTGCCTGATCTCCTCACCGCGATGCGCAAGGACGCCGATTGGCGGGTGCGTCACGAGGTTGCGAGCCGGATCGCGCTCAGCGAGCTCGGCGAGTTGGCGCGCGACGAGGATCCGCTGGTGCAGGAGATGGCGCGCGGCCGGCTCGACAATCGTTCCGGAGCTGCGATGGAGAAACCGGCATGAGCAACATCGTTCGTGACAGCGAGGTCGTGGAGCTGTCCGCGCCGCCGTATTTCGCGTTTGGCGAGAAGGTCAAGGCCAAGCGTACGATCCGCAACGACGGCACCTATGCAGGCAAGGAGATCGGCGAGATCCTCGCGAAGAAGGGCGAGGTCGGCTACGTCGTCTCGATCGGAACCTTCCTGCAGCAGTTCTACATCTACGGCGTCGAGTTTCTCGAGAGCGGAAACCGCGTCGGCATGAAGCGCAAGGAGCTCGAATCCACCGTTCCCCGCGGGGAGGCCGAGGACGAGCTGCCGCTGCCGGGAGCAACCAGATCATGATCGAGCCACGTCTGCCTAGATATCAATGGGGTCAACGCGTGAAGGCGCTGATCGATCTCGTCAACGACGGTTCGTTCCCGAACGCGCCGGCCGAGGCGAAGCTCGTCGGTGTCGGCGACTTGGGCGAGATCGTCCAGGTCGGCACTCACACCGAGGCGAACATGCCGATCTATCTCGTCGAGTTCGGCGAGCAGCTCGTCGTGGGCTGTCTCGAAGAGGAGATCGTCCCGGTCTAGGGAGATGTTCTGCCATGATCGCAGCCGCGCTCGAGCCCAGCGTCGTCCTGCCTGCGCATCCCAACGAACTGGATCGCAAGCGGATCGAACGCGCGCTGAAGTCGCGCAAGCGCTATCGCTACGTCGAGCCGACGGTGTCGCCGGCGACTGAGGGCTATCACGTCCAGAGTACGTGCTGCTCGCGCAACATCGACAAGGACGGCGGGGTGATCGACGTCGCGCTGCTGCGTCATGACGCCGCGAACGCAATGTGGAAGCTGTTCTGGAGAGATCACGGTCGGGGGATTTGGGAACTGCACAGCGTGCACCGGCGGTTGACCGCGGCAGTTGACGAACTGAACGCCGATCCCGAGCGGATATTCTGGCAGTAGCAAAGAGGACGGGTGGCATGGCGCTTGCCGAGCAGGAACTGAATGAGATCGAGCAGGTCCTCACCGGACCAGATGCCGGCAGCGCGGCGTTCGGCGAACTGCGCCGTCGGTTTCCCAAGCTGGCGCTGACGCGGTGTGATGCCTCCGACGTGACCGAGGCGCCGTTCCGCAGCTATCCGGCGTTCGATCTGCATCTGCTCGACGCCAGCGAACATTGCGCTGGGGTCACCGACGATCCGGCGAAGGCCACCGGCCTGATCCTCGCCCGGCGGAGCTGATCATGATCAATCCCGTTCTGGTGCACGATGCGGATCGACAGGAGCAGGACGAGACCGAACTTACGCCGGTTGGCTCCGACTTCATCCCGCTGTCCGATCCCGACATCACGACGGCGGAGATCGCGGCGGTCGAGGCGACGCTTCGCTCGCCGCGGCTGTCCTGCGGTCCGCTGGTGGAGGAGTTCGAGGCAACGTTCGCCGCCTATCTCGGGCGCAAATATGCCATCGCCGTCCCGAGCGGAACGCTCGGTCTGCTGCTGATTCTGAAGGCGATGGGGATCGGGCCCGGCGACGAGGTGATCGCGTCGTCGTATTCGTTCCGCGAGATCGCGCATGCGATCACCATCGCCGGCGCCAAGCCGGTGTTTGCCGATATCGACTACTATTCGGGCACGCTGGCCCCGAGCAAGATCGAAGCGCGCATCACGGAGCGCACCAAGGCGATCCTGGCCGGCAACACCAACGGCCACCCGGCCAAATGGTCTGAGCTGCAGGCGATCGCGAAAGCCCACGAACTGCCTGTCATCGAGGATTCGACCGAGGCCATCGGCTCGAGATACAAGGGGGCGCTGGTCGGCACATTCGGTACGGCCGCGGTGTTCGACTTCTCGCAGCCCTTCGCGCTGACCTGCGGCGAGGGCGGCATGGTCGTCACCGACGACGTCGACATCGCGGTGGCCGTGCGTCGGCACCGGTCGCACCGGCTCGACGAGCGCGCATCGGTCGTGGTCAGCAGCAGCGCGTCGCATCAGGCCGTGATGAGCGACGTGACCGCCGCGCTCGGGCTGGCGCAACTGAGGCGGATCGACGAGATCCTCGAGCGGCGCAAGCTGATCGAGCAGATCTATTACAGCGAGGTGCAGTCGTTCGAGGGCATCAAGGATCCCTATGTCGGTCCAGATGTCACCGAGGTGAACTGGTTCCTCTACCAGGTCCATCTCGGCACCCGGTTCTCGAAGTCGAGCCGGGACTCGATCGTCGAGGATCTCAGGGTCGAGCAGGTCGAGGCGGTGGCCTATTCGAATCCTCTGCATCTGCAGCGACACTATTTCGACATGGGCTATCGCCGTGGCGACTATCTCGTGACGGAGAAGGTCGCCGATCGTGTGGTGGCCCTGCCGTTCCACGTCCATCTCACCACGGACCAGATCGCCTTCATCGTTGCGACGATGAAGGACGCCTCGGTCAATGTCGGGGCGGGCGCCGCGATCTACTGACACCAGTTGAACTCAACCCAGCAAAGGAGACATTCAATGGCAACTCTGACGGTCATGCCCTCCGGCAAGACGATCGAGGTGGGCGAGGGCACCACCATTCTGGCAGCGCTGCTCGGCGCTGAGGTCGAGATCCAGCACAAATGCGAGGGCCAGGCAAAGTGCGGCTCCTGCCACATCTTCCTGCAGGAGGGACGCAAGGGCGTGTCGAAGGTGACGAAGCTCGAGAACGAGAAGCTCGACACCATCGTCGGCGTCGGCTCGAAGTCGCGCCTCGCCTGCCAGGCGACCATCCTTGGCACCGAGAACGTCAAGATCGAGCTGCTCGGCTTCGGTTCAGGCCTGTAAGAGGAGGATACCATGGACAATTTGACGCTGCATGTCCGCTTCGCCAATGACGGCACTGTCGCCGAGATCAGCGAGCGCCCCGGGGACCTGACGCCGCAGCAATGGTTCGACAAGTTGAGTGCTGCGATCGGCATGAAGGCCTATCAGACCTTTGCCGGCGGCCGCGGCGTGTTCAAGGTCGACCGTGACCAGATTGAGGCCCTGAAGACCGCAGCCGTCTCGTGACGGCGGCGGTGTGACCTTCGATGCGAGCGGCAGCATGAGCGCGGATGCGGGACAGGCGTGTCGATTCTTCGTCTCCTACACCGGCGTCAAGCTGCCGCTGCGGCTGGTGACTGCGATCGCGCCTGAGCAGCTCTCGAACCGGAACACGTTCATCCGCGGCTATTTCGATGCCGAAGGCGTACTGACCGGGTTCGAAAAGATCGTCTATGGCGAGATCGAGCTCACGCACTGCTACAGCTACCATGCCAATGGGGCGCTGAGCCGGGCCGAGATCGTGATGCTCGACGAGGATCCGGTGACGCTGAATTTCGACGAAACCGGCGCGCCTGTGGCCGCGCACGACGCTGCGTGAGCGGGAGGGACCGTGACTGTCGCCAAGCTGATCGAGGCTCTTGCCAGCATGCCGAAGGACGCTATCGTGCTGATGGACAGTGGCGGCGGTTTGTCGCGTGTCGATGCGCTGGAGCTCGTGGACCAGCAGGGCCCGGGGGCGCCGGCTGAGGTCATCCTGCAGCCGAGCTTGGACGAGTAGAGACAGGAACGACCGATGGCGGATGCTGGGACTTCAGAGACCGGGACTTCAGAAGCGGGACCGGTCGTCACGCCCTATGAACGAATTGGCGGCGCCGTCGTGGTCGATCGTCTGGTCGAGTCGTTCTACCACCGGATGGATACTCTGCCCGAGGCGAGGGCCATCCGCGACATGCACGGCACCAATCTTGGGCCGATCAAGCACATCCTGAAGCGATACCTCTCGGAATGGCTCGGCGGCCCGAAGCTGTATTCACCTGAGAAGGGGCATCCGCGGCTGCGTCAGCGCCATATGGGCTTTCCCATCGGCAATGCCGAGCGCGACGCCTGGCTGCTCTGCATGCGCGGCGCGCTCGAGGAGACCGTCAGCGACGTCGAGGCCCGCCAGGATGTCGACGCCGCGATGACCAAGCTTGCCGACTGGATGCGCAACCAGGCCGGCAATCCGCACGACGCGCGGGCCGCGCGACCGTGAGCTGAGAGGTAAGCCGCGGTGCTCAAGAATGGGCCCTCTCTCCTCGTGGGAGAGGGCATCGCCGGCTTCTCCGCATATTTGGTCGGGTGAGGGGGGCTCTGCGAGGTGGCGCCCGGCGAGAGAGACCCCTCACCCAACCGAGTCTGCTGCGCTGTCCTGCATGCCCTCTCCCACAAGGGGAGAGGGCGCTGTATCGCGCAGCGAGCTTGTAGGTGATCCGAAGGTTCTTGTAGTCCATCGGACTACAACTAGTACCAAACTAATACAACGGCACGCCGAAGAAATTCTCGTCGTCGCCGCCCCAGGCGCGGTGCAGCGCCAGCGCGTTCTGCCATTGGACCAGCTCGGTGCCGCTGGCGTTGCGGTGGGTGATCTTGCCGTCCGGATGCTCGGCGAGCAGAAAAGGCTTGCCGTTGCGGATGAAGCGGTTGAGATCCTTGGTGTCGTTGGGGCGCACCACGCAACGTGGCCGCTCGTCGATCAGGATGGTGGTCGGCAGCATCGCGACGCTCTCACTCCATCGGATTCTCAATCGGTCGGCGGTCCCATGTCGTCGTCGGCCTTCTTCTTCTTTTTCTTGTCGGTCTTGGCGAGCGCGTAGGCGCCGGCATTCTTCAGCGTGATCGGCGGCTGGCCGACGACGTATTGCGAGATCCACGCCAGTGTCCGCTCATGTGCCAGCGCGGCTGCAGATTCATCATAGGTCTCGCCGTTGCCGTCGAACGCATGCGCGGCATTCGGATAGGAGAATGCGCTGACCTCGGGATGATAGGCGCGGAACATGGTCACCTCCGCGAACGGCACGACGATGTCGGCCTCGCCGAAATGGAGCAGGGTCGGAATCTTGCGCTTGGCGCCGGCCGCATTGACGACACCTGTCGCGTAGTAGCTCACCGCGCAGGCCACGCCGGAGACGCGGTTGGCCGCGTCATAGGCCAGACCGCCGCCGGCGCCGAAGCCGACTACCGCCACCTTGCCGCAGTCCTTGACGCTGTCGACGGTCGACTGGACTTCGGCGAGCAGCGGCGTTGCCGGATCCGGCACGGACTTGGCCGGCTCGCCCTCCACCGTCGATTCGATCGCCGCAGGAGGTGACAGCTCCGGCGCAATCACGACATATCCGCTGGCCGCGAAGGCATCGGCGATCTTGCGTAGCCTGCCGGCAGCGTCAGCGCCGTCCGGCAGGACGACGATCGCCCCCTTCGGCGCGTCGGTGGGATCGGCACGAAACGCCTGAAAGGTATGGCCGTCGCTGGCGGTCAGCTTGATCGTGCTCTCGGTAGGCATGTGATGCTCCTGCTTCCGTTGCGCGGTTGGCGCGCGTTACAACAAACCCAGCTCCAGCGCGGTCTCTTCGGACATGCGCGACTTGTCCCAGGGCGGCTCGAACACGAGCGTGACTTTCACCGATGCGACGCCGTCGACGGCCTGCACGGCGTCCTCCACCATGCGAACGATCTCGCTCGCGACCGGGCAGCCGGGCGCCGTCAGGGTCATGTCGATCTCGACGGCGCCGCCGCCCTCGTGCGCGATCCGATAGACCAGCCCGAGATCGTAGACGTTCACCGGAATCTCCGGGTCATAGACCGTTCGCAACGCCGCAATCACGCTCTCGGCTGCACTCTGGGAGCCGGTCGCTACGGCGGTCTGCGCCGGGGAAGGAGGGGGCGGGGCGTGCATGGTCATCATGCGTTGGTTCCTCTCATGATCCTGGTTCGCACCGGGGGATGGTCGTTGCAATTCGAGTCATGTTTCGCTTCGCTCGTGCATGGCGTCGCCTCATTCCGGACCGAGCCCCTCGGCCAGCGCGGCGACGACCGGCCATCCGACGGCGCCGGTGGGATCGAGTCGCCGCAGCGCGGCGAGCATTTCGGCTGCACCCTCGGAATCAGTCTTGCGCAGATGGATGAAGGCGAGGGCCTTCAGCGTGTAGAGCGCGAAGCGGCCGGCGCCGTCCGGCAGCGGATCATGCGGCGTCCAATGCCGCCAATCACATGGCCAGCCGGCCTGGCGCGCCGCTTCGGCAAGGCCCAGCTCGGCGACCGCCTCTGCCTCGTCGAGATGGCCCTGATAGGTGTGAATCTTATACAGACAGAAGTAGGTCGGAAGCTGCTGCGGAGCGGCCGCCAGCGCCTGGCGAAACAGCCGGTCCGCCTGCGCGTGGTCGCGGCGATAGGCCGCCACGCCCTGTTGCAACAGGGCATCGATCTCTTGCGGCAGATCGCCGAAGTTGATCGTGTCGGGTTCGCTGACGAGTTCGAGCATCTGCATTGACCTCGATCAAATCACTGCAAGACGCGGACCGTTTTCGCGCGGGTGCAGCAGTGTCGAAGCCGGCACGAGGCAGGTGGAAGAACGGGCCGATGTTGGATTTTGAACGCCGCTTCCTCGCCGCCCCGCGGCCGATGTCGCAAACACGACGCGACGCTTGCGCGATTTGGCGTGGACACGTCGTCAGATGCCGGCGAGCCGGCGATTGCGGCGCGCAAATGACTGGTTCGGAGCTTGCATGATGCCGTCATCAATCCAGCGGGAGCAGCAGCGATGGCGATGGCAGCAACGGATATCGAGCGTCTGATCAAGGAGGCGTTCCCGGATGCCGTTGTCGTGATCGAGGATCTGGCAGGCGATGGCGACCATTATTCGGCGCGCGTCACCTCACAGGCCTTCGCTGGGAAGAGCCGGGTGCAGCAGCATCAGATGGTCTATTCGGCTCTCAAGGGCCAGATGGGCGGCGTGCTGCACGCGCTGGCGCTCGAAACGTCATTGCCGAAGTGATCGTTGCCGCCCGGCTGATCGGTCGCATTCAGGGAAAGGATCCAGTCCATGTCGACATCCGAACGCATTCAGAAGCTGATCGACGGCAGTGATGTCGTGCTGTTCATGAAGGGCGTGCCGGCCGCGCCGCAATGCGGCTTCTCCGCCGCGGTGGCGCAGATCCTGGCCAAGCTCGACGTGGCCTACGAGAGCGTCAACGTGCTCGCCGATCCCTTCATTCGCGAAGGCATCAAGGAGTTCTCCAACTGGCCGACCATTCCACAGCTCTACGTGAAGGGCGAGTTCGTGGGTGGCTGCGACATCGTGCGCGAGATGTTCCAGGCCGGCGAGCTCGCGACACTGCTCGCCGACAAGGGCATCAAGGCGCCTGCGTCATGAGCGATGCCGATGTCGCCGAGGCGGATGACGCGTTCGAGATTCCGCAGCTCTACAAACACCACGCCTTCGTCTGCCTGACGCAGCGCCCGCCCGGACATCCGCGCGGCAGCTGCGGCGCGCTCGGCGTGCAGCCGCTGTGGGACCGGCTGACCAAGACCATCGAGGCGCAGCGGTTGACGGACATCGGCGTCACCGCTGCCGGCTGCTTCGGCTTCTGCAGCGCCGGACCGATGATGGTGGTCTATCCGGACGGCGTCTGGTATCGGCCGACCACCGCTGAGGATATCGACGAGATCGTCGAATCCCACTTCAAGCAGGGCAAGCGTGTCGATCGCCTGGTCATGGTGTTGAAACGCTGACGTGCTGACCGGAGCCGCTCAGCGCGGCTCCGGACAAGGTGTCGACGCCTCCGGACGCGTGCAGCCCTGGACGTCGTCCAGATCGTCGTACTGCCGAAGCAGCGAGATCACGGGTTCACGATCGAAGCCGGCGCAGCACTGGCCGCCGGCTTCGATCAATGGCCGGCTGATCAGCAGCGGATCCTCGAGCATCAGGTCGATGGCCGCGACGGCTTCGATCGTCTCTGGCTCGATCTCTCCTGATTTCACGCGCGGCGAGGCTGGATTGAACCAGGCCCAGACGGGAGTCCCGGCGAAATACGCGCGCAGCCGCTCGCCGGTCCAGGGCTCGGTCAAGAGATTCCTGGCGACGACATCGTGGCCGGCGCGCGTCAGCATCAGCTTCTGCCGGGCGTTGGTGCCGCAGCCCGGCTTCTCGTAGAAGACGACGGTCGTCACGTCAGGCGCCGCCGAGCTGGACGAGCTGCGCGCCGCCGGCGCGGCCGAGAATGGTGTCGACCTTCTTGCGCACCGACTCGATCGTGAGCGGCTTGACCACGGCGCCATGCGCGCCGGCCTTGAGACCCTCGATCGCGATCGCCTCGTCCGACTTCGCGGTCACGATCAGAATCCGCACGCCCTTGAACTTCGCCAGGATCTCGCGGACGAGCTCGGGTCCGCGTTGCTTCAGGAAGGACACCCCGAGCAGCACCACGTTCGGCGCCAACCAGTCGACGCCCTTCTCATACGCCTCCTCGGGAGTCGCCAATTCATGTGTCTCGATCTCGTCGTGCAACATGAACTGCAGGGCCGCGCGCGTGATCTCGTCGTCGTCGATCACGAACACGCGCCGCTGGTCCACGGCCTTGGCCGTCTCCACTCCGATCTGCATTGCATCCTCCTCAACGTTGTCAGCGTCTGTGCCGCAGGGCTGCGGAGAGGACCTAGCAAATCTCGTTCCGGGCGCCGCGCGGCTGAAAAGTCGCCGCCGTTGTGTCGTTTCGGACAGCACCGCGCGTCGTCGCATCTTGCGAAGCATTCCGATGTCGGGTTTGCAACAACCCGCCATCGCGCACGGAATGCTCCGCATCTCCTTTAAATCATGACTGTTTTTGACGCCGTGCGCGTGCTGGCACAGCCGTTGCAAAACTGGGCCCAGGCAATGGTTGAGGGCTGAGTGCACGCCGACGCTTCGGACGAGCGATGCTCTCCTTCCCAACAACCCGTCTGCCGGTTCGGACACAGAGAGGACGCGGTCACGCCTCGCGAACAGCGCGGGCGCGACATAGGCAATCGGTTGATGGAGAGCAGAATGTCATCACTGCGACAAATCGCATTCTACGGCAAAGGCGGCATCGGCAAATCGACGACGTCGCAGAACACGCTCGCGGCGCTCGCCGAGATGGGTCATCGGATCCTGATCGTCGGCTGCGATCCCAAGGCGGATTCGACCCGTCTGATCCTGCACGCCAAGGCGCAGGACACCATTCTCAGCCTGGCCGCCGCCGCCGGCAGCGTCGAGGATCTCGAGATCGAGGAGGTCATGAAGGTCGGCTATCGCGACATCCGCTGCGTCGAGTCCGGCGGTCCGGAGCCGGGCGTCGGCTGCGCCGGCCGCGGCGTCATCACCTCGATCAACTTCCTGGAAGAGAACGGCGCCTATGAGGACATCGACTACGTGTCCTACGACGTGCTCGGCGACGTGGTCTGCGGCGGCTTCGCGATGCCGATCCGCGAGAACAAGGCGCAGGAGATCTACATCGTGATGTCCGGCGAGATGATGGCGATGTATGCCGCCAACAACATCTCCAAGGGCATTCTGAAGTATGCGAACTCCGGCGGCGTGCGCCTGGGCGGCCTGGTCTGCAACGAGCGCCAGACGGACAAGGAGCTGGAGCTGGCGGAAGCACTCGCCAAGAAGCTCGGCACGCAGCTGATCTACTTCGTGCCGCGCGACAACATCGTGCAGCACGCCGAGCTGCGCCGCATGACCGTGCTGGAATACGCGCCGGACTCGGTCCAGGCCGGCCACTACCGCTCGCTGGCTCAGAAGATCCACAACAACGGCGGCAAGGGCATCATCCCGACGCCGATCACGATGGACGAGCTCGAGGACATGCTGATGGAGCACGGCATCATGAAGGCCGTGGACGAGAGCCAAATCGGAAAGACTGCCGCCGATCTCGCCGCAACGGCTTAAGCAGTCTTGGTACCGGCCTTCCTCCCGTCGGAAGGCCGGTACCTCATCGCATGTCCCGTCGACATGGCGGCAGGGGATCGCGCTATGACCATCGCAATCGTGGGCGTCTCGGAATCCGTTGCTGCCGGCCTGCAAAAGTCGCCGCGCAGCGGCTCGTTCGAAGAGGACAAGCGGCATCACGGCCGCGAGATCTACCGCCTGCTGACCGGCGTCGATCCCGAGGACGCGCTGATCGACAGCGACATCGGTTTCGACCGTCATGTGGTCGCGTCGATTCTCTCCGTCTCGGCGATGGAGCACGGCGTATTGGCGGAGCGCGCCGGGCTTTCGACAGTCGAGCTGATCGCGCTGCTGGCGCAGTTGTTTCCGGCAGCCTCGATCGACTCCTCATGGCTGCCGTTCACCGGGGCCGTGGCCGCGCCGGACGACGACGAGATCACGATGGTGCGCGATCTGCTCGCCGCGCAGCGCTCCACGGACGGCGAGGTCGGCCGCTGGCTCGCGGCCATGGTGGCGCGTCGCGCGATGGAGCCCAACCATCTCTGGGAAGACCTGGGCCTGCGCGAGCGGTCCGAGCTGTCGCGGCTGCTGATGCGCCACTTCGCGCCGCTGGCGAGCCGCAACGCCAGAAACATGCGCTGGAAGCGCTTCTTCTACCGCATGCTGTGCGAGGACGATGGCTTCGTGATGTGCACGACGCCGGTCTGTACCCAGTGCAACGACTTCGAGGTTTGTTTTGGCGAGGAGAGCGGCGAGAGCCGGATGGCCGAACGGCGACGCGAGGTGGCGCTGCAGGAGGCGGCGGGCGCCGCGATGTGAGTTCGAGGACCGTGACGATGTTGTTGGACAGCCAGCTTGGATTCCCGTGCAACTCCGACAGCGGACGTTGTCCCCAGGCGGAGACTTGCGAAGCTGGCGAGATCCTGATGCGTCGATGCGAGGACGCGCTGCGTCGGGCCGGGTTGCGTCCTACCCAGCAGCGTCAGCAACTGAGCCGGATTCTGTTCGGCGGCGGCGACCGCCACATCACCGCCGACGCGCTCTATGCCGCTGCCGTTGCTTCGGGCATGAAGATCTCGCAGGCCACCATCTACAACACCCTCAACCAGTTCGTGGAGCTCGGACTGCTGCGGCAGATCGGCGTGGACGGCTCGAAATCATTCTTCGACACCAATACGACCGTGCATCCGCACTTCTTCTATGAGGACGAAGGCGAGCTCGTCGACGTGCCCGAACAGGTCGCGTTCGAGCAGTTGCCCGAGCCGCTGCCGGGCTACGGCATGGAGCGGATCGACATCGTCATCCACCTGCGCCGCAGGCGCCACGCCTGACGGCAGCCTTGGTCGCCGCGCGGTCCAGGCGCGGCGCGGGGCATGTCTCTCCGCGTCGACGTTCGATGTCCGACGCTGTCACGAATCCGACAATCCGAGACGTTGGAAAAACAATCGGATATTCAATTGGTTGGCGTGGTGTCCGGCGGTGGCATGGCCGTTGCTGAGTGAATGGCAGGCCGCAACGGAGCGTCGTGCTTCTGGCGGCCACACACAGGTTGCGACGGAGCGAGTGAATGCCAGACGTCTCCGGACAGCGCGGGTCCAGGAATGCCCGAGATGCCGGCTCTGCCAACGGGAGCGCGGTCTCGGGGAGCCCGATGCCCCGGGTCATCCTCAACGATACCACGCTCCGCGACGGCGAGCAGGCGCCGGGCGTCGCCTTCGCTCTCGGAGAGAAGGTCGCGATCGCCCGTGCGCTGGCGCGAGCCGGCGTTCCCGAGATCGAGGCCGGCACGCCGGCAATGGGGGCCGACGAGATCGCTGCCATCAGGGCGATCGTCGAGGCGAGTCTGCCCGCGACCATCATCGGCTGGTGCCGGATGCGCGAGGCGGATGTCGATGCGGCGATCGCGGCCGGCGTCTCGATGGTGAATGTCTCCATCCCGACATCCGACGTGCAGATCGCCGCCAAGCTCGGCGGCAGCCGCAGTGCCGCGCTGGAACTGCTCAAGCGCGTGGTCGGCTATGCGCGGAGCCGCGGACTGGCCGTTGCCGTCGGCGGTGAGGATTCCTCGCGCGCCGATGTCGGCTTTCTCGCCGAGGTGATCGCGACCGCAAAGTCGGTCGGCGCCCGGCGCTTCCGCGTCGCCGATACGCTGAGCGTGCTCGATCCGGACGCGACGTCAGCTCTGGTCGGCGCCTTGCGCGCGACCACGGACCTGGAGATCGAGTTTCACGGCCATGACGATCTCGGTCTTGCCACCGCCAACACGCTGGCGGCGGTCAAGGCGGGCGCGACCCATGCATCGGTCACCGTGATCGGCCTCGGCGAGCGCGCCGGCAATGCTCCGCTGGAGGAGGTCGCGGTCGCGCTGCGGCAGCTCTACCGGCGCGAGACCGGCATCGTGCTGGCCGAACTCGATCACGTCGCCAATGTCGTGGCGGCCGCCGCGGCACGCGCCATTCCACTCAACAAGGCCATCGTCGGCGAGCACGTCTTTACCCACGAATCCGGCATTCACGTCGATGGCCTGCTGAAGGATCAGCGCACCTATCAGGCGCTCGATCCGGTGCTGTTCGGCCGCTCCAACCGGATCGTGATCGGGAAGCATTCCGGGCTGTCGGCGATCACCTCGCTGCTGTCGGATCTGCGCCTGCCGGCGAGCGCCGACCAGGCTCGGCACATCCTGGCGCGCGTGCGCAGGCATGCCGTCGTTCACAAGGGGCCGGTGCCGAAAGAGGCCGTTGCGGCCATCTGGCGCGAAGTCTGCGATCACCCGCTGGCGAGCTTTGCCTGATCATGAGCGACATCGTCGATACCCCCATTGCAAAGCCGATCGTCGTCGAGGCGAGCCGGCCCTCGCTGCTCCGCCTGATCCGCGAGGACATTGGCTGTGTCCGCTCGCGCGATCCGGCGGCGCGCAGCGAAATCGAGACCCTGCTGACCTATCCCGGCATTCACGCGCTGATCTGGCACCGCCTGGCGCATCGGCTGTGGATTCGCGGCTGGCGTTTTCCGGCACGCTTGTTGTCGTGGCTCGGACGCTTCCTGTCGAATGTCGACATTCATCCGGGCGCCGAGATCGGCCGCCGCTTCTTCATCGATCATGGGGCCTGCGTCGTGATCGGCGAAACTGCCGAGATCGGCGATGATGTCACGCTCTATCACGGCGTCACCCTGGGCGGCACGTCGTGGTCGCCAGGCAAGCGGCATCCGACGCTGGACAGCGGTGTCGTCGTCGGCGCCGGCGCCAAGATTCTCGGCCCGATCACGATCGGCCCGCGGACCCGCGTCGGTGCCAACTCCGTCGTCATCCAGAGCACGCCGCCCGACGTCACCGTGGTCGGCATCCCTGCCAAGGTGGTGCGGCCTGAGTTCACCCATCGGCGGACCGTCGGACGCATCGATCTGGATCATCATCTGATGCCTGATCCGGTCGGTGAGGCCCTTTCCGTGATGCTGGACCGGATCGAGTTTCTCGAAGCGCAGCTCGCTCACATCAGACAGAAGGTGCGCCAGGGACCGCCGCCTCCGGCGCCGACCTCGTTGTGCGAGGTTGATCCGATTTCGAGTCAAGGAGCAAAGCAATGACTGTGGCAACGCCGAACGTTCTGGACGAACTGAAGCAGACCTCTGCTGCCGAGGAATTCTTCAAGCTGCTCGGTGTCGACTACGATCCCAAGATCCTCAATGTCTGCCGGCTGCATATTCTCCGCCGGATGGGGCAGTACCTCGTCAGCGAGGACTTCTCCGGCGTATCCAGCGAGGATGTCGCAGCCCGCTGCAAGTCGTACCTCGAGCAGGCCTATCAGGACTTCCTCGTCTCGACGCCGCTCGATCAGCGGGTGTTCAAGGTGCTCCAGGAGGCGGTGGCGCCGCCGAAGCCGGCTCCAAAGCCGTTCGTGTCGCTGACGACGCTCAAGTAACGCATGAACTGACGATCGCTCCCAGAAGCGCCGCCAGCACCACTGGCGGCGCTTCTGCTTTCAGGCGAGCGGTGCGCTCTCAAAGTCCTGTCGCATTCCCGACGCGTGTTGCTTGCGACGTGTCGGACCTCGGCGGCGAGTTCTCAGAAGCAGTTCAGGTTCATGCGCCAAGGTGTTGAATCCGTGCCGATAATCATCACGGCCGAAACTGGTACGACAATTGCTGTCCTGATCGCAGGCCTACACACCCGGAGTGATCGCATGCATATCGTCGTCTGCATCAAGCAGGTTCCGGACTCCGCGCAGATCCGCGTTCATCCGGTGACCAACACCATCATGCGCCAGGGTGTGCCGACCATCATCAACCCCTACGACCTGTTCGCGCTCGAGGCGGCGCTGCAACTGCGCGACAAGTTCGGCGGCGAGGTGACGGTGCTGACGATGGGGCCGCCGTCCGCCGAAGACTCGCTGCGCCGGGCACTGACCTACGGCGCCGACCGCGCCGTGCTGCTGACCGATCGCTTCTTTGCCGGCGCCGATACGCTGGCGACCACCTATGCGCTGGCGACAGCCATTCGCAAGATCAGCGAGACCTTCGGAGCGCCGGACATCGTGTTCACCGGCAAGCAGACGATCGACGGCGACACCGCGCAGGTCGGCCCGGGCATCGCCAAGCGTCTGGGCCTGCTGCAACTGACCTATGTGGCGAAGATCAACGAGGTCGATCCCGTCGCGCGCACGATCGAAGCCGAGCGTCGCTCCGAGGGCGGCGTTCAGGTGCTGAGGACCAGGCTGCCGTGCCTGGTGACGATGCTGGAGGCGACCAACGAGATCCGCCGCGGCGCCATGGCCGATGCGCTCCGTGCGGCGCGCGCTCAGATCGTGACCTGGAGCGCCAAGGACGCCGGCGTCGAGGACATCTCGAAGTGCGGCCTGAAGGGCTCGCCGACCATCGTGAAGCGGGTCTTCGCGCCGTCGGCCCGGGCGGAGAAGGCGACCATGGTCGACTTCTCGAACCGCGCGCCGGCCGACGCGCTGATCGAGGAATTGTTCAAGCGGCAGCCGAAGCTCGAAGCCGAGCTGACGACGTCAGCACACGGCTTCTGATCCAGACGGCTTTTGACGGACCAAGGGACGACGATCATGAGCGAACCCACCAAAGCACCGCCCGCCGCAGCCGGTCGCGCCGCGACCAAGAAGGAGCTGCCCGAGCATTTCAAGGCCTACAAGCACGTCTGGGTGTTCATCGAGCAGGAGCGCGGCCAGGTTCACCCGGTGTCCTGGGAGCTGATGGGCGCCGGCCGCAAGCTCGCCGACAAGCTGAAGGTCGATCTGGCGGCCGTGGTGATCGGTCCTCCCGGAGAAGCCGTGCGGCACGCTGCCGCGGAGTCGTTCTGCTATGGCGCCGATCTCGCCTACATCGTCGCGGACGGCGTTCTTACCGACTATCGCAACGAAGCCTATACCAAGGCACTGACCGACGTCGTCAACACCTTCAAGCCGGAGATCCTGCTGCTCGGCGCCACCACGCTCGGCCGCGACCTCGCGGGCTCCGTCGCGACGACCCTGCTCACCGGTCTGACCGCCGACTGCACCGAGCTCGACGTCGATGCCGACGGCTCCCTGGCCGCGACGCGGCCGACCTTCGGCGGCTCGCTGCTCTGCACGATCTACACGCTGAACTACCGGCCGCAGATGGCGACCGTCCGCCCGCGGGTGATGCCGATGCCGGACCGCGTCGAGAGGCCCGCGAGCCGCGTCATCGAGCACAAGCTCGGTCTCGTCGAGGAAGATATCGTCACCAAGGTGCTGTCCTTCATTCCGGATCGCGATTCCGCCAAGTCCAATCTCGCCTATGCCGACATCGTCGTGGCCGGCGGGCTCGGGCTCGGCTCGCCGGAGAATTTCCAGCTCGTCAAGGGACTCGCGTCGGTGCTCGGCGCCGAATTCGGCTGCTCCCGGCCGCTGGTGCAGAAGGGCTGGGTGTCCTCGGATCGGCAGATCGGCCAGACCGGCAAGACCATCCGGCCCAAGCTGTATATTGCCGCAGGCATTTCCGGCGCGATTCAGCATCGGGTCGGTGTCGAGGGCGCCGATCTGATCGTCGCCATCAACACCGACAAGAACGCGCCGATCTTCGACTTCGCGCATGTCGGCATCGTCACCGACGCGATCCGGCTGCTGCCTGCGCTGACGGAGGCATTCCGTGCGCGTCTGTCGCCGCATTCGCGCGATCGCATCGCAAGCTAGGCACCAGAGAGGGAGCAGGGCAATGATCGAGGAACGTTTCGACGCGATCGTCGTGGGTGCCGGCATGGCCGGCAATGCGGCTGCGCTGACCATGGCTCAGCGCGGCATGAAAGTGCTGCAGCTCGAGCGCGGCGAGTATTCCGGCTCGAAGAACGTGCAGGGCGCGATCCTCTACGCCGACATGCTGGAGAAGCTGATTCCGGACTTCCGCGAGGAAGCGCCGCTCGAACGCCATCTGGTCGAGCAGCGCTTCTGGATGCTCGACGACAAGTCGCATGTCGGCCTGCACTACAAGTCGGACGACTTCAACGAGGAGAAGCCGAACCGCTACACCATCATCCGTGCCCAGTTCGACAAGTGGTTCTCGTCCAAGGTCAAGGAAGCCGGCGCCACCGTGCTGTGCGAGACCACCGTCACCGAGCTGGCGCAGGACGCCTATGGCAAGGTGATCGGCGTCAGGACCGATCGACGCGATGGTGAGATCCATGCCGACGTCGTCGTGCTGGCGGAGGGCGTCAACGGCCTGCTCGGGAGCCGCGCCGGCCTGCGCGAGCGACC
This sequence comes from Bradyrhizobium sp. HKCCYLRH3073, assembly GCF_051167995.1. Lineage (NCBI taxonomy): Bacteria > Pseudomonadati > Pseudomonadota > Alphaproteobacteria > Hyphomicrobiales > Nitrobacteraceae > Bradyrhizobium > Bradyrhizobium sp. HKCCYLRH3073. The sequence goes on from NZ_JBNPUD010000009.1 coordinate 35,300, forward strand.
GAAGCCGGAGAACGTCGCGCTCGCGGTCAAGGAGATGCACTTCCTGCCGCGCGAAACGATCGAGGCGCGCTTCAACCTGAAGGGCGACGAGGGCGCCGTCATCGAGGCCGTCGGTACGATTTCCCGCGGCATGACCGGCATGGGCTTCATCTACTCCAACAAGGAGTGCATTTCGCTCGGCATCGGCTGCCTCGTCTCCGACTTCCAGAAGACCGGCGAGACGCCCTACGGCCTGCTCGAGCGGTTCAAGCAGCATCCGTCGGTGGCGCCGCTGATCGAGGGCTCGGAAGTCAAGGAGTACTCGGCGCATCTCATTCCCGAAGGCGGCTACAACGCGATCCCGCAGCTCTGCGGCGATGGCTGGGTCGTGGTCGGCGATGCCGCCCAGCTCAACAACGCCGTTCACCGCGAGGGCTCCAATCTCGCGATGACCTCGGGGCGCATCGCGGCCGAGGCGATCTTCCAGGTGAAGTCGCGCCGTGATCCGATGACCAAGGAGAACCTCGCGCTCTACAAGAAGATGCTGGAGGACTCCTTCGTCATCAAGGATCTGAAGAAATACAAGGACATGCCGGCGCTGCTGCACAACCAGTCGCAGAACTTCTTCCTGACCTATCCGCAGCTCGTCTCCAAGGCGATGCAGAACTTCGTGCGCGTCGACGGGACGCCGAAGAAGGAGAAAGAGAGCAGCACCGTGCGCTCCTTCGTGAATGCAAGGTCATGGACCGGCCTGTTCGGCGACGCCTTCAGGTTTGCCCGGGCGTGGCGATGATTGGTGAATAAACGAGACAGCTTAAGCGAGGGAGATCAGACATGAGCACGGACGTCGCAGTCAGGGTCGAAGACAAGCTGTTCTACAATCGCTATCAGGTCGATCCCGGCCGGGCTCATATCAAGGTCCGTCCGCATACGACGCCGACGCCGCAGTTGAAGGCGCTTCTCAAGGCCTGCCCGGCACGCTGCTACGAGCTCAACGACAAGGGCCAGGTCGAGATCACGGTCGACGGCTGCATCGAATGCGGCACCTGCCGGGTCATCGGCGAGGCCAGCGGCGACATCGAGTGGAGCTATCCGCGCGGCGGCTACGGCGTGCTGTTCAAGTTCGGCTGATGCCCGTCGGATCGCGCAGGTCGACGAGGCGCCGCAAACCGGTGCCGGATCATCAATCCTATATCGTTCTTGATATAGGTCATTGAGTTCGGGCCCACGTTCTGCTTACATGCTGGGGCAGCAACGAAGCTGCAATCGATGAGGAACAGCACGTGAAGCTGAGCGCACGAAACGTCTTGCCGGGACGGATCATCTCGGTTGAAAAGGGAGCGACCACCGCCCACGTCAAGGTGGAGCTCGCCCCGGGACTCACGGTCTTCTCGGCAATCACCAACGAGGCGGTGGAGGAGCTCGCGCTTGCCGTCGGCGACAGCGTCTCCGCCGTCATCAAGTCGTCGGATGTGATGATCGGCAAATAGGAACATGGCGCCGAATTGTTGCGCCGATCAGCCGGTCGATGCGTGGCGCGCGCGCAGGCCGAGCCACCAGGTTTCCATCGCCGAACGTGACGGCTGCAGCAGCGTGCCGAAGTCGCCCGCAAAGCTCCGCCAGTCGTCGATGCATTTCTGCGGCACGGCCGTCAGTACCGGAATGCCCGAGGTGATCGCGTCGGCCAGCTCGCCGCGCAACCCGCTTCCCGCAGCCTCCTGCTTGGAGAACTTGTTGATCACGATGAGGTCGGCATGGGCTGCGATCGCGCGGTGAACGGCCATGCCGGCTTCGGCAAGGCCCGCGGTGTCGAGCTTGCAGGCCGTCGATCCGGCGCCGAGGTCCTGGCAGATCGAGATCGTGTCGCCATTGCCGAGATCGATCACGTCCATTCCGCTTTTCTTGCCGACCTCGTCTCTCGTATTGCGCTGAACGATGCCGCCGACCCGGACGCCCCGTCGCAGCAGCTCCTGGGCAAAGGCGTCCAGCAAGGCATCGGCATCGTCGCCCGGTCCATAGAGAATCGCGGCGAGACGGGGCTGATTGAGCTCAACGGGGGCAGGAAGATCGTGCGGGATCATGCGGGGCCTGGCGATCGGAGACGGGCAGCGACCAGGGTTTATATAGAGGATGCAGCCTGTGGAGAAAGAGCAGATGTCGCGCGCGCCGACCATCGCTAAGCACAATGATCTCGAAGCGCTGCTCCGCGACGATGTCCCCTATGGCGACCTGACGACGGAGACGCTCGGGATCGGCGCCGAGCCGGGCCTGATGCACTTCGCTGCGCGCGGCCGCATGGTGCTGGCATTGGCCGAGGATGCGGCGGCGTTGATCGAGCTCACGGGCTGCCATGTCGAACTGTTCGCCGGCAGCGGAACGGTGCTGGAGGAGGGGGCTCCGATCCTCCGTGCAGACGGCGCGGCGGCAGGCCTGTTGCGGAGCTGGAAGGTGGCGCAGACGCTCATCGAGATCTGGTCCGGCGTCGCGACCGGGGCGGCTGCGATCGTCGGCGCGGCGCGGGCGATCAGGCCGGGCATTGCGGTCGCCTGCACGCGTAAGAACGTCCCCGGCACCAAGCCGTTCGCCGTCGCCGCGGTGAAGGCTGGCGGCGCGGTGATGCATCGGCTCGGCCTGTCGGAGACCGTGCTGGTCTTTCCGGAGCACCGGGCGTTTCTCGGCGATGCGTCGCTTGCCGACGTCGCGGAGCGGTTGCGGCGGAGCGCGCCGGAGAAGCGGATCGTGATCGAGGTCACCACGGTCGAGCAGGCGGTCGCCGCCGCCGTGGCCGGCTTCGACGTGATCCAGGCCGAGAAATTTCTGCCTGCCCAGATCGCTACGCTGGCGGAGCGGATCGCCATCAGCGCGGCGCTACAGCGTCGGCCGATCATTGCGGCCGCGGGGGGCGTGAATGCGCAGAACGCCGCCGCCTATGCTGCGGCGGGCGCGGACGTGCTGGTCACCTCGGCGCCCTACCTCGCACGTCCCTGCGACGTGCAGGTGCGGATCAGCCCTACCTCAGCCGCGGCTTGACCGCACGACCTGGCTACTGTGGGTGCCGCGGCGCAGCGCGCTTCTGGCGGTTGGCTCGCCATTCCATGAATTCACGGAACAACCGGGGATCGGCTGAAACGCCGCTCGCCTGCATATCGTTGACCTGTGCATTCGCCCCCAGCATCTGGGGAGGCGGCGTATTGCGATCGAGCCAGTCCTGTGCCGTCTTGAATCTTGTCCAGCCCGCGATCGGCGCCAGCGGCGCCACCTCCTGCCATTTCGGGTGGTATGGCGGCCGTTGCAGCGCCTGCATGTTGCTGAAGAAGGCTTCGACCAGCAGAGACAGCCGGCGGTGACGGTCGCTGCCGGCCGGCCAGTTGAACGACGCCAGCACGGCCTCGGCCGCGATCGTGTTCACCGGCGCCGAGGCGCCGACGAGGTTCGGATAGTCCTCGGCGGACAATTGCGCCGGCAGGTAGTCGTCGTGCAGAGCCTTGTCGTAGTCGACGGGCACCAGGTGCAGATTGGGATCGTTGACCTGGCTCAGCCATTGCACCGGCTTGCCCTCGACCGTGATGATCGCGTCGATGTCGCCCTTGCGCAGCATATCCAGCGCCAGCCGCGGTTCGATATAGAGCAGATGCGGCCTGATCCCGAGGCGCTCGAACACGTTGATCGAGGTGACGAAGGTGCCGCCGTCGGGCAGGTCGACGGCGATGGTCTTGCCGTCAAGCTCGCTCAGGCTGGTGATAGATCTCGGCGCCAGCACGTGCATCTCCTCGTTGAACAGCTTGGTGACATAGACCAGTTGCTCGCGGATGTTGTTGGCGAAGTCCTTGCGCTCGAGAAAGGCCAGGGTGTCCTTGCGGATGATGCCGGCGTCGACGCCGCGCAGCAGCAGGATGTCGGCGACCGATTGCACCGAGCCGCGGCCGATCACGGGAAGGATGCGCAGCTCCGTCCCCTTGTCGAGCGCCGATGCGAGGTCCGCACCCATGTTGGCATAGGTGCTGCCGAACGAGCCGGTCATCAGCGTGACGGTATTGGCATTCAGCTGGTTGGCCAGATCGCGCTTCGCCGTACCGTAACGGAAAATGGTCTTGAAGGAATCGCTGACACTGCCGGGATCGATACCGCTCCGCACCGGACCGAAGCGCTGCCACTTCCCGCCGGTGAACTGCATCATCTGCATCTGCTCCAGCGGCGCGTGATCATGGGGGCTGGTGTTGACGGTGATGCCGGGCGTCAGCATCGGCAATTTGAGGCTCTTCAGGGATGCCGCCTGCTTCATGATGTTGTCGCGCGACAGGTCGTCGCCGCAACTCCGCAACACCGCGACCATCGCGTTTGCCGCGAGGTAGCCGAAGGTCGCAAGACCATTGCTTCTCGGTACGTCCGGCAGATAGCGGTCCATGAAGGCGGACCATTCGCGGTAGGATGGATCGCCCGCCGCCGCGGCCTCCTCGCCCTCGTAGTAGTAGCCCGCGGACAGGATGCCTTCGGCATTCTGCAGGCCGGCCGGCTGCATCACGGCGGAGACCGATTCCGAGACTGTCGAGATGATGTGGTCCGGATGCCAGCCGAGCTCGGCCGCGCGGCGGATCGCCATCACGGCAAATTTGGGTGTGGTCACGTCGAAGAAGATGTCGGCGCCGGAGGCCTTCAGCGTGGCGATCTGCTGATTGACGTTGGCGTCCGTCACCTTGTAGCCGGCTTCCGCGACGATCGGAAGCTTGCCGCCCAGGCCGTCCTTCAATCCCTTGACGTAGTCCCTTCCGAAATCGTCGTCCTGATAGAGAATCGCGATCTTGCCGCGGCTGTGGGTCTCCAGCAGGTACTGGGCATAGACGTGCGCCTCGGCCTGGTAGCTTGGCTGAAAGCCCATGGTCCACGGAAAGTCGTGCGGCTGGTCCCATTGCGAGGAGCCGGATGCCACGAACAATTGCGGGACTTTGTTGGCGTTGAGATATGGGCGCACCGCCAGGTTGGGGGCCGTGCCCAGGCTCGCAAACATCAGCAGGACGTTGTCCTCCTCGACGAGCTTGCGCGTCATCTCCACCGTCCTCTGCGGCGCATAGCCGTCGTCGTAGGAAATGAAGTTGATGCGCCGGCCGTTGATGCCGCCCTCGGAATTGATCTTGTTGAAGTAGGCCGCGATCGTCTTGCCGATGACACCATAGGCGAGAGCCGGGCCGCTATAGGGCATGGTGTTGCCGATGCGAATCTCGTTGTCGGCGGCGACCGCTCGATGCCCGGCCAGCGCCAATGTTGCGGACAGAGCCAGGACGAGGCATGCGGCTGTTCGAGAGCGGCTGTTCGTTGCATCCCGTGGTTTGCGACGTCGGCTCCATCTAGCGGCCAAGCAGGCGCGAGCTGCAGCATGGATGCCCTGCATCACCAGTCCTCCCATCGATATGTGGTTCTCGAGCGCAGCAGATCGCGGCCGCCCGTCTCGCCGGGAGCGGTCCGGGTCGCGTCTCGAGCGCTCCGAGATTGATGCGTTAGCGTGCAGCCGAGATGCGTCGGCTGGCTTCCGGCGATCCTTGCTCCGCAGCCCTGAGATACCAGGCCCGCGCCTTGGCTGCGTCGGGAACGGCACCGAGCAACCGTGATTTCGTCAGTTCGGCCGGGTCGTAGGTGCGCGCGAGCAGGAGGGAAGCGTCCGCAATGCCGGCGTCGGAAAGCCGCGTCAGAATCAGCCGCGCGCTGGCGACGTCGCCCGCGGCGAGCAGGTCGCGTCCGCGCTTCATCAGCCCGTCGACCTCGTCTCGCGGCAGCGGAACGGTCGGGCGGGGCGAGGCCATCGGCAGCGCAGGGGAGGGAGGGGAGACCGCCGGCGCTGCGGCGGCCGGCGCTGGCGACGTCGGCGTCGAGGGCCATGGCCGCATCGCCAGTTCTGTACTGCTGGGAGCCGCGAGCGCGGCGACCGTCTGCGGGGGATCTTCCTGGGCAACCTTGGCTTCCGCGGGATCGATCTGGGCCAGGCTTTCCAGCACGGCGGTCGGCATGATCGGGCTCTTGCTGCCCGGTGTCGGCCCGCCATTCTCGAAGGAGACCATGTTGACCACCATCATGGCGATGGAGGCCGCGATGCCGACGGCGGCACCGATCTTGATGATGCTGCCCAGCCGGAACGATTTGTCCGGATCCTCCGGCGGCAGCGGCATCACGACGGGATCGAGCTTCGCGCTCCAGGCGCGATGCACCTCCTCATCGTCGAGGTCAAGGGCCGCCGGCCGCGCCGGCAGGGAGCTTGGCCGGGACACCAGATGATGCGGCAGGGGCACGCCGTCGGCAGGCGGATCGAACGTCGTCGGGCCGGCCTCCGTCTGGCGGCGGCGCGGCGCATATCTGCGGAGCTCTTCGCTCGCCCAGGGCGGCGCTGGCTTCGCCGGATCGTTCTGATCTGGAGCACTCATCACTAGCCTCCTGTCTCCGACGAACGGGTCGTGGGAGATAGCTTCAGGACGTCGGGCGCGCGCGGTCCAACCGAAGCGCACATGATGCGACATCGGGGACATTGCATCAACGCTTCCGTCGAGACCGACAGGTCCGGTTTCCTTCCGACATGCACGCCATTGTTTTCGCGCGCCCTGGTCACAATCGATGTTGCTTGGTCCCTAAGCTGATCAATGTTCTTGTCGGGAAGGGTGAGCAGGTAAGGCTATTTGATGGAAATTTCCCGGCGCGCCGCATCGGTGATTGCTCGCGATGCGCGAGACCGGGGGCGAGTTCTGCGCTTTGCAGAAAGATCGGGTGGAGTATCTGGATGCCGCAATCCTCTCGACTTTGCCGCGAGGTCAGGGGCTTAGCGGGCCGAGGAGTTGCAGGCGCGCCAGGAAATTCTGCAACTTAGGCGAGAGGTGGGGAAAAACAAATGCGGCCGGACAATGCCGGCCGCATTCACATATCCGATCGATTTTTACTCCGCCGCCAGCGCGACGGACACACAAGCGGCTTCGATCGCAACGGCAACCGACTGGATGATGGCGGCAAAGCGGACGGCGGTCTGGATCGTGGCCGCGGGCACGCCCGCATCCTGCAGGACCTTCTCATGCGAATCGATGCAGGTGCCGCAGCCGTTGATGGCGGACACCGCGAGCGACCACAGCTCGAAATCGGCCTTGTCGATGCCTGGGTTGGCGATGACGTTCATCCGCAGCCGGGCCGGCATCGTCGCGTACTCCTTGTTCGAGGCAAGGTGCACGAAGCGGTAGTAGACGTTGTTCATGGCCATGATCGCGGCGGCCGATTTCGCCGCCGCCAAAGCGGCGGGCGACAGCTGTGTGGCCGCAACCGATTCGAAGGCCGCAACGACGCTCGGATTGCGAGTCGCAATCGCGCAGGCGACGAACAGGCCATATTTGGCCTGCGGCGACAGCGTCTCGTCGGACGCCATGGATGACAGATTGAGCCTGACATCCTTGGCGAAGTCCGGGATCTGGTCCTTCAACTGCTCGATCGACATGATCAGGCGACCTTCAGGGTCTCGCCGCCGACTTCGCGATTGCACGGGCAGAGCTCGTCGGTCTGCAGCGCGTCGAGCACGCGCAGCGTATCCTTCGGAGCGCGGCCGACATTGAGGTTGGTCGCATAGACGTGCTGGATGGTGTTGTCGGGATCGACGATGAAGGTGTAGCGGTAGGCGACGCCATCCGGCGAACGAACGCCGAGGCCGTCGACCAATGCGCCCTTGGTGTCGGCGAACTGCCAGATCGGCAGTTTGTGCAGATCCTTGTGGTCGCGGCGCCAGGCGAGCTTGCAGAACTCGTTGTCGGTCGAGCCGCCGAGCACCACGGCATCGCGGTCCGCGAAGTCCTTCGCCAGGCGCGCGAACTCGGCAATCTCGGTCGGACAGACGAAAGTGAAATCCTTCGGATAGAAGAAGATGATCTTCCACTTTCCAGGGAAGCTGGTCTCGGTCAGGGTCTCGAAGGCGCTCTCGCCCTTCTCCTCCTGCAGATGAAAGCCGGGTTTCACGCCGACGATTTCAAACGATGGCAGCTTGCTTCCAATTCCGAGCATTTTGCACTCCAAGAAAATTATTGCGCTGCAATAGCGAGGCGCATTGTGCATTGCAAGCGATATGCCATTCGTTTTTAGTATCAGGGGATTGTCGAAAAACCGACACTCGGCGGCGCCATGCTGCAAATGCGAGGACATGGCGGCGGGGAGCTTGCAGATGCCGCCCGCTTGGGCGGTTTCGAACGTCGGCTTCGCGACATGGTGGTCCGACATTGAGCGGCGGCAGCCGGAGGGCACGCATCGTTGTCTCGGCAACAGGAGGTTGACGTCCCGCCTGGTCTGGGCGCCGCGCGACCTCGTATTGACGGTCGAGCCGGCGGCCGACGTGCAATTTCTTTGTGCGGCCCAAGTGGCAAAATTGACATTATCGCCTTTGTTGCGATGCACGTTTGACCACGGCGACTCCTGAAGCGGCAGCAAGGCGACAAGCCGTCGGCAGATCACGGCGCGGCACGGCGCAAGGTGTCGCACAGCGCACAGTGTTGTCAGCTTTTCAGCAAATCGCGTCTGTTATTTCGCCTTGCTGCACGACGACCCGACCATAGTCTCCTCGCAGATTTTCATTGGCCTGGGAGGAGTTCATCACCATGAGCGAAACTGTCTCGGCATCAAATGCAAGCGCGAGCCTGTCGATCGACCGACGACGATTTCTGGCGACCTCAGCCGCGCTCGCGGCAGGATGGGGAGCATCCTCGCTGCTCGGAGCCAGGAGCGCGACGGCGGCGGGCCTGAAGACGGTGCGCTTCAGCGAGGCCGTGCACAATCTCGGCTACATCAATCTCTACGTCGGCATGCACGCCGGGATCTTCAAGAAGAACGGTCTGGACATGCAGGTGAGCGCCGCCGGCGGCGACACCCAGACCTTCGCCGCAGTGCTCGGCGGCTCGGCTGATTTTGCCATCGGCGACGCGACCATGGCACAGATCTCGCGTGAGAACGGCGGTCCTGGCGTGGTGGTCGGGACGGTGGTGCAGAGGGCGCACTATTTCGGCGTCTCCAAGACACTCGAGCCGATCACCGATCCCAAAGCGTTCAAGGGCCTCAAGATCGTGACCTCGCCCGAGCCGAACACCAACTACAGCGTGGCGAAGCGCCTTCTGGAGAAAGCGGGACTGAAGGTCGGCGTCGATGCGACCATCGTCCCCGTCAACCCCGGCACCGAAATCGCCGCGATGCTGGCGGGCCAGGCCGACATCGCGATCGCCTATCAGCCCAGCGTCGCCGCGGCGGAGGCGCAGGGCGCCAAGGTGGTGTTCGACTTCTCGAACTACATCGGTCCGTTCTGCAATACGGGGATCATGGTGCTGCCGACCACGATCCAGAAGGATCCCGAGATGGTGCAGGCGCTGGTGACCTCGTTCGAGGAAGCCTCGCGCAAGACCTACGCCGACCCCGCTTTCTCCAAGGAAGTCGCACGCAAGGAGTTCCCGGACCTGCCCGGCGAGGTCGTCGACAAGGCGATCGACGCCGAGCTGAAATATCTCATTCCGGCGCAGTCGGTGATCACCAAGACGGACCAGTGGGCGAACCTGATGGAAATGCAGGTCTATCTCGGCAACGCCAAGGGCTCGGTGCCGTTCGATCAGATCATCGACAACTCCTTCGCAGAGAAGGCGATCGCCAGCCTCAAATGACCGAGGTGACCGGCATGATGCAGGCCGCGCCGGGCGCCATCGCAGCGCCTGCGCCGCCGCTCGTCGTCGAGCATGTTGCCAAGAGCTACGAGCTTGACGGCGGCCGCGTGGTGCCGGTGATCGGCGATCTCAGCCTGACATTGCGAGAGGGGGAGATCGTCAGCATCGTCGGCCCGTCCGGTTGCGGGAAGACGACGCTCCTGAACACGCTGTGCGGATTGTTGGCGCCGGATGCCGGCCGCATCCGCTGGCACGGCCGCGAGGTCGCCGGCCAACCGCAGAATGTCGGCTACATGTTGCAGAAGGATCTGCTGCTGCCGTGGCGGACCGCGCTCAGCAACACCATGCTGGGACTCGAGATACATGGCGTTCCGGCCGCCGAAGCGGAGGACCGCTGCCGGGCCTTGCTCGACCAGCTCGGGCTGCACGGCTTTGCCGACCACTATCCCGCGACCCTGTCCGGTGGCATGCGCCAGCGGGTGGCGCTCGCGCGCACGCTGGTCAATGAGCCCGACGTGCTGCTGCTCGACGAGCCGTTCGCCGCGCTGGATTTCCAAAGCAAGCTCCTGATCGAGAACGACACGGTGGGCCTGGTCCGGCAGGGGCGCCGTTCGCTGCTGCTGATCACCCACGACATCGAGGAGGCGGTGTCACTCGCCGACCGGGTGATCGTGCTGTCGAAGCGGCCGACGCAGATCAAGGCGGTCTACGACATTGGGCTCGGCAGCGAGCGCCGCGACGTGATCTCGGTGCGGCAGACGCCAGGCTTCAGTGACTACGTCCGCAGCATTTGGGCCGATCTGGACGTGGTGCTGCAATGACCGCCGACATCGACGCGCCGCCGGTCCGCTCGGCACCGACACCGGTCTCCGAGGCACGGGCGGTTCGGGCGCCGACACGTGGGCGGCGATGGCTGCATCTGCGCACCACGCTTGCCGTGCTCGTCACCCAGCTTCTCGTCCTGGCGGCCTTCCTCGGCTTCTGGGAATATGCGACCGGGCAGAACAAGGCCGCCGCCTTCATGTTCGGCTCGCCGTCCGCCATCCTCAAGTTTCTCTCGCAGATGGCCTATGACGGCAGCCTGTGGCGCGACACCTCCGTCACCGGGCTGGAGACGCTGCTCGGCTTCTTCGTCGGCAACTGCATCGGCACATTGATCGGGCTGTCGCTGTGGTATTCGCGCTTCGTCTCGCGCGTGGTCGAGCCGTTCGTGATCGCGCTCGGCTCGATTCCGATCATCGCGCTGGCGCCGATCATCATCATCTGGTTCGGCACCGGGCTGATCTCGAAGGTTGCGATGTCGACTTTGTCGGTCGTGATTGTCGCCCTGGTGACCTCGTACAAGGGTGCCACCGGCGTCGATCCCGACCAGATCAATTTGTTCCGCACTCTCGGCGCGTCCAAGTTCCAGATCTTCCGCAAGCTGGTGGTGCCGGCGTCGCTGACGGACATCTTCGCGGGGCTGAAGCTCACCGTCGGCTTTGCCCTGATCGGCGCGATCGTCGGCGAGTTCATGTCCTCCTCCGAAGGGCTGGGGCACGCCATCTTCAAGGCCGGGTCGCTCTACATCATTCCGAAGGTGTTCGCCGCGCTGGTTGCGACGATCGCGCTGGCGCTGGTGCTGACTTTTGCGGTCGGCAAGATCGAGCGGCTGTTGATGCCGTGGCGGCGGCAGCCGCGATGATGCAACGACGTTGGAGATAGCAGGAGTGATCATGTCAAAGCGCATCGGCAAGGCCGGCAACATCAAATACGCGCTGTCGGGCGACAATGAGTTCATCGCGACCGTCGATCCCGGTGAGATCTTCGTCGTCGAATGCGCGATCAATGTCAACGACGGCACCATCCGCGCGCTCGGCCAGCAACTGGTCGAGAGCGACGTGACGCTGCCCTACGTCAACGGTGCGACTGGCCCGATCGAGGTGCGCGGCGCCAAGCCTGGCGATATGTTGCGGCTCGACATCATTGACATGGAGCTCGACCGGCTCGGCTTCACCGCGCTGTGGCCGGGCATCGGCATGTTTCCGGACTGGGTCCGGCGCAAGGAGTTCGGCATCCAGACCCGCGTCGTCGCGGTCGAGGACGGCCACGTGCTGTGGAACGAGCATGTGAAGCTTCCGGTCCGGCCGATGATCGGCGTTGCCGGGGTCGCGCCGGTGCATGGCGCGGTGCTGACGGTGGACAACGGGCCGCATGGTGGCAATCTCGACGTTCAGGAGATCACCTCCGGCAACTCGCTGTTCTTCCGCGTCAACAAGGACGGCGCGCATCTTTTCCTCGGCGATTGCCACGCCATCCAGGGCGACGGCGAAGCCAATGGCATGGGCGCGATCGAGATCGCCGCGAACCTCACCGTGAAGGTGTCGTTGGACAAGGCTCCGGCGCGGCTGAACCATCCGCGAATCGAGACGCCGACGCACATCTGCACGCTGGGCTGCGCGCGCCCGCTCGAGGACGCGATGCGGATCGCGTTCGAGGAGATGATCAACTGGCTGGAGGACGATTGGAGGATTCCGGCGCCGGAGGCCTACATGCTCCTCGGCCAGGTCGCCGAGGCGCGCTGCACCCAGGTCGTCAATCCGAAATACACCTACATCTGCAAGGTCAACAAGGCTCTGCTCGCCGGCTATCACGGTTGAAAACCGAAACTGATTGAAAGGAGACGATCATGGATCTGGGATTGGCCGGCAAGAGCGTGCTGGTGACGGGCGGCAGCAAGGGTATTGGCCTTGCGATCGCGGAATTGTTCGCCGAGGAAGGCGCCGGTGTCGCGATCTGTGCGCGCGACGGCGACGCAGTCGGCAAGGTCGTGACGACACTTGCGTCGAAAGGCGTGAAGGCGTGGGGGCAGGGCGTCGACGTCGCCGATCCCGTGGCGCTGAAGGGCTGGGTCGACGGCGCGGCAAGGGAGCTGGGCGGAATCGATTGCGTGGTCTGCAACGTCAGCGCGCTCGCCGTGGGCGACTCTCCGGAGACCTGGGAGAAGTCCTTTCGCACCGACATGATGCATACGGTCAACGCGATCGCGGCAGCAATTCCTTACCTGGAGCAGTCGAAGTCGGCCTCGATCGTCATCATCTCCAGCGTGTCGGGCTTTGAAGTCGATTTCGCCGCCGGATCCTATGGCGCGATCAAGGGTGCGCTGATCCATTACGCCAAGGGCCTCGCGCATCAACTGGTCGGCAAAGGCATTCGCGTCAACGCGGTGTCGCCGGGCAACACCTATTTCGAGGGCGGCATCTGGCAGAACATCGAGAATGGATCGCCTGACCTGTTCAAGACCGCAATGGGCTTGAATCCGACGGGGCGCATGGGAACAGCCCAGGAGGTGGCCTACGGCGTCGTGATGCTCGCAAGCCCGCTCGCAAGCCGCATTTCGGGAACCAATCTGATCATCGATGGCGCCCTGACGAAGGCGGTGTAGGTCCGACGAGATTGCCGGTCGCGCTGTTCGACCGGCAGGCGCGGCCGCACCATGCGGCCATGCCGAACTGACGTCCCTAGATGCGCTGGACGGCCGTGAGCGGCCAGTCTCCGATGATGCCGAACCGCTGGCGGGCGTTGGGCTGGCGGAACAACACGATCCGGTCGATCCGGAGCTCTGTCAGCGACAGCGCCGCAAATCTCTGCTGCAGCATCGTCAGGATCGGCCGGCGTCGTTCGTCGGACAGCCGGCAGGTCAGCGTCATGTGGAAGCGGAAATCCTCCATGACATAGGGATAGCCCCAGCGATCGAGATGATCGCGCTGTCGTGGTGTCAGCAGGTCCGGCTTGCGCCGTGCACGGTCCTCGGCGGTCATCGGCGCGCGAAACGGCTCGAACGTCCGGACACAATCGGCTGCGAGCTGTTGCAGCGCCGGCGAGGGCTCGCCAGGGATCATCGCGACGAAGCCGCTGATCGAGTCCACGATGGGACGAATGATCGGAATGGCGCGCGGCCTTGCCGCGAACGTCGCACAGGCGTCGCGGAGCGAGGCTTCGCTCTGCGCATCGGCCAGTTCGAACGGCGCCTTCAAAGTGGCGTGGAAGCCATATTTGCGCGGGTCCGCGCTCAGCTCGGCCCAATCGGGAACCGCGCGAACGACTTCTTCCGGAAAGCTCGGCTCGTCGCCGCTCCAGGCGTCGTAACCCAGCAGGCTCGCGCCGAATCCGGCCAAGCCCGTCGTCGCCGCCGGGGCGTAGTAGATCGCGTAGCGGGGCGCATCGACCATGATCTGCTACTCCGCCGCGATGGTGCGCACGGGCACTGCGTTCAGCCGATGGGTCTCGGCCAGATAGACCAGCCGGCCGGACGCGATGACGGCGACGACGCGGGGGCGCAACGGCACGCGGTCATCGACCAGAATGACGTCGGCGCGGCGGCCTTCGGCCAGCGTCCCGCGGTCCGCCAGTCCGGCCGCGCGTGCGGGGCCGCCCGAGATCAGATCCCAGGCGCGTGCCAGCGGCAGAACGCCGTCGGCCGCGAGCCGATACGCCGCCAGCAGCGGCGCTGGATAGTAGTAGTCGGAGGCCAGCACCGAGCAGAGGCCCTTGGCGATCATGTCGCTGGCTCGCGTCCACCCGGTATGGCTGCCGCCCCGAACGACGTTGGGCGCGCCGAAGACGATCGCGTCTCCGCCCTGAGCGGCCTCGCGCGCAGTCTCCTCGTTGACCGGAAATTCCGCGATGGTCACGCCCTGGCTGCGAAACGCCTTGCGCATGGCCGGGCTGTCGTCGTCGTGCGACAGCATGCGGACGCCAGCCTTGCGTGCGATGTCGGCCAGCCGCGCGATCGAGGCTGGAACGGCATCCGCGCGAGAGGCGATGCGCGCGACCAGCCGGTCGAACTCCGCGCCGGGCAGGCCGGTGCGGTCGACCATGCGCTGGCGCTTGTGCGGCGTGTCCAGGCTCGCGACCGTCGAGTCCATGTGATCGTTGAAGGCGAACAGGTCGACGCGCCGATCGGCGAGCCACTGGCCGATTTCCTCCTCGTCGTCGAGATTGAAGGTCTCGTGGCGCAGATGAAAGCGCGTGTCGGCCGCGAGCTGCGGGCGCAGCGCTTCGATCGATTCGAGCAGCCGCCGCGCATTGTCGGCGCTGCGCAGGCCCGGCTCCCATGACCAGGTCGTTGCGTGGAAGACCGTGGTGATGCCATTGCTGACGGCCTGGCGGTCGCTGTCGATCAGCGCGACGTCGGTCGGGAAATCGACCCCGGCGCGCGGCATCATCTGGCGCTCGAACGCATCGCCGTGGATGTCGACGATGCCGGGGAGCACGGTGAGCCCCTCCGCATCGAGTTCGAGACCTGACCGGCACCCCGGTGTCCCGATGCCGGCGATGACGTCGCCGGATATGATCAAGGAGGTGTCCACGAGCTCTGTGTCGACGAGGCAGCGGCCCCGCGAGATTGAGATATCGGTCATGGGGCGGCACTCTGCCGTACCGGGACGCGGGCGTCGAGAGCGGCCTCGTATTTATCCAGGAACGCGGTGATCTCGAGCTTGCGGAAATCGGGCAGCGCCGCGCGCAGCGCCTCGTGCTTCCAATCCCACCACGCCAGATCGAGCAGCCGCTGCTCGACCTCGCGCGGAAACCGGCGCTTGACCGGGCGCGCCGGATTGCCGGCGACGATCGTATAGGCCGGAACGTCCTTGGTGACGATGGCGCCAGCCGCCACGACCGCGCCGGTGCCGATGTTGCGGCCCGGCAGCACGATCGCGCCATGGCCGATCCAGACGTCGTGTCCGATCCGGACATGATGCTCTCGCCGCCAGGCGAAGAACTCGGCATCGTCGGGCTCGCCTGGAAAATAGGCGCTGGCGCGATAGGTGAAATGGGCCTGCGTCGCCCGCTGCATCGGGTGGTTGCCCGGGTTGATCCGGGTCATCGCCGCGATCGAGCAGAACTTGCCGACCGTCGTGTAGGTGATCTGGGAATCGTTGACCACGTAGGAGTAGTCGCCCATCGTCACCTCCTGCAGGATGGTGCGGGCGCCGATCTCGCAATAGGCGCCGAGCGTCACGTCCTGGAGCTTGGCCGAAGGGTCAACGGTAGGTTCAATCGAAAGCAGCTTGCCGGCCATCTCGCGTCCTGTCTCTACGCCTGTGAAGGTGTTGGGTCTCCCCTATGACAGAGGCGTGACATCTACATGACCGCCGACCGGCATGTGGACGGATGTGGCGCCGCAGTGTTGCTGTCACATAGCTGTAGAATCCAGACGTTAGCGATAGGCCAAAGCGAGGCGTCTGGAGAATTCAATGCTGGTGGTGGATGGCCTGACGTGCCGTTTTGGCATGAAAGCCGCGGTCGACAATGCGTCCTTCTCTGTTGCACCCGGCAGCTTCGTCGGCGTGATCGGGCGTTCCGGCGCGGGCAAGTCGACCCTGCTGCGGTCCATCAATCGCCTGAGTCCTGTGAGCGGCGGCCGCATTTTCTTCAGGGATCTCGATGTGACGGCGCTGCGCGGCCGCGACCTGCGGCAGTGGCGCGCGCGCTCGGCGATGATCTTCCAGCAGTTCAATCTGGTCGGCCGATTGGACGTGCTCACGAACGTCCTGATGGGGCGACTCGCCGAAATCCCGTCGTGGCGCTCTCTGGCGCAGCTCTGGCCGGCGGCGGATGTTGCCATGGCGCTGTCCGCGCTCGAGCAGTTCGACATGGCCTCCCTCGCCGCGCAGCGCGCCGATCAGCTTTCGGGCGGGCAGCAGCAGCGCGTCGCGATCGCGCGCGCGCTGGTCCAGAATCCGGAAATCATCTTGGCCGATGAGCCGATCGCCTCGCTCGATCCGCGCAACACCAAGATCGTCATGGACGCGCTGCTGCGCATCAACAAGCATTTCGGCATCACCGTGATCTGCAATCTGCACTCGCTCGATCTGGCGCGCAGCTATTGCGACCGATTGATCGGAATGGCGAATGGTCGGGTCGTGTTCGACGATCTGCCGGCGGCGCTCACCGGCCAGATCGCGCGCGAGCTGTACGATCTGGAGGCCGACGAGGTGATGCCGCCGGCAATGCCCAAAGCTCCCGAATCCGTTCCGGCTGTCGGCAAAGTTGCCGTCGCCTGATTGCCTGCGTGCTGCGGGCGCATCTGTCGTGTCAATCCTGACATCGTCCCCTGAAACTTGAAGGACGTTCCATGATCAATCGTCGTCTCATTCTGGCCGGTTTGGCCACTCTGTCGTTCGCTTCGTCCGCCTCGGCCGAGGACTGGCGAACCAAATATCCGGAGATCACCTTTGCCGCGATCCCGGCCGAAAACGGCTCGGGTGTCGTCGAGCGTTACACGCCGTTCGTGAACTATCTTTCCAAGGAGCTCGGCGTCAAGGTGACGCTGCGCGTCGCCAATGACTACGCCGCGGTCATCGAGGGCCAGCGCGCCGGCAACATTCACATCGGCTATTATGGTCCGGCCTCCTTCGCCCGCGCGCGCGTGACGGGCGTAAAGACGGACGCTTTCGTGATCGACGTCAACTCGGACGGCTCGAAGGGCTATTATTCAGTGTTCTACGTGCTCGCCAAGAGCCCGTACCAGAAGCTCGAGGATCTGAAGGGCAAGAATCTCGGCCTGGTGGACCCGAACTCGACCTCTGGCAACAACATGCCGCGCTTCAAGATGAGCCAGATGGGCATCGACCCCGACACCTATTTCTCCCAGGTCATCTTTACGGGCAGCCACGAGAACGCCGTGCTTGCCCTGGCGCAGGGAACCGTCGACGTCGCCGCAAACTGGTGGAACAACGGAGATGACTCCAACCTGACCCGCATGCTCACCAAGAACATGGTGAAGTCGGCCGACGGCACGCCGCTGAAGAAGGAAGATTTCCGCATCATCGGCAAGTCGGACATGATCATCAACTCGCCCTACGCCTATCTCAGCGACCTGCCCACCGACATGAAGGCCGCAATCAAGCAGGCCTTCCTCGACGCGGCGAAGAAGGATCCGGAAGCCTTCGCCAAGCTGTCCGACGGCAAGAACAAGCCGTGGGAGGTGATCTCGACGGAGGACTACAACAAGACTGTCGAGCTGATCAAATTCGTCGACTCTCTGCGCAAGAAGGGCTCGTAAGCGTTGCACCGGGCCGGCGGGGACCGCGTCATCGAAGCCCCGCCGGCCTATTTGCGCTTTGCACCGGCAAACATGTCGTCAGCCGTCGCCATCCTGCCTGAACAGCAGCTCGAACCTTTGCAGCGCGCCTACCGCAAAGCGGTGGCGCGCAAGCGTCTGCGTGCCGTGGTCGTGCTGGTTGCGTGCGGCCTCGTGCTGTTCGTTTCAGCCATCGGTTCGGAGGTCAACCTCCGAACGCTCGTCACCTATCTCGGCAACTTCCTCAGCTATTTCGACCGGCTCTTCACGCTCGACGACGGACACCGCGTGTGGACCAACCTGCCGGAATGGCTCTGGGGCCTGCGCAAATGGACGCGGCTTCTCGGTGAGACGATCCTGATCAGCTATGTCGGAACCATGCTCGGCGCCGTCCTGGCGTTTGCATTGAATTTCCTCGCGGCCGAGAACACCTCTCCTGCATCCTGGCTGCGCTTCGCGGTCCGGCGCCTGCTCGAGTTTGCCCGCACGGTGCCGGGCATCGTGTTCGCTCTGATTTTTGTCATGGCCTTCGGATTGGGGCCAATGGCCGGCGTATTCGCCATCGCGATCCACTCCTGCGGTGCGCTCGGCAAGCTGTTTTCGGAGGTCGTCGAAAACGTCGACATGAAGCCGGTCGAGGGAGTCCGCGCGACCGGTGCCGGCTGGCTGTCCTGCATGCGCTTTGCCGTCCTGCCACAGGTCGTCGCAGGCTACACGAGCTACACGTTGCTGCGGTTCGAGATCAACGTCCGCGAGGCGTCGGTGATGGGCTTCGTCGGTGCGGGTGGCATCGGCCAGGAGCTCGTCGTCGCGATCCGCAAGTTCTACTATTCCGACGTCAGCGCGATCCTCGTTCTGATCATCCTGACGGTGTTTGTCATCGACATTGGCACGGGGCTGCTGCGCAGCCGTCTCTTCGGCAGCGAAGGCCGGGCATGATGCGAAAGCTGGACGAGATCGATACCGCCGCGCTGCGATCGCGATACCCAGGCGTGTTCGAGCGGCCGGCGTCCGCCCGTCTGGCGACGCCGCTGGCGGCCGTTGCCGCGATGGGGATCTTCGTGTTCGGGCTCGTCGATCTCGGCTTCTCGCCGACGAGGTTGTTGGCGGGCATCAGTCAACTCGGTTGGATCACCCTGATGATGCTGCCGCCGGATCCCGGTGCATCGCTTCCGACCTATCTGAAATCGATGGGAGAGACACTGTCGATTGCCATGCTCGGCACGATGCTCGCGGCCGTGCTCGCGCTGCCCGTCAGCCTGCTCGCGGCGCGCAATATCGTCCCGTCCGCAATCTTCCGCTTTCCGGTACGGCGGTTGTTCGACAGCATCCGCGGCGTCGATACGCTGATCTGGGCGCTGGTCTGGATCAACGTCGTTGGACTCGGTCCATTCGCCGGTGTGCTCGCGATTGCCGTGTCCGACTTCGGCGCGTTGGGCAAGCTGTTCTCGGAGGCGATCGAGGGGGCCGACCGGCGCCAGGTCGAGGGCGTTCGTGCAGCCGGCGGCAGCGCGCTGCATGAGATCCGCTTCGGCCTCCTGCCGCAGGTTCTTCCCGTGATTGCCGGCCAAGTGCTCTACTTCATCGAATCCAACACGCGCTCGGCGACGATCATCGGCATCGTCGGCGCCGGTGGCATCGGACTGCAACTCGCCGAACAGATCCGCGTGCTGGAATGGCAGAAGGTGTCGTTCCTGATCCTGATGATCCTGGTGGCGGTGGCCGCGATCGACTGGATCTCGGGCAAGCTGCGCTTTGCGATCATCGGCCGCCGCGCCATCGCTTGAACGGCGTGGCATCCGAAGGTTGCGATCGTTTGCCTACGAACGATCAGGGTGCGGCGTCCGCTGTGTGTGCTGCACCCGGTGTCGCAAATCCTTCATGTGCCGCCTTTAGGGGAAGCTCCGGAACTGGCCGTGATGCCAGGAATACGGAGTCTATCCTCATGAAGCTCACCCGCCTCGTTCTCGCGCTGCTCGCGCTGTGCGTCGCCGCATCGTGGCAGCCGGCCAAGGCTGCGGACGTCATCTGCTACAACTGCCCGCCGGAATGGGCCGACTGGGCCTCGATGCTCAAGGCGATCAAGACCGATCTCGGCTACGACATTCCGCACGACAACAAGAACTCCGGCCAGGCGCTGGCGCAGATCCTTGCCGAGAAGAGCAACCCAGTCGGCGACATCGGCTATTTCGGAGTCACCTTCGGAATGAAGGCGAAGACGCAGGACGCGCTCGAGGCCTACAAGCCGGCGAACTGGGATCAGGTCCCCGCCGGCTTGAAGGATGCGGATGGCTACTGGACCACGATCCACTCCGGCACGCTCGGCCTGTTCGTGAACAAGGATGCGCTTGGCGGCAAGCCGGTCCCGGCCTGCTGGAAGGATCTGCTCAAGCCGGACTACAAGGGCATGGTCGGCTATCTCGACCCGAGCTCGGCTGCCGTCGGCTATGTCGGCGCCGTCGCCGTCAATCTCGCGCTCGGCGGTTCGCAAGCGAATTTCGAACCTGCCGTCACGTTCTTCAAGGACCTGCGCAAGAACGATCCGATCGTGCCAAAGCAGACGTCCTACGCGCGTGTCGTCTCGGGCGAGATCCCGATCCTGTTCGACTACGATTTCAACGCCTACCGCGCGAAATATACCGAGAAGGGCAATTTCGAGTTCGTGATTCCCTGCGAAGGCTCGGTGGTCTTCCCCTACGTCGTCGGCCTGGTGAAGAACGCACCCGACAAGGACAAGGCGAAGAAGGTGATCGACTATCTGCTCTCCGACAAGGGCCAGGCGATCTGGACCAATGCCTATCTGCGCCCGGCGCGCCCGATCGAGCTGCCGGACGCGGTGAAGAACAAGTTCCTGCCGGACAGCGACTACGCCCGCGCCAAGAGCGTGAACTGGGGCGATATGGAAGCCGCGCAAAAGGGCTTCGTCGATCGCTATCTGTCCGAAGTCCGCTGAAGGAGCACCGCGCCTCCGCCGGAGAGGATCCGGCGGAGGCGCACTTGATCACATGTCGCACAGTTCATTCGTCCGGCTCTGCCTGCTGCCATTGGCAGCCGTCACCGCGGCCTTCTTCCTGCTTCCGATGGCGAGGCTGCTCGTCACCGGCGCCGAGGGACCGCACGGTCTGGCCGAATATCTCGCGATCATCATCGAGGCACGCTACCGCACGACACTTCTCAACACGCTGGCGCTGGCGGCGGCCACCACGATCGCGACCCTGGTCATCGCGACGATCGCCGGCCTGTTCCTGCAGCGTCACCGGTTTCCGGGCCGCGCGCTCCTGGTCGCGATCCTGACGTTTCCGCTCGCGTTCCCGGGCGTCGTGGTCGGCTTCATGATCATCCTTTTGGCTGGCCGCCAGGGGCTGATCGGCGAGATCTCGTCCCGGCTCACCGGCGACAAGCTCGTATTCGCCTATTCGATCTACGGGCTGTTCCTCGGCTATCTCTATTTCTCGATTCCGCGGGTGATCCTCACGATCATGGCTGCCGCGCAGAAATTGGATCCGGGCCTGGAGGAGGCCGCGCGCTCGCTCGGCGCCGGCCCCTGGGCCGTGCTGCGCGACGTGATCCTGCCGGCCTTGACGCCGGCGCTGATCGCGTCCGGCGCGATCGCGTTCGCGACGGCGATGGGCGCGTTCGGAACGGCATTCACCTTGGCCACGAACATCGACGTGTTGCCGATGCTGATCTACACGGAGTTCACGCTGGCCGGAAACCTTGCCACCTCGGCGGCGCTCTCGGTCGGGCTTGGCCTGATGACCTGGCTGATGCTGGCACTGGCGCGCTCCTTCGCCGGCAGCTCCGTGGCAGCGGCAGGGTAGGCACGTGCGCGACCGAGCCATCTTCATCCTTCAACTGCTGTTCACATTGCTGGTCGCTGCCTTCCTGGCCGTGCCGGCCGGCCTTTCGATCGTGGCGGGCGTGACCGTCAACTACTTCCGCGGCATTCAGTCCGGCGTGACCTTGCAGTGGGTGGCCCAGGTCTGGGAGCTCTACGCGGGCACGATCATGGCGTCGATCCTGATCGCGCTGGGCACGCTGGCGGTCACGCTCGTGGTCGGTGTTCCCGCGGCCTACGCGCTGTACGTTCGCGGCGGACGGCTGGCGCGGCTGGTCGAGGAGATCATCACCTTGCCGCTCGCGATTCCCGGGCTCGCCATCGCGCTGGCGCTGTTGCTCACCTATGGCGGGGCCGGAAGCTTCCGTCGCTCGTGGCTGTTCATCCTCGTCGGCCACGTGATCTTCACGATGCCGTTCATGGTGCGGTCCGTCATGGCGGTGTTCTCGACGATCGACGTGACATCGCTCGACGAGGGCGCCGCATCGGTCGGTGCCGCGCCCTGGCGACGCTTCATCGACGTCATCGTTCCCAATGCCGCGCCCGGCATCCTGGCGGGCAGCCTGATGGTGGTGACGCTATCTCTCGGAGAGTTCAACCTGACCTGGATGTTGCACACGCCGCTGACCAAGACATTGCCGGTCGGCCTCGCCGACAGCTATGCGTCGATGCGTCTCGAGGTCGCGTCCGCCTACACGCTGATCTTCTTCGTCATGATCATCCCGCTGCTGGTGGCCATGCAATGGGTCGGCGAGAGAGGAAGCCTGCGGTGAGCACGATGACCCGGCATGGAGCCGCCCTCAAGGTGGAGAATTGCGGCAAGACCTTTGCCGACGGGACGTGCGCACTCGCGCCGGCCACGCTCGACATCGCACAGAGCGAGACGCTGGTGCTGCTGGGGCCGTCCGGCTGCGGCAAGACCACGCTGCTGCGGATCGTGGCCGGGCTCGAAACGCCCGATGCGGGGGGGCGCGTGCTGTTCGACGGCAAGGATCTGACGCGACAGCCGATCGAGAAGCGCAATGTCGGCATGGTGTTCCAGTCCTACGCGCTGTTCCCCAACATGACGGTTGCGGACAATATCGGCTACGGGCTCAAGATCCGCGGCGTGGCCAAGCCGGAGCGCGCCGCGCGCGTCGCCGAGCTGGTCGCGCTGACCAATCTGGGCGGTCTTGAAGACCGGCGCATCGATCAGCTCTCGGGCGGTCAGCGTCAGCGCGTCGCGCTGGCGCGCGCAGTCGCCATCCGCCCGAGCGTGCTGCTGCTCGACGAGCCGCTCACCGCACTCGATGCCGCCTTGCGGGAGCGCCTGCGCGGCGAGCTCAACGGCCTGTTGCGCACGCTCGGCATCACGGCGATCTACGTCACGCATGATCAGGCTGAAGCCATGGAGCTCGGCGACCGCATCGTCGTGATGCGCAAGGGCGCGATCGCCCAGATCGGGACGCCGCAAGAGGTCTATTTTGCGCCGGCCGATCGTTTCGTCGCGGAGTTCGTCGGCGCGGCCAACATCATCGAGGCGCCGCTCGACGGCGGCCAGCTCGTTCTGCCGGGAGGCCGGCAGCCGATCGCCGATCCCGGTCCACGCAACCTGGCGGTGGCGATGGTTCGGCCGGAAACGATCGCGATCGTCGACGCCGCGGCATCGAGTCTGACCGGCGTCGTCGACAGCGTCCGCTTTGCCGGCGACCGGCAGCGGATCGTTGTCCGCGATGCCGCCGCGATCGCACTGACCGTGGACGCGCCGAATACGATCAGGGTCGCTGCGGGCGAGCGGATCGGCCTGCGGATTGCGCCCGAGTCCATTCGTCTGCTGCCGGAGAAGGGTTGATCAGCCGATGACCAAGAGCCCCGTCACCATTGCCCAGATCTCCGACCTGCACATCAAGGCGCCCGGCCGGCTCGCCTACCGCCGCGTCGATACGGCGCGTGCGCTGGCCCGTTGCATCATGGAGCTCAACCGGTTCGCGCCGAAGCTCGATCTGGTGGTGATCTCGGGCGATCTCGCCGATACGCCGTCGCCGGCCGAGTACGATCATCTGAAAGATCTTCTTGCCGGCCTCGAGATTCCATTCGCCGCCGTACCAGGCAATCACGATTCCCGCGAACTGATGCGCGCGGCGTTTCCCGGCGCTGCTCATGAGCAGTCGGCGCCACTGAACCAGCATGTGGAACTGGCCGGTCTCGATCTGCTTCTGCTCGATTCCAGCGTGCCCGGCCATCCGCATGGCGAATTGGACGAGGCGAGTCTGCAATGGCTCGATGCCAGGCTGTCCACCTCCAGCGAAAGGCCGGCCCTGCTGTTCCTGCACCACCCGCCATTCACCACCGGCATCTGGCACATGGACCGGCAGAACCTGCGCAATGCCGACGATCTCGCGGCGATCCTCGCGCGCCATCCGCGGGTGCAACTGATCGGATGCGGTCACGTTCATCGCGCGACGCTGACCCGGTTTGCAGGCATTCCCTGCACGATCTGTCCAGCGCCGAACCATGCCGTCGCGCTCGATCTGGCCGAGCTGCGCCCGCCATCCTTCCGGATCGAGCCACCGGCCTTTCACCTCCACGCCTGGTTTCCGGGGGCGGGCTTCGGAACGGTCGTCACCCATCAGGTGCCGATCGGCGATTTCGACGGGCCGCATCCGTTCTTCAATCAGGACGGCACGCTCATCGACTGAGCGCGCACGGGGGAGTAGCGGACGTCTGGTCTAGCTCTCGACCTCGAACGTCACGCGCTCCGCGGCGAAACGCGAGCGCTTGCTGACGAGCGGCGTCCCGTCGGCATCGACATCGGTGCTGTCGACCACCAGCACCGGACGGCCCAGTGCGAGGTCGAGCCGCGCGGCGTCGCTCGCGTCGGCGATCGCCGCCGTGATCCTGGTCGCGCCGCGGCGATAGTCGCGAATGCCGTAATGGGCGAGCAAGGCGGTCATCGAGCGCACCGACGCGAAGATGTGGCCGGCCTCGGGGAAACGCTCGGCCGACAGCCAGGATGTGCTCACGCAGATCGGCGTCTTGTCGGCGAGACGCAGCGCCTCGATCCGCACCAATGGTGCGCCCGTCTTCAATCGCAGCTCGCGCGCGAGCTCGCGCGTCGCGGGCTCTTCGGACGCTGCGATCAGCTGTCCACGCGGCTCGCGCCCGCCGGCCCCCACGATCTCGGAGAACCTGGTGCGCGATCTCAGAGGATATGACAGACGAGGCGCTTCGACATAGGTGCCGCTGCCGCGCTCGGCGCGCACGAGGCCGCGCTCCGCCAAGGTAGCGAGCGCGCGACGCACCGTATGACGGTTGACGCGATAGGTTTCGGCGATTTCGGTCTCGCCGGGCAGGCGCGTTCCGGCCGCGAAGCGGCCGTCGGCGATGTCGCGCTCGATGCCGTCGGCCACCCGCCGCCACAGCGCCACGCCCGAGTCGGCGCCTTGCATGCTCATCCACGGCTCTCCGCTGTCCGGCCTGAAATCACGCCCATGTCATCAAACAGTCATGGCGCTTCGCTACGAAGTTGTCTATTAACATAGACAACTTCGAGACGGCAAGATCGGGATGACGATGGACGGCGAGACCACGATTCAGGACCGGCGCAGGGCGGCGATGCGGGTATTGGCGCATGCCTCGCATGCGGACATCCGCGCCAGGCTGAATGACCTCGCGGTGCCTGAGTATCGCGATCTTCGTCCGGCGGAGAATGGCCTGGTGATGCTGCGGGGACGGATCGGCGGCGACGGTGCGCCGTTCAATGTCGGCGAGGCGACGGTGTCGCGCGCCGCGGTGCGGCTCGAGAGCGGCGAGGTCGGGTTCGGCTATGTGCTGGGACGCGACGCCGGCAAGGCGCGCCTGATCGCGCTGTGTGACGCGATGATCCAGTCATCAAGCCATGTGCGATCGATCGAGACGCAGGTGGTCGCACCGCTGCAGGCGCAGATGCGTGCATCGCGGGCCCACCGCGCGGAGCAGGCTGCGGCCACGCGTGTCGATTTCTATACGATGGTGCGAGGAGAAGGCTGATGGGTGCCGCCGCTTCCGATCTGCAGCCCGGCTTCGCCGACAATGTGCTGTCCGCGCAATCCACCTTCCGTATCGTCATGGAGGCCATGGCGCGTCCGGGAAGTCTGCGACAGGTCGAGGGCAATGTCGGCCGGCCGTCGTCGTTGATGCCAGGTGCCGCCGCGATCGCGTTGACCCTGTTCGATCACGATACGCCGATCTGGCTTGATGCGCCGCTCGCCGGCACGTCCGAGGTCGGCGCCTGGCTCAAGTTTCATACGGGGGCGCCGATCGTCGCCGACGCGGCGCTCGCCTGCTTTGCGGTCGCGGCGGACCCGGAAACGCTTCCCGATCTGACTTCATTCGCGCTCGGCAGTGCCGAATATCCCGATCGCTCGACGACGCTGGTCCTGCAGGTGCCGAGCTTGTCCAGAGGTCCGGCGTTCGAGCTGCGTGGTCCGGGCATCGACGGGACGACATCGTTCCGTGCGACGGTCGCGCCGACTGACCTGTTCGAGCGGCTGTCGATCAATGAGAGGCTGTTTCCGCGTGGTGTCGACGTCGTGCTGGTCGATGGCTCGTCCATCGTCGCCATCCCGCGAACGACCCGGCTCGTTTCCGCAGGAGAGTGAGGCATGTATGTTGCCGTCAAGGGTGGCGAGCGCGCCATCGAGAACGCGCACCGGCTGCTGGCGCATGAGCGCCGGGGTGATCGCGATGTGCCGGAGCTGTCGCTGGCGCAGGTCTCCGAGCAGTTGGGGCTCGCCGTCGATCGCGTGATGAGCGAAGGCTCGCTGTACGATCGCGAGCTCGCGGCGCTGGCGATCAAGCAGGCGCGCGGTGATCTGATCGAGGCGATCTTCCTGGTGCGCGCCTTCCGCGCAACGCTGCCGCGCTTCGGCGCGAGCGAGCCGGTCGATACCGGCGCGATGCGGGTGCAGCGGCGCGTCTCGTCGACCTTCAAGGACATTCCCGGCGGCCAGGTGCTCGGGCCGACCTTCGACTATACGCATCGGCTGCTCGATCCGCAGTTGGCGGCCGGCGTCGAGCCGGAGTTGCCGGCCCGTGCCGAGGCGCCGAATGCGCCGACGCCGCGCGTCACCGACATTCTCGGACAGGACGGGCTGATCGAGCCGTCGCCGCAAGCCGAGGTTGGCGCGCCGGTCGGCGATCTCACCCGTGATCCCCTGAGCTTTCCCGCCGATCGCGATCTGCGGCTGCAGAATCTCGCACGCGGTGATGAGGGTTTCCTGCTCGCGCTCGGCTACTCGACCCAGCGCGGCTATGGCCGCAACCATCCCTTTGCCGGCGAGATCCGCTTCGGCGAAGTCGAGGTCGAGTTCTTGGCCGAGGAGGTCGGCTTCGCGGTGCCGCTCGGATCGGTCGAGCTGACCGAATGTCAGATGGTGAACCAGTTCAAGGGGTCGGCGACCGAGCCGCCGTGCTTCACCCGCGGTTATGGCCTCGCCTTCGGGCAGAGCGAGCGCAAGACGATGTCGATGGCCCTGGTCGACCGTGCCCTGCGCGCGCGCGAGCTCGGCGAGGACATGGTTGCACCGGCGCAGGACGAGGAGTTCGTGATGTCGCACTCCGACAATGTGCAGGCGACCGGGTTCGTCGAGCATCTGAAGCTGCCGCATTATGTCGACTTCCAGTCCGAGCTCGGCCTGCTGCGCAAGCTGCGCCGGGAGTTCGCCGAGGCCAATGCCGCTCCCGAATTGAAGGAAGCTGCGGAATGAACGCGCCGGCCTACAACTTCGCCTATCTCGACGAGCAGACCAAGCGGATGATCCGCCGCGCCATCCTGAAGGCGATCGCGATTCCCGGCTATCAGGTGCCGTTCGCGAGCCGCGAGATGCCGATGCCCTATGGCTGGGGCACCGGCGGCGTGCAGGTCACTGCGGCCATTCTCGGTCCCGACGACGTGCTCAAGGTCATCGACCAGGGCTCGGACGATACGACCAATGCGATCTCGATCCGCAAGTTCTTCGCCAAGACCGCGGGCGTCGCGACCACGACCTCGACGGAAGCGGCGAGCGTCATCCAGACCCGGCATCGCATTCCCGAGGCGCCGCTTCACGAGGGACAGGTGCTGGTCTATCAGGTGCCGATCCCCGAGCCGCTGCGCTTTCTCGAGCCGCGCGAGACCGAGACCCGCCGCATGCATGCGCTCGCCGAATATGGCCTGATGCACGTCAAGCTCTATGAGGACATCGCACGCTTCGGTCACATCGCGACCTCCTACGCCTATCCGGTCAAGGTCAATGCGCGCTACGTGATGGACCCGTCGCCGACGCCGAAGTTCGACAATCCCAAGATGGACAATTGCCCGGCGCTGCAATTGTTCGGCGCGGGACGCGAGAAGCGAATCTATGCCATTCCGCCCTATACGTCGGTCGTCTCGCTGGATTTCGAGGACCATCCGTTCACGCGTTACAAGTTCGACGCGCCCTGCGCGCTGTGCGGCGCGGAGGAGTCCTATCTGGACGAGATCGTGACCGACGACAAGGGCAGCCGCATGTTCGTCTGCTCCGACACTGATTACTGCGAGGGCCGCCAGGCATCCGGACATCGTGGCGCGCAGAGCGTCCCCCCGCACAAGGAGAGCGCCCATGGCTGAGATGATCAGCGCATCCGATCAGCCGCTGCTCGTCGCGGAAGGGCTTGCGAAGAGCTACGGCCGCCTGGCAGCCTGCCGCGATGTCTCCTTCGTGCTCTATCCCGGCGAGGTGCTCGCCATCGTCGGCGAGTCCGGCTCGGGCAAATCGACACTCTTGCAGATGCTGTCGGCGCAAATGGCGCCGACGTTGGGCCGCGTGTCCTACCGCATGCGCGACGGCGTGCTGCGCGATCTCGCCGGGCTTGGCGAGGCGGAGCGCCGCTTTCTGTTCCGAACCGATTGGGGCTATGTCCATCAGGACCCGGCGCAGGGCCTGCGCATGGCGGTCTCCGCCGGCGCCAATGTCGGTGAGCGGCTGATGGCGGTCGGCTGGAACAACTATGGCCGGATCAGGCAGACGGCTTCGTCCTGGCTCGATCGCGTGGAGATCGATGTCGCCCGCATCGACGATGCGCCGCGGACCTATTCCGGCGGCATGCGGCAGCGGCTGCAGATCGCACGCAATCTGGTGACCGAGCCCAGGCTCGTGTTCATGGATGAGCCGACCGGGGGCCTCGATGTCTCGGTGCAGGCGCGTCTGCTCGACCTGATGCGCAGCCTCGTCAACGAACTCGGCCTCGCCGCCATCGTCGTGACCCACGATCTGGCCGTGGCGCGGCTGCTGTCGCACCGCGTGATGGTCATGAAGGAGGGGCGGGTGATCGAGACCGGCCTCACCGACCAGGTGCTCGACGATCCGCGCGAGCCGTACACACAGCTCCTGGTGTCCTCGATCCTGCCGCCATGATGCAAGAGTCCAACGCGATGACCGTGATGATCGATGTCGAAAGTGCAGAGAAGACCTTCACCATGCATCTGCAGGGCGGCATCTCGCTGCCCGTGGTGCGCGGCGTGTCGTTCCAGGTCAGGTGCGGCGAATGCATCGTGTTGTCGGGACCGTCCGGCGCGGGCAAGTCGTCGATCCTGAAGATGATCTTCGGCAATTACCGCTGCGATGGCGGGCGCATCGGCGTCCGGCACGTGGGCGCGATGACCGATCTCGCCGGCGCCGAGCCGCGCCTGGTCCTCAATGCGAGGCGGCAGACCATCGGCTATGTCAGCCAGTTCCTGCGGGCGGTGCCGCGGGTCCCTGCGCTCGATGTCGTCGCCGAGCCGCTGATCGCGGCCGGCCTGCCGCGCGAGGACGCTCGGGTGCGGGCAGGCGCGCTGCTGCGGCGATTGAACATTCCCGAGCGGCTGTGGTCGCTCCCGCCATCGACCTTCTCGGGCGGCGAGCAGCAGCGGGTCAATATCGCCCGCGGCTTCATCTCCGACCTTCCGGTGCTGCTGCTGGACGAGCCGACCGCGTCGCTCGACGCGGCCAACCGTGCGGTCGTGGTCGACCTGATCGCGGCAAAGAAGAAGGATGGAGTGGCCATGCTCGCGATCGTCCATGATGACGAGATCCGCGCGCAGATTGCGGATCGCACGGTCGACGTCACGACATTCGCCGCGGCGGCATAGAGGTAGACATTGCAGATGAGCGCGAACATGTCCGATATCGTGATAGGCAATGCCAGGCTGGTCCTCGCCGACCGCGTCGTCGAGCAGGGCTGGGTGGCGATCGCCGGAGGCCGGATCGCGGAATTGGGCGAAGGGGCTGCGCCGGCCGGCAGCCTGGATGCCGGCGGCGACCTGCTGATGCCCGGACTGGTCGAACTGCATACCGATCACCTCGAAGCGCATTTCGTGCCGCGCCCGAAGGTCTATTGGGACCCCGTCGCTGCGGTCATTTCCTATGACGGGCAGCTTGCGACCGCGGGCATCACGACGGTGCTGGATTCGCTGCGCGTGTGGAGCGAGGAAGGCGCCGAGGGCGTCGACGGTCAAGCCAATGTGCTCGCGGAGGCGATCGCGACGGCGCGCGACGGCGGCCTGCTGCGGTCCGATCACTTCCTGCATCTGCGCTGCGAAGTGCCGATGCCGACCGTGGTCGAGGAGGCGCGGCAACTGGCGGGGCGTCCGGATGTGCGGCTGATGTCGCTGATGGATCATACGCCCGGGCAGCGCCAGTTTCGCGACGAAGGCAAGCTGCGCGACTACTATCGCGGCAAGAGCGGCGGCAAGACCGATGCCGAGCTCGACGTGATGTTCGCGCGCCGCTTCGCCTATCAGCAGGCCTACGCGGCGCCGAACATGCGCGACATCATTGCGCTGGCAAAGACCCATGACGTGCCGCTGGCCAGCCACGATGACACGACGGAGGAGAACGTCGCCGACGCAATCAAGGACGGCATCGCGGTCGCGGAGTTTCCGACCACGATGGAGGCCGCGCGGGGCCTTCACCAGGCGGGCATCAGCATCCTGATGGGCGCGCCGAACGTCGTGCGTGGCGGGTCTCACTCCGGCAATATCGCAGCCGTGGACCTCGCGCGCGAGGGCCTGCTCGACATTCTGTCGTCGGACTATGTGCCGTCGAGTCTGCTGATGGGCGCGCTGCAATTGCCGCAGCGGGTGCCGTCCATTGATCTTGCCGCCGCCGTCCGCACCGTCACCAAGGCGCCTGCCGACGCCGTCGGCCTGCATGATCGCGGCGAGATCGCCGTGGGCAAGCGTGCGGACCTGATCCGGGTTCATGTCGCGGGCCAGTTGTCGGTCGTGCGCAGCGTCTGGCGGGAAGGATTGCGGGTGGCATGAGCGGAATCGAGCCTGCCTCAGCGACGACATCCGGGAAGCTTGGTCCGGGACGCCTGATCCTGGTGGTCGGGCCGAGCGGCGCGGGCAAGGACACCTTGCTCAACGTGGCGCGTCGCGAATGCGCCGGCGATGACCGGGTCGTCTTTCCGCGGCGGATCGTCACGCGCGAAGCCTCGGCCTTCGAGGACAATCTCGAGATGAGCGTGTCCGCCTTTCGTCAGGCGCTCAGTGCTGGAGAGTTCGCGCTGCATTGGGAGGCCCATGGTCATGACTACGGCGTGCCGCGCGCGATCAAGGATGACATCCTGGCCGGCCGCACCGTCGTCGTGAACGTCTCGCGAACGATCATTCCCGCCGCGCGCCGGGATTATGCCAACGTCATCGTCGTCGCCATCACCGCGCCCGCGGATGTTCTCGCCGAACGGCTCGGCAAGCGGCACCGTCCGAGTGACGGCGACATCGGCGAGCGTCTCCACCGCGCGGTGACCGAAGACGCCGTAGCGGATGTCACGATCGTCAATGTCGGAGACCCCGAGCCGCACGGTCACCGGCTTGCGGACATCATCAAGCGGCCGATTGACGCAGAACCGATCGGATCAAACGGAGGCAGCGGCCATGTCGATCGTCACCACGATTGAACAGCTCGAGGCGATCTATGGCGAGACGGGGCTGGCCTCGACGGCGAAGGTGGCCGATCGCGTGACGCCGCACTACCGGATCATGATCGAGCAGTCGCCGTTCGTGGCGCTCGCGACATGTGGTCCCGAAGGTCTCGATTGCTCGCCGCGCGGCGATCTCCCCGGCTTCATCCGCATCCACGACGACAAGACGCTGATGATGCCGGACCGCCGCGGCAACAATCGCGTGGATTCCTTGCGCAACATCGTGCGCGACCCGCGGATCGCTCTGCTGTTCCTGATTCCGGGATCAGGCAACACGCTACGTGTGAACGGGCATGGTCATCTGTCGACGGCCCCCGATCTGTTGGAGTCGTTCCGGATGGAAGGCAAGCTGCCGCGCTCCGTCCTCATCATGACGGTGGAAGAGATCTACTTCCAATGTGCCCGCGCGATCGTTCGTGCCGATCTCTGGAACCCGGATAGGCGTGTCGATCCGCAGCAACTGCCGACGCCGGGGCAGATTCTCGCGGCGATGACGGCCAACGACATCGACGGCGCGGCGTACGATCGCGAGTGGCCCGAGCGTGCGCGGAAATCCATGTGGTGAGTTCGGCGCGCGGCGCTTCGAAGGGCGGGCCGCGCTCCGAAACATCAGGCTGCGACATCGAGCAGGCGTGAGGATCCCCTGACGAGCACCTTGCGGCCGGCCATCGTGAGTGTCGCCGCGCCATTGTCCATAGAGACGAGTCCAAATGCGGTGAGCTCGTCGACAATCATGCCGTTCAGCCTGCGGCGTTCACGCGCGGGAATGCGAAGCGCCTTCAGCGTCTCCCATTGGTCCGGCGTGAGTTCGTGTTCGAATTCCGCGTTCATGCTGCCTCGAATGTTGGCGTCCCGCACCCGTCTTAGAAAGTCCGCGTGACGAAGATGCGACCTTCATGCATCCGTACTGATACGGTCCACGTCATTACGCTCGAACCCGTCCGCGATTAATTCAAATTTGAATGATCGCAAATGTGGTGCTGCATTGCAGCTCGCCGTGTTGGTAGCGGTGAACGATCGTCCGTCGTTAACAAATAATTAAGGCATGGGGGCAGCGCACAATGGTAACGCCGCTGTCACATCGGTGTGTCACACGGCGCCATCGTCCTGCTCGAATCGGCCGGCGCAGGCTTGAAGCGAAAACACGTTGAATGGCTGACCTGATCGACGTTCCGCCGCTGCCGTCGAACCGCAGAATCTGGTGGCGCAGCCTGGGCGGACTGGCCTTGAGCCTGTCGATCGCGGCTGTGGCGGTGTACGTTCTCACACGCGCCGTCAAGAAGCTCGACTTTGCCCATGTCCTGTCGATCGTCGAGGCCACCGACCGTCATCTGATCGCGGCGGCGCTGGCATTCGTCCTCCTCTCCTACGCCAGCCTCACGCTCTACGACCTGTTCGCATTGCGGACGATCGGCCGCCGCGACATTCCCTATCGTGCGGCCGCGCTTGGCAGCTTCACGAGCTATCCGATCGCGCACGGCATCGGCGCGGTCGCGTTGATCTCGCCGCTGGTTCGATACCGGATCTACGCGCCGTACCGGCTCAGGGCGATCGACATCGCCAATATCAGCTTCCTGACCGGGCTGACCTTCTGGCTCGGCAATCTCACCGCCCTCGGCCTGAGCTTGATGATCGATCCGGACGCCTTCGGCTGGGTGGAGTATTGGCCGCCGGCGCTCAACCGGGTCGTTGCGGCCGCGCTGCTCTGCGCCGTCACCGCCTTCGTGGTGTGGAGCTGGCCGGGGCGGCGAAGCAGACGATGGCCGGTGCGGCTGCCGTCCGGGCCTGCCGTGCTGCTGCAGATCGCGGTCGGGCTGTTCGAGCTCAGCACCGCGGCGCTGGCAATGTATGTGCTCATGCCGGCCGAGCTCGGCATCGACCTCGCGCGGCTGATGGCGGTCTTCATCGCCGCGACCTTGCTTGGATTCGCCAGCCATGCCCCGGCCGGCATCGGCCTGTTCGATGCAACGATCCTGCTGGGTCTGGGCGGCGTTGATCAGGAGCGGCTGCTCGCGGCGCTGCTGATCTTCCGTGCGCTCTATCACCTGCTGCCGTTCGTGATCGCCCTCATCGTATTCGGCAGCGTCGAGCTGTCACGATCCTGCCGGAGGCCGTCGACGGTGTCAGACCGGCGAGTTCAGCTTCAGCCCGATCATGCCGGTGATGATCAGCGTGAGGCAGAACAGTCGCGTCGGATCCGCCGGCTCGCTGTAGAGGACCATGCCGGCGAGGATGCTCCCGGCCGCGCCGATGCCGGTCCATACCGCATAGGCGGTGCCAAACGGCAGTGAGCGCAGCGCAAGCGACATCATCGCGAAGCTGAGCAGGATCGCGGTCACGGTCGCGACGCTGGGCCAGAAGCGTGTCAGGCCGTCGGAATGCTTCAGGCCGAGCGCCCAGATGATCTCGAGCATTCCAGCCGCAAACAGAGCAAGCCAGCCGTTCATGACGGCCGTGCGCCCAGGCGCGCGACAACGCCCGCGGCTCTGAAGCCTGCTTCGCGAAGCCGCGGATCGCTTGCACCGATCAGTCCGGCCATCTGGTCGTCTCCGCGCCGGTCGAACCTGATCTCCATCTGCATGGTTTGCGCGACGCGCTGATGACATTGCGGGCGCCCATGCAGCCATCGGCGCGCGGCTTTCTATCTCTCCTCCATCATCGTGAACACGAAGCCCGTCATCGTCGCGCCGACGGCAAATGACAGCGTCAACACACCGACGAAGATCACGAACGTCACGTGCGGATCGACACTGTGGGCGATCAGGGTCGAGATGCCGAACGCATCCAGTTGGGTCAGCCCGAAGGCGAAGCCGAGCCCCATGGCGATGCCCATCAAGGTGTGGCAGGCCAGCTCGATCAGGATGGCCGGATTGACTACTGCGCTGCGTCGCTTGGGCGGCATGGGCTCGGACTCCACGCTATGGCCGATGAACGCTGGAACGGTGATCGTTGTTCCTGTGCCGGCTGGCAAAGCCGATTGCCAAACCCAGCCGACTGCGGCTACGGAAGACCGAGGTTCGGTCGCGGAGAAGCACAGGCTCGAACGGCCCGCAAGGGGCCGGCGCGCGACCGGGCGGCGCGGCGTCGCGCAATCCGAACAGGGAGGATGACAACCCATGACGAACGCCATTCGTTTCCACAAGACCGGCGGTCCCGAGGTTCTCGCCTGGGAGCAGATCGAGGTCGGCAAGCCCGGCCCCGGCGAGGCGCGCATTCGCCACACGGCGGTCGGGCTCAACTTCATCGACATCTACAATCGCTCCGGGCTCTATCCGGTCCAGCTTCCGAGCGGGCTGGGCAGCGAGGGCGCCGGTGTGATCGAGGAACTGGGCGAAGGGGTGACGGACCTGAAGGTGGGTGACCGCGTCGCCTACGGCTCGTCCCCGCTCGGCGCCTATTCCGAGGCGCGGCTGATGCCGGCCGCGCTGCTGTTGAAGCTGCCCGACGAGATCGACGACAAGACCGCCGCCGCGATGATGCTCAAGGGCCTGACCGCCCAGTACCTGATCCGGCAGACCTACCGCGTGAAGGCGGGCGAAACCATCCTGCTGCATGCCGCGGCCGGCGGCGTGGGCCTCATCCTCAGCCAATGGGCCAAGCATCTCGGCGTTCACGTCATCGGCACCGTATCCAGCGACGACAAGGCGCAACTCGCCAAGGCCCACGGCTGCGAGCACACCATCATCTATACGCGGGAGGACTTCGTCGCACGCGTCGGCGAGATCACCGGCGGCAAGAAGGTGCCGGTGGTCTATGATTCCGTCGGCAAGGACACGTTCCTCAAGTCGCTCGATTGCCTCGCGCCGCTCGGCTACGCCGTGCTGTTCGGCCAGTCCTCCGGCACGGTCGATCCGCTCAATCTCGGGCTGCTCGCCCAGAAGGGATCGCTGTTCGTGACCCGGCCGACGCTGTTCACCTACGCCGCCAGGCGCGAGAGCCTGGTCGCGATGGCCAACGAGCTGTTCGACGTGGTCAAATCGGGCGCGGTGAAGATCGAGGTCAACCAGACCTATCCGCTCAAGGAGGCGGCCCGGGCTCACGCCGATCTCGCGGCACGCAAGACGACCGGCTCGACCGTCTTTCTGGTCTGATCTGACGCAGCCGGGTCAAACCTGCTCGTGCTTGCGCAGGTCGCGGAGGTGATCGAACCGGACGGCCTGCAGGTCGGCGTCCCGCCCATCGATCTCGGGCAGGGCGGCTTCGGACATGATGTCGGTGGTGACGTCGGCAACCGATCGGTCGACGATCTCGTGGATGAAGCTGACGTTCGAATATTCCCCCGACGCGATGCGCGCCACGACGTCGCGCCGGGTCATCTCAGGATCGACCACGGCCTCGCGTCCGCGCCGGCCGTAGTCGATCATCACGACGAAATACTGCATGGAGCGCCGGTTCGCCTTCGGCTGACTGTGATGCTCCATTATTTCTTTAAATCAGAATTTTGTCAAGACTGATTCGGTCCACCCTCGCCTCACCGACTCCATCCTAGCCTGCGCGGCGATCACCAAACCGGCATCAGCCGCGGAAATAGTCCAGGCGATGTAGCGTGGCGTGCGGAAGCATGTTCCCGCCCGCCATGAAGACCGCGTCATCGCCCGTTACTGCACGTTGAACGTCGCGCCGGGACATTCGGTGGTCACGCTGATCGGGATCGCCTGCGCCGCCGCCGCGGTCGGCTTCGGCTTCGCAACCACCTTCCAGCGGCCGGGCTTGTTCAGCCAATATCTGTGCCTCGATGTCGCAATGCGGCGCTCGGTATAGGTCGTGCCCTTCCAGATCAAGGGGCCCTTCGGCTTCGGTGCCGCGACCTCATGCCATGGTCCGAACTCGCCGAAGTCCATGAACCACAGATGCCATTCGAGCTTCTGATATTCATGGTGGGACGCAACCACCTCGACGATGGGGCGGCCGTTCAGCCACGACACCTCGTCCTCGAGCGGCTTGATCTGCTGGCAACGGGTATGCAACGGCTCCTGAACGCGAAGCAGATCGTCTCGCTGGCTTTGCGTGAGCATCGCCGAGGTGACGGGCAGTCCCACGTTCGGATCATCGGCCGGATATGAGCAGATCGGCACCGTTGGCGGCCCCTGGCCCGTCCAGGGATTGTTGCTGCAGTAGACTCGCCTCGTCACCGACGAAATGCCGGTGGTCGCCGTTTCCTCCGCCTTTCCGGTTTCCCGGTCCCAGACACCGCTGAACGTCGTCTTTTGATTCGGCGGACAGGCCACGGTCTTGTGGGCCGTCCACCAGTGCGAAACCTCGAATTCATAGTACGAGTAGCGCGGCTCCGGATACAGCACGGCTCTGACGCTGGTCAGCGCGTGATGCGCTTCGCACGCCGTTCCATATGTATCCAGCCAGCACACGAGGTGGAAGTTTTCGTTCGGCCAGCATCCCGCACGCGCCGACGACGTGAAGCCGAGTGCGGCGATCACCAAGCTAAAGGCAAGAAGATATCTCCGCATGGCGTTTCCCATGATGGCGTTTCCCCATGTCCTGCCTGTGCAGCCACAGGTTGATGGTGAGTTTGCTCTGGCGCGGCGTCTGGTCCTTGATCGGGATCAATCCGCTTGCGCGACGTCGTCGACCTCGGCCGGATATCGGCGATGACGCGACGGCGCAGCAGGTCCGGCTCGCTGTCGGGCGCGTGTATCGTCGGGGCGGGCCACCGCTTGGAGCCGAGATAGCGCAAGACCAGCCTGTCCCACCAGTCGCTCTGCGTCGTATCCAGGATTGCAGCGTTCAGGCGCTTTCGAATTGGGCTGCCTTCCGCGAGAGATGGCGAGGAGCTGCGGGTCGAGGACTGATCCGGGCGCCAGGCGCGGCTGGTGGCAAGGCGTCACGCCCGTCGGGCGAATCAGGGGCGATGCGCCCGCACGATGGTCCGTTTCATGGCCTTCGATCGCCTGCAGACGACGTGTGCGGAAACGCTTGTTTTGGGCGAGGCTTCAACGCATTGCCCCGGTCCGGCCCGCCGGGCCAAAAAATTCTTCTTTCTCTTTTTCAGAATTCGTGATTGTCTAGGCGCATCCCGCCTCATGGAGAGGGCGTATCGCGGTCGTCACGACACGTGGAGGCGGGGAGTGATGGGCGGGCCGGTTTGCAGCGTGGTCATTCGCGCGGACGAACAACATCGGCCCGCACGGTCAAGTCGCGTGGTCCTGATACTCCGATGCCAGTATCAAGCCTGCGCTGGCGCCAATGGCGCGGCGCGGGTGACGGTGACCAGACAGCCCGGCGCACCGGGGAGAACGCGAAGCAGCCGTGAAAACCATCGCGCAGGGAGGGCCGGATCGTTCCGGCTGGACCTGTGGTACCTGCCGCCTGCATTTTTTGAGCAGGCGGGCCACGGGCCTCAGTCGAGGTCCGGCCTTCCCTGCACCCTCTCGTTTGAAGAGGGTGAAATCGATGCATCACTCGGACGCCTGGGGCGCCGCGAGGCTATGGACGCACATCCCCATATGTCGCTCAGAATTGTTGATCACGACGGCGCCACAGGCGCGGTGCCCACCCTCCCCTGGAGGGAGGGGATGCAGGGGGAGCGCCTCGGCGTCCCCCGCATCCGGCCTCGAGGCTTACTTGTTTGCCGCGCGGGCGCGCGACTTGGCGGCCGCCTTGGCGCGGATCCGCGAGATCTGGCCGCGCGGCAGGGTGACGAAGATCTCGCCGATCCAGTCCAGCTTGACCCCGACGATCGGCTTGGCGTTGAAGCTCTTCAGATTGACCACGGACGGCGATTTGCCCCGTTCGATCGTCTTCAGGTAACGCTCGCCGGACTTGAGGCGCACCACCGCCTCCTCGCCGTAGAAGCTCGACAGCGGGTGGCGCTGCTCGCGGTAGACCACGATCACATCGCCGTTCTCGTATTTCGGCAGCATCGAATCGCCCGTTACCTCGAAGGCGATGGTCTCCTCGGAGATCGGGAAGGGCAGGGCGACCTCGCCGAGGCCCTCGACAGGCACCTGCTCGTAATCGGGCTCGATCACCGAGCCGGCGCCGACCCGGCCCATGATGGGGACGGAATTGAGCTCGAGATACTCCGTAATGAGCGGAATCTCGGCCGCCTTGATCAGGCGCTGGCCGCCGAGGATCTCGGAGACCGCGCCCGGCCGCACGCCCATGGCGCGGGCCAACCCTCCTTTCGTCTTTCCTGGCTTCTCGAGTGCACGCTCGATCATGGCAACGTCCAACATGGCTTTGACCTCTTTTGCGAATCTCGGAAGACATTATATGTTTCGAATAATCAGAACTCAAGCTTGACTTTTTCTTCGGAATATCGGAAGATTTGGCCGTCGGGTGAGCCGGCGGGTCCGGCGGCCC
Source organism: Bradyrhizobium sp. HKCCYLRH3073 (assembly GCF_051167995.1). Classification (NCBI taxonomy): domain Bacteria; kingdom Pseudomonadati; phylum Pseudomonadota; class Alphaproteobacteria; order Hyphomicrobiales; family Nitrobacteraceae; genus Bradyrhizobium; species Bradyrhizobium sp. HKCCYLRH3073. The sequence goes on from NZ_JBNPUD010000009.1 coordinate 74,097, forward strand.
CGACCCAGAAGGAAGAGGCGAGAATGCAATCCACAGATTGGCCAGACCAGCATTCCAAGATGCTGTGCGAGCTTCATGCCCAGGGGCGGTCCTATGCCGAGATCGCGCGCGCGCTCAATGCGCAGTTCGGAACCGCCTATACCCGGAACGCGACGCTTGGCCGCGGCAAGCGGATCGGGCTGGCCGCGCCGGGCGGGCCGAAAGCCGCGCGATCCACGCCCCGGCCGATGTCCGCGGCGTCCCGAACCGGACGGCGGAGCCCGGACGCGGCGGCCCGGCCGATGCCATCCGCGGCGAAACCCGCGGCGGCCGTCAAGCTGCGTTGCGTCGGCATCAGCCCGCGCCTGCTGTCCCTCGACCAGCTCGAGCGCAACGATTGCCGCTACCCCTATGGCGGCGACCGGGACGACGATCCCATCACTTTTTGCGGTCATCCGCGCCAGCCCGGCTCCTGCTACTGCACGCCGCATTACCATCTCACGCGGCTTCCGCCCGAGGAAACCGCTTCGCGTCCCGCCGGCCGTTTGATCCTGCGGCTGGTCGCGGCCGCGTAGAGCGCGGCAAGCCCGACCCGAACCGACCCCATTCATTTTCCGGAGACGAGACATGGCGCGCCCCCGACGCAGCAAGCCCCATCGCATGTCCAAGACCCACGACCGCAGAGCTCACGACCTGCCGCGAAATGCAGACGTGATTCCCGTAGAGATCGACGACCCGCTGGCGCTTGAGCCCGGCGAAAAGATCGTCGCGTTGCGATCGGTCCGCAGCGACCCGCTCGGCCGGCTGCACGCGCACAAGCAGCTCGATGACGCCCAATACCGGGCCGGACGGGCGTTCCAGAACGATTGGGAGCGGGCCGAGCGAGGCCCGCAGGCGATCGATCCCTCGCGCGAGCACGTTGACGGCGCCCGCGGGCGCGAGCCGGTCACCGAAGGCCAGAGGCGGGCGGTGCTGCGGCTCAACCGCGCCGAGCGCGAGCTCGGCGCCGACGGCGCGGCGATTACCCATGACATCCTGGTGCACGGCCTGACCATGGAGCAGGTCGGACACAAGCGGGGGCTCGCCAGCCAGCGCTGGAACGACTATTTCGCCCGCCGCTTCAAGGAGTGCCTGGACCGGCTGGCCGTGGTCTACGGGTTTTCCACCGACAGGGTCCCCAGGACATGCGATGGGGCCGTGCGATCGGGCCATCGGGGCGAGAGCTAACGGCTGGTCCGACCGGCCTCGTTCCGTCGTCGACGGTACGAGCGCCGGTCGGACAATCGTTTGGTTCAGGGATGGGGCGCCACGACATAAGTGGTGCTGTAGGGCTCGACGCGCAGCGAGGCATGCGACAGCAGAGCAATCTTGGCCGAAGGTGCCATCTGCAGCTCGCCGTTCGGGCCGCGATGAACGTTGTACTGCCAGGCTGCGAGGTCGCCTTTCTGCGCCAATGCGCGCGCAACGGCGCTGGCATCGTTCCCGCCGATCGTAGCCAGCTCTTCGCTATTGAGACCGATGACGATCTCATCCTTGACGGTCACCACCTTGAACAGCGAGGTCGCGCTGTCGCCGGCGCTCGCCATCGAAGCGGTGAGCGCCAGCGTGGCGACGGCGCTGAAGAATGGGCGTGTCAGTCTGGAAGGCATGAGGACTCCTGTTGCCGACGGCATGATGGACGGCGTCGGTGTGCAGCCATTGGTTCCCGACGGGCGGCCATCGGTTCGCAGAAATCGATGCGGCGGTGGGCTGAACCAGGAGGCGTGACGTCGCGTCTAAGCACGATTGCGGGATGCGTACGTGCCGCCGGACGGCTGGTTCGTCCTGAGTTGACACAGGTCAAGCTGCACGCCCGGCCATGTTGTATTCGGGAATGAGTGAAGTGAAGGGTGATGCCATGTTCAGCGGGAAATATCGATCTCCTTCGGCCGGTGGAAAAATCGCGATTGCGGCCGTCGCGGCCATCGCCGTGGTGGCAAGCGCGCCGGCGCCGGCCCATGCGCGGGTGGCGGGTCCGGCCAACAAGCCGGCGGTCGCGACGGCGACAGCCGGCGATTTGACCGATCTCAGCGCTCGCCGGCGCTACCGCCGCGTCTACAGGGGCAATCCAGCCGCCGGCTTGGCCATCATGGGTGCAATGATCGGCACCTTCGGCGCAATCGCCGCGCATCAGAACGACGACTATTATTACTATGGGCCCGGCTATTATCCCGGCCCCGGCTATTACGGGCCGCCGCGGGTGTACTACGCACCGCGGCCCTACTATGTTCGCCCGTATTACGGTCACCCGTATTACGGCCCGCGCGGTTACTATTATCCGTACTGAGGTGACGCGGCGCTCCGTCGACGTTGCGGCGTTGGCTCAGAAGCCACCGGCGCTGAAACGGAGCGGCTGCACGACGTCATACGCCGCCTTGCTGATCGGGACCGCGTAGTCGACGGTAAGCGGTCCGAACGGCGATGCCCAGGTCATGCCGACGCCGACCGAGGACCGCAGCACGTTCCTGTTCACCACCTGGACATTCTGGGTCGGGCCGCGATAGCCGAACACGGTCCCGGCGTCGACGAAGGCCGATGCACGCAGGCCGTATTCTTGCGGCAATCCGGGAATGTTGCCCTGCAGCTCCGCCGTGGTCGCCCAGAACAGGCTGCCGCCCACATTGTCCATCGTCGATCCCGGCGTCAGATCACGCGGTCCGAAGCCGCCCGGCGCGAAGCCGCGCACCATGGTAGGACCGCCGAAGAAGCTGTTGAGCAGCGGCGCCTGCTGGCCGCCCCATCCGGTGATATAGCCGCCTTGCGCGCGCACCATGCCGGTCAGGTCGCTGTTGATCGATCGATAATAGCGGACGTCGCCTGTGGTCCGTAAGAAGCGAACGTCGCCGCCGAGGCCGGCGAGATCCTGCGTCAACTGTGAGCGAATGCCGCTGGTCGGCACCTTGTTGTTGTCGAGGGTGCTGTAGGTGACTGTATTGCCGAGCGAGGACACCGTCTGCCGCCCGGCTGCGACCGCTTGGCGAACCGGCAGGGACACCGCCGCCGGCGAGATCCCCGGTGCGAGCACCACCCTCTGGTCATAGAGCGAATAGCGCCACAGCATGGCCGTCTGCTCGCTGACCGGCATGCCCAGGGTGAGGGCGCCGCCATAGGTGTTGCTGCCGAACGATTGGAACGTGCTGACCATGCTCTGTCGCGCGAACAGCTCCATGCCAGGTGTCGTTCGACTGAGGGCGTAGGGCGAGGTGAACGACAGGCTGGCGCCTCGCGCGAACTGGCCGTAGGTGAAAGTGGCCTGCGCAGTGTTGCCGGTGCCGAGCACGTTGCGGTCACCGATCTTGACCTCGGCGAGCAATCCGTCCGTGGACGAATAGCCGCCCGAGACGTTGAAGTCGCCGGTCGCCTGATCGATGGCCTCGACGTCCAGCACCACGCGATCGCTGGCCGAGCCAGGCCGCGTCGAGATCTTGACGGTCTTGAAGTAGTTGAGGTTGCGCAGGCGACGTTCGGCGCGGTCGATCAACGTCCTGTTGTAGGCGTCGCCCTCGCTGACGTCGAACTCGCGTCGTATCACGTCGTCATGCGTGCGCGTGTTGCCGTGGATCTCGATGCGCTCGACATAGGTGCGGCGTCCCTGCTCGATCTGGAAGGTGACGTCGGCCAGCCGATCCTGCGCATGGCGATTGATCCTGGGCTCGACCTGCGCAAACGGAAGGCCGAGCTTGCCAAGCTCGGCCGTCAGGACCTCGGAGGTCTTGTCGATCTTGCTCTGGTCGAACGTGTCGCCCTGCTGCGCCAGCACCAGCGGACGCAGGCGCTCGCACGTCAGCCCCTGCACGTTACAGGAGATGTCGACCACCGCAAGCCTATAGAGGACGCCTTCCTCGATCGCAAAGGTGAGGTTGTAGCCGCCATTTGCCGCGTCATAGTCGACGCTCACGTTCGTGACCTCGGCATCGGCGTAGCCGTGGTTACGATAGTATTGCCGCAGCAGTTCGCGGTCCTCGTTGACGCGATCGGCGTCGTAGACATTGCCGCCGGTCACGAAGCTCAGCACGTTGGTGGCCGAGGTCTTGATCACCGCGTGCAATTGCCGTGCGCCGTAGGCCCGGTTGCCGGTGAAGCTGATCGCCCTGACCGGCGTCTTCCTGCCTTCGGTGATGGTGAAGACGAGATCGACGCGGTCGTTGCCGCGATCGATGATCTCCGGGACCACGCGGACGTCGTCGCGTCCCGCACGATGATACGCCTGGATGATGCGGGCGACGTCGCCCTGGACAGTTGCGCGCTGGAGGCCGGCTCGCGGCTTTGATAGCACCGCGCCCGTGAGCTCCGCATCCTTCACCTTCTTGTTACCTTCGAAGGCGACGCGATCGAGCACTTTTGCTTCCGAGACGCGGACCACGGTCCGTCCATCGGCATGGCTGATCTTCACGTCGTCGAACAGTCCGCTCCCAACCAGCGCCTTCAAGCCGGCGTCGAGCGCGGCGGCGTCGTATCGCCCGTTGACGTCAGCGTGAAAATAGGATCGCACGGTGTCGGCATCGACGCGCCGATTGCCCTGTACTGCAAGGGCTTCGCCCGCTACGGCCGGCGGCGCAGACGTCAGCACCGACAGTGTCGCAACGATCAATGCGACGTGTCGCGATCTGCTGTCTCCGCGGTGACGGCTGTTCCGGGCGGTCAACATGCACGCATCTGCCTGCTCGTCATGCCCAGATGCAAGAGCCGGTGGACGGCCAAATCATGTCGAGGCCGTGGAGACTTGGCGGCCTGCGATCACGCCTGCGAAGGGTGGCCGGCAGGGAACCGAGCACGGCCGCAGATTCGACGCAGAGTCGATTCAAACGGCGTGCAGCATCGTCCTCATCCGTACGCGCCAGCAGATGCTGATGCGGCGAACGTTTGTCGGGAGCAGACCATGCGCGCGATCGCCTTGGCCCTCATCGCTTGCACTTTCGTTCAATCAGCTCTTGCTGCTGCGGTCGTCCCGGAGATCGACCCACGCGCGTCGCTCGGTGTCGTCCAGAACTGGATCTACAACTATCGCACCAAACCCGACTACGCCCATGTGCCGGCGGCGGTCCGGGTGCTATTCCATTCACAGACGTTCAAGGAGCCGGAGAACGCGGGCATCTATCTCGGCTTCATCGCGGGGGCGATCGGCTCCAATCCCGCCAAGGCCGAACAACTCGTCAACAGCTTCTTTCCCGTGCCTCCCGAGGAGGAGTGGGTGGTCGTGCGAGCCATCGCTTATTCAGGTCTGCCTGACTGGCGCAATCTCATGCGCAGGGTGGCGCCGAAGATGCCGGGCCGCCGCGTGATGATCGACGGCTATCTCAGCGGCGCACAGCCGACCTTGATGGACATCCCATTGGAGGAAACGAAGCCTGGCGTGATGGACAAGCTGCGTGGCGCATTGACGCAGAATCCGTTCAAGAAGGAGGAACGCAAGCTCGACACGCGGCTCAGCTACGCGACCCACCAGGATCTGCTCGACATCCTCTGGGGCTATTACTTCGCAACCGGCTCGCGCGTACCGATCCAGCGTATCGTCCAGATGCTGCCTTGGTCGAAGAGCCGAGACACGGTCGACAAGCTGACGATCGGCAGCATGGCGCGCTATACGCTTGCCAGCTACTCGGTGCGCGATGCCAGCCTGCGCGACTATCTCCGGGAGGAACTGGCGCGGCAGTCGGGACCGGTCAAGGAGCCGCTCAGGGAGGTGGTCGAGGCCGCCGATACGGTGCAGCTCGGCGCCGTCCGCAAGGATGCCGTCGCCGCCGTCGAGGAGCTGAAGACCAAGGGCTCGGATGCCCGGCGCAACATGGATTTCTGGGGACAGCTCGGCGTCGGCGCCCTTGCGCTCGGTTGTGTCTCGGCGGCCGCGCTGGGGCAGGTCGCCGTCGGCATCCCGTGCGTGATCGGCGGTTCGGCCTCCCAGGGCCTGCTCTCGTTCTGGGAGAAGCAGCAATAGGCCCTCGGTGGTGCAGCGGCGGCGTGCGTTGGAGGCCGAGGAAAGGGAGAGCCGGTCGAGTCGATCGGCGGGGCGTCTGGCACTCAGGGGGCTCTTGATGCCGAAGCGGCCCGATCGCGCGCCCGATGTGCACACTCAAGAGTTGTTCGGCTTTTCGTATCCTCTACGAAAAGTAGAAAAAGCAGTCGGCGCGCAGTCACTGCTGGCACGCCTATGAAAAAATCAGGACAGGCTAGCTTTCACTGCGGCCGGATAAACCGGCTCGCGGTGAACCTCCGCGCCAGATTCGTCGACGACGACGATGGACAGCCTGCGGTCGGTGATGCGCGGGTCGTGCCGGAGGCGCCGGGCCAAATCCCGGCTGTGCTCGATCGCCCCTGCACTCGTCGCAAATTCCAGGCCGGTCCGGTCTCTGGTCGGAATGCCATCCTTCATATCGAAATAATAAGTGCGCATGGTCTTCCTGCAGCCGCTGTGTCGCGGGAGTGGGCACGGATCCCGGACAGGATCCGCAACCCATTCTTCCCCCAAGCAAACTATAGAAGACCTCTAATGTGGAGGACAAGCTTACCGCTTCCGTAATCCCCCCGCCTCGTTCGGTAAACGACCGTTTCCACTGGTATCGTCAGCCAGAAACTGCCAGAAGGCTCAAATTGTGACGCCGAAATCAACCAACCGGTCAGTTCGGCTTGCTGCAAGAGTTGTTCGCTGGCATACTTTCAACCTCTTCGGGTTCCGCACGGTCGATTTCCAGGCGGGCCATCCTGAGGATCAGGGTCGCAGTCGTCAGACCAAGACTTTCAGCCTCGATTGCTGCAGTATCTACCTTGCGTGCAAGGCCTTCACGTTTGCTAAGGACTGGCATTACTGTTTCCTGCCAAAGGTGCGAGATGAAGAATTCAACATTCATCGCGGAGCTGCACACGAAGCTCGGAGCCCCATCGAGCGAAGCCGTGGAAAGCCTTCGTCTGCTGAAGGCATTCCTGAAGCTGGCTCCGGGCCAGCGCATCGAGGTGATCGAGATGGTTGAGCGGTTGACCGCGGAGTCCCTTTCGGAGACCGATCGCCCTCTGTCCTGAGCTCATCCCTCCCGATTGCATGCAATGGTTGCGGGCGGTCGCGTCGCGATCGCGTAGATTGCATCATCCAGCGCTTCCGATTCGTGCAGCGTCCCGGCCGGCAGCAGAATCTTGTCGCCGGCCGTGCAGATGCGCTCGCCGCCTTCCCAACGAAACGTGAGCCGTCCCCGGATCACGACGAGGATTTCGTCGACCGGGTGGGTATGAAAGGCGTGAACCTTGCCGGCCGCATCGTGCTGCAGCTCGATGCAGCCCTGCGTCGGCAACAGCGCCAGGATGTCGGGATCGATCGCAAAGCTGGTCTTCGTTCCAGCGATGATCTGGGTCATGCGGCCTGCTCCTTGTCTGCGATGGACGATGGCTTGGTCTGCGCCAGCTTGTGGAAGGGACAGGCCGGCGGCGGCTGGTTGTCGTCGTAGAGGAAATACTGCTTGAACTCCCGGCCCTCCGGATTGCCGTAGCGTCCGAGCTGGGGCGACGGCGCCGTCGTGTCGAACGGGACCAGCCGTTTGCGCACCTCGCCGAAGGCCTTGGCGGCGGCCTCATCGGTGCCGAGCATCCGTTCGAACACCCAGCGCGGTTGGAAGGTCAGCATGAATGCGCTCGAGCGACGGCTTTGCCGCATCACATGCGCGGGTGTGCTGCAGACCACGAAGATCGGCTCTCCGGCAAACGAGAACTCCCACATCGGATGATCGACGGTCTCGGGAATTTCGGCCGGCCACGGCTGGCTGTCGACGCGGGCCAACTGATCGAGGATCTTCCAGAACTTCTTGTAGTAGGAGTCGATGGTCTGAACCGGGCGCGGGCGGGTGAACAGGACCAGCGAGGTGTTGGGCCCGTGCGAGCGGCTCTCGGAGACGAACAAGGCGAGCTGCTGGCCGAGCACATCGATGTCGATGGGGTCGAGAAACAGATAGCGAAGCTGATCGTGACGATAGCCCGCGACGCCGTATACGCACGGAAAGGGTCTTGCTTCGCTGCTCATCTGAGCCTCGAATTCCGAAAACAGGACGCTCTGCCAGCTTCCGGCCTGATGGCCGGATCGGACTTCGTCCCTTCTCAAATACAAACGCGACATACTGACCCTCTCTGTTTTTTATGCTTAAGTACGAAGTATCAATTTGCGCCTCATCATCAGCGGCCCAAGCAGTCCAGGAAGCGACATCAGGAGAAGAATCTCGATCAGGGCTGCGTAGCCGGCATCGCTGGCAGCACTGCGCAGGCTTGATCCGATGTCGGGGTTGAGGCCGCTCGCACTCACCATGGCAAAGGCGATCACCGGCTGAGCCAGTCCGGCAAAAATGCCGGCGGCCGTCGTATTGATCGATGCGCCGACGCCGATGCGCTCCGCCGTGTAGAGATGCTTGGTGCTTTTCAGGATCAGCGGCACGGTGCCCCCGGCCACCAGGCCGAGCAGGGCGAACACCGCGCCGACATAGAAGAAGCCGAAGCTGTGCGCCAGTGCCGGCAACAGCATCACGACGAGCAGCATGCGCAGGAAGGTGATGGAGATCAGAGCTGCATTGAGCGACTGCATCCGGTCCGCGGCATGGCCGAGAAAGATTGATCCGATGGCGTTGCCGACCATGAAGGCGAGCAGGGGGCCGCCGGCCGCCGAGGGCGAGATGCCGAAATAATGCGCGACCATCGGGATGCCCCATACGCCGGCGAGCGTGGTCACGACCGCGAAATGCGCGGCGAAGCTCATGGCGCAGCCCCATGTCGCGGCCGATCCGAGCGCATGCCAGCTCGTGACCAGGACGCTCTTCAGCGTCCTGCTGGTGTAGTTCGCCGGTGCGGATTTCAGGGTCGCCGACGCGCAGGCGAAGTTCACGACGCCGACGCAGGCAATGAAGAGAAAACAGGCACGCCAGCCGAAGCCGCTGACCGCAGCAGCGAGCGGAGTCGTGGCGAGGACGCCGCCGACATAGCCCGACACCTGGGAGATGCCTGACATCAGGCCGAAACGCTGGTCGGAAAAGCTCTGCGCGACGAGCTTCAGCAGTGCCGTGAACACCAGCGCGTCGCCGCAGGCCACGACCACCCGCGCGATGAAGACGTCGAGCAGGGTGGGCGACAGGGCGAAGGCGGCGCTGCCGAGCACGGATGCCGTCATGCTGCACAGCACGACGCGCTTCACACCGTAGCGGTCGACCAGCACGCCCGCGGGGATTTGCATCAATGTGTAGCCCCAGAAGTAGCTGGAGGCGAGCATCGCGACGCCGGAGGCGTCGGTGCCGAAGTCCCGCATGAAGTCGAGGCCCACGGTCTGCGGCGACATCCGCTGCAGGAAGGCGATGGCGTAGGCGAACGCGACCGTTCCCCACGCGACATAGGCGCGATCGAAGAACCGGAGCGGAGAGGACGCGACCGCCTGTTGTCCAAGCGCCGCCATCACACCCTCGCGTAGCCGACGGAGAACAGGGCGTCGGCGGAATCCGGGATGATCCGCGACATCGCGGTCTCAACCAGCGAGGCCCTGCCGTGATAGTCCTGCCTGATGTGCTGGATGTGTCCATAGGCGCCACGCATGATCATGTGGGGCACCTCGAGCTGCTTGCCCGGATAGATGGTCGCACACATCTCGACGCAGGCGGCCTGCAGCTCGGCATCCGCGGACTCGTCGAGCAGCGACGGCGCGACTCTCTCGCAAATCTTGGCGTTGGCCGCCCACACGATCGGGTTGCGCGTTCGCCATCCGTACAGAATTTCCTCGCCGGGCGTGGCCGACCCAGGATGCTTGAGGATCTGCGACGTAAAGAACCCATACAGGCCACGGCCCTGATGTGCGGGTAGTACTTCGGTCCCACTGCGGTAGATGGCCAGCCGCTGCGCGATCGTCATCACGCGATAGACCGAGAACGCGACCAGTCCGATGTGATCGTAGACCAGAACGAGGCTGTATTTGCTGTCGAATGGCGACGAGGTCGCGGTCCAGTGGGGTTCGATTGCTTTCCAGTTAATGGCAATGATCGAATTCATCGCATCCATGATCGGCTGCCGATCAGGCTGCTGGATCTCCGACGCATCGGAGAAGCTGTAGACGGTGTAGTCGTCCCAGGGCGAGGCGACCGTCTTGTATCGGCCGTCCAGGTTGCGCGACATCGCGTGAACTCCAGCACTGCAAGGTCGAGCTATACAGGCGGGGCTCCGATGGCTTAAAGGACAATATGCCCTCGAATTCTGCCAACTCTCCCCGGCGTGCTGCGGTGCGTCGAGATGGTGCCGAAAGGCGGCTGGCGATCTTCGCCTTTCCTGGAGTGACACTGCTCGACGTCTCCGGCCCGGCACAGGTGTTTGCCGAGCTCAGCGAAATCGAGCTGCCGGCGCCGGGCTATGTGCTGAGCTACGTGTCCAAGGAAGGCGGGCTTGTGCCGACCGATGTCGGCCTGATGATCGACACTGCGCCACTCTCATCCCTGAAGCCTGAGGAGGTCGATACGCTGCTGATTCCGGGGGGGCCCGGCATCTGGAAGCTGCGGCAGGACGAGACGGTGATGCAGTGGATCGGCCAGGTGCTTCCCGGCGCCCGCCGCATCGCGTCCGTCTGCCTCGGCGCCTTTGCGCTGGCCTGGGTCGGAGCGCTGGAGGGCAGGCGGGCCGCGACACATTGGCGCTATTGTCCGCGCCTGCAGGACAGCTTTCCAAACGTGAAGGTCGAGCCCGACGCCATCTTTGTGCAGGACGGCCGGGTCTGGTCATCCGCAGGCGTGAGCGCCGGCATCGATCTCGCGCTGGCGATGATCGAGGAGGATTTCGGTCATACGATCGCACTCGACGTGGCGCGCCGGCTCGTCGTCTTTCTGAAACGTCCTGGCGGCCAGAGTCAGTTTTCGACCGTGCTGGCGGCGCAAGCGTCCGACGTCGAGGGTCGGTTCAGTGCGCTGCATGCCTGGATCATCGAGAACATCGCCAGCGATCTGCGGGTCGAGGCGCTGGCCGCGCGAGCCGGCATGACGCCGCGTACCTTTGCCCGCACCTATGTCAGCCGTACCGGGATGACACCGGCACAGGGAGTCGAGGCGCTCAGGGTCGAGACGGCGCGCCTCCTACTCGAAAGCCGCCAGGTCGAAAACGTGGTCGAAATCGCCAAACGGGCTGGCTTTGGCGACGACGAGCGCATGCGGCGGGCGTTCCTGCGGCATCTCGGTGTGTCGCCGTCGGAGTATCGGCGTCGCTTTTCGGGCTGATCGGCGCTTGCCGCGACCGCGGCTGACACTTTTCGCCGGAGTCGAGGCCGCTCCCTTTGCCTTCAAGTTAATCCCGTCGCTCGCGTTGCGGCCAGAGCGGCCATGAAGTGTGCGATCGCTCTAAGGCTTCCGTAAAATGCCACGGGTAAAACGCTGAAAATTCGATGCAGATCCGCCCCTGCAGAGCAGTGGGGAAAGGCCAATGACCAACATCGTTCCCTTTCGCACGAGAGTACTCTTGCCTCACGCCGCCTTTGCAAGGGCGCAAGCGAAGGCCGCGGTTGTGGTGGCCGGTGCCGTCCACACGGACAACGTGCGAGCCGGTGCATTCGGCGTCAGGGAAGATGTGAGAAGAACTGTCCTCCTCCTCGATCTTGCCCTGCAGCATGCGCGAGAACTCTCTGGTTTCGTTTCGGACGAACGCGCGCGGCTGACCTATGATCATCATCTCGCTTCGATCGAGCACGCGCTGCAGATCGCGCGCCGACGTCTGGCCGCGCTCTGACCAGCGCTTGCCGGCTTCTTCCCGCATCCATTTGCACGGCGACGCAGGGAGTCGGATGTGGTAGTTGGATCTGTCGTGGAGGACGCACCGATGACCCAAACCAAACTCGAAGTGCCCGCTGAACTGCGGGACCTGGCCGAAAAGACCATCTCGCAGGCGGAAAAGGCGTTCGAGATGTTCTTCGACGCAGCCGGCAAATCGATCGGCACGGTTCCGGGCCCTGCCGCGGACATGTCCAAGCAGGCGCTCACTCTCACCGAGCAGAACATCAAGACGGCTTTCGAGCACGCGCGAAAGCTCGTTCACGCCACCGAGCTCGAGGAGGCGATGCGGATCCAGTCCGAGTTCCTGCGCAGCCAGTTCACCAACGCCGGTGAACACATGAAGACGATCACGGCGAGCATCATGTCCGCCGCGAGCAAGGTGACCGAGCCCAAGAGCTGAACCGCGAGCCTTGCCGTCGCAGGAGCGACGGTCTGCATGGACGGAGCTCGGCGGCAGCGCTGCCGCCGAATGGGCGCGGGCGGACCAGACGGGCGAAGGAGCCCAGCCCTATTTTCGCAGGCTGCCGATATAGGCGGCGATGTCGGCTGCCTCCAGCCGGTTGAGCGGAAAGCTTGGCATCTTCGGATGCGGGTCGAGCAGGAAAAACGCGATCTTCTCTGGCGTGAAATCCGTCTTCTTAGCAATCTGGGCGAAGGAGGGAACGTCCGCGCTGGCCTGCTTCTGCGTCCCTTCGATGAGATGGCATGAGGCGCACCAGCGACGGGCCAGATCTCCGCCGTGATCCGGATCGGCGGCCCAGGCCGGTGTCGAAGCCGCAGCCGCGATCGCGATCGCGATAACTCTCATCACCGAGGCGTGCATCAAGAAACTCCTGATCTTTGTCTGTTGGGTGGTGGCGCACCTCGCCCAAGTGGCGGCGAGCGGCTCATGAAGGAATGTTTCGCCCCTGGAGAAGGGCGATCTTGGCCGTTCCGCCGCGCAGGCACGCGGCGCGTCGATGAATCTCGACGTCAATTACAGCACGATTTGGGAAAGTGGGACAGGTCGATCCGGCTGACGATCGCCTTCAGGAGCGCGGTCGCACGGCGCAGCCAAGACATATCGGTCGGGCGAGACACGTCGGTCGAGGCGGTGATCGTCAACTCTTCCGCAACGTAGGACATGTCGAGCCCTCCCTGTCGCTCAGCATCTTTCCGCTCAGCCTGTTGACGAGGTGCGTACCGCCACATGCGGGGCATGCGGCCGCCTCATAGGCGTCGAACTGGTCGGCAAGAGCCGGTGTGGCCAAGCCGATCTGAACGTTCGATCCCGTCTGGGAGCAGCGAAAAACGAGAGTTTCCATAGCCTGAATATGACAAATGCCGGCATCGATGCCTTGATCTGTCTCAACAGACGATGAGCCGACCGGCGCTCGCCGGACTGCCAGGGAACAGAATGTCAGGTCAGGCTATGCGATACAGCCTTCGCCCTGTCGATCCGTTCGGCGACGTTCACCGTGGACACGGAACCCGTCTGGGCCGCACGGAGGGCCGCATCGATCTTCGACTTCACGCGCCGCGCCGCGAGCGCGGCGAGTCTGGTCTGGGTGCGTCCGGTCTTGATCTGATCGCCAAACTCGTACCGCCATTCCCAAATGTCCGGTTCAGCAGTCGCCACGACCGTATATTGGACACCTCGGTGGATCACGGAACCCCCCTGTCAACACTTCCACTCAAAGTCAACGTCTAACCAATCTACAATCAATCCGGGCAAATACGGGACTGGAACAATTGCCAGCTCCGCGGTTGGTGAGATGGTTAACACCACCATGCCGACAATGTTCCGCAGGTACCCGGCTTCCGTGCACACTTTTCCAGTGCGGATATCGGCTGTGCACAATCGGCAAATCGCGCGGGGCAACCTGAAGACGCAGACGGGCGGCGCGTTCGAGGGCCCGAAATCTGCCAGAAGGGCGGACGACGCGTGTTTCGGATTCGAGTTCCGATCGATGACCGGCAGGAGATATTAAGGCACGACATGCCGGAGTCGATGTTGGTCCGCCATCCCGAGACGAGGTCCATCTTGTTTGCCGATGATCAAGAGCTGGCGAAGACAGATAGCGTGGCAGCCGGCAACGGGAACGGCAACGGACGGCGTGACCTCCGGGTCGACGCGTGCCGGGGTCTCGCCCTCTGGTTCATCTTCATCGATCATGTTCCAGACAACTCGCTGGCGTGGCTGACGCTGCGCAATTACGGTTTCAGCGACACCTCCGAGGTGTTCGTCTTCATCTCCGGCTACACCTGCATGCTGGCCTATGGCGGAGCGCTGCGGGACCAGGGCTGGGCGACCACGGTGGTGCGGGCGTTGCGGCGTGCCTGGGAGATCTATGCGGCGTTCCTGGTCCTGCTGCTCGCCTATGCGGCGCTGGTCTGGGTGATCGGCGGCGGCACGCGCTTCGTCGACGAGACCAACACCGGCTTCTTCTTCCGCGAGCCCGGGCCCACGCTGGTGCATGTGGCGCTGCTGCAATTCGCGCCGGTCAACACCGACATCCTGCTGACGTTCGCAATCCTGCACTTCTGCTTTCCCGTCATCCTGTGGCTGATGATGACCAGCGCGACGCTGACGCTGGTGCTTTCATTCCTGCTCTACATGATGGTTCAGCTGTTCAGCTGGCAGGTGCCGGCGTGGCCGAGCGGCGAGCTGTATTTCAATCCGTTCGCCTGGCAGTTCCTGTTCGTGATCGGCGCCTGGTACAGCTATGCCGGCACCACGCGGCTGCGCCGGCTCCTCGACTCGCCGATGCTGCTGGTCGTGGCGATCGGCTATCTCGTCTTCAGTCTGCTGATGGCGCTCAGCTGGGAGTTCAAGAGTCTCGAGAGCCTGATCCCGTCCGGCATCAGCGGCCTGATCTATCCGATCTACAAGAGCCACCTTGCGCCGGTGCGGCTGTTGCACTTCCTGGCGCTTGCCTTCGTGGTGTCACGGCTGGCGCCGCCGCAATGGAAGGGGCCGATCCGTCCGCTGACGACGGCCATGATCAGGTGCGGTGAGAGCTCGCTCTCGATCTATTGCGTGGGTGTGCTGCTGGCCTTTCTCGGCCAGGTCGTGCTGACCGATGTGGCGAGCGGGTTCGCGATGCAAATTTTGATCAGTGTCGCGGGGATCGCGATCATGATCATGGTCGCCACGCTCCTGACCTGGGAGTCGCAGCTCGACCGGCGTGGACCGCGGCTGTTCTGAGCGCCACCCTTCAGCGCCGGCGCGCGACCGCGACCCCGAACAGGAAGGCGACGAACAGGCTCGCGAGCGGCGCCTCGCGGGTGATCGCGCTGACGGTCGACAGAGCGGTCCCCGGCCGCCGCGCGTCCCTTGCCGCTTCGCTGAGCCGGTCGACGGCCGCACTCAAGGTGCCGACCATCTCCCCGAGTGTGCGCGACATGTCGGTCGCGGTGTCGAGCGCGCGTTCGGCGACGCCCGGCTGTGGAGGAGTTTCGAACGTTTCGCTGCTCACTTTGGTCGCCTTCCTGCCGCGGCTCGTCGGATTGGCCCCCCCCGTGCCGACGCGATTCGGCCGAGGGCGGATGTGACGTTCCTGAAAATGCCGTCTGATGCGATTGGTTCCCGTGGACCGAGACGCATCACCGGCGAAGCACGCGGTGCAAAATCGCGCTACGCTGGGCGGCCGGCCGTCGATGAAAGGATTCCGTCTTGGCTTCTCCAGACCTTACAGCGCCACATCGCATTGCCGTCCTTGGTGCGCCGATCGATCTCGGCGCGTCGGTCCGCGGCACGCTGATGGGGCCGGCTGCGCTGCGCACCGCAGGTCTCATCAACGTGCTTGAAAGCCTAGGGCTCGACGTTACCGACTACGGCGATGTCGGCATCGTCGACATGACGGAGTCTGCAGACGAGCCGCCGGCGAGGGCCAAGCACTATCGCCAGATCCAGCGCTGGTCGCGGGTCCTGGCGCGCCGCAGCCATGACCTGGCCCGGACCGGCGCCATTCCGGTGTTTCTCGGCGGCGACCATTCGCTATCGATGGGGTCGGTGAACGGGGTCGCGCGCCATTGCCGCGAGATCGGGCGGGAGCTGTTCGTGCTGTGGCTCGACGCACATGCCGACTACAACACGCCGGACACCACGATCACGGCGAACATGCACGGCATGTCCGCCGCGTTCTTGTGCGGCGAGCCGGGTCTCGACGGCCTGCTCGGCGACGAGGCACGCGCGTCCATCCCCCCGGATCAGCTGGAGCTGTTCGGCATCCGCTCGATCGACAGGGCCGAAAAGGAGCTGCTGCGTCTCCGGCGTATCAGCATCGCCGACATGCGCGCCATCGACGAATTCGGCGTCGGCGTGCTGATGCGCCGGATCCTCGACAAGGTTCGTGCGCGGAACGGCGTCCTGCATGTGAGCTTCGATGTCGACTTCCTCGATCCCGAGGTGGCCCCCGGCGTCGGCACGACCGTACCTGGCGGCGCGACCTATCGCGAGGCGCATCTCATCATGGAGATGCTGCACGATTCCGGCCTGGTCCGTTCGGTAGACATCGTCGAGCTCAACCCGTTCCTCGACGAGCGCGGCAAGACTGCGCGCGTCGCGGTCGAACTGATCGCGAGCCTGTTCGGTCAGCAGATCACGGACCGGCCGACGCCGACCAATGCGATCGTTCCGGATCAATAGAGCGGATGCCTCCTCGCTCGACCTCGGTGAGCCCGAGGCATCCGCGATCTCGGGCTCAGTAGCGGGCGTCGTACATCTTCGACTCGACGAAGCCGAGCAAATCGTTCGGCGCGGGGCCCGTGGCGAGCCCGTTCTGATAGGCAACGCCGGCCACCGCGGCGCCGATATGGGCAGACACCTCGCGGATGCGCGGCAGCGCCGGGTAGAGGCTGCCCTGCTCGAGATCGGCGCCGGTGACGCAGTTCGCCAGGGTATGCGCGGCGGCCATGAACATCTCGTCGGTCACCAGCCGCGCGCCGCTGGCGATGGCGCCGAGGCCGACGCCGGGGAAGATGTAGGAGTTGTTGCCCTGACGCGGCACGAAGGTCTTGCCGTCGAGCTTGACCGGATCGTAGGGGCTGCCGCAGGCGAACAGCGCGCGGCCCTGGGTATAGCAATAGGCCGACTCCGCCGAGCATTCCGCCTTCGAGGTCGGGTTGGAGAGCGCAAAGATGATGGGGCGCTCGTTCAGCTCGGCCATGGCCTGCAGCACTTCCGGCGTGAAGGCGCCGCCGACGGCCGCCACGCCGATGATCGCGGTCGGCTTCAGCGTCCTGATCGCGGTCAGGAAGTCCGCGATCGGCGCCTGGTCGTGCGCATAGCGCAGCTTGTGGCCGTGCAGGTTCTCCCGCCCCTTGATGACGAGGCCGCGCGAGTCCGTCAGCCAGTTGCGCCGCAGCGACTCTGCTTCGGACAGGCCCTCGGCCATCATGGCGGAGACGACGAGATCCGCGATGCCGGTGGCCGCCTCGCCGGCGCCGAGGAACAGCACCGTCTGATCGCGGAGCTTGCCGCCGGTGATGCGCAGCGCCGAAAACAAGCCGGCGAGCGCCACCGCCGCGGTGCCCTGGATGTCGTCGTTGAAGACGCAGGCGTCGTCGCGATATTTGTGCAGCAGCTTGAACGCGGCGTGGTTGGCGAAATCCTCGAACTGGATCAGCACGCCCGGGAAGGCGGCGCGGGCCGCGGTCATGAACTCGTCGACGAAGGCGTCATAGGCTTCGCCCGTGAGGCGCTTCTGGCGCAGCCCGATGTAGTAGGGGTCGGCCAGAAGCTCTTCGTTGTTGGTGCCGACATCGAGCATGACGGGCAGGCACTCTTCCGGATGGATGCCGGCGCAGGCCGAGTACAGCGACAGCTTGCCGACCGGAATGCCCATGCCGTTGGCGCCGAGATCGCCGAGACCCAGGATGCGCTCGCCGTCGGTGACGACGATCAGCCTGGCGCGATACGGCCAGTTGGCGAGGATCTCCGCGATCCGGCCGCGGTCGTTGGCCGAGATGAACAGGCCGCGCGGACGCTGGAAGATCAGACCGTATTTCTGGCAGGCGAGGCCGACGGTCGGCGTGTAGATCAGCGGCTGGATCTCGTCGATATTGTCGCAGACCACCCGGAAGAACAGCGCTTCGTTGCGGTCATGCAGCGCGTTCAGTGCCACATACTTCTCGAGGTCGCTGGACAGGCTGCGAAGATTGACCAGGATCCGCTCGGCCTGGGCCGGCATCGACATGACCCCGGCGGGCAGGAAGCCGCGCAGGCCGAGCGCATCGCGCTCCTGCTCGGTGAAGCCGGTGCCCTTGTTGAGCAGCGGATCGCGCAGCAGCGCGAGTCCGCGCGGAGAATAGGGGGGGAGCGTCGATGCGCTCATGCGTTGCGGCTGGGTCAAGGCGGTCTCCGAGGTCCTTTGTTCGAGCACCGCCATACCGGCGCGCGCCCGGCGTTGATCGGCATCAATCGCGGCGGGATGGCGGGAACGGACTGTTAACACAGTTTACGTTCCGCGTTGCACCAATGACGTTGTGCAACTGCGTTGCAGCCGACGCAGAGGGACATGCGATGGCCGCTAGGCGCGGCCCGTGACGAATGACCACAGCAGCGCCAGCACGGCGATGGCCATGATGCCTGTCCCCATCCATCCCAGGGCGATCAGCCAGGACCGTCCGCGGAAGCGGCCCATCAGCCCGGCATTGGACACGATCACCATCATCATCGCCATGATCGGCACGGCGGCGATGCCGTTGAGCACGGCGCTCCACACCAGCATGTGGATCGGGTCGATGCCGGTGAAGCCGAGCCCGAAGCCGATGATCGTGGCGGCAGCAATGATGCTGTAGAAGCCGACCGCCTCGTCCGGCTTGGCCTCCAGGGTCGCGTGCCAGCCGAAGATCTCGGCGACGGCGTATGCGGCCGAGCCCGCCAGCACCGGGATCGCCAGCATGCCGGTCCCGATGATGCCGAGCGCGAACAACAGGAAGGTGAAGTCGCCCGCGAGCGGGCGCAGGGCTTCGGCCGCCTGCGTCGCCGAGTCGATTTTGGTGATGCCATGCGCGTGCAGCACCGTGGCGGTCGTCACGATGATGAAGAACGCGATCGCGTTGGAGAAGATCATGCCGATCGTGGTGTCGATCCTGATCCGGCGGAGGTCGGGGTGGTCCTTCTTCGACAGCTCGCGCAAGGGACGGTCGACCTTGCCCTGGTTCATCTCCTCGACCTCCTGCGAGGCCTGCCAGAAGAACAGGTAGGGGCTGATGGTGGTGCCGAGCACAGCCACCACCGTCAGCAGATAGTCGGCCTCCGTCGAGAGGCTGGGCCAAACCGCCGCGAGCAGCGCCGTGCTCCAGGGCACTTTGACCATCAAGGCGGTCGCGACGTAGGCGAAAAGGCTGAGGGTCAGCACCTTGATGAAAGGTGCGTAGCGGCGGTAGGGCAGGAATACCTGGAGCAGCGTCGACCCGGCGGCGAAGATGAGCGCGTGCTCATGATTGAGACCGCCGATCACCAGCGACAGCGACTCCGCCATCGCCGCGATGTCGGCTGCGATGTTGAAGGTGTTGGCGCCGACCAGCAGCGCGACGAGGCCGAAGACGATCCCGCGTGGCGCAAGCGCGGTGATGTTGGCCGCCAGCCCTTTGCCGGTGACACGGCCGATGCGCGCGCTCACCAGCTGGATCGCGATCATGAAAGGCGCTGTCAGAAAGACCGTCCACAACAGCCCATAACCGAACTGCGCGCCGGCCTGGGAGTACGTTGCTATTCCCGACGGGTCGTCGTCAGCGGCACCGGTCACGAGACCTGGACCCAACAGCCGGAATACGCTCCAGGACGACCGTCTCGGTGTGTTCGGTTCAGATGCAACGGTCGTGGCCATGGCAGCGCTCCCCCGGCGGTGTATGTCTCGAAGTCGCACGCCCCCTTTTTGTTCCCGGCTCCGGAACCGGAGGAGAGTACCTGCGTTCCAGATCACGTCGGATTTCGACCAGGGGGAGCGCGTGCCGGACGAGCGGCAAACAGGGCATGATCAGGAGCTCGGCATGGCCGAGCGCGAGAGGCTTTTTTCCGGAGGCAGTGAGCTGGCCGGACTGATGTTGCGGTTCGATTGGGAGAGCACCTCAATCGGACCGCCGGAGCATTGGCCGCAGAGCCTGAAGACGGCCGTCAGGATCATGCTGACATCCCAACAGCCGATCTGGATCGGTTGGGGAAGGGAGCTGATCTATCTCTACAACGATGCTTACAAGACCATCATCGGCGGCAAACATCCGTGGGCACTTGGCCGACCGATCTCTGCAGTCTGGCACGAGATCTGGGAGGACATCGGTCCGTTGCTGGCCAAGGCCGGCGGCGGTGACCAGGGCACCTATGTCGAGGCGCAACTCCTGATCATGGAGCGCAACGGCTTTCCCGAGGAGACCTACTACACGTTCTCCTACAGTCCCATTCCGGACGACGATGGATCACCTGGAGGAATCTTCTGCGCCAACACCGATGACACTCAGCGCGTGATCAGCGAGCGCCAGCTCTCGTTGCTGCGCGAACTCGCAAATGCCGGGGCCGGGGCCCGCAGCATCGATCAGGCCTGCGCAAGCTGCGCGGACGCGTTGGCGCGGGAGGCGCGCGACCTTCCGTTCGCGATGATCTACATGACCGACCCGGACGGCGAGGCGGCGCGACTGCAGGCCTTGACCGGCATCGACCGCGATCATCCCGCTGCTCAGCCGAGGCTGAGAATTCAGCCGGAAGGAATGTGGCCTCTGGCCGAAGCGCTGAAGCTGCAGGATGCGGTGCTGGTTCGTGACCTTCCGCGGCGGTTCGGTCTCAGCTTTCCGACCGGCGGATGGCGTCAGCCGCCACAGCACGCCGTCGTGCTTCCGCTGCCCGCGTCGGGGGAAGCCGGACGGGGCGGCTTCCTCGTCGCAGGTCTCAATCCGTTCCGCCTCTACGACGAGAGCTATGCCCGCTTCCTGAACCTCGTCGCGGGGCAGATTGCAGCGGCCGTCAGCAACGGCGGGGCCTATCAGGCAGAGCGGCGCCGGGCGGAAGCGCTGGCCGAAATCGACCGCGCCAAGACGACGTTCTTTTCCAACATCAGCCACGAGTTTCGTACGCCACTGACGCTGATGTTGAGCCCGCTGGAAGAGCTGCTCGGCCGCGCCGAGGCCCAACTCACCCCCGAGGCGCGATCCGCCCTCAGCCTGATCCACCGCAACGGCATTCGTCTGCTGAAGCTCGTGAACACGCTGCTCGACTTTTCGCGCATCGAGGCCGGCCGCATGACCGCGCATTTCGAGCCGATCGATCTTGCGGGTTTCACTGCCGAGCTCGTGTCCAACTTCCGCTCGGCGACGGATCCTGCCGGCCTGCGTCTCACCATCGACCGCACGCCCCTGTCCGAGCCGGTGTATGTCGACCGCGACTTGTGGGAGAAGATCGTTCTCAATCTGGTGTCGAATGCGTTCAAGTTCACCCTCGAAGGTGAAATCGCGGTGTCGATCGGCTTGTCCACTGACGGCAATCATGCCGAGCTCGAGGTTCGCGACACCGGCACCGGCATCCCGCCCAGTGAGCTGCCGCATTTGTTCGAACGGTTTCGTCGCATCGAAGGTGCGCGCGGCCGATCCTTCGAGGGCAGCGGCATCGGTCTCGCTCTCGTTCAGGAACTGGTGAGGCTTCATGGCGGGGAGATCGCCGTAGACAGCGAACTCGGCCGCGGCTCGGTTTTCACCGTGCGAATTCCGCTAGGCTCGGCGCATCTGCCGGCGGGCCAGATCGGACCTTCCCGTGTCCTGGCCGTTACCAACGTGCGTGCCGAAGCCTACATCGAGGAGGCGCTCGGATGGCTGAACGGCGGTGGGCGGTTCGAGCTTCCTCACCCGTCGTCATCCGATGACCTCGGAGTTCGCTCCGCGACGGCATCGGCCCGTGATCGCGTGGTGCTCGCGGACGACAATCCTGATATGCGCGACTACGTCCGCCGTTTGCTCGGCGAGGATTATGACGTGGAGGCGGTCAGCGATGGCATCGCGGCCCTCGAGGCCGTCCGACGGCGCCGCCCCGATCTGGTGCTGACCGACGTTATGATGCCGGGGCTCGACGGCTTCGGCCTGCTGAGAGTGCTGCGTGGCGATGCGCAGCTTCGCGACATTCCTGTGGTCATGCTGTCGGCGCGCGCCGGCGAGGAGGCCAAGGTGGAGGGACTTGATGCCGGGGCGAGCGACTATCTCACCAAGCCGTTCAGCGCGCGCGAGCTGCTGGCGCGGGTGCGCGCCAACATCGATCTGTCGCGGGTGCGGCACGAGGCCGAGATTACGCTGCGTGAGCTGAACGAGCGTCTGGAGACGCAGGTCTCCGAGCGTACCGCGGAGCTGCAGGCCAAGGAGGCGCGGCTGCGGACGATCTTCGAGGCGAGCTACACGTTCCAAGCGCTGCTCTCGTCCGATGGGACGCTTCTGGACGCCAATGCGACCTCGCTCGAAGCGATCGCTGCGCCGCTGCACGAGGTCGCAGGGCTGCCATTCTGGGAGACGCCGTGGTTTGCGGGTACGCCCGGCATGCCCGAGGTGATCAGATCCCTGGTTGACGCCGTCGCTCGCGGCGACGGGGCCCGCCAGGAGTTGCAGCTCGAACTGCCGGTCGGCGGCTCACGCTGGTTCGACTTCCAGATGCGGCCGGTGCGGGATGAGACCGGACAGGTGGCCGCCATCGTGCCCGAGGCGGTCGAGCTGACCGAACGGCGCAAGGCGGAGGAGGCGTTCCGCCAGGCCCAGAAGATGGAGGCGATCGGCCAGCTCACCGGCGGCGTCGCGCACGACTTCAACAATCTGCTGACCGTGATCCGGTCGTCGGCCGACCTGTTGCGCCGGCGCCAGCTGTCCCCGGAGCGCATGCGGCGCTACGTGGATGCGATCTCGGACACGGCGGATCGCGCCGCCAAGCTCACCGGACAGTTGCTCGCCTTCGCGCGGCGGACGCCGATGGAGCGCCGCGTCTTCGATGCCGCTGTTCATATCGAGCGGATCGAGGAGATGCTGCAGACCGTGCTCGGCGCACCGGCTGTGATCGAGCTCGATCTCGCTTTGCGCCCGCTTCCGGTCGACGTCGACATCAATCAGTTCGAGACGGCGCTCGTGAACCTCGTCGCCAATGCGCGCGATGCGATGGAGGGGCGGGGCGTCCTGAGCATTCGCGGCGAGATCGTCCGGGAGGGCGGTCAGTCCGGGCAGTCGTCGTTCGTCTCCATTGCGGTCAGCGACACCGGATCCGGCATTCCTCCAGATCAGATCGACCGGATCTTCGAGCCGTTTTTCACCACCAAGGGCGTTGGGCGCGGTACCGGCCTCGGTCTGTCCCAGGTGTACGGCTTCGTTCATCAGTCCGGCGGACGGGTGCTGGTCGACAGCGAGCTCGGCAAGGGCACGACGCTGACATTGTTGCTTCCGCTGACGGACAAACCACTGGGACCGCGCGAGCGGAGCGAGCAGGATGCCGAACAGCTCGCTGCGCGCTGGAGCGTGCTGGTCGTCGAGGACAACCCGGAGATCGGCGAATTTTCCACGCAATTGCTCGAGGACCTCGGCTACCGGACGGTGCTTGCGCGCAGCGGAACGGATGCACTGCGGATGATCGACGAGAATCCCGAGAGCTTCGATCTCGTGCTCAGCGACGTCGTGATGCCCGGCATGGACGGGGTGACGCTCGGCCAGGAAATCCGCCGGCGGTTGCCGATGATCCCGATCGTGCTCAACAGCGGTTACAGTCATGTCCTCGCTGACGGTGACCGCCACGGTTTCAGCCTGATCCAGAAGCCTTACTCGGTCGACGAGCTGTCGCGCGTGCTGCGCCGTGTCATGGCCACGCGAGCGGCAGGCGCGAAGCCGGCGCCGTCGGCATGAGACGCGCGGCAGCTTTCCCCTGACCCCGGTCGGCTTCGCGCGATCAGCACTTGAAGGATCGTGCTTGACCGGCGTATTTTCGGTGCTGGGGGAAGTCTCATGGCACACGAGGAATGGCGGCTGCGCGGCGGTCGGACGCAGCGGCGGATATCTGCTCTTGTCGCGGGCGCGGCACTGGTCATGAGCGGCAGTGCCCTTGCCAAGGACGATGAGGCGGATGAGCCGGCGGGTCTTGCCAACGTCTATATCGATTTCCGCACGAACTACGCCTATCTGCCCGGCGCTGCGTTGTCGACGGGCCTCGGCGACACCTCGCTGTTCGGAACGCTGTCCCAGCTCGCAACCTTGCGCAAGCTGCTCGACCGGCCAACCTTGCCGGGACGCCCGCAGCTCTCGGTTCCGACCAACCAGGGCGTCGGCGTCGACGTTCCGCTCACGGCGGATCTCGGCGACGCGCTCTCGCTCTATGGCGGCTTCACCGGCAGCGCGTCCTACAACGGCCTGTCCGGTTGGTCTGACGTCGCGGTGACGAGTTGGTTCCTCGGCTTCCAGGCCGATGTCTATCAGCAGAACGGTGGCGCATTTCCGACCTTGACGCTGCAGTCGACGCTGACGCGGTCGGTGCCGGACTCGCCGTTGGCGACAACGTCGTTCAATACGGTGGTCGAGGCGAAATACGCGCTCGACCCCGACGAGATGCGCGGCTGGCTGGCGGGCATCCAATATGCTCACACGGAGATCGACACCGTTCTGGCGCGGATCGGCGACACCACCGCCGGCTATGTCGGCGGCTTCTATCAGTGGGACAACAACTGGAAGGTCTCCGCGCGGGTCGGGCTGCAGTCGTTCGGCGGTGCGCAGCTGCTCGCCCTCGCGCCGATCGCGGCCTACACGCAGCCACTGGTCAGGCTCGATCTCGATCGCA
Organism: Bradyrhizobium sp. HKCCYLRH3073; assembly: GCF_051167995.1. Lineage (NCBI taxonomy): Bacteria > Pseudomonadati > Pseudomonadota > Alphaproteobacteria > Hyphomicrobiales > Nitrobacteraceae > Bradyrhizobium > Bradyrhizobium sp. HKCCYLRH3073. The sequence continues at coordinate 98,634 of NZ_JBNPUD010000009.1, forward strand.
TGGATGACGACGACAATCGCCTGTTCGGCATCACGGCGCAGATCGCATGGGCGCCGAAGCCGGTCTATCAGCTGACCGTGCGAACGCCGCTCTACGCGATCAAGAACTGATCGTCGACGCTGCTATCGCATGCTGACGAACTTGCCCCAGAGGCCCGCGAGCAGCGCACCCGTCATCATGTAGTGCGGCTTATCGCAGAACAGGCTGCCGTAGCTGCAGACGTCGGCACCGACCGATCCGAGCTGATGCTGCGCGGCCGCGTAGAACAGCGCGGACAAGGCGGCCAGAACGACTGCGACGACATACATCAAGAAACCTCCTTCCGGCTCAGCCCGACGAGCTGCGAAATGAACTGATGATCGGCGCGCATTTGGGCGCTTGACACGTCGGGCAAATCAGGCGCATTTTGCCAACGTCGAAAAAATCATAGAGCCCGCGCCGATCAGTCGGCAGCGGGCTTTTTATGTTTCAGGAAAGGAATTCGCGCGGTGGTTATCGAAATCGGAAAACCCGATCGCCGCATTTCGATCAAATTTGACACGTCGGGCAAATCACTGACAAAATGTCAGCATCGAAATTTCCGAAATTGCGGTGGCCGCAGCCCGCCAACAGCGGTGGGCTCCTGTTCGGGGATGCTGGCGCGACTGCTTCCGGATCACCTCATTTTGCCGTTCGGCAGCGTGTGCTCTCATAGTCATCCGGATGTTGACCGTCCCGCGCGAACGGGGTGGTCGCGGGCACGATGATCGTCGTCGTGCCCGCAGCGGTCCCTCACGTGAGGGATAAGGTTCGCGCCCGAAGCGATCGCGTTGGCCGCGATCCGCCGCGCCTTTCTGTTTTCAACCGATCGGGACAGGACGATGACCGTCTATCTGATTTCGCTCGCCCTGGTAGGGCTCGTCGCGATCGCCGCCGGCGATGCGCTGTCGTGACCACGTTCCAAATCCACTTTGCAAGATTCCGGAAGCGACCATGTCGAAGACGATCACTGAAATCCGCTCGATGGCGCGCAGCCACACCAAGACGGCGATCAACACGCTGGTCGGTGTGATGCGCTCGCCCAAGGCGACCCATGCGGCCCGCGTGTCGGCCGCCAATGCCATCCTCGATCGCGGCTGGGGCAAAGCGCCTCAAGCGCTACAGAACGGCGAGGACGGTGCACTGGAGCTGATCCACCGCATCGAGCGGGTCATCGTGCATCCGGATGAGCACGATGAGGAGCAGGTGGATGAGTGATGGCAATTGCTGCGGAACAGAGCGCGGGCACCGAGCATCTTATCGCCCAAAGAGCTTCTCAAGAAAATGGTCATCGCCACATGAGCGCGGCTGTCTAGGGAGCGCCTTTACCGAACATGCTGTCTGAGCGGCGTGGGTCTTGGCGACAACTTGATCTGATCCCTGCACTGTCGCGAGCGCGATGATCCACCGCGCCGAACTGCAGACCGACTGCTGCGAGGCCTTCCATTGTCCACCCTCAAGATTCCCACCGCGAAAGTGTTCGAGCCGCTGCTCGCGCCGGCCCGCTACAAGGGCGCGTTCGGCGGGCGCGGCTCAGGCAAGTCGCACTTCTTCGGCGAACTGCTGGTCGAGACCTGCCAGGCCGAGCGGGGTACGCTCGCGGTCTGCATCCGCGAGGCGCAGCGGACGCTGGCGCAATCCTCGAAGCGGCTGATCGAGGGCAAGATCGCAACGCTGGGCCTCGGCCAGGGCTTCCGGCCGTTCAGCGATCGCATCGCGACGCCGGGCGATGGGCTCATCATCTTTCGCGGGATGCAGGATCACACGGCGGAGTCGATCAAGTCGCTGGAGGGATTCCGCATCGCCTGGATCGACGAGGCACAGACCCTGAGCGCGCGCTCGCTGTCGCTGCTGCGGCCGACGATCCGCGCGCCGCGCTCGGAGCTGTGGGCGAGCTGGAATCCGCGCCGCAAGTCGGATGCCGTCGACGACTTCCTGCGCAGCCGCAAGCCGGATGGGGCGGTCGTGGTCAAGGCGAATTGGCGCGACAACCCGTGGCTTCCGGCGGTGCTGGAGGAAGAGCGGCGGCTCGACCTTGCGCTCTATCCGGATCGCTACGAGCACATTTGGGAGGGCGACTACGTGCGCGCGTTCGAAGGAGCCTATTTCGCCGATCTGCTGGCGCAAGCGAAGCGCGACGGGCGGATCGGCAGGGTGGCGGCGGATCCGCTGCTGCCGTTGCGCGCCTTCGTGGATATCGGGGGCGCCGGCGCCACGGCCGACGCCTTCACGATCTGGATCGCGCAGTGGGTCGGCAACGAGCTGAGAGCCGATTTCCAGCACCTGCGGCGCTGGCGCAAGAGCGTGGAGCAGGCTCAGAGCTACACGTTCAAGGCCGTCATCACGGTCATCGCGACAGGTCTGATCGGCGCGATCTGGCTCGGCATCAAAGTCGTGCTCGGAAGGTAATGCCGTGCCAGCCAGGACCTTACGGCGAGACCGCCGCTTCCGCATCAGGGAGGTCGACGCTTGCGAGCCTGACGTTCTCGACACCTTGAAGGAGCTCCATGCGCGCACATTCCTCGATTGCGCGCCTCTGCCTGATTTCGAGAGCGGACAATGGTGGATATCGACCGAGCTCGGACGGCCCGTTGCCTTCGCCGGAATGACGCCGTCATCCCTCGGCAAAGGCATCGCCTACCTTTCGAGGGTTGGTGTTCTCCAAGAGCGGTGTGGTTACGGCCTGCAGCGGCGGCTGATGCGTGCGATCGAGCTGCGCGCGCGCCGCTCGGGACTGGATTGCATCGTTTCGGACACGACCTGCAACATCGTTTCCGCGAACAATTTCATTCGGTGCGGATATGTGTTGTTCCAACCGGGCCGGCCCTGGGCCTGGGGGAACTCGCTTTATTGGCGCAAGATGATCCGGCGGTGAGCTGTCGACCGACGACTTATGCAGATTGCATTGCGCTGCAGCAGAACTAGGCTGGCTCGACAGCTCCGACCCAGGCTTTTTTTGCGGCCGCCGTTGAGCTAACCATGCGTTGTCGGACGTTGGAGGCAAGCCGCGCCCGGCAGTGAATGGAAGATCGCTTCAGACGATCAAAGCCGCGGGAAGGACTCTGGGATGCCGGCCGAGGTCACCCTGCCAGAGCGTGCGCCACGGTCGCCTGACGCGCCGACCGCGCTGGCTGGTCTGCTGGTGATCGACTTCACACGTGTCGTCGCAGGGCCCGCGTGCACACAGACGCTGGCCGATTTCGGCGCCGAGGTGATCAAGATCGAGCAGCCGCTCACGGGGGACGATACCCGGGCATACGAGCACGCCGAGCTCGGCGGAGAGAGCGCTGCGTTCCTCAGCCTCAATCGGAACAAGCGCGGCATGGTGTTGGATCTCACGATCCCGCAGGCCAGAGACGTCGCGCGTGCGCTGATCGCCAAGGCCGACATCGTCGTGGAGAATTTCTCGTCGTCCGTCATGGAGAAGTTCGGGCTGGACTATCAGGCATTGTCCAGCACCAATCCCGGGCTGATCTATTGCTCGATCTCGGCTTACGGACGCTCCGGTCCATTCGCGTGGCGATCAGGGTTCGATCCGATCACCCAGGCCGAAAGCGGGTTCATGTCCCTCAACGGTTTCGCCGACGGTCCGCCGGTGCGGACCGGTCCTCCGATCGTTGATCTGGCCACCGGCATGTCCGCCTGCAATGCCATCCTGTTGGCACTTGCCGCCCGGCAGCGGCTCGGTCGCGGGCAGCACGTCGAGGTGGCGCTGTTTGACATCGCGTTGGCGATGACAGGCTTCTCCGGAATGGCGTATTTGATGAATGGCGTGAACCCCACGCGAACGGGAAATTCGCCGAACGACTCTCCGACGGTCGGCGTCTTTGAAGCGTCAGATGGCCCGCTCTACATCGCATGTGCCAACGATCGGCTCTACCGCCGGCTGTCGACTGAGGTGCTTGGTCGTCCGGATCTCCTGAGCGATCCTCGCTTTGCCACGCGAAGGGCGAGATGGGTCAACCGTGCGCAACTGCGCGGCCTCATCGCCGACATCCTTGCCACGGAACGGATGGATGTCTGGATATCCCGGATGAACCAGGCTGGAGTTCCGGTTGGACGCGTTCGAACGGTCGAGCAGGCGTTCAACGCGGCCGAGGTCCGGATGCGCGACCGCACCTGTCGTATTCCGCACCCGACAGCAGGCTCGATACCCAACGTCGAGCCTGCAATCACCATGAAGCTCACACCAACCGTCGAGCCGACGGCGGCGCCGCGGCTCGGTGAGCATACGGCCGCAATCCTGCGCCACAGGCTTGGGTACACCGAGCAGGAGATCGAAGCCCTGCGTCGGGTAGGGACGTTCGGACGCAATAATCCGGGAGCCTGAGGGCATCGTCACTGTTGCCGGACACGGAGGAGCGGCAGCGTCCTCAGCAGCCATCAGCCGGCTTTGGCCATTTCATCGTCTTCCGGTGAGTTCAGATACATGCCCGACATGGTGTCGACCCAGCACAGATGATCATGCACCTTCTTGACGCCAGAGATGTTCTCGGTGGCAACGATTGCCGCCTGCCGCGACCGCTCCTCGGTAATGACGCCGCTCAGATGAACGATGCCGTCCTTAACGATGACGGACAATCCGAACGGGCACCAGTCGTTCTTCTCGAGGGCGTCGATCACGCGGTTGCGGATGTGATCGTCGTCGGCCGTTGGATCCGGAACCTGCCGCCCGAGCGCGGCGACCGCTTGCAGCAGGTTCGCCCGTGACACGATGCCGATCACTCGGTCTCCCTTGACCACGGGCAACCGCTTCACGTGGTTCTTTTCCATCAGTTCCACGATCTCAGCCAGCGCGGCGTCCTCGGTGATCGTCAAGGGAGACTTGGTCATCACCTCTGACACTTTGCGACCATGCTCGTGGACGAAGTCGGCCGCCGACTTTCCGGGCCCGAGAATGAATCGCAGCCAGCGGCCGCGCTTTCGCCCGGTGCCGATCTCCGTTCGGCGGATGAAATCGCCTTCCGAGACGACGCCCACCAGCTTTCCGCCGGGATCGACCACTGGAAGGCCGCTGACGTGCCGTTGAAGCATGATATTTGCCGCATCCACGATGGAAGTGTCAGGGGTGACGGTGATGACGGGGCGGGTCATGATCTGATGGGCGCGCATGGCGAACTCCAATGTCAAAAGCTAAGAAAAAGTAACCCGCTGCCACGGTCTTGAATTGACGCAGGTCAAAGCAGGTGCCGCCGCCGTCATTGACGCAGCTCAAGGTCTTGGCTTTGAATTGCAGCTATACGGCCTTCTGATCTAGCGAGAGGAGAGGTGCCCATGTCCGAGTTCTCCGGGACCAAGATCCTGGCCGACGAAACGGCCGAACTGTCCGAACGTGTCGCTCTCTCCAACAAGCACGCACTTGAGCTGCTCGTTGGCTCCCAGCAGATCATCATGGAGGAGATTCTGTTTGCCAGCAACGAAGTGTTGGATCGCGCGCGTACGGAGACGCATCTGCTGGCCGAGTTCGTGTCGAAGCTGGCCGGCGTGCATTCCGTGACGGGAATCCAGGCGATGGTTCAGGAATGTGGACGGCATCAGATTGATTTCGTCAGGCGTGATTGCGATCGACTTTTCAAACACGGGCAGCGCCTGATTGATGCCAGCGTGAATCTTATGGGGCAACGGTGGCGAAACTGAAGAGTGCGGGTGTGTCGCGTCCCGAACGGGAACGCGAAGGAACGACCGACAACGACCGAAGCAGTGCCGTTGTCTCTGCAGGGACCTCTTTGAAGCCGGCTGCTGCGCTCGCCGCATCCGACGCAAAGTTGCTCTCCCGCGAAGCCGACGCGAGTTCCGGCGAGCTTCGACGCGAGGATCACGAGCTGGACAAGGCCTTCAGCGCGATGCTGGCTCGGCTCACCGGCGGAATTTCCCCGGCCGCTCTATCAATGGCGTATCTGGATTGGGCTTGTCATCTGGCCGCAGCACCTCAGCGCCAGATCGAAATCGTTCGAGATGCCTGGTACGGCGCAAAGCAGGTCGCTGAACGGTCCCTGCATTTTGCAGACCCGAATCGTGGTCCTTGGGACCTGATCAAACCGCAGGCGAACGATCATCGCTTTTCCACGCCGCAATGGGCGACGTACCCGTTCAACTTGTTCGCCCAGGCGTTCCTGCTCGGGGAAGATTGGTGGCACAAGGCGACGACCGGCATTCGTGGTGTCGACCCCGCCAACGAAGCCGTCGTCGACTTTTCAATTCGTCAACTGCTCGACATCTTCGCACCATCGAACTTTGCCGCGACCAACCCGGAAGTCTTGGAAAAGACGTTTCAAAGCGGTGGAGAGAACCTGATCTTCGGCTGGCAGAACTGGCTCGCCGATATCATGCAGGTAATGCAGCCCGGAAAGATATCGAGCAATGGTGAGTTCGTCGCCGGCAAGACCGTCGCGACCGCACCGGGCAAGGTTGTGCTTCGCAATCAGTTGATTGAGCTGATTCAATACCTGCCGACGACCGAGAAGGTGCGACCAGAGCCGGTCCTGATCGTACCGGCTTGGATCATGAAATATTACATCCTGGATCTATCGCCGCACAATTCGCTGGTCCGATACCTGACCGACCAAGGCTTTACGGTTTTCATGATCTCCTGGCGAAACCCCGGCGCGGAAGACCGGGATCTTGCGTTTGACGACTACCGCTCGCTGGGCGTCATGGCGGCCCTGGAGATGATCGGAACGATCATTCCGAATACGCCGGTTCATGCCGCAGGCTATTGTCTCGGCGGAACGCTTCTTTCGATCACGGCGGCGGCCATGGCACGGGACGGTGACCAGCGTCTGAAGACGATCACGCTGTTTGCGGCCCAGACCGATTTCACCGAAGCGGGAGAGCTGACGCTCTTCATCAATGAAAGCCAGGTCGCCTTTCTCGAAGACATGATGTGGGAGCGTGGATATCTCGACACCACGCAGATGGCGGGCGCATTTCAATTGCTGCGCTCCAACGATCTGATCTGGTCGCGTGTCTCGCGCGACTATCTTCTCGGTGAGCGCGCGAATCCGAGCGACTTGATGGCATGGAACGCAGATGCGACGCGGCTGCCGTATCGGATGCACTCCGAGTATCTGCGCAAGCTGTTCCTGAACAACGATCTCGCCGAGGGGCGATATCGGGTCGAGGGGAAACCCGTTTCGCTCTCGGACATCCACACGCCGATGTTCGTGGTCGGGACCCTGCGTGATCACGTTGCGCCCTGGAAGTCGACTTACAAGGTCCACTACGAAGTTGATGCCGACGTCACTTTCGTGCTCGCGAGCGGCGGCCACAATGCCGGCATCGTGGCGCCGCCGGGCGAGCAGGGGCGCTCCCATCAGATGCGGACCAAGGCAGCCGACGCGCCATATCTCGGGCCGGACGAGTGGCAGAGCACCTCGCCAAAACTGGAGGGGTCATGGTGGCCGGCGTGGACGGCATGGCTTGGACAGCAGTCGGGTGCACCGGGCGCGCCGCCGCAACTCGGGGCAGATCGTTCAAATGATCTCGGAGACGCGCCGGGCGACTACGTGCACACGTAGTCGCCGCTTGTGGCGGTCAGGCAGCGTTATTCCACCGGACTCAGGTGCCGATCCGGAGCAATGATCGGCTTCGTTCCAGTGTCGTCTCGGCCGTGCCCGACGCATCCACCCGGAGCCAATCCAGGGCGCCGATGTCGTAGCGTTCCTGATCTTCGGCAATTCCAACCGTTGCATCGGATGCATCGTCGACTCGATGGTGGATCCGCTCCTGCCGGCTGCGCAAATCTGCGACGAGGAAGAGACCGGCAAAGGGCAACTTCAGCCGGTTCGCGAGATCATGGATCGCCTGTCGTTCATCCGAACGTGCAAACACGGCGTCGACGATCACCGTGAAGCCTTGTGAGAGCACGCGGCCGGCCTGCGTCGTCAACTCTCGATAGACCCGTGCACTCGATGCCGGCGTATAGGCCGCAGCTGGGAGGCGTTCGGTTTCCTTCACGCCGGATAGTTGCTTGCGCAGCACGTCGCTGCGCAACACGATTGCTCCCGGTGGAGGAGCCAAGAGGGGAGCCAGAGCCCGGGCGAGCGCAGATTTTCCCGTTCCCGATAATCCGCCGACGGCGACCACCCTCGGCTCCGCCGGCCGAATGAGGCTGCGCGCAAGTTGGAAGTAGCTCTCTGCGATCCCGATGGTCGCAGAGCGGTCTGCCTCCGAGTGTTCGGCATCACTGCGGTCGAGCCTTGCAAGAAAGACTTGCGCACGGATAGCGGCCCGGATCGCCATGAACAGAGGCAGAGCAGCCAATCCACCGGTCTGGTCGGGCGCAGCGATCGAGAGGTAGCGATTCAAGAGATGGTTGGCGGCGATCGACTGCCCGAAGTGCAAGAGGTCCATCAATGGAAACGCGAGATCGTAGAGGACGTCGATCGTGGCTATCCGGTCGTCGAACTCGATGGCGTCAAACAGCACCGGCTTGTCGTCGATGAGAACGATATTTGCGAGATGGAGGTCGCCGTGGCAGCGCTTCACGTGCCCCTCTTTTGCGCGTTGCTCGAGCAGGGGACAGAGCCGTGTGAAGGCCGAGTGGCAAAGAGCGCGGAGTTCTTCGATCTGCGTAGCGTCAAATAGTGGGACGTTTCGAAAGCTGGCGACGAACGCGTCGATCCAGACTGGAAGCGACTGCGTCCACGCGTTGGACGGCATCCGGGTGGCCACGGCATGCGACGCCGCGATCGTCTCCGCCAGACGTTCGCCCAAGCCGATCTCCAATTGCTGGTGGCGAGCGAGGTGATCGAGTGTCCGGCTGTCATCGAAGCGACGCATCTCGACGGCATATTCGACCGGAGTGCCGGATCCATCGACTTCGAATGATCCGTCTGGCGCCTTGGTGATGGCGACGACACGCCGATAGATGTCTGGAGCAAACGGGTGATTCATCTCCATTTCCTTCGCGCACGCTGCCTTGCGCCAATCGAGCGTCGAATAGTCCAGAAATGGCAGCCGAACGGCGCGCTTGATCTTCAGAGCGCGGTCGCCGATCAGAAACACTGAAGCCGCGTGCGTGTCGATCCGGCGGACACCTGGATGTCGGGTGGTATTGCCCAAGAAGGAGAAGACCAGTTCCTGATCGGATGGTGATGCCATGGGCGGGGTTACCACATTCACTTCAAAAGTCCGGGATAAGCACCGCCGCGCCGACGACGTCACCCCGCCTCAGGCGGGCCAGAACGTCATTTGCGTCGGACAGCGGATAGGGCGTCGTATGGGTCCGTATCTGAGCCTGCTGCGCGACCTGCAGGAAATCGAGACCGTCCTGTCGCGTCAGGTTGGCGACGGACACCACTTGGCGTTCTCCCCAGAGAAGGGAATAGGGAAACGTCGGAATGTCGCTCATATGGATACCTGCGCAGACCACCCGGCCACCCTTCCGAACAGCCCGCAGAGCGGCCGGAACAAGCTCGCCAGCTGGCGCGTAGATGATGGCCGCGTCCAGAGCAACATCGGGACGCTGGCCCGCCGCTCCGGCCCATGTGGCGCCAAGTTGGCGAGCCAGATCCTGCGCAGCCTCGTCGTGCTCGCGGGTGAACGCATAGATCTGACGCCCCTGCCAGCGGGCCACCTGGGCAACGATGTGACCGGCCGCGCCGAATCCGTAGATGCCAAGCCTCTCGGCTTCCCCTGCCATGACCAGGGATCGCCAGCCGATCAGGCCGGCGCACAACAGAGGTGCGGTGGCGATGTCATCCTCCAGACCATCGAGCGGGAATGCATAATTTGCGTCGACGACGGTGTGGGTCGCATAGCCGCCATCGCGCGTATAGCCGGTAAACGTCGGCTGGTCGCAGAGATTTTCCATACCACGTGCGCAGAACGCGCAATGGCCGCATGTATGCCCCAGCCATGGAATTCCGACGCGTTCGCCGAGCCTGTGCGTCGTCACACCAGGACCAATCTGATCGACATGACCGACGATCTCGTGTCCGGGGATGAGCGGATACCGGATGTCGGGAAGCTCACCGTCGTACACATGCAGGTCAGTGCGACACACGCCGCATGCCCTGATCTTGACCCGGATCTCACCGGGACCAGGATCGGGGTCCGCGAGTGTCTCGGGCTGCAGAGGCGCTCCAGGCTTTCGCAGAACCATCGCTCGCATCGGAGAGCCTCCCGGACGAATTTGCAGGGTAATAAGATAATCAGCCCGGCAATCGTTTGATGCTCATCAAGGACTTGGTCCGAATACTGCGGCCTACCGAGCAGAACCGGCAGGCGCAGTCAGGGAACGGAGCGGGGTTGCATCCGTCACCATGCTGGGATGATAAGTCGCGCTAGACCGGCTGCGGATTGAAACTAAGATCAGTCTCCGGGATTCACCCGCCTTTCACCGACTGATGTTGGACGTGCAAATGTCGACCTACCGAATGCGGAACCTGCTTTTGCCACGCTCCATCGCTCTGATCGGAGGAAGTCCGCGACCGAACTCGGTAGGGAAGGCCATTCTCGACAATATCGTCAAGGCGCGGTTCGAGGGCAAGCTTGGCCTGGTCAATTCTCGCTATCGGGAAATATCCAATATCGCAGCCGTTGGCAGCCTCGCCGAACTGGCGTTTGTGCCGGAACTGGTGGTGATCACGACGCCCCCCCCTTCGATCCCGGATCTCATTCATCGCGCAGGCGCGTTGGGGACGGCAGGGGCTTTGATCATTACCTCGGGTCTCGGGCACGGAGAGGGGTCGCTCGCCGACCAGGCCGAGAAGGCGGCGCAGAAATACGGCATGCGTCTCATCGGGCCGAACTGTCTCGGAATCATGATGCCTACCATCAAGCTCAATGCGAGCTTTTCGGCACACATGCCGGTTGCAGGAAGCTTGGCGCTCATTTCCCAGTCCGGCGCTATCGCGGCGGGGATGGTAGATTGGGCTGCTCAGCGCGGTGTTGGGTTTTCTGGAATCGTCTCGATCGGCGATCAGTTGGACGTCGATCTCGCAGATCTTCTGGACCACTTCGCGTTGGACGGTGGGACCCGCGCGATCCTGCTCTACATCGAAGCCGTCAAGGACGCGCGAAAGTTCATGTCCGCGGCGCGAGGGGCGGCAAGGGTCAAGCCGGTTGTGGTCGTAAAGTCGGGCCGCGGTGCCGTCGGTGCGCAAGCTGCGGCGACACATACGGGCGCGCTGGCGGGAGCCGATGCCGTCTATGATGCGGCTTTTCGCCGGGCCGGCGTTCTGCGGGTCTCCGATCTGCGCGAGTTGTTCGACTGCGCCGAAACGCTGGGGCGGGTGGAGTCGCCCATGGGCAAGAGGCTCGCCATTCTCACGAATGGCGGCGGGATCGGCGTGCTCGCCGTGGATCGACTGGTCGAGCTCGGAGGCGTGCCTGCCGCACTTTCGCCGGTCGTACACGACAAACTTGACGCCATCCTGCCGCCGACCTGGTCCGGATCCAACCCGGTCGACATCGTCGGCGATGCCGATGCCGCACGCTACACGCTCGCGCTCGAAGCGCTGCTCGCCGATCAAGCCAACGATGCAATTCTCGTCATGAATGTTCAGACCGCGATTGCATCCGCGAGCGCCATCGCCACGGCTGTCACCGAGTTCGTCAGTACCTATCGAAAGCAGCACCGGCGCTGGGCAAAGCCGGTTCTGGCGGCATGGGTCGGCGCGGAGCAGCCGGTCATCGAGACCTTGAGCGGGGCAGGAATTCCGAACTATCCAACCGAGGATGATGCCGTTCGCGGCTTCATGCATCTCGTTCGTCATCGGGAGGTGGTCGAATCGCTTGCCGCTGTCCCGCCGGCCATGCCGAGCTCTTTTGCGCCCGACGTCGACGCAGCCCGCGGAATTATAGCGACAGCCCTCGCCGACGGGCGGACCTGGCTCGATCCGGTCGAGATCAGTCGCCTGCTGGAGGCTTACGATATTGCGATGGTGCCGACGTTCGCTGCGTCGTCGGTCGACGAGGCGGTCGGGTATGCGGAACAGTTGTTCGCTCAAGGCACAACTGTCGTTCTCAAGATTCTGTCGAGAGATATCATTCACAAATCCGACGTCGGCGGTGTCGTGCTCAATCTCACCACGGCCGAGGCCGTGCGTAACGCGGCGAACGAGATCATGGCCCGCGCGAAGGCCCTTCGGCCCGACGCACGGATTTCCGGCGTGATCGTGCAAGCCATGATCGTCCGCGCCAAGGCGCGGGAGCTGATCATGGGCATTGCCGACGATCCGATCTTCGGAACCGTGATCGTGTTCGGCAGGGGCGGTACCGCCGTCGAGATCATCAACGACAAGGCGCTCGGTCTGCCTCCGCTCGATCTCCATCTGGCGCGAAACCTCATCGAGCGGACGCGCGTCTCACGATTGCTGCGCGCTTATCGTGATGTCCCCGCGGTCAAGCCCGATGCAGTCGCACTGGTGCTGGTCAAGCTTGCGCAGCTTGCAGCAGACGTTCCCGAGATTCGCGAACTCGATATCAATCCGCTGCTCGCCGACGAGAGCGGCGTCATGGCCGTCGATGCGCGCGTCGCCGTCGGCAGGGTTCCGCCGAAATTCAAAGGCTCTGGTCCGTCGAATTTCGCCGTTCGGCCCTATCCCAGCCAATGGGAACGGCATCTCCAGGTCAAGGACGGCTGGCGGATCCTTGCGCGGCCGATCCGACCCGAGGATGAGCCAACCATTCATGAGTTCCTCAAGCATGTCACTCCGGAAGACCTGCGTCTTCGATTCTTTGCCCCCATGAAGGAGTTCACGCACGAGTTCATCGCGCGCCTGACGCAGCTCGACTATGCGCGCGCGATGGCTTTTGTGGCGCTCGATGAAGCGACAAACGAACTGGTCGGCGTCGTGAGGATTCACTCCGACTCGGTTTACGAGAGCGGGGAGTACGCAATCCTGTTGCGGTCGGATCTCAAGGGACGCGGACTCGGCTGGGCATTGATGCAGCTGATCATCGAATATGCCAAGTCGGAGGGCCTGAAGATGATCTCCGGTGACGTCCTGCAGGAGAATGTCGTCATGCTGGAGATGTGTAGGAACCTCGGTTTCGAGGTCAGAACCGATCCAACCGAGCGCGACCTTTGCAATGTCAAACTCAGGCTCTAAGCTTAGGTGTTTGGTGTCCTCTCACCGGATCCATCGGTTCAGGTCGGATGGTGGTCGTCATTGGACGGTGGCCTCGCCGCCTCGCCTTCGGAGGCGCCATGCGAGCGGAGAGTTCTGATGATCATCGTCGCAATGGGAACGATGAGCAGCGGAATGAGGCTGTTGATCGGATGGTTGACCACGCTCGAGATCCGGGACTGCAAAGCTCGTGCTTCCAACTGCAGCGAGTCCATCGCCGAGGAGTGAATCTCGTTGGCTAGTTCGAGTTCCCGGCCGGACGGTGCACGGGATGCGATGATCAGGAGGATCGCCGCAATCGCGATATTGCAGGCTCCGAGTGCTGCGGCTGCCACGACCGCAGAGGTGATCTGGACCAACGCAAGGTAGGCCGCCAGCTCGAACATCAGGAGGCCAAAGACGGCGATCAGCGCCGCAAAGGCCCGGAGGCCGAGTCCGACGAGCAGATGCCGGAGCCTGATGTCGGCAATGACCCGGTCCGTCCGCCAGAGAAGGCGCAAATGTTTAACGACATTTTCGGTATCCACTTAAGTTCTCCGCAGCAGGAGGCCAACCGCGAGCCCGAAGGCGAAGGCCGAAGCTGTCGCCGCGATCGGACGATCCCTGATCATCCGCTCCACCTGAACGTCGGTCTCACTTAGACGCATGTCTAGCCCCTCGATCGCTGCAGCGAGCATTCCGGCAGCTGGTTGCGCGTCCGGGTTGTCACGCGGCGCACCCGCGCCCCGCAACAGCTGGCTTAGCTCGCGCGTCAGGCTCTCCAACTCGGTCCGGAGCGTCGTCGGGTCGATGGCCATGTTTTGTCCTCGGGTCAAAATCACTGTAGAACGTAGCTCGGCACGATGCTTGATTTCGCTCAACCCGTTGCGCTGACGGGATTGACGCAGATCAAGCGAGGCAGATCGGCGCGATTTAGGAACGGGTGTGCCTCGGCACGCCGACTGAGGGAGACATCCAATTGCGTGCTCATCCGGGACTGACCGCCGCGACGACGGAGGATGTGCTCGAGCTTCGTCCGAGCGGATCATGGGTGTCCCTGAACGTGGCAGAGCTCGAGAGCTTGACCAGCTCTGTCGGCAACAGCATCAACAGCGCGACTGCGGTGAAGCTTGATCTTGGAGCCGTCAGCGAAATCGATACCGTGGGTGCTTGGTTGCTTGAGAAGCTCGGCCGCCGGGCTGCTGTTGGCGGTCGGCGGGTCGAGACGACCGGGGTGGCAGAAAACTACATCGGCCTCGTCGAGGAGGTCCGGCAGGTCAATCGACGAGCCGTCGCGCCGGCACCGAGACTGAACCCGATCCTTGCCAAACTCACCGACCTCGGTCGTTCGAGTCTGGGGGCCGCCCAGGATATCAAGGTGTTTCTGGACATGTTGGCCGCGCTGTTCTTTGCGCTGCTGCGGACGCTGCGCCGGCCGCGATCTCTGCGCGTGACCTCCCTCGTCTATCAGATGTACCGCATCGGATGGCAGGCCATTCCAATCGTGGTGTTGATCACTTTCCTGATCGGCGCCATCATTGCCCAGCAGGGGATCTTCCATTTTCGACGTTTCGGTGCCGAGTCTTACGTCGTCGACATGGTCGGAATTCTGGTCCTGCGCGAGCTTGGCGTTCTGATCGTCGCGATCATGGTGGCAGGACGGTCGGGAAGCGCCTACACGGCCGAGCTTGGATCGATGAAGATGCGCGAGGAGATCGATGCGCTGGTGACGATGGGACTTGATCCTGTCGAGGTGCTGATCCTGCCCCGTATCGTTGCGTTGATCTTGACCTTGCCAATTCTCGCCTTCATTGGCTCGATGGCTGGCCTGTATGGAGGAGGGCTGGTGGCCCAGCTCTATGGCGGCATGGGACCGGCAATCTTCATCGCCCGGCTACACGATGCCATCTCGGTGACGCACTTCGAAGTGGGAATATTGAAGGCGCCGTTCATGGCCTTGGTGATCGGCATTGTCGCCTGCAGTGAGGGACTTCGTGTGAAAGGTAGTGCCGAATCGCTGGGGCAACAGACTACGACATCCGTGGTGAAGTCCATTTTCCTGGTCATCGTGCTCGATGGTCTTTTCGCCGTGTTCTTTGCGTCCATTGGAATGTAGCAATGGATGATCTTGGCGTGTCCAGCGCGATCCGCGTGACCGATCTCGTTGTCGGGTTCGGCCGGCAGCTCGTTCTGAACGATCTTTCGCTCGACGTTCGTCGCGGTGAGATTCTCGGGTTGGTAGGCGCGTCAGGCGGCGGAAAATCCGTCCTGATGCGGACGATCATCGGGCTCATTCCTCGGCGCAGCGGGTCTATCGAGGTCATGGGGACAACCCTTGGGAGCGCCGAGGAGCGGACGACGCAGGCGGCAGCGAAGCGCTGGGGAATTCTGTTCCAGCAGGGAGCTCTGTTCTCGTCACTGACGGTCAAGCAGAACGTTCAGTTTCCGCTGCGCGAGAGCCTGCAGATGTCGCAGGAGTTGATGGATGAGATCGCGATAGCCAAGCTCGAAATGGTCGGCCTTCGCGCAGAGGACGGTGATAAATTCCCAGCCGAGCTATCCGGTGGCATGACGAAGCGCGCGGCGCTGGCGCGCGCCCTCGCTCTCGATCCGGCGATCGTATTTCTTGACGAGCCGACCTCCGGCCTCGATCCGATTTCCGCCGGCGACTTCGATGCCCTGATCAAGACGCTCCAGCTGACGTTGGGATTGACGGTGTTTATGGTGACCCATGACCTCGCCAGCCTCAACACGGTCTGCGACCGTGTCGCTGCGTTGGCCGATGGCAGGATCGTGGCGATTGGTCCTATGAGCGACCTCCTCCGATCAGAACATCCATGGGTCAAAGCCTATTTTCACGGCAAGCGATCCCAGATGCTGCAACCAAAAGCGAGTTGAAAGATGGAAACCCGTGCACCCTTCGCTGTCATCGGCGGCTTCGTGCTGGCGGCCATCGTCGCAATCTTTGGCTTCGTTTACTGGCTCAACAACACCGGAGGACTCGGTCCTCGCACGACCTATCACGTGCAGTTCGAGGGCTCGGTGCCCGGCCTGCTGGTCGGGGCTGCCGTTCTGTTCAATGGAATCCGGGTCGGCGAGGTGACCGAGCTCGGTCTGGCGGCGAACGATCCGCGTCGGGTCAACGCAACGATTTCCGTGGCGTCGACGACTCCCGTGCGCGCCGACACCAAAGTAGGGTTGGAATTTCAGGGGCTGACAGGAGTGCCGGTGATCGCGCTGGAGGGTGGCGCGTCGGCAGGAGCGGCGAGTGCCGTATCGACCTTGATTGCAGAACCGGGCGCCGGACAAAGCATGACGCAGGCCGCCCGGGACGCCCTGCGGCGTGTCGATGCAGTTCTTGCGGAGAATGCAGGGCCGCTCAAAGATACGATCGCCAACCTCAAGACATTCTCAGACGGCCTTGCGCGGAATACCGGCAAGCTCGATGGAATCGTCTCGGGTCTGGAGAAAATGACGGGAGGCGGTGCTCCAGCACAGAAAGTCACCTATGATCTGAGCGCGCCGCGAGAACTGGGGCCGGTCAACAAGACCATCAAGGGGCAGCTTGCGATACCTGAGCCCACGGCCGTGGCGATGCTGCAGACTCAGCGCATGCTATTCACGCCAACAAAGGATTACCCGGGGTTCGGTGATTTCCTGTGGGCTGACAGCATCCCCAAGTTGTTGCAATCACGTCTGATCGATGCCTTCGAGAATTACGATGTGGCCCACGCTCCGCTGCGGACATCCGATCTGGGCCAGCCGGATTTTCAGCTGCTGATTGATGTCCGCCGTTTCCGGATCAATGCCGATACCGCCGCGGTGGAGATCGGCCTGTCGGCTCGCCTCGTCGACAAGAACGGCAAGGCCATCGCGTCTCGGCTGTTTGACGAAAACCAGCCCGTTGCCCGGCTTGATCCTGCTGATGCCGTGTCCGCCTTCGACGAGGCCTTCGGCCGGATCGCCAAATCGATTTTGACCTGGACGATACAGGCGCTCTGAATCGACGGGGCTATTCCAAGCTCTTCAAATACGAGAGCAGATCGTGGATCTGCGGCGGCGCGAGCTGGAACTGGGGCATGGCCGGGTGACCAGTCATGATCCCCTCCGCGAGCGCTTCGCCCAACGATTCGATCGGGTAGCGGAGATGTAGGCTGCGGAACGGAGGGGCCGGTTCGAAGGGGCTCTCTCCCGTTCGACCGATGGCGTGACATCGTGCGCAGTGGGCCTTCGCGAAAGCCTGTCCGCGTTGCTCTGCTGTCGACGCTGCGTATGACGGTGTCGCCAACATCGTGGCGGCGAGAAGGTGGCACAGAACAAGCCGCTGCATTCACGATATCCATTGGTGTTGGGAGTGGCGGCCACGATAGGGCCCGGATTGTTGGTTCGTTTGATTTGAATCAATCGGAACTTCGAGCGTCCGTTAGAATGCAACCATTCGCTTTGCGCTTGGCCCACCGGAGCCCTCGTATGAAGACGTCTCTTGTTGCAATCGATTTCCACGGGCAGGCCTGTGCCGATTGTGCCGTGCGGGGATTCAGTGTCTGTGCGTCGCTCGACCAGTTTGAGATGCGCGAATTCGAGCACCTCAGCCGCCGAGCCCATTTTGCGACCTGCGAGACGGTTTTCGCGCAAGAAGATACATCGTCCTGCTTCTACAATTTATTGGATGGGGTCATGAGGCTCTACAAGCTTCTCCCCGACGGACGCAGGCAGATCGTCGGATTTGCGCTGCCCGGCGACTTCGTCGGCATGACGACGGAGGAACGGCACGGATTTTCGGCTGACGCGATCGGTCCCGTCACCGTCTGCCAGTTCGCGAAGGGACCGTTCGGACGCTTTGCCGAGGACAAGCCGAATCTGCTGCGCCGGATGAACGAACTGGCCGTGCAGGAGCTGAATCAGGCGCGTGATCACATGGTACTTCTCGGACGCCGATCAGCCGAGGAGAAGGTCGCGACATTCCTCGTTGGCTGGAGGGATCGGCTGGTGGAGCTTCGGGGGGCCTCTAACATGGTACCGTTGCCGATGAGTCGGCAGGATATCGCCGACTATCTCGGGCTCACCATCGAGACCGTCAGTCGAACGTTCACGAAGCTCGAACGGGAGGGCATCATCGCGATCCTGCCCGGGGGCGTCTCGCTTCGGGACTCGGCGCGAGCTGAAGCAATGGCTGCTGCCTGACATCGCGGGCGAAATCCGTATTGCATTGATCTGGATCAAGGACTGTCGCGCAGCCGATAGGGAACTGTGTCTCAAACTCGAACAGGGGGAGAGAGACATGCCGCTGGACGCTATGATGGTCAGCTTTGCAGTTGTGGGGGTTTTTGTCGGGTTCGCTGCGGTCCTGCTTTGGGCTGATTCACAGACAAGGCATCGGGTGTGAGGTACAGGCTGCCCTTGGGCTGCGGCATCTTGCGCTCAGAAGAGTAGCGCTGCCGGTCCGACGGGGCGGCTGGACGACTCTCACGCGTTGCACAATGTATGCAGGGCCCGTCCCGGCGGCGTAAACGCCTCCGGCGTCGATTGGCACATGGCTTCGCCGTTGAGCGTTCGCCGCATTTTCCTGGACAATCCGCCGATCTGCCGTATTCCGAGATGCAATGAAATCGAGGATCGGTGGTCGCAAGTCCGAGGGATCGTTTTTGCTGGTGGCTGTAGGCGTGTCCATAGTCCCCTGATATCCGCGGGGCCTTGGCCACCAGCTTTGGACATTTCCCTTGGGCGGCGGTATTCGGACGCCTGGGAGATGCGGTGTGACTGAGGAAAAGCGGGCGAGCGTCCGACCTACCAATAACGGCAAACTGTCGGTGCTGCGTCAGCATCCGATTTTTCGTGAGCTCGAGGCTGATGCGGTCGATCAGCTCTGCCGCTACGCCAAGCCGACATCGCTCAAGCGCGGTGCAACCATCTTCTCAAAAGGCGATCCTGGCTCGAGCTTATATGCCGTGATCAGTGGCACCGTCAAAATCAGTGTCTCGTCGCCCGACGGCCGCAATGCCATCCTGAACCTGATCAGCGCGGGTGAGATATTCGGCGAGGTCGCCGTGCTCGACGGACGAGAACGCACAGCCGATGCAACGGCCAACACGAATTGCGAGATACTGGTCATCGATCGGCGCGAATTCCTGCCGTTCGTGAAGAGCCAACCGGTGCTGGCAATGAAATTCATCGAGCTGCTTTGCGATCGGCTGCGCTGGACCAGCGACCAGGTCGAGCAGGTCATCCTTCAGGATCTTCCTCGCCGCCTTGCCAGTGCACTGCTCGGCCTGACCGACAAGCGCAAGCTGGATGCCGCGAGCCGCACCATTGCCATCACTCAGCAGGAGATCAGCGAAATGGTCGGCATGACGCGGGAGAGCATCAACAAGCAATTGCGTGCGTGGGCCGCGCGGGACTGGGTCCGCCTCGAGCACGGGGCGATCGTTCTTCTGAATCCCGAGCCGCTACGCGGATTGGCAGAGACCGGTCAAGACGAGGACGAGTAGGGGCCGAGAGGCATTTTCCGGCGTCCTGCTGAACCGATGATGGCCGCATCCGGCCAGCGATCGATCGTGATCTTGACCGCATCCTTGGCTGGAACCTGCCGGCTGTGGGGATGGTCTTCGCGATAGGCGAACACGGTACAGAGCAGGATCCGCGAGAAGCCGAGCAGCAGTCCCGGGAATATACCCGCCATGAGCAGCGCGCTGATCGAGAACGCCCCACCGGTCGCGCGCGAGTACAGGACGGCGTTGTGGCTTGGTGGCGCCAGTACAACAGGACGGCCATCGGTTCGGGCCAGAAGGTCGCGCTGTTCAGGACGTAGGCGCGTGAAGACCGCCCAAAGGATGAGGGCTGAGATCAGCACGAGCGCCGTCACGCCCGCGATGACGCAGGCGAGATGCAGCGCATCCATCGCCGGAGATGGAGTCCGGCCATCGTAAGCCTCCCGATCGTCCGAACCGAGCGCGCGGTCTACGCGATGTCCTGAATGCGCTTAATCAGTTCTTGGTGCTTCGGACCGTATTTGTCCCAGACCGGCTTTACGGCCTTCTGGAACGGCGCCTTGTCGGCGATTTCGACGATTTCGGAGCCGGCGGCCCTGGCCTTCTCCATCGCTTCCCGCTCGTAGACCTTCCAGAGTTCGCGTTCCTCCATCTGTGCTTCGCGTGCGAACTTCTTGATCAAGGTCTGGTCGTCGGTCGACAGGTTCGCCCAGGCGCGCTTCGAGAACGCGAGGACTTCTGGAATGACGAGATGCTGGGTGAGCGAATAGTACTTCGCGGCCGTGTAGTGACTGCTGAAGACGTAGCTCGGTAGATTGTTCTCGGCCCCGTCGATCACGCCGGTCTGCAGCGCGCTGAAGACCTGATCGTACCCCATCGCGACGCCGTTGCCGCCGAGCGCGTTCATCATGTCGATGAAGATGGGATTGCCGATCACGCGAATCTTCAGCCCCTTCACGTCCTCCACCGTCCTGATGGGCTTCTTGGTATTGTAGATGCTGCGCGCACCCGAATTCATCCAGCAGAGTGCGACGAGATTTGCGCTGGCATTGGCGCTGACGCGGTCCAGAAGGTCCTGACCGATCGGACCGTCCATCATCTTTTCCGAATGTTCGATGCTCTTGAACAGGAAGGGCATGTTGACGACGTTGACGTCATCGACGATCGGGCCGAGCGCGCCGGCGCTGACCCGCAGCATCTGGATCGCCCCGATCTGGGTCTGCTCGATGGTCTCTTTCTCGCCGCCGAGCTGAGCGGACGGATACATCTGGATCGACAGCCTGCCGCTGGTGGCCGCCGCAAGCTTCTTGCCGAGGTTTTCTGTTGCTGCAACCGTCGGATACCCCGGCGGCTGAACGTCGGATGCCTTGAACACCGCCTTCGATTGCGCAAGGGCGGCCGAGATCGGCGGCAGCGTTGCAACGCCCGCAAAGCCCACGCTCAGTCTGATGAAATCGCGTCTTTTCATGGCGTCTCTCCGCCGAAGTGATCGTGTCGCCGCAAGGTTCGATGCGATCATCTCGCTAGCTTGGTTGATCGAAATACTCTGGATTCTTGGTCTGAATTTCAGAGATGTCGTCGAGCAGGCGTTCCAGATGACTCGCCATGGCAGCCCGGGCACGATCCGGATCGCGCCGTTCGATGGCCTGAAGGATTGGTTCGTGCTCTGCGATCACTTCGGCCATCCGTCCGATCTGCGGCAAGGTCAGGCGGCGATAGCGGTCGACGTGAACCTTGACCTGAACGATCAGCTTCCAGATACCGGGATAGCCGGCGACCTCGGCGATGCCAGCGTGAAACATCTCGTCGGCCTGGTGGAAGGCTTCGCGATCCTTTGCGGCGCAGGCCTCGCGCTGACGTTCGAGGGTCGCATGCAGGTTGAGCAACTGGCTCGATGTTGCATGCTCGGCCGCCAGCCGTGCGGTGGTCTCTTCGAGAGACTTTCGGATGATGATGGTCTCGGGGAGTGCTGCGACCGGAATGCGCGAGACGAAGATGCCGGACTGCGGAAAGATCTCGACCAGCCCTTCGTCCGAGAGCTTCAGAATGGCCTCGCGGACCGGTGTCCTGCTGACGCCATAGGCCGTCGCGATCTGCGCTTCCGAAATCGGTTCGCCCGGCAGGCGCACGAGCGACACGAGTTCCGACCTGAGATCGGTGTAGATGCGTGACGCTGCTGTCGCGCCGCGGGGTCGACCATTGCGGCGCATGCGGGCCACCACGGGCCGTGGCGCTGCGGCCAATTTCCTCGGGGGGCGACCGGACATTTTCGTTTCCTCACCTGATATATTAATATATGAAAATCGCTTTGCAATTGAAATTGCCGTCAGCTGAGGGCTCGTGATGGTGCGCTGCGATGTAGACCGTCGCAGGCAGCAAACACGAGCGCGCAACAAAGCCTATCGTCTTTTCTTGCCGTCTTCATCTCGCCCCTAACGGCGGATCAGCCGTCGTCGGCGGCGACTTGTGCGCGTCCAGAACCAGATCTGCGGTGATGCAGACACGTACGAATCTTGTTCATGCGAATGCCTCGCGAATGCTCTCGGCGGATGCATTCTTTGATGCTACCAATCGGGCATGAACCAGCAGACCCGCGTCGATATCCGCCATTCCACCTGCCCGCACGATTGTCCGTCCGCCTGCGCGCTCGACGTCGAAGTGCTCGATCGGAAGACGATCGGCCGCGTTCGCGGCTCGAAACGGCAGACCTATACGGCTGGCGTGGTTTGCGCCAAGGTCGCGAGATATGCCGAGCGGATTCATCATCCTGAAAGGCTGATGCATCCGATGCGTCGCGTCGGTCCGAAAGGATCAGGGCATTTTGCACGCATCTCCTGGGACGAGGCATTGGACGAGATCGCGGAGCGGTTTCTCCAGGCGGAGCGGGATTTTGGCGCTCAGTCGGTATGGCCGTATTATTACGCGGGCACGATGGGTCTCGTGATGCGCGACGGCCTCAATCGTCTCACCCATGTGAAGAAGTATTCGCGATTCTACTCGACGATCTGCGCCAATGTCGCGCGTATCGGCTTTGCCATCGGCACCGGGAAGATCGCCGGCGTCGATCCGCGGGAAATGGCGCTCTCGGACCTGGTCGTGATCTGGGGCACGAACCCGGTGAACACGCAGGTCAATGTCATGACTCATGCCGCGCGCGCCCGAAAAGAGCGGGGCGCCAAGATCGCCGCGATCGATGTCTACGACAATGAGACGATGAAGCAGGCCGACATCAAGATCATCCTGCGCCCGGGCACCGACGGCGCCTTTGCCTGCGGCGTGATGCACGTGCTGTTTCGCGACGGCTTTGCCGACCGCGCCTATATGGAGAAGTACACGGACTGCCCTGCGGAACTCGAAGCGCATCTGCAGACGCGGACGCCGCAATGGGCATCGCAAATCTCTGGCGTTCCCGTGGCCGAGATCGAGGCGTTCGCCCGTCTGGTCGGAGAGACGAAGCGCACCTTCTTCCGGCTGGGTTACGGCTTCACCCGTAGCAGGAACGGTGCCACGCAGATGCATGCGGCATCCTGCATTCCCGCGGTGACGGGCGCCTGGCAGTACGAAGGAGGCGGGGCCTTCTTCAACAACGCCGCGCTTTGGCACTTCGATGAGTCGATCATCGAGGGCCATGACGCCGTGGATCATTCCACCCGCTTCCTCGATCAGTCCCAGATCGGGCGCATCCTGACGGGAGACGCGGTGGCCCTCTGTGGAGGCCCGCCAGTCAAGGCGATGCTGATCCAGAACACCAACCCGATGACGGTGGCGCCCGAGCAGGAGCTGGTTCGCAACGGATTTGCGCGCGAAGACCTTTTCGTCGCCGTCCACGAGCAGTTCATGACCGAGACGGCGCAGATGGCGGACATCGTGCTGCCCGCCACGATGTTCATGGAGCATGACGATCTCTATTACGGCGGCGGCCATCAGCACATCTCGGTCGGACCGAAGCTGATTGATCCACCGGGTGAGTGCCGCTCCAACCACGAGGTGCTGCAAGGCCTGGCGCGGCGGCTGCGGGCTGTGCATCCGGGCTTCGAGATGTCGCCGCGCGAGCTGATCGATGCGACGTTGAAGAAGAGCGGCCATGGCGATATCGCCGGGCTCGAGGCCGATGTCTGGCGTGACCTTCAGCCGGACTTCCGCACGTCGCACTATCTCGACGGCTTCGCGCACAGGGACGGCAAATTCCACTTCAAGGCCGACTGGGCTCATCCGCCATTCGGACGCGTCATGGGCAATCCGGAGCGCATGCCGTCATTGCCCGACCATTGGGCGGTGACCGAAGAGGTCGATCAGCAGCATCCGTTCCGGCTTGCAACCAGTCCCGCACGCTCGTTCCTCAACACCTCCTTCAACGAGACGCCATCGTCGCAGGCGCGGGAAGGGGCCCCCTCCGTCATGATCCATCCGCTGGATGCAGCCCCGCTCGGCATCGTCGACGGCGACATCGTCACGCTCGGCAATGAGCGCGGACAGACCTCGCTTGCGGCCCGGCTGTTCGACGGAGTCCGGCGCGGAGTGTTGATCGCCGAATCGATCCATCCCAATCGCGCCCATGTCGGGGGACGCGGCATCAACGTGCTCACCGCCGCCGACACCGTCGCCCCGATCGGGGGCGCGGCCTTCCACGACAACAAGGTCTGGCTGCGCAAATCGGCAGGCTGACCCACTGGGGCAAGCCGAGTTATCGAAAATCCCTTCTGATTCGAGGGCCTTATTCGCCCCTCACCCGGAGAGGCGGGGCTCGCAGGATCATTTTACCCTTCTTGACGTTTCACATTCTCTTCTTGAGCGCCGCTCAAAAGTGCGATATATATTTTGAGCGTTGCTCAAAATATGGAGAAGTCTCATGCAGGTTCTCGACTCTCGCGCTCCCCATTTTTTTTCGACCAATGCGCCGACAGGACTGAACGGTCTCGCGCGGTTCGCGTCTCACCTTTTGACGGCGCGCGTCGAGCGGATCGCAAATGCTTGTGATGTTGCCGGTCTGCTGGCTGCGCGGCGAACGAGGCGGCTGGCGGGACAACGTCTGTTTCGTGCCGCCGGGCGCGAAGGGCACCGGCTGCGCCGTGGCGGCCTGTTCGGCTGCTTCCACTACCTGAGCGAACTGACCTGACCTCGTCTCAAATCCCGATCTGATGCGCAACGAAGCGGTCACCATGTCCTCGCGTCCCACCCCCTCCGTCCCGTTGCCATCGGTCTGGATAAGCCTTTTGCACACGACCTTCGCGCTATTTTCCGTCCTGGTCGGCGACCAACAACAGAACGCCTAACCGCATGACCGCGTCTAACGGGATGCATCGCCGGCTCCGCCTCATTTCATCACCAACCTTCAAGACTCTTGCGATCCTTGCGGCCAAGCCGCTGCAGCACACCA
The DNA here is from genome assembly GCF_051167995.1 of Bradyrhizobium sp. HKCCYLRH3073. Lineage (NCBI taxonomy): Bacteria > Pseudomonadati > Pseudomonadota > Alphaproteobacteria > Hyphomicrobiales > Nitrobacteraceae > Bradyrhizobium > Bradyrhizobium sp. HKCCYLRH3073. The sequence goes on from NZ_JBNPUD010000009.1 coordinate 123,572, forward strand.
GGAATCGATCATGATCAAGCAGTTGATGTCGTCGCGCCGTTTTGCCCCGCTGTTCTGGGCTCAATTCTCCTCGGCGCTGAACGACAACGTCCTGAAGAATGCGCTGGTCATCATGCTGCTCTATGGCGCCGTGGCAACGCATGGCGACGCGCTTGTGACCGTGGCGGGCGCCGTCTTCATCTTTCCGTTCTTCATCCTGTCCGGGCTCGGCGGCGAGCTGGCGGATCGATATGTTAAGGGAATCGTGGCGCGCCGGCTCAAATTCGCGGAGATCTTCGCCGCAACCTTTGCGGCGCTGGGCTTCTTTCTGCATTCGATCCCGCTGCTGTTCGTCGCCCTCGGCATGTTCGGTGTCATTGCCGCGCTGTTCGGTCCCGTGAAATACGCCATGCTGCCCGATCAACTGACGGTCGGTGAGCTCGCAACCGGCAACGCGCTGGTCGAAGGCGCGACCTTCATGGCCATCCTGATCGGCACCATCGCCGGCGGCCAACTCGTCTCCGGCTCGTCGCACATGGGATGGGTCGCTCTCGCCGTCATCGGCCTCGCGGTGATCTCCTGGGCGTCGGCCTCGCGCATTCCGCACACGTCGCCGTCGGCCCCCGATCTGCGCATCACGGCCAATCCCTGGACCTCGACCTCGCACCTTCTCAAGTCGCTGTACGCCGCGCCGCGGCTGTGGGACGGCATGGTGATCGTGTCTTGGTTCTGGCTGGTCGGCGCCGTCGTGCTGTCGCTGCTGCCGGCGCTGGTCAAGGATGTCGTCGGCGGCACCGAGGGCGTGGTCACTCTGTGCCTCGCCATCTTCGCGATTGGCATTGCCATCGGCTCGCTGTTCGCAGCGCATCTCAGCCACGTCAGGCCGAATCTCGCGCTGGTGCCGATCGGCGCCATCCTCATGGGCGTGCTCGGCCTCGATCTGTCCTGGGCGATCGGGACGACCGAGGCCGCAAAGGGCCTCACGCCGCTCGCCTTCGTCGGCTCTTGGGCGGGCGCGCGCATGCTGATCGATTTCGCCGTTTTCGCCTTTGGCGGCGGCCTGTTCGTGGTTCCGGCGTTCGCCGCCGTGCAGGCCTGGTCGGAGCCGACCGAGCGCGCCCGGGTCATCGCTGCCGGCAATGTGCTGCAGGCCGCCTTCATGGTGGTCGGCTCGCTGGGCGTAGCCGGCCTGCAGGCCGCGGGCGTCTCGATCGCCTGGATCTTCTTCGGTCTGGCTTTGGCCAGCTTCGGCGCCGTCTGGTTCGTGCTCAACAAATGGGGCAGGGAGGGCGTGCGCGATTTCGGCGCGATGCTGTTCCGTGCTCTGTTCCGCACCGAAGTGCGCGGCCTGGAGAACCTGCCGCCAGCCGGCACCCGCATGCTGATCGCGCCGAACCATGTCAGCCTGATCGACGGTCCGCTGCTGCACGCGGTGCTGCCGATCGATGCGACCTTCGCCGTCGACACCGGGATCTCCAAGGCCTGGTGGGCGAAGGTCTTCCTGAAGCTGGTGAGCCACATCACGATCGACCCGACCAAGCCGCTCGGTGCTCGCGACCTGATCAAGCTGGTCGCCAGCCAGGAGCCGGTGGTGATCTTCCCCGAGGGCCGCATCACGGTGTCGGGCTCGCTGATGAAGGTCTATGACGGCACCGCAATGATCGCCGACAAGGCCGACGCCATCGTGGTGCCCGTTCGCATCGAGGGCGCGCAGCGCTCGCATCTCAGCTATCTCAAGGATGGCCAGATCAAGCGCTCCTGGTTTCCCAAGGTGACGGTGACGATCCTGCCGCCGGTGAAGCTCACCATCGATGCGGCTCTCAAGGGCAAGACCCGCCGCAATGCGGCCGGCGCGGCGCTGCAGGACGTGATGATCGACGCCATGGTCAAGAACGCCATGCTGGATCGGACGCTGTTCGAGGCGCTCGCCCATGCCCATCGCGACCACGACACCGGCAAGGTGATGATCGAGGATCCGCTCGGCACCAAGCTGACCTATCGCAAGCTGCTGCTCGGCTCGCAGGTGCTCAGCCGCAAGCTCGAGCAGGGCACGATGGTGGGCGAGAACATCGGCCTGTTGCTGCCGAACTCCGCCGGCGTCGCCGTGGTGTTCATGGCGCTGCAGTCGATCGGCCGCGTGCCGGCAATGCTGAATTTCTCCGCCGGCCCGGTGAATGTGCTGGCGGCAATGAAGGCGGCGCAGGTCACGACCGTTCTGACGTCGCGGGCCTTCATCGAGAAGGGCAAGCTCGACAAGCTGATCGCGGCGATCGAAGGACAGGCCCGCCTGGTCTATCTCGAGGACGTCAAGGCCTCCGTCAGCCTGGCCGACAAGATCAAGGGGATGATCGACGGCACCAAGCCGCGCGTCGCCCGCAATGCCGACCATCCGGCGGTGATTCTGTTCACGTCCGGCTCCGAAGGCACCCCGAAGGGCGTCGTCCTGTCCCATCGCAACATTCTCGCGAATGCCGCGCAGGCATTGGCGAGGGTCGATGCCAACGCTAACGATCTTGTGTTCAATGTTTTGCCGGTCTTTCACTCCTTCGGCCTCACTGGCGGCATGATGATGCCCATGTTGGCGGGCATCCCGATCTACATGTACCCGTCGCCGCTGCATTACCGGATCGTGCCCGAACTGATCTACCAGACCGGCGCCACGATCTTGTTCGGCACCGACACCTTCCTGACCGGCTACGCGCGCTCCGCTCATGCCTACGATTTCCGCACCCTGCGGCTGGTCATTGCCGGCGCCGAGCCGGTCAAGGATCGGACACGGCAGATCTACATGGAGCGTTATGGCATCCGCGTTCTCGAAGGCTATGGTGTCACCGAGACTGCGCCGGTGCTGGCGATGAACACGCCGATGGCCAACCGTGTCGGCACCGTCGGCCGCCTGTCGCCGCTGATGGAGTACCGACTCGACAAGGTGCCGGGCATCGAGGAGGGCGGACGGCTTTCGGTCCGCGGCCCCAACGTCATGCTCGGCTATGTCAGGGCCGAAAATCCCGGCGTGCTCGAGGCACTGCCGGAGGGCTGGCACGACACCGGCGACATCGTCACCATCGACGCGCAGGGCTTCATCACGATCAAGGGCCGCGCCAAGCGCTTTGCCAAGATCGCCGGCGAGATGGTGTCGCTGACGGTGGTCGAGCAGATCGCCGCGGCTTTGTGGCCGCAGGCAGCCTCGGTCGCGGTGTCGATCCCCGACCAGCGCAAGGGCGAGCGCATCGTGCTGATCACGACGCAGAAGGATGCCGAACGCTCCGCGATACAGCGTCAGGCCAAGGCGCAAGGCGCGCCGGAGCTTGCGGTGCCGGCCGTCGTGATGGTGGTCGACAAGATCCCGCTGCTCGGCTCGGGCAAGACCGACTATGTCGGCGCCAAGGCGCTTGCCGAGGCGAGTGCGGCAACCGCTACGACGGAGCGCGAGCCGGAGGAGCGGGAAGTCGCGTGATCGCATCGCTGCGCCGGCGTTCTCAGCACAGTGGCCCCCGCGACGCGGGGGTTGTGCTGCTGCATGGCATCGCCGGCCGGTCATTGATGCTGCGTCCGCTGGAAAAGCGGTTGCAGCGCGCAGGTTTTGCGACGCTGAACCTCGACTATGAGAGCCGCAAGAAGCCGCTCGAGTTTCTTGCTGACGACATCCGCCCGGCGATCGCCGATTTCGCCGCCGGGATCGACGGTCCGGTCCATTTCGTCACCCACTCGATGGGCGGGCTGCTGGCACGGGTCGCGATCGCGAAGCATCGGCCGGCGCGGCTCGGCCGTGTCGTCATGCTGGGAACGCCCAATGGCGGCAGCGAGCTCGCCGACCGGCTGCAGAACGTCGGGCTGTATCGCGCCTATTTCGGGCCGGCAGGCCTGCAACTGGTGACCACGAAAGACGTCACGCTCGCCTCCTTGCCGGCCGCCGACTACGAGATCGGCGTGATCGCCGGCAACCGTTTCCTCGACCCGATCGCCGGGCTGTTCCTGCTGCCATGGCCGAACGACGGCCGCGTCTCGGTCGAGAGCTGCAAGCTCGTCGGGATGACGGACTACACGACCGTCAAGGCCTCGCACGTGGGACTGCTGGTGCATCCGACGTCGTTCCGGCAGACCATCGCGTTCCTGCGTACCGGCCAGTTCGAGCCTGCGCGTCCGCTGCTGCGCGGCGTCATCGATGAGATCGGCCGCCGCGCGGCCTCCTGACGCAAGTTTTCCTTGCTCCTCGCGGCTATCCCGCGACAATCTCGCATCCGACAGCAAGCGACAGGCAAGGCGATGACCGACGACAGCGTGATTCTCGACAAGCGCGGGCAGGCCCTCTGGATCACCATCAATCGTCCGGAGAAGCGCAACGCGCTGAATGGCGACGTCATCGCCGGCATCTCGCGCGGCTATCGCCAAGCGCATGACGATCCCGGGGTGCGCGTGATCGTGCTGACGGGGGCGGGCGACAAGGCGTTCTGCGCGGGCGCCGACCTGCAGAACTCCGGCGCGGCGTTCGCGATGGATTTCTCCCGTCCCAATGTCGACTATGCCGATCTGCTCAGGCTGTCGCAGAATGCCACCAAGCCGGCGATCGCGCGGGTCGGCGGCGTCTGCATGGCCGGCGGCATGGGCCTGCTGTGCATGACCGACATGGCGGTCGCGGCCGACCACGTCCTCTTCGGCCTTCCGGAGGTGAAGGTCGGCGTGTTCCCGATGCAGGTCCTGAGCCTCTTGCAGAGCATCGCGCCGCCGCGTCTCGTCAACGAATGGGCGCTCACGGGCGAGCCGTTCGACGCCAAGGCTGCACAGGCCGCCGGGTTGCTCAACCACGTCGTGCCGGCGGCCGAGCTCGACGGCAAGATCGACTGGCTGATCGGCCGCCTCGTCGACAAGTCGCCGACAGCCATCCGCCGCGGCAAATACGCCATGCGCGCCATCGCCTCGATGTCGTTCGACGAGTCCATCGCCTATCTCGAAAGCCAGATCGCGCTGCTGGCGATGACCGAGGACGCCAAGGAAGGCCTGAAGGCATTTGCCGAGAAGCGCAAGCCGGTGTGGCCGGGGAAATGATTTCGCTCGTATGATGAGGTCGTCATTCCGGGGCGCGCGTAGGGCGAGCCCGGAATCCATACTCCCGATGGCGGTTATGGATTCCGTGCCCACGCCTTGCAGGCGCGGTCCGGAATAACGCTGGTGGAGACGTGCGCGCGTTCTCAACATCGTCGCCATCGTCGAGCAACAGAATATATTCGTCAGCAATCTCGCGGCGCCGTGCGCCCGAGTCCCGTTCTGGTCTCAGCACTCAGAGATGAAGAGGGCGCAGGGCAGGTGAATCGGCTTATACGTGATCTCTCTGGTGCCCCGGGCTTTCGGGTCACCGTCACGTGCGTGCGGCCTGCCGTCTTTGAGGAGCACTTGTTCCTCGGCTAGCGTGCAACTCTACGCCCGCCACGGGGACCCCACTCCCGGCGCTCGTTTCTGCACAGGCCAAGCGCTCTGAGCGGCATCAATCGGATCATGGGTGACGAGATCAAGGATCTCGTTGTTGGCGAAGCCGATCGCCATGGGGCGCACCACGTCTGCCACCACGCCCAGATCGTAGAATTCGGTTACCGCCCCGTCGATCCGAAACCAGTTTTCGCAGACACCGGTATCGAGATTGATTAATTGGATTCCGCACCACGGTTCGGAATCGGTTTCGGCTAACCGGCGATCCAGTGCGAGACCCTCGAACCGCTCATAGCGAGGTTTCGACAAGCCAACGAAGGCATGGTTGCCGAAAAACGCGAGCCCGCGCACGAAGCCGGGACAGAAGGCCAAAACCTGGAACGTCGCGCCGGCTGCTGAATGCGCGATCCACCCGATCTCCCCTGTGCCCGAGTTAAGCACCCACAATCTCCCGCGATAGAGTCGGGGGGAATGAGGCATCGAGAGACCGCCGATCACTATCTCGTTGGAGTGCACGTCGACGACGATGCCGCCATCGGAGCGACGGTCGCGCCAGCCATCGACGGTATCCGATTTGCTGATCGCGGTAACGTAGCGAGGGGTGCCGTCTTCGATGGCAAGTCCGTTCAGGTGACATCGGTCCTCCTTGACGATCTTCGAAATGAATGAAGGCTTCCACAGCGGCGTGAAGCTGTGCCGTTCCGATATTGAAGCAAGACAATTGTAAAGCGTGTTGACGAAGACGATGCGGCCATCGCTCAGCACCCCGACGTCGTGAACATCGAGCTCGCCGGTGGTGAATATCTGGCGCGGGACATAACAGGCATCGTGCAGATCGTTGATCCGCTGGCCGGGCGCAAGCACGTTCCTGAATTTCAGGATTTGGAACATCGTGGCGAGCAGAATCGTGTCTCTGTCCACGACGCAGAGTCCCATAGCCTTGTGAAAGAGGCGCTCGTGGACCAAGAGCCCGCCATCGACGTTCTGACCGAGGAAATAGAGTTTGCCGGATTGATAGGACGAACCCACGATGGCGATGCGCTGAGAACCAAGAAACTCGGGCAGTCCGGGGGACATGGAGTACCGAAGCGCCTCCCCGCCGGCTTGGCCGACCTGTTCCGCGGGAAGGCGCAGGCCAGTTTGATCGGCGGGCAAAATCTCGTTTGATTCGAATGTCGGCACATCGTCACGACAGCACATGGATGCTTCCCCAAACGGCGGTGGACCCGACAAGAGGCCGCGCCTCTTCAGCGCGGCCCAGGAGAGCGCCTCGAAAGACGGGATCGACCTACGACTTTGTGATCGAAGTGCGGCATCTCCTGGTTGTCGAGTGATTTTTGACATATAAAGGTTGAATTTCCCAGCCCAAGGAGGGGGCGCTTGTCCGACAGGTCTCTATGCCGGCAGCTGGTGCTGTCGTCTTCGATGCTGGTGGGTGCTGTTTCCGGCTATAGCCGCCGGGCCTACTCTGCTTGCGCCAATGTGGGCGGTTCCAATTGGGAATGCTCGGGGGCCAGCACCGCCCAGACGATTTCGGGCGCCAACGCGCACGTGACTGCGCTATCGGGATTCCGCATTACCACCGTCTCCGCGAATGCCCTCACGATCACCGGCGCTGGCGACCTTTCATACACCGATACGAACTCCTCTCCGTTTACCGCGAGCGCCGGTAACGGACTCAATATGACGACAACGGCCAGCGTTCCGGGCAGCATCACGGTCAATACCAACGGCGACATCACCGCCCTCAACTACGGCATTCGGGGCCGCAACCAGGGCACCGGCGCGCTCAACATCACGACCAATGGCGACGTCGTCAGCACGGGCACAACCGCGGTATCGCGGGGAATCGTGGCGATCAATTTCGGCACTGATCTGACCGTGACAACCGGCGCGGGCTCCAACGTTAGTGGCGCGCGCTATGGAATTCTGAGCCGCAACTACGGCACTGGATCGACGACCGTAACCGTCAATGGTGACGTCACGGCCGCCGGCACGACCGGCAGCGATGTCGCCCTTCTCGCGAGAGGGAACGCGGATGTCACGGTGACCACGACCGCCGGAACCGCCGTGAGCGGCCAGGAGAGTGGCATATTTGCGCGGAGCGATGGCAATGGCGCCGTAGAGATTACCGTCGCTGGCGACGTCACAGGAACCAATACGACGGGCATATATGCCAGAAGCGGAACGAGCGGATCGATTGCGATTGCGATCGGTGCCGGAAGCCACGTGACCTCGAATGGTACGGGGGCGGCTGGTTTCGCCATTGATACATCGAGCCTCGTCGTAAGCCCCACGACTCTCACTGTGGCCGGCACGCTAAACGGCGGTGCAGGCGGCGCGGTGCGATTTCATGGTTCGGCGAACCGGCTTGAGCTTCATCCAACCGCTGTGATCAACGGCAACGTCTTCGGCGGCGGCAGCGACACCCTTGCACTAGGCGGCACTGGTACAGCGAGCTTCAACGTCGCAACTGTCGGTGCAGGCCTGCAATACCAGGGCTTCGGGACGTTTCTCAAGGAAGGCAGCAGCCACTGGACGCTTACGGGCACCACTCCGCTCATCTCCAGCTTTGCCGTGAATGGCGGCCTGCTCGAGGTCGACGGAAGCATGCCAAACACCTCGATCACGGTGAACAGTGGCGCACTGCAACTCGGGAATGGCGGCAGCGGCGGTTCGATTGGCGGCAACGTCAACGACAATGGCATCTTCGCGATCAATCGTTCCGACAGCTACACGTTCGGTGGCATCATTTCCGGCACCGGGACATTCCAACAGCTTGGCTCCGGCACGACCATCTTCTCTGGCGCGAACACTTATACCGGCGGCACCACCGTCAGCGCCGGCACGCTGCAACTCGGGAATGGCGGCACCAGCGGCTCGATCGTCGGCGACGTGATCAACAATGGAATCTTGGCCTTCAATCATTCCGACAATTACACCTTCGGTGGAACGATCTCGGGCTCTGGTACCCTCGAGCAGAACGGCAGTGGCACGCTCGTCCTGAGCGGGGACAGCAGCTATACCGGCCCGACGTTCGTCAACGGCGGGATACTGGACGTCACGGGGACGCTTGCATCGACCGTGTTCGTCAACTCCGGGGCCCGGCTCACGGGCAATGGCACGATCGGGGGGCTCGGTGTTGCGAGCAGCGGAGTCGTTGCGCCAGGCAATTCGATCGGGACGCTTAATGTCTCCGGCGACCTATCCTTCGCCCCTGGCTCCGCCTACGAAGTCGAGACCAACACGACCGGGGCCGCAGACCGGATCGTGGCGACCGGCACGGCGAGACTCAATGGCAATGTTGTTGTCCTGCCGCAAAGCGGTGCCTATGGCTTCCGTACGACCTACAATATTCTCAATGCCACCGATGGCGTCATTGGTGCCTTCTCTGGGGTGAGCAGCAACTCTGCGTTCCTGTTTCCCAGCCTGACTTATGATGCCCACAACGTGTTCCTCTCGCTGACCCAGTCGACCTTCTTTCCGAGCGTCGCGCGGACGGCAAACCAGCTGGCCGTAGCCACCGCTCTCCAGGAAAGCTCGCCGGACAGCCGGCTTTTCGGCAGCGTGATCTTCCAGACGGCGGCCGGCGCGCAGCAGGCGTTCGACGCGCTATCGGGCGAACTTCATGCCAGCGCACGGACGTCCATTGTTGAAGACGGCCATTACGCCCGGGATGCCGTCCTCGGACGCTTGCGTCAAACTTCGTTTGAGGACCGTTTTGGGGCCTTTGCGGGTTTTGGCTCCGAAGGTCCGGCCGTGATCTACGGTGATGCCGATCGATCCCCGCCGAAGCACCTGGCCTATGTCGATACGGGCAGGCACATTTTCCGCGCTGGCAGCATTCCTTTGTCGGCCAACGCATCCACATCGCGGAATATTGCCTGGTGGGCTCAGGGAGTGGGGGCTTGGGGCACGGTTCATGGTGACGGGAGTGCTGCTGGTATGAGCAGACGCCTGAGCGGCTTCTTCAGCGGAGTAGACGGGCGGCTGGGAGACAACTGGCGGGCAGGCGTTGCACTCGGCTACACCAATTCGAGGATGAGCATCGATGCCCGTGCGAGCTCGGCCGATATCGAGAGCGCATTTTTCGGCGTCTATACAGGGTTGGGCGTGGGTGCCTGGAACGTCCGCTCGGGGGCACTTCTGAGTTTCAGCACGATTGGGAGCGCTCGCTCGATCAGCTATCCCGGTTTTCTCGAACGGGCGACCGGGCGCTATGGCGCGTGCAGCTCACAATTATTTGGTGAGATTGGGTATGATCTAAACCTCGCGAATGCTGTTGTGGAGCCATTCACAGGTTGGTCCTGGATCCATCTCCATACCAATGGCTTCGATGAGGCCGGTGACGTTGCCGCACTTTCCGTCGCATCGCGCGAGGAGGACGTGGGTTATACCGCGATCGGGTCGCGCGCGTCGGCGGTGATTGGATTGTCGGGCGGAATGGCGCTCAAACCTTCAGCATCGCTCGCTTGGCAACACGGGTTCGGCCAGCTTAAGCCGGAAGACTACCTGCTTTTCAGAAGCACGGGCGCTCGATTCGACATCGCCGGGGTGCCGCTCGCCCGCGATTCCGCCCTGGTGCAAACCGCGCTTGATCTGCGCACAGGCGCCAATACTGTCATAGGATTGTCCTATCGCGGCAATCTTTCGACCAGCACCCAGGATCATTCGGTCGAGGGGCACATCAAAATTCAATTCTAGCTCTATCCGGCAAAAGATATTCGGAGCGATGCACGAGGCGATTCGGCATCTTATCGAGACGTGCCTACGATTTGCCCGCGACTGCGCAGCACACTTTCGAGCGTTGCCTGGTTTTGTCCTTGCCGCAGATGAACAATGAGCTTGGATGATCTTCGTTTGCGACTGAAACCTTACAGCAGAATTGGCTACGCAGGTTGCTCCGAGCTTCGCACGGCGTCATGATTGATAGATGCTGCGGCATTCGGATCGAGGAGAACATGACGCCATCGGCCGGACATCCCAACGCTGACGGCCTGCGCATCCGGCCGATGCGCCCGGACGAGATTTCGCTCGCCATCGATTGGGCGGCGGCCGAGGGCTGGAATCCCGGCCGGTCGGATGCGGCCTGTTTCGCCGTGGTCGATCCCGGCGGCTTTCTGATTGCCGAGCGTGAGGGCGTGCCGGTCGCAACCGTGTCCTGCGTGAACTACGACGACCGCTTCGCCTTTCTCGGCTTCTACATCGTCCGTTCCGAGCTGCGCGGGCACGGCTACGGCTTGCGGCTCTGGCAGGCGGCGATGGCCCATGCGGGTTCGCGGGTCGTCGGGCTCGACGGCGTGGTCGCGCAGCAGGACAACTACCGGAAATCCGGCTTCAGCTATGCGTATGCCAATATCCGCTACGGCGGGCGACCCGTAGCCCTGCCGCAGTCGGTGGAGCGATCAGGTGTCGTCACTCTGGGCGATGTGTCGTTCGCCGATATCGAAGCGTCAGACGCGACCGTGTTTCCTGCCCCGCGCCGTGCATTCCTGCGGGCCTGGATCGACACGCCCGGTCATGTCGGCCGGGCGCTGATCCGCGACGATACGCTAGCCGCCTGGGGTGTGATCCGTCCGTGCCGCATCGGCTACAAGATCGGTCCGCTGGTTGCCGAGAGGCGCGATGATGCCGAGGCCGTAATCGCGGCTCTGTTGAGCACGGCCGGCGAAGCCGAGGTGTTCCTCGACGTGCCCGCGATCAATTCCGCGGCGGTGGCGCTCGCCGAGAGCCTCGGCCTCAAGCCGGTGTTCGAGACCGCGCGGATGTACACCGGGCCGATCCCGCCGCTACGGATCGAGCGGGTGTTCGGCGTCACCACCTTCGAGCTCGGTTAGCCCAGCGGCCGCGCGAAGCTCAGTTCATGACCGTCGGGATCGGTGAGGTGGAAATAGCGCTCACCCCATTCGGCGTCGCGCGGCTCGGTCGAGGGCGTGAAGCCGGCGCCGAGCGCCTTCGCGTAGACGGCGTCGACGTCGGCGACATGGAAGATGATGCGGCCCCACCAGCTCCATTGCTTGTCCTTGGGCATGGCGATCAGGTTGAGAAAGCCGAAGCCGACCCTGAAACTCGTGAACGGCGTGTGGGCGCCGCCATGAGCGATGTTGTCGAAGCCGAGCGCGCGATAGAAGGCGACGGCACGCGCCATGTCGTGGGTGGCGATGGTGATCGCGCTGATGCTCTCGATGGTCATGAAGGCGCTCCGAGCCCTAGTGGAAGCCGCGTTGCAGGAAAGCGTATCCTGCCGGTGTCAGGCAAGGGCAGCGTCGCGGCTCATCGCCAGCGCCGCCGGCTCATTGCCGCTCCCAACGCAATAAAGACCGCGGCGCCGAGCGCGACCGTCATCGCGCGCGCGACATCACCGGGCACCAGCAGGGTCTGCTGGGCCGCGCCGCGGCTGAACGAACCGCGGGTGCGGTGCAGGCGCGTCACCGGGTGATCGAGATTGTCGGTGCGGTCGGGCACCAGCGGCACATCGGTCTGTTGCCCGGCGATCGCCTTGGCTGCGAGGTAGCGGTCGAGCAAAGCCGGCGCGACGGCGTTACCGAGGATCGTGAGCAGTGTCGGCCAGCCGATCCAATATTCGCGGAAGCCGCCGTCGGCAACGCGATAGACGGCGTCCGCGATCACCTCGGGCTCCACCGGCCGGCCCATCGGGCGTGGCGTATGCGCAAGGTGCGCGCGGGCCCAGTCGAATTGCGGTGTGTTCACCGCGGGCAGATCGACGATGCTGAGCGTGATGCCCGAGCGCTCGTGCATCAGCTCGGCACGCAGCGAGTCGGTGAAGCCCCGGATCGCATGTTTGGCGCCGCAATAGGCCGCCTGCAGCGGAATGCCGCGATAGGCGAGCGCCGAACCGATCTGAATGATGCGGCCTTCGCTGCGCCGGCGCATCGAGCGCAGCGCCGCCATCGTGCCGTGCACGAAGCCGAGATAGGTGACCTCGGTGACGCGGCGGAATTCTTCCGGCGTGATGTCCGCTACGGTCGAGAACACCGTCTCCATGGCGTCATTGATCCAGATGTCGACCGGACCCAGGCGCTGCTCGAGCCGCTCGGCCGCGTCGAACAGGGCCTGCGCATCGGCCACATCGACGGCCTCGTATTCGGCATGGGCAAACCGCGCCTGCAGCTCGCGCTGGACGTCGCGCAGCGCTTCCTCGTCGCGCGCGATCAGGCCGATGCGATCGCCGGCCTCGCCGAAACGCTTCGCGATGGCACGGCCGACGCCTGCGGAGGCGCCAGTGATGATGATGGTGCGAGTTCGTCTGCGAGGCATGTCCGGTTTCTCCACGCGCCCCTTGGTACAAACGTGCGGCGGCCGGCAATGTTTCGGGCCGGTCAAGCCGGCCGAATGAATTCTCCGTCAGCTTTTGACGGCGCCGGGGAGTTCGACGCGCGATCCACCGAACTCCGAGAGGGCACGCCAGTCCCCTCGAGATCGTTGGAACGGTAGAATTCGCAGAGCTTTGCTGTGCGACCGAGCTCAGCCCGCATTGGCCTTGAGGCCGGCGGCTTCGATGCCGGCGACCGCGCAGATCTCGTCATTATCGGAGGTATCGCCGGAGACGCCGACGGCGCCGACGAGCGTGGTGCCGTCCATGATCAGCACGCCGCCGGGCACCGGGACCATGCGGCCCTGGGCCAGCGTGTTCACGGCGTCGATGAAATAGGCCTGCTCCTGCGCGCGCTGGAACAGGGCGCGGGAGCCGAGGCCGAGCGCGAGCGCCCCATAAGCCTTGCCGTGCGCGACCTCGGCCCGCATCAGGCTGGTGCCGTCCTGCGCGGCGGCCGCTTTCAGGCAGCCGCGGGCGTCGAGCACCATCACGGCGAGCGGCTTGAGCTTCTTTTCAAGGCCTTTGGCGAGGGTGGCATCGAGGATCTTGCGGGCGGTGTCGAGAGAGAGGTCGGCCATGTCTGTGAGTCCCTGTGTCATTAACTCAAACGAAGCTGCGTAGGGTGGGCAAAGCGTAGCGTGCCCACCATCTTGCGAAGCGGAAGGTCCGCGGTGGGCACGCTTCGCTTTTGCCCACCCTACGGACTACGTAGATGCTCGCCCTCGCTCCAGGCTCATCGCCAGGAGCTGCGCGGCGTGAACGGCGCCACGATTGGCGCCGTCCTGGATCTGGTGGCGGCAGGAGGTGCCGTCGGCGACGATGAACGTTGCAGCGTCGGCCTTGCGCACGGCTGGTAGCAGCGACGCTTCCGCCATTTGCAGCGAGACCTCGTAGGTCTCCGCGCCGTAGCCGAAGGCGCCGGCCATGCCGCAGCAGGAGGATTCGATGGTCTCGATCTCGAGCTCCGGAATGAGCCGCAGCACCTGCTCGACCGGCTTGAAGGCGGCGAAGGACTTTTGGTGGCAATGGCCGTGCAGCAGCGCCTTGCCGGGCAGGGGGGCGAGCGGCAGCGCGAGCCGGCCGCTCTCGGCCTCGCGCGCCAGAAACTCCTCCAGCAGCAGCGCATGTGCGCTGATCGTTTTCGCGGTCGCGTCGTTGCGCAGCGACAGCAGCTCGTCGCGGAGCGTCAGCAGGCAGCTCGGTTCCAGGCCGATGATCGGCACGCCGCGCGATGCGAACGGCGCGTAGGTTTCGACCAGGCGCTGCAGCTCGGACTTGGCTTCGTCGACGAGGCCGGCGGAGAGAAAAGTGCGGCCGCAGCACAGCGGGCGGCCACCATCCGTCGGCTTCGGCACATGCACGCGATAGCGGCCGGCGATCAGCACGCGCAGCGCGGCGTCGAGGTTTTCGCGCTCATAGACGCGGTTGAAGGTGTCGCCGAACAGCACGACCTCGCGGCCATCAGCCGGACCGAACGCGTCGGCGTCGACACGGAAGGTGTCGCTGCGGAAGGCCGGCAGCTTGCGCCTGGCGCTGATGCCCGCGACGCGCTCCATCAGTGCGCGCAGGGGCGCGACGTGATTGCGCAGGTTCACGAGCGGCGCGAAGCGGGCAGCCATATCGGCATAGCGCGGCAGATAGGCGACGAGCCGGTCGCGCAAGGTGAGGCCATGCGTGGTCGCGCGGGCCGCCAGCACCTCGATCTTCATCTTGGCCATGTCGACGCCGGTCGGGCACTCGCGGCGGCAGGCCTTGCAGGACACGCAGAGCTTCAGCGTCTCCATCATCTCGTCGGACGACAGCGCGCCGCGACCGAGCTGGCCGGAAATCGCGAGTCGCAAGGTGTTGGCGCGGCCGCGCGTGACATCCTTCTCGTCGCGGGTGGCGCGGTAGGACGGGCACATCACGCCGCCGTCGAGCTTGCGGCAGGCGCCGTTGTTGTTGCACATCTCGACCGCGCCCTGGAAACCGCCGGCGGCGCCGGGATAGGCCGACCAGTCGAGTACTGTCTTGATGTCGTCGACGCGGTAGTCCGGCGGATAGCGGAACAGCGAGCGGTCGTCCATCCTGGGCGGATCGACGATGCGGCCGGGATTGAGCACGTTCGCCGGGTCGAAGCGCCGCTTCACTTCCTTGAAGTCGGCGAGGATGCGGCTGCCGAACATCTGCTCATGGAATTCCGAGCGCACGATGCCGTCGCCATGCTCGCCGGAATGCGAGCCCTTGTACTCGCGCACCATGGCGAACGCTTCCTCGGCGATCGCGCGCATCGCCTTCACGTCCTTCTCGAGCTTCAGGTTCAGCACCGGACGGACATGCAGGCAGCCCTCGGAGGCGTGCGCATACATCGTGCCGCGCGTGCCGTGCCTGGCGAAGACCTCGTTGAGCCGTGCGGTGTAGTCGGCGAGATGCGGCAGCGGCACCGCGCAGTCCTCGACGAACGACACCGGCTTGCCGGCCTCCTTCATCGACATCATCACGTTGAGGCCGGCGGCGCGGAAGTCGGCGACCGCGGTCTGCAGCGCAGGGTCGGAGATCTCGACCACGCCGCCCCATTTGCTGATCTCGTTGCTCCAGGAGAAGCCGAGATCGCCCATCAGCTCGGAGAGCTGTTTCAGCTTGGCGAGGTTCTCGTCCTTTGTCTCCTCCGCGAACTCGACAACAAGGATCGCGTCGGGGTCGCCGCGCACGGCCGCCGCGATCACCGGCTGGAACATCGCGATGTCGCGGCCGAGCCCGATCATGGTGCGGTCGACCAGTTCGACCGCGATCGGCTTCAGCTTCACGAGGTGCTGGGCGGCGTCCATCGCCTGATAGAAGCTGCCGAAATGGCAGACGCCGAGCACCTTGGTGCCGATCAGGGGCCACAGCTTCAGCTCGATCCGGGTGGAGAAGGCGAGTGTGCCTTCCGAGCCGACCAGCAGGTGGGCCATGTTGTTGGCGGCGTTGCGCGGCGTCAGCGCGTCGAGATTGTAGCCGCCGACGCGGCGCTGCACCTTGGGAAACTTTTCGGCGATCTCAGCCGCCTCGCGCTCGCCTAGCGCCAGCATGTCGCGGAACAGCGCGCGGGCGCCGTCGGGCGCGCTGACGTCACGAAGGTCGCGCGGCACCTCCCCGAAATGCGCCAGCGTGCCGTCGGCCAGCGCGGCATCGATCGCGATGGTGTTGTCGCGCATGGTGCCGTAGCGCAGCGAGCGCCCGCCGCAGGAATTGTTGCCGGCCATGCCGCCGATCGTGGCGCGCGACGCCGTGGAGACGTCGACCGGAAACCACAGGCCGTGCTTTTTAAGCTGGCGGTTGAGATCGTCGAGCACGATGCCCGGCTCGACCACGCAGGTCCGGCCCTCGACGTCGAGCGAGACGATGCGGTTCAGGTGCTTGGAGAAGTCGACGACGATCCCCTCGTTGACGGTCTGGCCGCATTGCGAGGTGCCGCCGCCGCGCGCGGTGACGATGCGGCCGTCGTCGCGGGCGATGGCGAGCGCACGCAGCGCCTCGTCCATCGTGCGCGGCACGACCACGGCCGCCGGGATGACCTGGTAGAACGAGGCGTCGGTGGCGTAGCGGCCGCGGTTGAAGCGGTCGAAGAAGACGTTGCCTGAGATCTCGGCGCGGAGCTTCTGTTCGAGCCTGGACGGACCGGCTTTGGCGTTCGGCATGGTGATCCCTGGTCGGGCCCGGCTGTCGTCCGGCGGGCGCTGTTCCGCCCGGTGTCATTCATTTCCGCAAATGCGTCAATCTGATTGCATGCAAATTTGCGCAATCCCGGGCGTTATTCGACCTTGTCCGGCTTGGCTCCCGCCAGCGGCGGCTGGCCCTCTGCGAAGTAGGCGATCGCAGCCGCGCCCTTGTTGCGCAGATGCTGGAACAGGATGTCCGACAGCTCGCTTCCGGCGCGGCGGCGCAGCGCATCGAGGATCAGCTCATGCTCGCGCATGGCCTCGCTCCAGCGCTCGCGCTTGCGGGCGAAATTGGCGGAGAAGCGCACCCGGCGGATGCGGCCCGCCAGGCTGTCATAGGTCGCATGCAGGGTGGCATTGGCGGCGGCGTCGACGATCGCACGGTGGATCAACTGGTTCATGCGGAAATAGCCCTGCATGTCCTGCCGCATGTAGAATCCGTACATATCATGATGAAATTGCTCGATTTCGGCGATCGCTTCATCCGTAATCTTCTCGCAGGCGAGGCGTCCGGCGAGGCCCTCCAGGCCTCCCATCAGGTCGAACAGTTCATGGATGTCCGCGGCGCTGAGAGGGCGCACTCGGGCGCCACGATTGGGCAGCAGTTCGACGAGGCCCTCAGCCGCGAGCACCTTGAGCGCCTCGCGCAAGGGCGTGCGGGACACCCCCAGCATTTCGCAAAGCTGGCGCTCGGACAGGCGTCCGCCGTCGGCGACGTGGCCCTCGACGATGTAGTCGCGCAACCGTGCCAGGATCTCATCATGCAGCGAGGTCTCGTCCCGCGCAGGCACGGATCGACCGCTTGGCCCTGCCAAGGGTGGCGTCTCGATATCGGGAATCGTGGAATTCATCTTACCCATTGTAGCGGTAGTTACAGATGTGGTCGACCTCATCCGTGAATACGTTTAAGCTCTTGCACAACAAGAAATTGAATGCAATCATGGGTGCCAGAATGCCGTCGTCTCCCTGGAGTTCTGCCGTGACCCGTCCCCAAGGCCGTCATTTCCTGCATATTCCGGGCCCAAGTCCGGTGCCCGAGCGGGTGCTGCGGGCCATGGACATGCCGGTGATCGATCACCGCAGCGCCGAGTTCGCCGAGCTGGGGAGGGCCGTGCTCAGCGGCTCGCAGACAATCTTCAAGACCACGAGCCCGGTGATCATCTACCCGTCCTCGGGCACCGGTGCCTGGGAGGCTGCCATCGTCAACACGTTGTCGCCGGGCGACAGGGTGCTGATGGTCGAGACCGGCCACTTCGCCACGCTGTGGCGGCAGATGGCGGCGCGGTGGGGCATCGAGGTCGACTTCATTCCTGGCGACTGGCGCCGTGGCGTCGATCCCTCTGTCATCGAGGAAAAGCTGGTCGCCGATGCCGGCCATCGGCTCAAGGCGGTGATGGTCGTGCACAACGAGACCTCGACCGGCGCGACCAGCCGGGTCGGCGAGGTGCGTGCCGCCATGGACCGCGCCAAACATCCGGCGCTGCTGATGGTCGACACCATCTCTGGTCTCGCCTCGGCCGACTTCCGCTTCGACGAGTGGAAGGTTGATGTCGCCGTATCCTGCTCGCAGAAGGGTTTCATGCTGCCGCCGGGGCTCGGCTTCAACGCCATCTCGGACAAGGCGCGCCTTGTTGCCAAGGGCAACAAGATGCCGCGCTCGTTCTGGGACTGGGAGGACATGCTGAAGCTGAACGCGAATGGCTTCTTCCCCTATACCCCGGCGACGAACCTGCTCTATGGCCTGCGCGAAGCGATTGCCGTGCTGCTCGAGGAGGGGCTCGATCAGGTGTTCGCGCGCCACCAGCGCCTTGCGGCCGCGACCCGCGCCGCGGTCGAGCATTGGGGCCTCGAGGTGCTGTGCCAGGAGCCAAAGGATTTTTCGCCGGTGCTGACCGCCGTGCTCATGCCGCCGGGCCATGACGCCGATCAGTTCCGCCAGGTCGTGCTCGATAAGTACAACATGTCGCTCGGCTCGGGCCTGTCCAAGGTCGCGGGCAAGGTGTTCCGCATCGGCCATCTCGGCGAGTGCAACGCGCTGACCTTGATGGCTGCGCTGAGCGGTGTCGAGATGGGGCTGCGCGCGGCCGGCGTGCCGCATCGCGCCGGCGGTGTCGATGCCGCGATGGCCCTGCTCGACGAGCCATCGCAGGGCAATGCGCCGAGTCATCTTGCGGCGGTGACATGAGGCCAAATCGCGTGCCGCAAGCCGGGGTGCCCCGCTATGCCGCACTGCACAGAAGAAGGGGATTTGTGTGCATCTGAGGGATGTCAGCCCGGAGCGATCGGTGCTTGCGTCTTCTTTATTGACGCCAGCGGTCTGGCGGGAGAAAAGCGCGGCGAGCGCGTGGCATGCCACGTCCGCGCACCAACCAAATGACCGGGGATGGACGCCAATGACTGTGCACACGGGACGGCATTTTCTTCAGATTCCGGGGCCGACCAACGTACCCGACCGCGTGCTGCGCGCGATGGACATGCCGACCTTGGACCATCGCGGTCCTGAGTTCGCCGAGCTCGGCTTCGGGGTGCTGGCGGCCAGCCAGCGCATCTTCCGCACCAAGCAGCCGGTGATCATCTATCCGTCGTCGGGAACCGGCGCGTGGGAAGCCGCGATCGTCAACACGCTCGCGCCCGGCGACAAGGTGCTGATGGTTGAGACCGGCCAGTTCGCTGTGCTGTGGCGGGGCATCGCCGACAAGTTCAAGCTCGACGTCGACTTCATCCCCGGCGACTGGCGTCATGGCGCCGACATCGCGGCGATCGAGCAGCGTCTGGTCGACGACAAGGCGCACAAGATCAAGGCCGTTTGCGTCGTGCACAATGAGACCTCGACCGGCTGCCTGACGCCGCCGCTCGAGGTGCGCAAGGCGCTCGACCGGTCCGGCCACCCGGCGTTGCTGATGGTCGACACCATCTCCGGCCTCGGCTCGATGGAGTATGAGCACGACGCGTGGGGCATCGACGTCTCCGTCGCGGGCTCGCAGAAGGGCCTGATGCTGCCGCCGGGCCTCGGCTTCAACGCCATCTCGGAGAAGGCGCTGGCCGCCGCCAAGGCCAATCCCGGCATGCGCTCCTACTGGGACTGGCAGGAGATCATCACCTTCAACAAGCTCGGCACCTTTCCCTATACGCCGGCCTGCAATCTGCTGATGGGCCTCAACGAGGCGCTGAAGATGCTGGAGGAGGAGGGCCACGAGAATGTGTTCGCCCGCCACCGCCGCCACAGCCTTGCGACGCGCGCCGCTGTGAAGGCGTGGGGCCTCGACACGCAATGCGCCGATCCGCAGGCGCATTCGCCGGCGCTGACCGGCGTCGTCATGCCCGACGGCCATGATGCCGATCAGTTCCGCAAGACGGTGCTGGAAAACTTCGACATGTCGCTCGGCACCGGCCTCAACAAGATCAAGGGCAAGGTCTTCCGCATCGGCCATATCGGTCATTTCAACGACCTGATGCTGATGGGCACGCTCTCCGGCGTCGAGATGGGCCTGGCGCTCGCCAACGTGCCGCATCGTGCCGGGGGCGTGCTTGCGGCGATGGATGTTCTCAAGGCGCGCGAGGCCGCGCCGATTCCGAAGGTGGCCTGATGACCGCACCTGTGACCGGCTCCGACGATCTCATCTATGCCGTCGACGACGGCATCGCCAAGATCACCTTCAACCGGCCGCAGGCGCGCAACGCGATGACGTTCGCGATGTACGACCAGATGGCCTCGATCTGCGAGGCCATCAATGGCGATCGGTCGATCAAGGCGCTGATCCTGACCGGGGCCGGCGACAAGGCCTTCGCTTCCGGCACCGACATCTCACAGTTCCGCGCCTTCAAGACCGCGCAGGATGCGCTCGACTATGAGGCGCGGATCGACCGCGTGCTCGGCACGCTGGAACTGTGCCGTGTGCCGGTGATTGCGGCGATCGCGGGCGCCTGCACCGGCGGCGGCGCCGGCATCGCCGCCTGCTGCGACATCCGTATCGGCACCGAGACCACGCGCATCGGTTTTCCGATCGCGCGTACGCTCGGCAACTGCCTGTCGATGTCGAACATTTCGCGCGTGGTCTCGCTGATTGGGCCTGCGCGCACCAAAGATCTCATCTTCAAGGCGCGGCTGGTCGAGGCGCCCGAGGCGCTGGCGCTCGGTCTGCTCAACGAGATCGTGCCCGACGTCGAGACGCTGCAGACACGCGCGCTGGAGACCGCGAAGCTCATCGCCTCGCACGCGCCGATCACCCTCGAGGTGACCAAGGAGGCGGTGCGCCGCATCCGCCGGACCCTGTCGCGGGACGAGGGCGAGGATTTGATCCTGCGCGCCTATATGAGTGAGGATTTCCGCGAGGGCATGGAGGCGTTCCTCAACAAGCGGACGCCGAACTGGAAAGGCAAGTAGTCCGATGCCGTGCTTGCGACCTTATGCCGAGGAACATGAGGCCGCATCGTGCTTGTGTTCTTGAACTGACCACAATAAGCCAGCAGTATCCTGGTAGGATGCAAGCTGGCGTTTCGAACGGGGAAGAAAACACGTGCGCAAACTGATCAAGATCGCGGCCGCGACGGCGGCCATTTTCACAAGCGCTCCGGCCTTTGCCGGCTGGGAGCCGACCAAGCCGGTCGAGATCGTCGTCGCCGCGGGCGCCGGCGGTGCATCCGACCAGATGGCGCGGATGATGCAGGCTGCCATTCAGAAGAACAATCTTCTGAAGCAGCCGGTTGTCGTGTCGCTGAAGGGCGGCGCGTCGGGCGCCGAAGCCCTGATGTACATGAAGTCCAGCGACGGCGATCCGAACAAGATCCTGATCGCCTATTCGCTGATCTACATGCTGCCGCTGTCGGCCAAGCTGCCGTTCGACTGGCACGAGCTGTCGCCGGTTGCGGTGATCGCACTCGACCAGTTCGTGCTGTGGGACAACGTCAACGGCCCAAAGACGGTGAAGGAGTTCATCGATGCCGCCAAGACGTCGGCCTCGCCGTTCAAGATGGGCGGTACCGGCTCCAAGCGAGAGGACCACGTGCTGACCGTCTTCATGGAGAAGAAGACCGGCGCCAAGTTCTCCTATCTGCCTTACAAGTCGGGGGGCGAGGCCGCGACCCAGCTGGTCGGCGGTCACACCGAATCCAACGTCAACAATCCGTCGGAAAATCTCGAAGTCTGGCGCGCCGGCCAGGTGCGTCCGCTGTGCGTATTCGACAAGGAGCGCATCTCCTACACGACGAAGGTCACCGAAACGCAGTCCTGGAACGACATTCCGACCTGCAAGGAGCAGGGGCTCGACGTGCAGTACCTGATGCTGCGCGGCATGTTCCTGCCGGGCAAGGTGACGCAGGAACAGCAGGAGTTCTACATCGACCTGTTCAGCAAGCTGGTGCAGACATCGGAGTACAAGGACTACATGGAGAAGCAGGCGCTGAAGCCGATCTTCCTCACTGGCAAGGACATGCTGCAGTTCCTCGAAGAGGATGGCTCGCTCAACAAGCAGCTGATGACGGAAGCGGGCTTCGTCGCCAAGTAAGGCTGGACGGGGCGAGGGGATGAGGAGGATCGATGTCCAACGCTGAGCTCGAGATTGCCGTCGACGATCCGACCGCGCCGGAGGAGAATTCTCCGGCCGTCACCTCCACCGGGACCGTCGACGTCGCGGTGTCGCTGCTGCTGCTCGCGCTCGCGGTCGTGCTCGCCTGGGACAATTGGCGGACCGGTGCGTCCTGGGACTCGACCGGTCCGGAGCCCGGCTACTTTCCGTTCTATCTGTCGGTGATCCTCGGCGGCGCCAGCCTTTACGGGATCGGCGCCGCCTTCCTGTCGAGCAAGGAAGCAGTCGAGACCTTCGTGACGCGCGCGCAACTGCGCCGCGTGATGGCCGTGTTCGTGCCGACCTTGTTGTTCTGCATCGCGATGCAGTTCCTCGGCATCTATGTCGCGAGCTTCCTGCTCATCGCCGGGTTCATGCGCCTCGTCGGCAAGATCGCGATCTGGAAATCGCTGCTCACGGCGTTCCTGTTCAGCGCCGTGATGTTCGTGACGTTCGATGTCGTGTTCGACGTGATCATGCCGAAGGGCCCGCTCGAAGCGGCGTTCGGGTACTGATACCGGTCTCTCCCCGTCATTGCGAGGAGCGAAGCGACGAAGCAATCCAGGGCTGCGCATTCGACTCTGGATTGCTTCGCTGCGCTCGCAATGACGGCAAAATAGCTGGAATGGAATCATGGAAGCCTTGGGTCTGCTGCTGCACGGGTTCGCGGTCCTCCTGACCTGGAAGACGCTGCTCTTGATGATGGTCGGGCTGGTGCTCGGCGTCTTCGTCGGCGTGCTGCCCGGGCTGGGCGGCCCCAACGGCGTCGCCATCCTGCTGCCGCTGACCTTCTCGATGGACCCGACCTCGGCCATCGTGATGCTGTCCTGCATCTACTGGGGCGCGCTGTTCGGCGGCGCCATCACCTCGATCCTGTTCAACATTCCCGGCGAGGCGTGGTCGGTCGCGACCACCTTCGACGGCTATCCGATGGCGCAGCAGGGCAAAGCAGCGGAAGCGCTGACCGCCGCCTTCACCTCGTCGTTCATCGGCTCGCTGGTCGCGGTGATACTGATCACCTTCCTGGCACCCTGGATCTCGTCGTTTGCGCTGAAGTTCGGTCCGCCTGAATTCTTCGCCGTGTATCTCCTGACCTTTTGCTCGTTCGTGGGCCTGGGACGCGAGGACAAGCACAAGACGGTCATTGCGATGGCGCTCGGTCTGCTGCTTGCCGGCGTCGGCATGGACACCGTGTCCGGTCAGTTGCGGATGACCTTTGGCTCGACCGATCTGTTGCGCGGCATCAACTTCCTGGTCGCGGTCATCGGCCTGTTCGGCATCAGCGAGATCCTGCTGACGATGGAGGAACGCCTGGCGCTGCGCGGTCACGCCGCCGCGATCTCCTTGCGCACGGTGCTCGCCGTCTGGAAGGACCTGCCGAAATACTGGATGACGCTGCTGCGTTCCTCAGTGATCGGCTGCTGGCTCGGCATCACGCCGGGCGGCGCGATTGCGGCCTCCTTCATGGGCTACAACCTCGCCAAGCGCTTCTCCAAGAACCAGGATAGTTTCGGCAAGGGCCGTATCGAGGGCGTGTTCGCACCCGAGACCGCAGCGCATGCCTCGGGCACCGCGGCGCTGTTGCCGATGCTGGCGCTCGGCATTCCCGGCTCGGGTACCGCGGCGATCCTGCTCGGTGGCCTGATGGTGTGGGGCCTCAATCCCGGCCCGCTGCTGTTCGTGGAGCACAAGGACTTCGTCTGGGGCCTGATCGCCTCGATGTATCTCGGCAATGTCGTCGGCCTCGTGCTGGTGCTCTCGACCGTGCCGATCTTCGCCTCGATCCTGCGCGTGCCGTTCGCGGCGGTGGCGCCGATGATCGTGGTGTCCTGCGCGATCGGCGCCTACGCCATCCAGAACGCGATGTTCGACGTGTGGCTGATGCTCGGCTTCGGCGTCGTCGGCTATGTCTTCAAGAAGATCAAGATCCCGCTGGCGCCGTTCACCTTGGCGCTGGTGCTCGGTAGCCGTGCCGAGGATGCATTCCGGCAGTCGATGATCATCTCCGGCGGCAACATGAAGGTGTTCTGGGCCAACGGTCTCGTCGGCACCATCACGACGCTGGCGATCCTGCTGCTGTTCTGGCCGCTGATCGATCGGCTGGTGGCGAGCTTCGGCAAGTCCAGCGCGCCTGCGGCGAAGGCCGAGGCGTAGGGCAAGCTGGCTGCGACGTATTGGGCCTCATAATTCGAGACGCGCCGCGCTCGACCGTTGCCATTTTCGTTGGTCTGGGCGCGGCGCTCCTCACCATGACGGGCTAGGGACCGAGCGGCCGCCTTACACGAGGCCATGAACACGCCGACCGCGTATTCATGGAGAGGATCTTGATCGCGCCGCGGATTCAGACCTCGTCCTGAGGAGCCCGCCCCTTGGCGGGCGTCTCGAAGGACGGGCGCGGGAGAGGTGAGCGCCGCGCCAGCTCTCACCACGCGTATCGCACGGTCCCTTTGCCTGCATAGGAGCGCGTGACGTTCGAGAGCTCGCTCTCCAGTGTGGCCATTGCGCTCCAGCCGTTCAGCCAATTCATCTCGATCGATGTGGTCGCTAGCGCGGAATCGCGCGCCTGCGCTGCGCCGTTCACGACGAAGCTCGCGCCCGGCAGCGTCTGGAAGGTCGCGGCGACTGAACGATCGGGATTGAAGTCGTGCGCCCAGGCGAGTCGGCCGCGCAAGGTGAGAGTGCCATCGCTCAAGGCATAGGACTTGTCAGTCCGCAGGCCGAGCTCAGTGCGCGTATCAGCGACCGTCTTGCCGTTGTAGCTCAGCGCGAACGTCGAGGCCCCGGCGACGGCTTGCTCGACGTAACCGGGCAGCCGCAGGCTCGTGACCTGCGCCGCTGCGTACGGCGTCAATCCGATGCCGCCGACCGGCGCAAGGAAGCGGGTGCCGCCCTCGATGCGGCCGGTCCAGGCGTGGGCCTGATAGGTCGCGCGCAGCCGGTCGGCGCCGGCGATGGTGACGGCACGGTCGGTGGTAACGTCCTGCCAGCCATAGGCCAGGGCGGCTCTGAGATAGCTCGGGCCGATATGATGATGCAGATAGGCGCCGGCTTGGAATAGGTCGGAACGGCCGGAGCCGAGGCCGCCGACGCTGAAGTTGGTGCCGCCGCCGCCGAGCGCGAAGCCTGCAATGGTCTGCGGCGCGATCCGGTAATCGGCGCCGACAGCGGTGCCGGCGATGCGGCTGGTGGTGTCGCTGGAGCCGACGCCCGCATTGCCGCTGGTCGATTGTGAGCCACCGAAGCCGGCCGCCCATATATTCCAGCGCTGCGCGAAGTCCGCCGGCCTGTCCTCGGTCAGCATCGCAAAGGCATTGGTGCGCTTGCGCGTCGGGTCCGCATAGCTGCTCGCGCTGCCACTGCCGGTACCGCGGCCAGCACGCTGTGCGAAGGGATCGGTCAGCAGTCCCGCGAACTGGCTCATCGCGTTGAACGTCGTCTGCTGGCTCCCCGTCGCGCTCTCACCGGACGCCTGTGTGAGCCCGGCTTGATTCATCTTGCCGAGCACGACCGGAATGTCGCCGGTTCGGTCGAAGAAGACCGAGAGCGTGTCGCCGACCGCCTTCTGATTGCCGTTGAGTCCGCCAGGCAGGGCGAAGGCGAGGATCAGGTCGAGATAGACGTTGTTGGCATCGTAGCTCAGGCTGGTCTTGAAGCCGGAGGGCAGGTTGGTCTTCACCACCGCGCCGAAGCGGCCGGAGACGCCGCCGCTCGTCGTCAGGATGGTGTAGCGCTTGTCGACATAGCCACCGCCGGCGAACGCCGCGTTCACCGTCGCGCCGCCGAGCGTGGCCGATCCGGTCACGCTCGCGAACGTGGCCGTCGTCGGATCGAGCTGCACCAGATAGAAGGCGCCGGACTGGAACGCGAGGTTGCCGACGATGGTCATCGACGAGCCGGCTGCGCCATTGCCAGGCGCCAGCGTGCCGCCATCGTTGATGCCGACGGTCATCGGCGGATCGACCAGGCCCGCGCCCATCAGCGTGCCGCCGGCATTGACGGTCACACCCGAGGTATTGGTGATCGCGCCCTCGACGTCGAGCACGCCGCCGTTGATGGTGGTCGCACCGGTGTAGCTGCTGGCGCCGGTGAGAGTCATCCGGCCGCTGCCGGCCTTGGTGAAACCGCCGCTGCCGGAGATCGTGCCTGAGAAGGTCGTATTGCCGTTGTTGCCGCCCGCCGTCAGCGTCGCCGCGCCGAGCAGGACGCTTCCGCTCCCCGCCAGCGAGCCGATGCTCTGATCGAAGCCGTTGAGATCGAGCGTCGCACCCGGCGCGATCATGAACGCGCTGGCCGAGGCGAGCACGCCGGAGGCGCCGGCCTGCAAGGTGCCGGCGCCGATCGTGGTCGCGCCGGTGTAGCTGGTCGGCCCGTCGAACCGCATCGTGCCGGTGCCGACCTTGGTGAAGCCGCCGCTGCCGGAGATCGTGCCGGTGTAGCTCGTGCTGGCGTTGTCGCCGCCTGACGTCAGCGTGCCCGCGCCGAGCAGCACGGCGCCGCCGCCCGTCAGCGAGGCGATCGTCTGATTGAAGCCGTTGAGATCGAGAGTGCCGCCATTGTCGACCTCGATGGAGCTCGAGGGGGCGAAGGCGCCGGCCGCGCCGGCGCGCAGCGTGCCGCCATCGACGATGGTCGCCCCGGTGTAGGTGTTGGGGCCGCCGAGTGTGAGCACGCCCGGGCCGCTCTTGACGAAGGTGCCACTGCCCGAGATCGTGCCCGAGAACACGGTGGCGCCGCCATTGTCGCCGATCGCCAGCGACCCGTTGGTTCCGAGGAGGACGCTGCCGCTGCCGCCAAGTCCGCCGATGGTCTGGCCCGTGCCATCGATGTCGAGCGTCGCACCGCTCGCGATCATGTAGCTGCTGGCGACCGAGAGAACGCCGGACGCACCGGTCCGCAGGGTGCCGCCGCTGATGACGGTGTCGCCGGCAAAAGTGGTCGTCCCGGTCAGCGTCAGGGTGCCAGCGCCGAGCTTGGTCAGTCCGCCGCTGCCGGTGATCGTGCCGCTGAGCGTGGCGTTGTTGCCGTTGGTGTCGAAGCTGCCGCCGCCGGCATTGAGCGTGATGTTGCGGCTGGAGCTGAAGCCCGCGAGATATTGCAACGTGCCGCCGCCGAACGAGAGCCCGCCGGAGGCCGCGCCGAGGCTGGCGTCGGAGGAGACCGCGAGCGCACCCTGGTTGATGGCCCAGGGCGTGACGGCGGTCGTGGTGCCGGTCAACGTCCAGGTGCTCGTGCCGGTCTTCACGAAGCTCGAGAAGCCTTGATACTGCGCCGAGGCGCCGATCGTGGACGCGTCGAAGGTGCCGTTCACAGCGCCGCCGAGCCGGAAGGTGTCGCTGCCGGTGCCGACCACGTTGCCGTTGATGATCGAGCTCGCCCAGATCTCCAGCGTGTTGCTGCCGCCGGTGAAGGTGATTGCGTTGGCGCTGGTCACGGCGACGCCGCCGGTATTGAACCCGGCCGAGATCGTGCCGCTGTTGATGATGGTGAGATTGGCGCCGGTGACGCCGGCCCCGGCCGGACGGTAGTCGCCGTCGTTCGCATTTGGGCCAACGCCCTTGTTTCCTGAAGCGCCACCGCTGATGCTCCCGGAGTTGATCAAGGTTCCACCGGCTGCGAAGACCGCGCCTGCACCGCCATTGCCGCCATCGCCACCGGCGTGGAATTGGATGCTGTTGGCGGTGTTGCCGCCATCGCCGCCTACGCCACCGAAAATCGCGCCAGAATTGACCAGGATACTGGTGCCGGTCAGATAGACGCCGTAACCACCATCGCCGCCGTCGCCTCCACGACCAGTGCCGTTGGCGACGCCGCCGGGACCGCCGCCACCAGCAGTGATCACCCCAACGTTCGTGTACGTCAGGCCGCTGCCATCCACGACCACCCCGTAGCCGCCCGCTCCACCGCCGCCGGCTCCGAAGCTGAGGCTGGTCGAGCCGCCCCGTCCGCCATTGCCGCCGGTTACGGTTGTCGAATTGACGTCGTTCGTGATGACCACCGCGCCATGAGCGCCACCACCGCCACCGCCGCCGCCGGTGCTCCCGCTGCCGCTTTCGCCGGCATGTCCCCGCTCGCCCGCGCCGATGCCGCCTTGGCCCCCCAGGGTCTGGCCCGTGCTGTCACCTCCGCCGTTGCCGCCGTTCACACCCGCGCCGCCGCCGCCGCCTCCTTGCGCAATGTTGGCTCCGGCACCGCCATCGCCGCCCGAACCAGTGGCCGAACTCGTGCCGCCATTCCCAGTCGCTGCGCCGCCGTCGCCGCCACTCGTCGCCTGGGCGAGGACTGGGCTGGCGAGCATGACGGTGAGTAGCGCTGTCGTCGCTGCCAGCCAACGCAACTGAGTACGTCGGAGTGAATCGGCCGATGTCTCGTTCTTCAATCTGCCTGGGATCAGCACTTCAGCCCTTCGCGCGACTCGATATCAGGCCGGTGCCGATCGACGGACGCAGGCCGTCGTCCAAAGCACGCAAATTTGCGGGGGCGGGAATTGTGACTTTTTGGGTGAATTGAGCGGCAGTGCAGATCGTAATCGGACTGTGGCACCGCCGACACGTTTACGAGAGGCCGGATCGGCAGCGACGGACCGTTGTTCGAATCGCTTCCGCGCTTCTCCAGAGGTTGTGTCTTTGCGATGACAGCATTTTAGGCAGCACAGTGGTAGGCTTCATTCATGGGCAGACGTCGTGCTGCTCACGCGCGGTGCCTGATCTTTGGTCATCGCGCCCTGATGTTTCCTCCCGAGACGATCACCTTGCCCGGCGCGTGCGTCGGGCTTTTTTTTGCATTCGGTGGATCAGGGTTCGCAGCTCATCCCGTCACCCTCGAAAGGAAAAAGCCTCCGTCCGGCTTTTCGGAACGAAGGCTTCGAGCAAAGGTGATGTAGGTCAGCGAGGACGCGAACCCGAGGCAGGTCAGCCTCAGTTGGCCTTCTCCGCGACCGGCATGTGGTACCAGTCGGACTCGTTGTCCAGCATCGTCTCATCGAAGGGCAGCGCGCCGTCGTGATTCAGAGCGGCGGCGTTGACGTCGCGGACGATATCCATCGCCGACAGAAACTCGTTCAATTCCGATGCGCTCATGACCCGCTACTCCTCAAGCCCGCGGGCCCCGGGGGTCCGCGATCAACTGATGAGAAGAGGTTAACGCGGTCTCGCTCTGGCCTCAATCCCGCCCAGGTCGAAGTTCCAACGTGGTGACATCTGGGCCACAGCGGCGGGATGCCGCGGCTTGGTCATATTGCACCTGCTCACACGACGCGATGCAGCCGGAGATCGGCGATCTCTCCGTCGGTAAAGCCGAACTCGGAGAGAATCTCCTCGGTCTGCTCGCCGAAGTCCGGCGGCCGCGCCGCCATCCGGCTCGGCGTGCGCGACAAGGTGAAGGGCTGCGCCACCAGCGTGATGTCGCGGCCGTCGTCGCTGGCGACCTGCTGCGCCATGCCGAGATGCTGGACCTGCGGGTCTGCGAACATCTGATCGATGGCATAGATCGGGCCGCACGGCACCCCAGCGGCGTTGAGCTCGGCAACCCATTGCTCGCTCGTCTTTGCCAGCGTGCGCGCGTTGATCTCGGCGTTGAGCGCATCGCGGTTCTTCGAGCGCGCCGGCGCGGTGGCGTAGTCCGGATTGTCGATCCATTCGGGCGCGCCAAGCGTCTGGCACAGCCGCTCCCAGATCCGTCCCCCCGTGGCGGCGATGTTGATGTAGCCGTCGGAAGTCTTGAACACGCCTGTCGGGATGCTGGTCGGATGGTTGTTGCCGGCTTGAGGAGCGACCTCCTTCTCCATCAGCCAGCGCGCGGCCTGGAAGTCGAGCATGAAGATCTGCGCCTGCAACAACGAGGTCTGGACCCACTGGCCCTCGCCGGAGACCTCGCGCTCGAGCAGCGCGGTGAGGATGCCCATCGCGCAGGACAGGCCCGCGGAGAGATCGGCGATCGGGATGCCCGCGCGCATCGGCCCCTCGCCGGGCGCGCCGGTGATCGACATCAGCCCGCCCATTCCTTGCGCGATCTGGTCGAAGCCCGGTCGCTTGGAATAAGGGCCGTCCTGGCCGAAGCCGGAGATGCTGCCATAGACGATGCGCGGATTGACCTTGCGTACGGCCTCGTAGTCGATGCCGAGCTTGGTCTTCACGTCGGGACGATAGTTCTCGATCACGACGTCGGCCTGCTTGGCGAGCCGCATGAACACGTCGACGCCCTTCGGGTCCTTCAGGTTGAGCGTCATCGCGCGCTTGTTGCGATGCAGGTTCTGGAAGTCGGACCCGCGGCGCGGGCCGCCGAGCGCCTCGCCGCCGTCCTCCATCATGGCGTCGATCTTGATGACATTGGCGCCCCAATCGGCGAACTGCCGGGCGCAGGTCGGGCCGGCGCGCACCCGTGTCAGATCGAGCACGGTGAAGCGGGACAGGGCTTTGGACGCGCGCGGGAAGGCCATGCGGACGAACTCCAGGGAACGTGACATGGCTGTATAGGAGAGCGCGCGTGAGGCGACAATTGCGCATGGGACGTGCGCAGGGCGCGGCTCATGCCGTCGCCGCAGGGCTTCGCCTCGGTTGCAGGACCTCAGCGCTCGTCGGCGATCACCTTGCCGTCGTTCGGCAGCGTGCCCGGCGCGACGATCTCAACGTTGCCGCCGAGCTTGGTGACGCTGCGCAGGCTGGCGGTCACGGCCTCGGAGAGGCTGTCTGCCGGCGATGCGCATTCGGCCTTCAACGTCATCGCATCGGTCTCGCCGGCGCGGGTGACGACCAGACGAAGGCGGCCGATCTCGGGATGGCGCTTGCCGATCTCGGCGACCTGCTCGGGGCGCACGAACATGCCCTTGATCTTGGTGGTCTGGTCGGCGCGGCCCATCCAGCCCTTGATGCGCATGTTGGTGCGGCCGCAGGCGCTGATGCCGGGCAGAGCGGCGGTGAGGTCGCCGAGGGCGAGGCGAATCCAGGGATGGTGGGGATCGAGCGAGGTCACGACGATCTCGCCGACATCGCCTGGCGCCACCGGATCGCCGGTGCCGGGGCGGACGATCTCGAAGATCAGGTCCTCGTTGACGACCATGCCGTCGCGCGCTGCGGTCTCATAGGCGATGATGCCGAGATCGGCGGTGCCGAACGCCTGATAGGCATCGATGCCGCGCGCCTTGATCTCGGCCTGCAGCGACGGCGGGAACGCCGCGCCCGACACCAGCGCGCGCTTGAGCGAGGAGACGTCGCGACCGGCGCTGGCGGCGGCATCGAGCAGGATCTTGAGGAAGTCGGGCGTGCCGCTGTAGCCGATCGGGCGATAGGCCTCGATCAGCTCGAACTGCGCCTCGGTGTTCCCTGGTCCCGCCGGAATGACAGCGCAACCGAGCGCGCGCGCCGAGGCATCGAAGATGAAGCCGCCCGGCGTCAGATGATAGCTGAAGGTGTTGAGCACGACGTCGCCACTGCGCAAGCCCGACGCGAACAGCGCGCGGGCGCCGCGCCAGGGATCGTTGTGCGCTGCCTCCGGCTCGAAGATCGGTCCGGGCGATGTGAACAGGCGCGAGAACGCGCCGGGCGCCTGCGCGACGAAGCCGCCAAACGGCGGGGCCGCTTTGTGCAGGGCAGGCAGTTCGGATTTGCGCAGCACCGGCAGCTGCGCCAGCGCGGCGCGGGTCGTGATTTCTCCGGGATCGATGCCCTGCAGCAGCGCCGCATACGCCGGCGCCGTCATCGCCGCACGCAGCACGTCGGGCAGGCGGGCGAACAGCTCCTGCTCGCGGGCTGCGGGATCACGGGTTTCGAGGGCGTCGTAGTGGGTGGTCATTGCTCGTGTCCTGGCACGTCATTCCGGGACGGTTCGCTGCGCGAACTGGCGAAGCCATTTGGCGCACTGGACCGAACCCGGAAATCTCGAGATTCCGGGTTCGCGCGTGCCGCGCGCCCCGGAATGACGGAGTGTGACGTTCACAGCCACCGCTTCCGCCGTTTGAAGCTCTTCAGGTTCTTGAAGCTCTTGCGCTGGTCGCCGGCGCCGCCGAGGTAGAATTCCTTGACGTCCTCGTTGTCGCGCAAGCTCTCGGCGGTGCCGTCGAGCACCACCTTTCCCTGCTCCATGATGTAGCCGTGGCTGGCCACCGACAGCGCCGCGCGCGCGTTCTGTTCGACCAGCAGGATGGTGACGCCGAGATCGCGGTTGATCTCCTTGATGATCGCGAACACTTCCTTGACCAATAGCGGCGACAGTCCCATCGACGGCTCGTCCATCAGGATCATCTTCGGCCGCGCCATCAGCGCGCGCCCGATCGCCAGCATCTGCTGCTCGCCGCCGGAGAGATAGCCGGCGAGGCCGGTGCGCTCCTTCAGCCGCGGGAAATAGTTGAACACCATCTCGATGTCGCTTGCGACCTCGCGATCGGATCGCGTGAAGGCGCCGAGCTTGAGGTTCTCCAGCGACGTCATGTCGGAGACGATGCGGCGCCCCTCCATGACCTGGAAGATGCCGCGGCGAACGATCTTCTCCGGATCGATGCCGTCGATGCGCGCGCCGTCGAACATGATCTCGCCGCGCGTGACCTCGCCGTCCTCGGTCTTCAACAGGCCGGAGATCGCCTTTAGCGTCGTCGACTTGCCGGCGCCGTTGGCGCCGAGCAGCGCGACGATCGCGCCCTTGGGCACATCGAGGCTGAGCCCGCGCAGCACCAGGATGACGTCGTCATAGACGACCTCGATGTTGCGGACGGAGAGCAGGGGGGCTGCTGTCGCGCTGGCTGCGCCGGTTCGCGGAGTGTCGAGTGTTTCGGTCATTGTGGCTGTCCACCGCTGTCGTCCCCCGCGCAGGCGGGGGACCCAGTATTCCAGAGACGCCGATGCTTGATCGATGAGCCGCGGCGTACTGGATCCCCGCTTTCGCGGGGATGACGATCGTGTGTGGGGCGACTGCTGAGTTCACTCAACCGTCGCCGATCAACTTACCAACCAGCCCATTCCGCCTTGCGCGGCAGCTCGATGGTCTTGACCTTCTCGAGCTTGATCACGCCCTTGGCCATGAGGTCGTTGAGGTCGCCATCGGTCGGACCCGTCACGCGGGCGCGATAGAGGTCGACCTTCATGGTGCCGCGGTGGTCCTTGTCCGTCCAGGTCGACGGGCTGCAGACGCCCTCCATCCCGGCCGGCACCCAATCTTTCTTCTGATAGAAGCCCTTGGCAACGTTCTCGCCGGTGGCACCGCCGTTCTTCGCAGCCCACTCGATCGCCTCCTTCATGTAGAGCGAGGAGCAGACCGCGGCGACGTAGTGCACCGGGCGGTAGACCTTGCCGGTCGGGTCGGACATCTTCGAGATCTCCTGCACCGTCTTCATGCCCGGCGCATCGCCACCCCAGGCCACCGAGGTGCGCAGCGGGAAGATCACGCCGTCGGCGGCAGCGCCCGCGGTCTTGGCGGCGTTCTCGTCCATGCCCCAGACGTTGGACAGGAACTGCACGTCGACGCCGGCATTCTTGCAGGCCTTCATCACCGAGATGTTGGAAGCCGCGGTGTTGCCGAGATAGGCGTAGTTGGCGCCGGAGCTCTTCAGGCTCAGGCACTGCGCGCTGTAGTCGCCCGGCGCCAGCGCGAACACCAGCGGCGGCAGCACCTCGAAGCCGAGCTCGGTGGCGAGCGCCTCGCCGGCCGCCTTCGGCGCGTTGGGGTAGGGGTGGTTGGCGCCCATGTGGACGAATTTCGGCTTGCCCGGCTTGCCCTTGGCCTTCCAGTCCTCGGCCGCCCAGGTCAGCTCGGCGCGCAGCGCATCCGAGTAGCTCGGGCCGTAGAAGAAGTTGTACGGCGCCGGCTTCGCCTTGCCGCTGGTGCCTTCCGGATCGGTCAGCGCGGCGGCGTAGGAGCCGGACATGTCCGGGATCTTGTCGTTGGCGAGGAAGCCGGTCAACGCCTCGGTGTCGGCGGTGCCCCAGCCCATGATCGCCGCGACCTTGTTGTCCGGTGCCGACCACTTCTTGTACAACGCGATCGCGCGCGGCACCTGGTAGCCATAATCGTTGCTGTCGACTGCGAGCTGCTTGCCGCCGATGCCGCCGTTCTTGTTGACCCAGGCGAAGGTGTCCGCGACGCCCTGGCCGTAGGGCGTGCCGACGTCGGACGTGCCGCCTGAGAGATCCTGCAGATGGCCGATCGCGATCTGCTGCGCCTGCGCCGACGGGGCGAATGCGCCCGCCAAGAGCGCCAGTGCCGCCGAGCCGAGCCATGATTTGATCGTCATAGTGCTTCCTCCTGTGGTGGGTTCGGGCCGGATTGCCGCCGGTCCCTGTTGGTTGGAATCAATGTGAGAACGGATAGAGCTTCCAATAGGTCTTGATCTGGCGCCAGCGATGCGCGAGCCCGTCGGGCTCGAACATCAGGAAGCCGATGATAATCAGGCCGATCGCGATCTCGCGCAGAAAGGTGATGTTGTTGTTGAGCGCGAGCGCCTTGTCGATCGCGCCGCCCTTGAGGAGATGGCTGAGCCACTCCATCGATTCCGGCAGCAGAACGACGAAGGCGGTCCCCATCAGCGTGCCCATGATCGAACCGGTGCCGCCGATGATGATCATCGCAAGGAACAGGATCGAGCGCTCGATGCCGAAACCTTCCTGCGAGATCACCAGCTGGTAGTGCGCATAGAGGGCGCCTGCAATGCCGGCGAAGAACGCGGCGAGGCCGAACGACAGCGTGCGATATTTGGTCAGGTTGATGCCCATGATCTCGGCCGAGAGATAATGGTCGCGGATCGCGATCAGCGCCCGGCCGTCGCGGGTGCGCATCAGGTTGGTGACGAGGAGGTAGCAGACCAGCACATAGGCCAGCACGACATAAAAATACTGCCGGTCGCCGCGCAGCGCGTAGCCTAGAATCGAGAACGGATTGGCCGAAGCCGGCACCGAGCCGCCGGAGAACCATTCGGCCCGGGAGAAGAAGTCGAGCAGGATGTATTGCGCAGCGAGGGTGGCGATGACGAGATAGAGCCCCTTCAGCCGCGCCGCCGGAAGGCCGAAGACCAGACCAACGAGGGCCGTGATCACGCCGGCGAGCGGGATCGCGAAGAACACCGGGATGGCATAGGCGTTGTTGATGTAGGCCGAGGTGAAGGCGCCGAGCAGGAAGAAACCGGCCTGGCCGATCGAGATCTGGCCGGTGAAGCCGACCAGGATGTTCAGCCCGAGGGCCGCGATCGCGAAGATGCCGATCTGGATCGAAACCGACAGCCAGTATTCGGAGAACACCTGCGGCGCGAAGCACAGCAGGATGACACCGGCGATCGCGAAATTGCGGCTGGTCCTGGTCGGGAAGATCGTGGTGTCGGCCGCGTAGGAGGTGCGGAAGTCACCGGCGGGTATCGTGGAACGTGCGACCATGGTTCAGATCCGCTCGATGTCTTTGGTGCCGAACAGGCCGTAGGGCTTGATCATCAGGATGATGATCAGGACGTAGAACGGCGCGATCTCGTACAGATTGCCCCAGTGCAGATACTGGCTGTCGACATATTGCGCGATGTTCTCCAGGAGGCCGATGATGATGCCGCCGAGCACAGCACCGCCGACCGAGTCGAGGCCTCCGAGGATCGCCGCCGGAAACACCTTGATGCCGTAGGCCGACAATCCCGAGGACACGCCGTTGACGACGGCGACGACCACGCCGGCCACGGCGGACACGGTCGCCGAGATCGCCCAGGCCATCGCGAACACGCTCTTGACGGAGATGCCGAGCGATTGCGCGACCTGCTGGTTGAAGGCGGTGGCGCGCATCGCGAGGCCATATTTGGAGGCCTTGAAGAACCAGGCCATGCCGAGCATCATCAGCAGCGACACGACGAGGCTCATGACGTAGACCGTCTGGATCTGCAGTCCGAACAGGTCGACGGACGTGCTTGCGAACACTGGCGGGAACGGCTGCGGATTGACGCCAAACATCCATTTCAGCGCCGCCTGGAACACGGTCGACAGGCCGATCGTGACCATGATGACGGAGATGATGGGCTCGCCGATCATCGGCCGGAGGATCACAACCTGGATCGCGATGCCGAACGCGAACATGAAGACCAGCGTCAGCGGCATGCCGACCCAGAACGGCACCTGATATTTCGTCAGCAATGCCCAGCACACCCAGGCGCCGATCAGGAGCAGCTCGCCTTGCGCGAAATTGACGACCTGGGTCGCCTTGTAGATGAGCACGAACGACATCGCGACCACGCCATAGAGCGTTCCGACGACGAGGCCGTTGACCAGGAGCTGGATGAGGAAGGCGGTGTTCATGATCGTTCTCACTCGTCATCGCCGGGCTTGACCCGGCGATCCAGCTTTGTCGGAAGAGGATGGATGCGCGGGGCAAGCCCGCGCATGACGATTGGGTGTGCCGAGCCGGCGTGGCTCTTACCCTCTCCCCTTGTGGGACAGGGTGGCTGCGCGCAGCGCAGCCGGGTGAGGGGTTCTCTCCGCGGGCGAGCGAGAGGAGAGGGACCCCTCACCCGACCGCGTTTGCGTTGACCGGCCGAGATGCCCTCTCCCACAAGGGGAGAGGGCGCAGTCATGCGCAGTAACCTTCGCTGCGGCTCAAGCCGCTGCTCGTCATCGCCGGGCTCGACCCGGCGATCCATCGCTCTCGCAAGAAGATGGATGCGCGGGTCAAGCCCGCGCAGGATGACCGAATATGACGATAAGCACATCACTCTGCGGCCTCCGCCATGGGGCCGTGGCTGTCCAGGTCCACCACCTTCAGCGTGGTGCGGATGCGCTGGGTGGTGCCGTCCTGGAAGCGGATGACCGTGTCGACGGGGATCGCCGGCTTGCCGCCATAGATGCCGTCGATGATATCGGCGTACTTCTCGTTGATGACGCTGCGGCGCACCTTGCGCGTACGTGTGAGCTCGCCGTCGTCGGCATCGAGTTCCTTGTACAGCAGCAGGAAGCGGGAGATGCGCTGCGCCGGCGGCAGGTGGGCATTGACGGTCTCGACCTCTTTCTGCAGCAGCGCATAGACCTCGTTGCGCGAGGCGAGATCGGAATAGGTGGTGAAAGCGATGCGGTTCTTCTCGGCCCATTTCGAGATGATCGAATAGCGGATGCAGATCATCGCGGCGAGGTGCTCGCGGCCGGCGCCGAGCACGACGGCCTCGGCGATATAGGGTGAGAACTTCAGCTTGTTCTCGATATATTGCGGTGAGAAGCGCTCGCCGCGCGCGGTCTCGGCGAGG
This sequence comes from Bradyrhizobium sp. HKCCYLRH3073, assembly GCF_051167995.1. Classification (NCBI taxonomy): domain Bacteria; kingdom Pseudomonadati; phylum Pseudomonadota; class Alphaproteobacteria; order Hyphomicrobiales; family Nitrobacteraceae; genus Bradyrhizobium; species Bradyrhizobium sp. HKCCYLRH3073. Next base: position 160,739 of record NZ_JBNPUD010000009.1, read on the forward strand.
TCCTTGATGCGGTCGATGACGACGAGCTGCTTCGCGTCGTTGAAATAGCCGGCGTCGCCCGAATGCATCCAGCCGTCCTTGACGTCGGCGGTCGAGGCTTCCGGGGCCTTGTAGTAGCCCAGGAACATGTTCGGGTGGCGTACCAGGATCTCGCCGATGCCCTGGCTGTCGGGCTGGTCGATCCTGATCTCGATGTCGTCAGCCATCGGCACGCCGGTCGTGTCGGGATCGACCTTGTCGTCCGGATGCAGCGTGTAGGCCCCGAGCAGCTCGGTCTGGCCGTAGAGCGTGCGCAGCGGCACGCCCATGGCGCGAAAGAACTTGAACGTATCGGGCCCGAGCGCGGCACCGCCGGTGGCAGCCGAGCGCAGCCGGGTGAAGCCGAGCCGGTCGCGCAGCGCACGGAACAGCAGCATGTCGGCAAGGCTCGAATGCTGGCCCTTTTCCAGCGCCGCAAGGCCGGTCGACATGCCCAGATGGTAGAGCCGTTGCTTCAGCGGCGAGGCGTCCATGACGGCGGCACGGACGTCGGCCGCGATCTGCTCCCACACCCTTGGTGCAAACAGTACGAAGGTCGGCGCGATCTCGCGGAAGTCGTTCATCATCGTGTCGGGCTCTTCGACGAAGTTGACCTTCATCCGGCAGAGCAGTCCTTTGCCGAGCACGTAGACCTGTTCCATGATCCAGGGCAGCGGCAGCACCGAAACGTATTCGTCCTCCGGCCCCTTCGGATCGAACGCGAGATAGGTCGCGCAGTGCTTGAGCACGCGCGCGGCCGAGAGCATCGCGAGCTTCGGATGAGAGGTCGTGCCCGAGGTGGTGCAGAGAATGGCGACGTCGTCGCCGACGGTCGCATCGACCATGCGGTCGTACAGATCCGGCTCGCGCGCGGCCCGATTGCGGCCGAGCTCAGCGAGTTTGTCCGCCGGCATCAGCCTGGGATCGTCATACTTCCGCATGCCGCGCGGATCGGAATAGACGATATGCTCGAGCGCCGGCACGCGCTCGGCGAGGTTGAGCAGCTTGTCGATCTGCTCCTCATCCTCGGCGAACACCAACCGAGCCTCGCCGTAATTGAGCAGGTAGGCGGCCTCGTCGTCGAGCACGTCCCGATAGAGCCCGAGGCTGTAGCCCCGGATCGCATGCGTTGCGATCTCCGCCGCGACCCAGTCGGGCCGGTTGTCACCGATGATGCCGATCACGGCGTCCTTGCCGAGCCCAAGCTCGACCATGCCGAGCGTGAAATCGCGCACGCGCGCCTGGTAGTCGGCCCAGGTGAAGGTGCGCCACAGCCCGAGATCCTTTTCGCGCAGCGCGATCTCCGTCCCGTGCTCTTTCGCGTTCAGCCGCAGCAGCTTCGGATAGGTGTCGGCCTGCCGGACGCGACCCGCATAGTCCATCATGCCGCGTCCTCCGCGATGGACGGCGCCTCGTCGGGATCGACCAGCAGTTCGTCCTCCTCGCCGAGATAGGCGCGCTTGACGTGGGGATCGGCGAGCACCGCGGCCGGGTCGCCCTCGGCGATCTTGCGGCCGAAATCCAGCACCATGACGCGGTGGGAAATGTCCATCACCACGCCCATGTCGTGCTCGATCATCACGACGGTCATGCCGTATTCCTCGTTGAGGTCGACGATGTAGCGCGCCATGTCCTCCTTCTCCTCGAAGTTCATGCCGGCCATCGGCTCGTCGAGGAGAATGAGATGCGGCTCCAGCGCCATCGCTCGGGCGAGCTCGACGCGCTTGCGCAGGCCATAGGAGAGCGTGCCGGCCGGCGCCTTGCGCACCGACTGCAGGTCGAGGAAGTCGATGATCTGCTCGACCTTCTCGCGGTGCTTCAGCTCCTCGCGCCGCGCGCCGGTGAGCCAATACAGAGAGCCGGTGAGGAAGTTGTTCTTCAAGAGGTGATGGCGCCCGACCATGATGTTGTCGAGCACGCTCATGTGGTGGAAGAGGGCGAGGTTCTGGAAGGTGCGGCCGATGCCGATATTTGCGCGCGCGCTCGGCGGCAGGCCGGTGATGTCGCGGCCGCGATGGAGCAGGCGGCCCTCGGTCGGCTTGTAGCGGCCGGAGATGCAGTTGACGATCGAGGTCTTGCCGGCACCGTTCGGGCCGATGATCGAGAACAACTCGCCCTCGCGCACGCCGAAGCTGACGTCGGTCAGGGCCCGCACCCCACCGAAACGCAGCGACACTCCGCGCGCTTCCAACGTATAGTCCAAGTCGTCCTCCCGAATTGTCTTGGGCGCTTGGCGCGCTCTTCAAGGCATCGTGTCGCGCGACGTTGAGCTCGTCGCGTCGGCTGCAATCCTATCCCGGGCATCGGTTCCGCGCCATCCGACGAATGACGGGCCACCCGGGCGGGCGCATTTTGCCGCATCTCGGATGCACCTCATCGGAGGCGCGAGTCGAAGGCGGTGGCCCTCGATAGGGGAAAGCGCTATCAGGAACTGTCTTGCGCCTGACATTTCCCAGGCTAAATTCACCGCTGGATTGTTGCGATGCAATATGGCTGCCGCAAGCTTCGACGAGACGAGATGACGGCTTGATCTCTCCCGATACCCTTCTGCGCATCGCGCCCTGGTCCCGCCATTTGAAGCCCGAGGAAATCGACACGGCCGCGGCCGGCGTCGTCGAGCGGTCGTTTGCGGCCAACGAACACATCTTCGTCCGCGGCGACCAATTCGACCACTGGACCGGGATCGTCACGGGTCTGGCGCGCATGAGCACGGTGTCGCGCGGTGGCAAGGCGACGACATTCGCCGGCATGTCGGCCGGCGCCTGGTTCGGCGAGGGCAGCGTGCTGAAGAACGAGCCGCGCCGCTATGACGTCGTGGCGCTGCGCGATACGCGCGTCGCGCTGATGGAGCGGCCGACCTTCATGTGGCTGTTCGAGAACAGCGTCGGCTTCAATCGCTTCCTCGTCACCCAGCTCAACGAGCGGCTCGGCCAGTTCATCGGCCTGGTGGAGGTCGGTCGCACGCTGGATGCGACGGCACGGCTCGCCCGCAGCATCGCGTCACTGTTCAATCCGATCCTCTACCCGAATACGACCCGCCACCTGGAGATCACCCAGGAGGAGATCGGCGCGCTGTCGGGCCTGTCCCGGCAGAACGCCAATCAATGCCTCAAGACGCTGGAGCGGGAGGGCCTGCTGCGCGTCGAATATGGCGGGGTGACCGTGCTCGATCTCGACCGGCTGCGCTGCTACGGGGACTAGATCCCGCCTTGCGTCGCGCCGATACGGGATTGATCCAACGCCTTGTTTTCCGTCGAGCTTGACCGGCGGCTTCGGCTGTGGACTGCTCGCCGGGAACTTCGGCCCGAGGGGGCGCGACGGTGTTGGAGTGAGTATGGCGGGGAAGGATTGCAGCGGCCGCGTGGCCCTGATCACGGGCGTCACGGGCCAGGACGGCGCCTATCTGGCCGAATATCTGCTCGGCCTTGGCTACACTGTGCACGGCATCAAGCGGCGGTCATCGTCCTTCAATACCGCGCGGGTGGATCATCTCTACCAGGATCCGCACGAATGCAACGTCCCGTTCCTGCTGCATTACGGCGACATGACCGATTCCACCAACCTGATCCGGCTGGTGCAGCAGATCCGCCCCGACGAGATCTACAATCTCGCGGCCCAGAGCCATGTCGGCGTCAGCTTCGAGAGTCCGGAATACACGGCCAATGCCGACGCGCTCGGGGTTCTGCGCTTGTTGGAAGCCATTCGCATTCTCGGCATGGAGAAGCAGACGCGGTTCTACCAGGCCTCGACCTCGGAGCTGTACGGCCTGGTGCAGGAGATCCCGCAGCGGGAGACGACGCCGTTCTATCCACGCTCGCCCTATGGCTGCGCCAAGCTGTACGGCTACTGGATCACGGTGAACTATCGCGAGGCCTATGGGATGTTCGCCTGCAACGGCATCCTGTTCAACCACGAGAGCCCGATCCGTGGCGAGACCTTCGTGACCCGCAAGATCACCCGCGGCGTCGCCCGCATCGAGACCGGCCTGGAGGAGACGATCTATCTCGGCAATCTCGAGGCCAAGCGCGACTGGGGCCATGCGCGCGATTATGTCGAGGGCATGCACCGTATCCTGCAGGCCGATACGCCAGACGATTTCGTGCTGGCGACCGGCGAGACCCATTCGGTGCGCGAGCTGGTCGAGCTCGCCTTCGCCGAGGTCGATCGCCGCATCGAATGGCGCGGCGAGGGGGTCGAGGAGACCGGGATCGACGCGAGATCCGGCAAGGCGGTGGTGCGGATCGACCCGACCTATTTCCGCCCGACCGAGGTCGACCTCCTGATCGGCGATTGCAGCAAGGCGCGCGACAAGCTCGGATGGAAACCAAGGACGAGCTTCGCCCAACTGGTCAAGGAGATGGTCGCCAGCGATCTGTGCGCCGCACGGCGGGAGGCGAGCAGTGGCCACGCCATTTGATCTCCGCGGCAAGCGTGTCTTCGTCGCCGGCCATCGCGGCATGGTCGGCAGCGCGCTGGTGCGGCGGTTGGCGAGCGAAGGCGTCGAACTGCTGACGGTGCCGCGCAGCGAGGTCGATCTGCGCGACCAGGCGGCGGTGTTCTCATGGTTTGCGCGCGCCCGGCCGCAGGCCGTTTTCCTCGCCGCGGCGAAGGTCGGCGGCATCGTCGCCAACAACACGCTGCGTGCCGAGTTCATCTACGAGAACATCGCCATCGCCACCAACGTCATCCACGCCGCGCATGTGAACGGCGCCGAGAAGCTGATGTTTCTCGGGTCCTCCTGCATCTATCCCAAGCTCGCCCCCCAGCCGTTGCGCGAGGATTCGATGCTGACCGGGCCGCTGGAGCCGACCAACGAGCCCTATGCAATCGCCAAGATCGCCGGCATCAAGATGGTCGAGGCCTATCGCAGCCAGTATGGCGCCGATTTCATCAACGTGATGCCGACCAATCTCTATGGTCCCGGCGACAACTACCATCCCGAGTACAGCCACGTCGTTGCGGCGCTGATCCGCCGCTTCCATGAGGCGAGGCTCGCCGATGCGCCGGAGGTGGTGGTCTGGGGCACGGGAACGCCGCGGCGCGAATTCCTCTATGTCGACGACATGGCCGATGCCTGCGTGCACCTGATGAAGACCTATTCGGAGGCGGGGCTGGTCAACATCGGTACTGGCGAGGACATCACGATTGCCGATTTCGCCCGTGTGGTTGCGGCGACGGTCGGCTATCAGGGACGGATCAGCTTCGATCCCTCACGCCCCGATGGCACGCCGCGCAAGCTGCTCGACATCTCGCGGCTGGCAAAGCTTGGCTGGCGCGCGACGACGTCGCTGAAGGAAGGCATCGCGCGCGCGTATCAAGCGTTTCTGCAGGAGACGGGGCAGGCCGCCCCCTAACCCTCCGCTGTCGTCCCGGCGAACGCCGGGACCCATACCGCGTGATGTCTGAAACGGGCAGGCCGCGCGTTCCACGCGTCTCACGCCGTTCGGTGGCTATGGGCCCCCGGGTCAAGCCCGGGACGACACCGTTAGTTGGAGGCCGATTGCTGCGCCTTCACACCCAGCGCCTTGGCCATCGCCGAGATCAGCGGCTTCATGAAATAGGCCTCGCCCGCCGGTGTGATCGACGGCGTCAGCCCATGCGCAGCCAGTTCCTCCGTCACCACAGGCCCGACGGAGGCGATCTGCGTGCGTGCCAGTCCCTCACGCAGGCGTGCCTCGACGCCGTGCGCCCTGGCGACGTCGAACAGCCGCCGCGGCTGGCCCGAACTCGTCAGCGCGATCGCGTCAACCTTGCCGGCGATCATCTCGTCGATCGCGGTGAGGATGTTCGCATCCGCCGCCTTGGCATCATAGACATAGGGCAGCACCGGATCGACCTCGGCGCCGCCAGCCTTGATCGCACTGATCAGCGCCGAATGATCCTTGTCGGGATAAAGCTGCAGGCCGAGCCGATGGCCCGCGAGGTCGTAGCCTGCCAGCAGTTCGGCCACGCCTTCCGAGGTCGGCTTCTCCGTGGTGACCTGCGCCTCCAGGCCGAGCTCGCGCAAGGCGCGCCCCGGCTTGGGGCCGCGGGTGAAGGTCCGGGCCTTGCCGATCGCGGCGATGAACTCGGCCTCGACGCCGATCCGGCGCGCCACCGTCATCAGCCGCCTGAGCCCCTCGCCGGTCATCAGCACGAGATCGTCGAACGGCCGTTCGTTACAGCGGCGAATCCAGGCCTCGATCGGCGCCGGGTCCGGCGCATCCTCGATCGTGAACATCGGACATTGCAGCACGTCGGCGCCCTGCTCGGCGAGCAGCCGCGAGAACTGCGCCTCCTCGCGGGTTTCCAGGATCAGGATGCGGTTGCCGGTCAGCCTGTCAGCCATGACGATGCTCGAAGTTTGAGAGTTGATGTTTTGTTCATCCTGCCCACGGGCCGAGCGTTGGCGCAAGCGCGCGGAGGGTGATAGAGCAGGGCCCGAACGGGCGCCAAGCCTGCCGCATCATTCACCCCTTCGTCATCCGCCCGGTAACGTCACGCCATGTCCGACCACCAATATGTCCTGACCCTGTCCTGCCCGGATCGTCCCGGGATCGTCTCGGCCGTCTCCACCTTCCTCGCCCATAACGGCCAGAATATTCTCGACGCCCAGCAGTTCGGCGACTTCGAGACGGGTCACTTCTTCATGCGCGTGGTGTTCACGGCGGCCGACCTCGCGGTCAACCTGCCGGCGCTGCAGACCGGCTTCGCCGCGATTGCCGAACGCTTTGCGATGGACTGGCAGATGCGCGACCGCGCCGGGCAGCGCCGGGTGATGCTGCTGGTGTCGAAGTTCGACCATTGCCTGGTCGACATCCTTTATCGCTGGCGCACCCGCGACCTCGCGATGATTCCGACCGCGATCGTCTCCAACCATCCGCGCGAGACCTATGCCGGGCTCGATTTCGGCGACATTCCGTTCCACCACATGCCCGTCACCAAGGACACCAAGCGCGACCAGGAGCAGGCCATCCTGAAGCTGGTCGATGAGACCAGGACCGATCTCGTCGTGCTGGCGCGCTACATGCAGATCCTGTCGGACGAGATGTCAGCGAGCCTGTCGGGCCGCTGCATCAACATCCACCATTCGTTCCTGCCGGGCTTCAAGGGCGCGAAACCCTACCACCAGGCCTATGAGCGCGGCGTCAAGCTGATCGGCGCTACCGCCCATTACGTCACCCGCGATCTCGACGAGGGCCCGATCATCGACCAGGACGTCGAGCGAATCAGCCATCGCGACACCCCCGACGATCTCGTGCGCAAGGGCCGCGACATCGAGCGGCGCGTGCTGGCGCGGGCGATCCGCTATCACCTCGAGGACCGCGTCATCCTCAACGGCCGCAAGACCGTCGTCTTCATGGATTGATGTCGCCGCCGTCAGCGGCCGGGGGCGGTCGCCTGCGCGTTGGCGTTCGACTGCGTCTGCTTGTCGCGTTCGGCGGCCGGCAACTGCCGCTGCCGCTCGCGCTCCTGCATGAACCGGTCGTATTCGGGGGTGCCCGGCCGGGGTGGCGCGTCGGCCGGCAGGCCGCCGGCCCATTGCGGCATCAGATCGCCCATCCCCGCGCCGACCTTCTCATTGATCGACGAGCAGCCGGCGAGGATCGGCCCGGCCGCGGCCAGAAGCATCATCGCGGCCGGAAAGAGCCTGGTCCGGTGGGGGCGTCTGGCCGGCATTGACGGGGGACCTTTCGTGCTGCGGGCGACCCGCGGCCCGGACCCTAACGACTTGCCATCAATTGGTAAAATTTGGCCGTTCGATGGTTTGGGTATTAATATACCAATCACGGATCGGTGGTCCGTTGCGGAAACCTACCGTTCACGAAGCCTCCCATGATCGCCATTGACAACGGGGTCCCAAGTCCGCAGCGATGCGCCCGCGATATCGTGAACGAGATCGCACGGTTAAGACAACAATGGCCGGGGGCTGCGGTCCTGATCCGACCAGGGAGGTAGTTTCAATGTTCGTGCGAAACAAGACACTGACGCTCGCCGCCAGTGCGGCGCTCGCCGCGGCTGCGCTCGCGTCCGGTGCGGCGCGGGCCGAAGACGTGTTCAAGATCGGCCTGATCGTGCCGATGACCGGCGGCCAGGCGTCGACCGGCAAGCAGATCGACAATGCCATCAAGCTCTACATGCAGCAGAACGGCGACACCGTCGCCGGCAAGAAGATCCAGGTCATCCTCAAGGACGACGCGGCGCTGCCCGACAACACCAAGCGTCTGGCGCAGGAGCTGATCGTCAACGACAAGGTCAACGTCATCGCCGGCTTCGGCGTGACCCCGGCCGCGTTCGCCGCCGCGCCGCTCGCCACCCAGGGCAAGATCCCGGAAGTCGTGATGGCCGCCGGCACCTCGATCATCACCGAGAAGTCGCCCTACATCGTCCGCACCAGCTTCACGCTGCCGCAGTCCTCGACGATCATCGGCGACTGGGCGGTCAAGAACGGCATCAAGAAGGTCGCCACGCTGACCTCGGACTACGCGCCGGGCAACGACGCGCTGGCCTCGTTCAAGGAGCATTTCACCGCCGGCGGCGGCGAGATCGTCGAGGAAATCAAGGTTCCGCTGGCGAACCCCGACTTCGCTCCGTTCCTGCAGCGCATGAAGGACGCCAAGCCGGATGCCATGTTCGTGTTCGTGCCGGCCGGCCAGGGCGGCAACTTCATGAAACAATATGCCGAGCGCGGCCTCGACAAGAGCGGCATCAAGGTGATCGGACCGGGTGACGTCACCGACGACGACCTGCTCAACGACATGGGCGACGCCGTGCTCGGCGCCGTCACCGCGCACATCTATTCGGCGGCGCATCCGTCGGCGAAGAACAAGGAGTTCGTCGCGGCCTACAAGAAGGCGTTCAACAGCCGTCCGGGCTTCATGGCGGTCGGCGGTTACGACGGCATCCATCTGATCTACGAGGCGCTGAAGAAGACCGGTGGCAAGACCGACGGCGATTCCCTGCTTGCTGCGATGAAGGGCATGGCCTGGGAGAGCCCACGCGGTCCCATCTCGATCGATCCGGAGACGCGCGACATCGTTCAGAACGTCTACATCCGCAAGGTCGAGAAGGTCGACGGCGAGCTCTACAACGTCGAGTTCCAGACCTTCGAGGCCGTCAAGGATCCGGGCAAGGCCAAGAAGTGACGCGATAGGCGTCATATCGAGCGCGCACGAACGGTGCGCTCCCTCCCCCGCGTGCGGGGGAGGGCTGGGGTGGGGGTACCCCACGGCACACGCGTCGTGTGGAGAGATGTCCCCCACCCGGATCACATCGTTCAGATGCGATCCGACCTCCCCCGCAGGCGGGGGAGGCGCAGACCGAGCAAGCATTGAATGCATGCCCTTCGGATGAAGGGATGACTGGGGACTGAAACTAGACTCCATGACCGCCATCCTCACCAACCTCTTCGACGGCGTCGCCTACGGCATGCTGCTGTTCGTGCTGGCCTGCGGGCTCGCCGTGACGCTCGGCCTGATGAACTTCGTCAACCTCGCCCATGGCGCCTTCGCCATGGCCGGCGGCTACGTCTGCGCCGTGCTCGTCAACCGGATGGGATGGCCGTTCTTCGCGGCGCTCCCGCTGGCCTTCGTCGCGAGCGCCATGATCGGCGCGCTGCTGGAGCGGACGCTCTATCAGCATCTCTATGCGCGCAGCCATCTCGACCAGGTGCTGTTCTCGATCGGGCTCGTCTTCATGACGGTGGCCGCGGTCGACTACATCATGGGCTCCTCGCGAATCTTCATCAATCTGCCCGACGTGCTGCAGGGCCAGTTCGACGTCTTCGGCGTTGGCATCGGCCGCTATCGGCTGATGATCATCGTCATCTGCGGGCTGCTCACGGTGGGGCTGCAGCTGGTGCTCTCCAAGACGCGGTTCGGCAGCCGGCTGCGTGCCGCCGTCGATGATCCGCGCGCGGCGAGCGGCCTCGGCATCAACGTGCCGCAGGTGTTCGCCTTCACCTTCGCGTTCGGCTGCGGGCTCGCCGGCCTGGGCGGCGCGCTCAGCGCCGAGATCCTCGGCCTCGATCCATACTTCCCGCTGAAGTTCATGATCTACTTCCTGATCGTGGTCACCGTGGGCGGCTCGTCGTCGATCACCGGCCCGTTCCTCGCCTCGCTGCTGCTCGGCATCGGCGACGTCGCCGGCAAATATTATGTGCCGAAGCTCGGCCCCTTCGTCATCTACACCATCATGATCGTGATCCTGATCTGGCGTCCGAACGGCCTGTTCGGCCGCACGGCGACGCGGTGAGGATCGCATGACCACGAACGCACAAACCGAGGTCGGATTTCACGCCAGGCAGCACGGCCGCTGGCACTGGAGCGAGTTCGCCTTCTGGATCGTCGTGCTGGCGGTCGGACTGGCGTTTCCCTCGCGCTACCTGATCATGACCGAGATCCTGCGGCTGGCGCTGTTCGCGCTGTCGCTCGACCTGATCCTCGGCTATGCCGGCATCGTCTCGCTCGGCCACGCCGCCTTCTTCGGCGTCGGCGCCTATTGCGCGGGCCTGCTCTCGGTGCACGGCATCATCAACGAGCCGGTGCTGGCGCTGATCGTGGCCGGCCTCGCCGCCACCGTGCTTGGCTTCGCCACCAGCTTCCTGGTCATCCGCGGCGTCGACCTGACGCGGCTGATGGTGACGCTCGGCATCGCGCTGTTGATGGAGGCGCTGGCGGAGCGCTTCTCCAACATCACCGGCGGTACCGACGGTCTCCAGGGCATCGACATCCAGCCGATCTTCGGCGTGTTCGCCTTCGACATGTTCGGCAAGACCGGGTTCTTCTATGCGCTCGCGGTGCTGTTCGTGCTGTTCCTGCTGGCGCGGACAATCGTGCATTCCCCCTTCGGTCTGTCGCTGCGCGCGATCAAGAACAATCCGTTGCGCGCCGCCGCCGTCGGCATTCCCGTCAACAAGCGCCTGATCGCGATCTACACCGTCGGCGCGTTCTACGCCGGCATTGCCGGGGCGCTGTTCACCCAGACCACGGCGCTGGCCTCGCTCGACGTGTTCTCGTTCGAGCGCTCCGCCGACCTCGTGCTGATGCTGGTCATCGGCGGATCCGGCTATCTCTATGGCGGGCTGATCGGCGCCGCCGTGTTCCGGATGCTGCAGGAGCTGTTCCAGTGGATCACGCCGCAATACTGGATGTTCTGGATCGGCCTCGTGCTCGTCGTCATCGTTCTGGTCGGCCGCCATCGCATCCACGCCTATGCGCTGTGGCTGCCCAATCTCATCCTTCGGCAGATCGTCGGCCGCAAGGCCGCGGTGGCCCTCACCGATAACGAGGCGCCATGACCTACGCATTGGAAACCCGCGGCCTCGACAAGCATTTCGGCGGCCTCCATGTCACCCGCAATCTGTCGCTGCAGATCGCGCCGGGCGCGCGCCATGCGCTGATCGGTCCGAACGGCGCCGGCAAGACCACGGTCATCAATCAGCTCACTGGCGTGCTGGAGCCGAGCGCGGGGCGCATCCTGCTCGAAGGCCAGGACATCACCGACCTGCCCGTGCACAAGCGCGTGCTGCGCGGCCTGTCGCGCACCTTCCAGATCAACCAGCTCTATCCGGACCTCACGCCGCTGGAGACGATCGGGCTCGCGGTCTCCGAGCGACTCGGCGGCGGCGGCAACTGGTGGCGGCGCATGGGCACGCGCGACGACATCAATGCCGAGATCGCCGAGACCTTGGAACGCTTCCGGCTACTCGACGTGATGAACGATCGCACCTCGACCTTGCCCTATGGCAAGCAGCGCCTGCTGGAGATCGCGGTCGCGATCGCCGCGCGCCCGCGCGTTCTGCTCCTCGACGAGCCCGCCGCCGGCGTGCCCGAGGGCGAGCGCAAGGATATTCTCGCCGCCGTCGCGGCGCTGCCGCGCGACGTGACGGTGCTCTTGATCGAGCACGACATGGATCTCGTCTTCTCCTTCGCCGACCGCATCTCGGTTCTCGTCTCCGGCGCGCTGCTGGTCGAGGGCGCGCCCGACGAGGTCGCGCGCGATCCGCAGGTCAAGGCCGTCTATCTCGGCGAGGCCGCGTGATGACCGATCTGCTGACAATCGAGAACCTGCGCGCCGGCTACGGCCAGGCGGTCGTGCTGCCGGACATGTCGCTGAAGCTGCCCGAGGGGCAGGTGCTGGCGCTGCTTGGCCGCAACGGCACCGGCAAGACCACGCTGATCAACTCCATCGTCGGAGTCACCCGCCGCTTCTCCGGCAAGCTCGCGTTGGCCGGCACCGACATCACGGCTCTTCGCGCCGACCAGCGCGCCCGCGCCGGCATCGGCTGGGTGCCGCAGGAGCGCAACATCTTCCGCTCGCTCACGGTGGAGGAGAACATGACCGCGGTGGCGCAGCCCGGACCCTGGACGGTCGAGCGCGTCTACCAGATGTTTCCGCGGCTCAAGGAGCGGCGCAACAATTTCGGCAACCAGCTTTCCGGCGGCGAGCAGCAGATGCTGGCGATCGGCCGCGCGCTGACGCTCAATCCCAAGGTGCTGCTGCTGGATGAGCCGACCGAAGGCCTCGCGCCGATCATCGTCGAGGAGCTGCTGGCTGCGATCGGCACCATCAGCCGCGCCGGCGGGCTGTGCTCCATCATCGTCGAGCAGCACGCGCAGAAGCTGCTGGCGCTGGCCGACCGTGTCGTGATCCTGGAGCGCGGCACCATCGTGCACGATGCGCCGTCGAGCGCCTTGAAGGCCGATCCGGCGCCCCTGGAGCGGCATCTCGGCGTCGCGAGCGCCGCCGCGCACTGACCTGATCGATAGGCTTGAACGCGACGAGCTGAAGCGTCATCATTGGTTGCGGGGACAGCGTGGCTCGCGCAATCGACCGAGGTCGCGCGGAAGGTCTGGCGGTATGGCGCGGCCGTCGTCAACATCGGTATGCAGAATCCAGTTGTGACGGCCTGGCGGCCGGAGCCTCGTTATCCCGAGGGCGCTTTGCCTGGAGACGGATTTGATGGGGTCACCTCAAGATTGCCCATCGAACGCGGTCGGAATTGGCCAGACCACCGCACCTGGCATGGATTGCGCCGTGCCTCTCCACGATCTCTCTTCGACAGAATTGTATACCGACCGGATACGGGGTAGGGGATGGACCCAGTCCATCACGCTTTGCCCAGGTGACCAGCCAGGACAGATCGCGGGTCCAACAACCCTATCCAACGAATCGACGCCTTCCAAGGAGTGAGCACATGCAACGCACCAAGCCCCCATTCCGCGCCGACGAAGTCGGCAGCCTCTTGCGGCCGCAGAAGATCAAGGAAGCCCGCGCCAAGCTCGAGAAGGGCGAGATCTCGGCGGCCGACCTCGCAAAGATCGAGGACATGGAGATCGAGAAGGTCGTGCATCGCCAGGCCTCGACCGGCCTGAAGCTTGCGACCGACGGCGAGTTCCGCCGCTCCTGGTGGCATTTCGACTTCCTCGCCAAGCTGACCGGCTGCGAGCTGTTTCACCCGGACGCCGGTATTCAGTTCACCGGCGTGCAGACCCGTCATGACGCGGTGCGCGTTATCGGCAAGCTCGACTTCCCGGCCGATCATCCGATGCTCGATCATTTCCGTTTCCTCAAGAAGCACGCCGACACCGCGCATGTGACGGCGAAGATGACGATCCCGTCGCCGGCCGTGCTGCACTTCCGAGGCGGCCGCAAATCGATCTCCAAGGACGTCTATCCCGATCTCGACGCCTTCTACGAGGATCTCGGCAAGACCTACCGCAAGGCCGTGAAGGCGTTCTACGACGCCGGCTGCCGCTATCTGCAGTTCGACGACACCGTGTGGGCCTATCTGTGCTCGCAGGACGAGCTGAAGAAGGCGCGCGAGCGCGGCGACAATCCCGACGGCCTGCAGCAGATCTATTCGCGCATCATCAACTACGCGATCGCCGAGCGTCCCGCCGACATGACCATCACCACCCATGTCTGCCGCGGCAATTTCCGCTCGACCTGGATCTCCTCGGGCGGCTACGAGCCGGTTGCCGAGACCATGCTCGCCAACACCAACTACGACGGCTATTTCCTGGAATATGACAGCGAGCGTGCCGGCGGCTTCGAGCCCCTGCGCTTCCTGCCCAAGGGCAATAAGGTCGTCGTCGTCGGTCTCGTCACCTCGAAGGTCGGCGAGCTCGAGAAGAAGGACGACATCAAGCGCCGCCTGGAAGAGGCCTCGAAGTTCGCCCCGCTGGACCAGCTCGCGCTGTCGCCGCAATGCGGCTTTGCCTCCACCGAGGAAGGCAACATCCTGAGCGAGGAAGAGCAGTGGGCCAAGCTGCGCCTCTGCGTCGAGCTCGCCGAGGAGATCTGGGGCAAGTAATCAGCTGCCTGAGGCAGCGCGCCTGGCGATCAGGCGATGATCAATGACGTGGAAGCGGGGCCGGAGCAATCCGCCCCGCTTCGTTTTTGCGCAGCAGCGCGCGGCGGATCAGTCGCTGGGCGGGGGCCTCGAAGCCGGCATAAGTGAGATATGCCGCCGTCAGGGTCAGTCCCATGAAGCCGATCCAGAACAGCTGGCTGCCGTACGGGATCGGTTGGCCCCAGGACGCGAATGCCAGCGCGATCATCAGCTGGATCGGGAAGTGCAGCAGGTAGCACGAATAGGTCATGTTGCCCGCGGCCTGCAGCAGATCTTCGACACGCTTGGGCAGTGTCAGCGGGGTTGTGCAGACGAACAACAGGAGCGGTGTGTAGACGAGCAGGAGCGCTGCCGCGCGCTCGGCGAGCGCGATGCCTGACACCCGCAGCGCCAAGGGAATGCCGACGACGGCGCAGGCGGCGAGCGCCTCCAGTTTTGGCCGGTACGGGGCATCGGCAACGCTCTGCCGCGCCATCGCGGCGAGGCCACCAGCATAGAAGAACACGAAACATTTTCCGACCAGCGTCCCGCTCGCGATCCCGGCCAGGATCATCGCCAGGTTCAACAGCGGCGATGCGGTGACGAAACGCAGCGCCAGGAAGAACGCGGCATAGACCAGCACCTCGATCGAGACCGACCAGATCGGGCCGTTGAAGCTGACCCCGGTCGGCGGCAGCCAGTCGCTCGCCATGAAAAGCTGGGCGACGAAATGAGCGAGATCGTTGCTCTGGTAGACGAAGAAGAAGCCGTGCTGCGCGACATAGAGGGCCTGCAGCCCCGCGACCAGCAGCAGCGTTGCGAGATGCAGCGGATAGAGCCGCGACAGCCGGTTGACGAAGAAGGTCCAGCCGTCGACCGCGCCATCCGGGACGAGCGCGCTGTACTTCCAGAAGAAGATGAACCCGGAGATGCACCAGAAGATCACCACGCCGTATTCGCCGAGCTCGTAGAACGGGAACAGCACGCGGTAGAATGGCAATTCGCTTCGGACGAGATCGACCGGCGCGTCGGCGACGTAGGCGAAGTGCGGATAGTGCCACAACAGCACCGAGATCGTGGCGATGAAACGCAGCAGCTCGAGCCCGAGCAGCTTGTGAGTCCCAGACGATGTCGATGTGTGAGGCAGGGCCATGCGGTGATCGTTAACCGTCTCGACGGGATGTGCGCCCAATCCTAGCCGGCGCGAAGTGAAGGAATGTTTTCGCAGCCTGCGGATCAGCGGCAGGCGAGCTCGGTTCCTTGCAGGATCGCCTGGTCCCAGGACCGATAGCCCGTGGCATTCAGATGGATGCCTTCGAGCGTGAACGGCGATTCCATCGGCGGCAGGGGCAGGAAGGTCGCGCCGGTGCGCCTTGCGAGGTCCGGCAGCACGGCGCGATAGCCGGTGATGCTCGCCGCGGCGGCCTTCTCCATGGCCGGCGTGAATGGCCCGCGCGCCTCGACGGAGGGAAACTCGGCGATGAAGATGCGCGTGGTGAGCTTTGACAGCTCGCGCAGCAGGGCCTCGTAGCGCGCAGCGAAGACCTCGCTGGAGTCGGGCTTGGCGGCCAGCGCGTCGTTCACGCCGAGCGAGACGATGATCGCGAACGGCCGTTTCGGCCCGAGTGCGGGCTTCAGCCAGCCGGCGAGATCGCTGCGCGTCCCGGCGCCGGCGAGACCGGCGTTGACGACCGGATGCCCGCAGGCGCTGGCCGGCAGCGTCGCCGCCTCGACGATGCTGTCACCGAGCACGATGATCGGGTCATCGGGGCGAGCCAGCAGATTGTAGTGGACGACGAGCTGGCGGACCATGCGGTGGTCGCTGCCGGACGGTGTCGCCGAGCGGCGTGCCAGCACGAACGTCGCGGCTGCCGCGGTGATCACCGCAAACAGCACGAATCCCAGCCGCGCCTGCGTTTTCGCTGCCATATGGACGATCGATGCCCTGATGTGACCCGACCGTAGTATGAATTCGCAAACGGAGCTCTAATTCGTCCGCGTCCAGGTCGAGGAACGGCAGATGACGCCGCCGAAGGCGCAGCCGGCCGTGGTCAGCGTGCCGCCGGACAGGGTCATCTTGGCATCGTAGGTCTTGCCGTCGTCGGGATTGCTGTAGCTGCCGGCCCAGGCGTTGGGTCCGGTCGGCTTCATGCCGGAGAACAGCCGCTGGCCGACCTTGGCGGGGGTAACCGTGCCTTCCTTGATCCAGACCAGCGTGCCGCAGATGGCGCCGCCGCAGGGCGCGAATCTGACCTTGGAGGCGCCGCTTTCGCGCAGCCAGACGCCGCTGACATCGTCGGCGAGCGCCGGGCCTGCCGCCAGCGCGAGCGACACACCTAGTCCGACAACGAAACGACCGATCATGCGAGCCTCCCTCATCCTTCGAGACGAACTTGTTGCTAGCGGATCGTGTCGGCGATGCGGCGGGCCGACGGCGACACGCTTGGTCTCCATTGTTCAGAAAGGATATCAGGATTCGGGCGTGCCGCACCTGTCTCGCGGGCTGTGATGGTCGGGCTGTGGCAGTGCCTGCCCAGCCCCAGGTTTATCTCGCCGCCAGATAGACTTCGCCAAGCAGCGAGGAATTCGACCACGGCACCTGCCGGTTCTTGGTGCCGGCCACGACCTCGGCGCGTACGCGCGTCAGCATCTGCTGCACCTCGAGCCCGGGCGTGCCGATGTGGCGCGACAGCGCCGCCGAGAACGGGCTGTTGTCGCCGTCGCCGTCGAGCGCGACCTTGCCCGGCGCGGTCGCGAACGCGATCAGCGTGCCGGCCCCGGACGTCGCGCCAGCACCGAGCGACGATGGTGCGGCCAGCCCGGTGGCGCTGAGACCCCGGCCGGGTCCGGCGCTTGCCGTCTCCGGCGGCGCGAACGGATTGTTGCGGCAGGCATCGAGGATCAGGATGTTGGTGCGGACCTGGTCGTCGAGCCCGGCCAGGATCTGGTCCATGTCGACCATTGCCGTGACCACATCGCTGCCCGCGGACGGTGCGATGTCGGTGGGCAGGAGATAGTTGCGGCCGTCGATCTGCACGCCGTGGCCGGCATAGAACACGACGGCCACCTGCGCCCGCGTCGCCTCGCGCAGGAAGTCGCGCGTCTTGGCCTGCATCGCCGCGCGGTCGAGATCGATGCCCTCAGTCACCGTGAAGCCGATGTCGCGCAGGCTCCTGGCGATTGCTCGCGCATCGCGCGGCGGATTGGGCAGTGGCTGCACGTGAGCGTAGGCCCCGTTGCCGATGACCAGCGCCATGCGCTGCCCCGTCGGCGCCGCTGCGGCCGAGGAGGGGGCCGTGGATTCCGGCCGCGGCTGGGGGCGCACCACCGCCTCCGACAGCAGCGACAGACGCACCCTGGCGGTGGCCTGGTTGGCCTTGCTGCCGGCATCGGATGCGGTCGGCGTCAGCGCCGCGGCGTAATCCGCCTTGGCCGCGTCGAACTCGCCCTTGGCCTCATAGGCCAGCGCACGATGCACATGGGCAGCGATGACGACGCTGCCCGGCGGCGTCATCACGTTGGCCGGCGGATTCTGCGCGAGCCGGACCGCCTCCGAAGCGTCGGCGACGGCGCGGTCGAGATGGCCCTTGGCGCGCCAGATCACACTGCGGTTGATCAGCGGCGAGGCCAGCGCCGGATCGAGCCGGATCGCCTCGTTGATGTCGCCAAGCGCGCCATCGAGGTCGCCGGTCGCTTCCTTGGAGATGCCGCGATTCTGCCAGGACAGCGCGGATTTCGGCATCAGCCTGATCGCCTGGTCGTAGTCGGCGATCGCCTTGGCGTAGTCGCCGGTGCCGCGATGGGCGTTGCCGCGGTTGTGGAAGAGCGTGCCGCTCGGCGCGCCGCTCTTGATGGCGTCGTTGAAGTCGGCGATCGCGATCTCGTACTCGCCCTTGTCGTAGTAGGCCGAGCCGCGCAGATTATAGATCGCCTGCGCCGGTGCCAGCCGTAGCGCCTCGGTGGCATCCACGATCACGTGGGTGTAGTCGCCCTTCTTGTTCCAGCCGACCGCCCGCCAGAAATAGATCGTCGCCAGCTGGCGGCCGGAAAACGCCTTCAGGGCGATGATCTTGTTGCAGGCGGCGATCATCTGGTCCGCAGGCGTCGTCTCGGTGGTGCAGAGCGGGCCGAGCTGGGACTTCGACTGGGCGAGGGCGGGAGACGTCCAGAGGGCAGCCAGCAGCGGTATCAGCAGCAGGAGGGAGCGGCGCATCGGCACGGACCGTGGGGACGAGAGGCAGGAACCTATCCGGTTTGTTGCGTCCGGAAGGGTCCGGGTTCAGGCTCTTTCCAATGGTGGGCAGATGGTGCTAGGAGATTGGGCCAAGGGCACGCTGCCCACTTGCATTTCCCACCCGTCGGACCGAATGAAGAACGACCAGCTGCTCGCCCAGATCACGGAGTTCTGCCGCCAGTCGGACATGGCGGAATCGACGTTCGGCCGCCGCGCCGTGAACGACGGCAAGCTCGTGCAGCGGCTGCGCGAGGGCAAGCGCATCACCATCGACACGCTGGACCGCATCCAGGCCTATATCGCAGCATCGACTGGCACGCTGCCGCCGCCGCGGCTCGACGTCGTGCCCGAGAAGCGCGATCCCAAGAGCAATTTCCGCTTCTTCGAGAACCGCCAGAAATACCTGCTGTTCGTGCACACCTGCAGCGAGAAGCGGGTGGTGGCCGAGCGCGTCGGTCTCGAGCTCGCCAGCATCCATCCGCGGCCGCCGGCGCTGCGCCTGTTCGACGCCGGCGTCGGCGACGGCACCGTGCTGTCGAAGGTGCTGCGCACGATGCACGGCCGTTTTCCACACATTCCGTTCTATGTCGCCGGCAAGGAGCTGAGCCTCGAGGACGTCCGGCTGACCCTGGAGAAGGTGCCCGACCGGCTGTTCGAGCATCCGGCCAGCGTGTTCGTGTTCACCAACATGAACTATGCCGAGGCGCCCTGGCTGACGCCGGCATCGCCTTCGGTCGCGGCGTCGATGATCTGGCACGAGGTCGTGCTGCAGGGCGATTCGTCCGGGGATTTCGAGGCCCAGATCACCGCGTTGAAGCCGTTTCTGGAGCAGAACTGGCGCGCCAACGTCTCGCAGCGCACCGGCATGCCGGTCTATGAACGGCCGATCGCGCTGGTGCTGTACCGCGAGGACCACCGCTTCCTGCTCGACGGCATCATCCCGCGGGCCGGGCGGGTCGAGGCCAATTTCGACCTGATCATCGCCTCCCAGCCCTACCGTGCCCGGTCCTC
Source organism: Bradyrhizobium sp. HKCCYLRH3073 (assembly GCF_051167995.1). Taxonomy (NCBI): domain Bacteria; kingdom Pseudomonadati; phylum Pseudomonadota; class Alphaproteobacteria; order Hyphomicrobiales; family Nitrobacteraceae; genus Bradyrhizobium; species Bradyrhizobium sp. HKCCYLRH3073. The sequence continues at coordinate 180,316 of NZ_JBNPUD010000009.1, forward strand.
GGTCAATTTTCGCGCCAAGCGCATCATCGCACCGCTGGCGCGTGCCTTAAAGCCGGGCGGCCGGCTGATCGGAATCCACTCCCACGGCCAGGATCCCGGCCTGGACATCATCCAGGCGGTCTGGCCCGGAGAAAATCCTTTCTCGGTCAGCCGCCATGAGCTATTGCGCGCCGTGAAATACGAGCTGGGCTCCAGTGGGCGAGACTTAAATTTTAACGCCTATGCGGACAATCGCTCGATTTTCAGGTATGAGATGGAGGCTCTGCCCAACGAGGTCACCGGTGCGATCGGAACCTCGACGGCCTTTGCAGCCTGGAACGCGGCGGTGTATGTCGCGCAGATCGAGGAAGACCGCCTGACCGAGGTGGCCCACTCGTCTCGTGCGCTCGACGCCGCCAGAGAGGTTCTGCGAAAGCACAACGGGCTGTGGTTCTACGACGAGTCCTACGTCATCTCGCGGCGTCGCGACTGACATCCTGGGATCAGGACAGTTGGGATCAAGAGACTTGGGATCGAGAGACTTGGGATCAATACAAATGACCGCCGTGGGCGGCAAAGAAGGGGTTGCTTGATGCGCGCGTCTTATCTGTTCACCTCGGAGTCGGTGTCCGAGGGCCATCCGGACAAGGTCTGCGACCGTATTTCCGACGAGATCGTCGACCTGTTCTACCGTGAAGGGCCGAAGGCCGGCATCGACCCCTGGCAGATCCGCGCCGCCTGCGAGACGCTTGCCACCACCAACAAGGTCGTGATCGCCGGCGAGACCCGCGGCCCGGCCTCGGTCACCAACGAGCACATCGAGCACGTCGTGCGCGAAGCCATCAAGGACATCGGCTACGAGCAGGAAGGTTTTCACTGGAAGACCTGCGACATCGAGATCCTGCTGCATCCGCAGTCGGCCGACATCGCCCAGGGCGTCGACGCGCTGCAGCCCGGCGAAGTCAAGGAAGAGGGCGCCGGCGACCAGGGCATCATGTTCGGCTACGCCTGCAACGAAACGCCCGATCTGATGCCGGCGCCGATCTTCTACGCCCACAAGATCCTGCGCCTGATTTCCGAAGCCCGCCACTCCGGCGTCGAGAAGGTGCTCGGCCCGGACTCCAAGAGCCAGGTCACCGTGCGCTATGAGAACGGCAAGCCGGTCGGCGTGCGCGAGATCGTCGTCTCGCATCAGCATCTGGTCGAGGACATGACCTCGGCGCAGGTGCGCGAGCGCGTCGAGCCCTACGTCCGCGAGGCGCTTCCGAAGGACTGGATTACCAAGGACACGATCTGGCACATCAACCCGACCGGCAAGTTCTTCATCGGCGGCCCCGATGGCGACACCGGCCTGACCGGCCGCAAGATCATCGTCGACACCTATGGCGGCGCGGCTCCGCATGGCGGCGGCGCGTTCTCCGGCAAGGATCCGACCAAGGTCGACCGCTCGGCGGCCTATGCTGCGCGCTACCTCGCCAAGAACATCGTGGCCGCTGGTCTGGCTGATCGCTGCACCCTGCAGCTCGCCTACGCGATCGGCGTGGCGCGGCCGCTGTCGATCTACATCGACACCCACGGCACGGGTAAGGTCTCCGAGGACAAGCTGGAGAAGGCGGCGGCCGAGGTGATGAACCTCACCCCGCGCGGCATCCGCTCGCACCTCGACCTCAACCGCCCGATCTACGCGCGCACCGCGGCCTACGGTCATTTCGGCCGCACGCCGGACAACGAGGGCGGCTTCTCCTGGGAGAAGACCGACCTCGCCGAGGCGTTCAAGCGCGCGGTGTAAGCATTGCCGGCGCTTGCCGCCTGAATGTTCGAGGCGTCATGGCCGGGCTTGTCCCGCCTGCGCGGCCGAAGCCGCTTCGGCGAGGCGGAGGCCCGGCCATCCACGTCTTGAGTTGAGGTGACTGATACGACTGACGACGTGGATGCCCGGCACGAGGCCGGGCATGACGAACCATTGCTGTTCGATTTGCTGAATGTCGCGTTCGCGCGAAGACAGAGGATGATCTCATGACCGCCTTCAACGACTACATCGTCAAGGACATTTCGCTCGCCGAGTTCGGCCGCAAGGAGATCTCGCTCGCTGAGACCGAGATGCCCGGCCTGATGGCGACGCGCGAGGAGTATGGCCCGAAGCAGCCGCTGAAGGGCGCGCGCATCGCAGGCTCCCTGCACATGACCATCCAGACCGCGGTCTTGATCGAGACGCTGAAGGCGCTCGGCGCCGACATCCGCTGGGTCTCCTGCAACATCTATTCGACCCAGGACCACGCGGCCGCCGCGATCGCCGCCGCCGGCATTCCGGTGTTCGCCGTCAAGGGCGAGACGCTGGTCGACTACTGGGACTACACCGCAAAACTGTTCGACTGGCATGGCGGCGGCCATCCCAACATGATCCTCGATGACGGCGGCGACGCCACCATGTACGTCCATCTCGGCCTGCGCGCCGAGAACGGCGATGCGGCGTTCCTCGACAAGCCGGCCTCCGAGGAAGAGGAGGTGTTCTTCGCGCTTCTGAAGAAGCAGCTCAAGGAGAAGCCGAAGGGCTACTTCGCCGAGATCGCCAAGTCGATCAAGGGCGTCTCGGAGGAGACCACCACGGGCGTGCATCGCCTGTACGACATGCAGAAGGCCGGCACGCTGCTGTGGCCCGCGATCAACGTCAACGACAGCGTCACCAAGTCGAAGTTCGACAACCTCTATGGCTGCCGCGAGTCGCTGGTCGACGGCATCCGCCGCGGCACCGACGTGATGATGTCGGGCAAGGTCGCGATGGTCGCGGGCTTCGGCGACGTCGGCAAGGGCTCGGCCGCCTCGCTGCGCCAGGCCGGCTGCCGCGTCATGGTCTCCGAGATCGACCCGATCTGCGCTCTGCAGGCGGCGATGGAGGGCTATGAGGTCGTCACGATGGAGGACGCCGCGCCGCGCGCCGACATCTTCGTGACCGCCACCGGCAACAAGGACATCATCACCATCGAGCACATGCGCGCGATGAAGGATCGCGCCATCGTCTGCAACATCGGCCATTTCGACAACGAGATCCAGGTCGCCTCGCTGAAGAACCTGAAGTGGACCAACATCAAGCCGCAGGTCGACGAGATCACCTTCCCCGACGGCAAGCGCATGATCCTGCTGTCCGAAGGCCGCCTCGTGAACCTCGGCAATGCGATGGGCCACCCGTCCTTCGTGATGTCGGCGTCCTTCACCAACCAGACCCTGGCGCAGATCGAGCTTTACGCCAACAACAAGGACGGCAAGTACAAGAAGGAAGTCTACGTGCTGCCGAAGTCGCTGGACGAGAAGGTGGCGATGCTGCATCTCGCCAAGATCGGCGTGACCCTTACCAAGCTGCGTCCCGACCAGGCTTCGTATATCGGCGTCAAGCCGGAAGGCCCATTCAAGTCGGACCACTACCGCTACTGAGTTCCGGCACGACGCGCGGCGAGACGACGAAGGCCGGGGCATTGCCCCGGCCTTTTTTGTTTTGATCGCGAAGTAACTATCAAACTCAATCGTAGCGATTGAGGATGACAAGTCGAGTGCGATGCCCATGAATGCGCCCTCTCCCCTTGTGGGAGAGGGCAAGGTGGTGACTGCCACAAATCTGTTTGGGTGAGGGGTATGCCTCCACGAGCAACGCTCGCGGAGAGAGACCCCTCACCCGACCGCGTGCGTGGCGGTTCGGAGATGCCCTCTCCCACAAGGGGAGAGGGCGCTGCATCGCTCACCGCACTGAAGGATGTCGTCAAGTCCGTGGTTTAGCGACACGCGTAGCAATCTACGCTTGCAATCACCCCGTCCGCCGCGACGCCAGCGCCGACGCCCGCACCGCCTTCGCCCGCTTGGCCGCATGATGCTCCGGTCGCGCGGCGATCCGCTTGCGCTTCTTCGTCTCCGCTGCCGCCACCTTCACGGCTGGCGCGCGATGCTTGGCATATTCCTCGCCGTCGACCGGGCCGACATGCGGCGGGTCGCGGTCGAGATAGGGCCGGCCGACGCCGAAGCTCTCGCCGTTGGCGTCGACCCATTTCCACAGCGCCTCGGTCGCGACCCAGCGCTGCGCGCGCGTCGCGCCGTTGACGCTGACGATGTCAGCCGCGAGGCCATGGCCGTAGCCGCCGCGCAGGCTGCCGCCGTGATAGGAGCGATTGCTGGCCGCCTTCAGCCCGCTCGCGATCTCCTGGCGATAGTCGTCGCGGAATCCGCTGGTGATGCCCGGCGCGAGACCCGCGGCCTCGGCGGCGTGCAGGGTGTGAAACAGCTTCAGCTTGAAGCCGCGGTCCATGCCGCCGATCACGTATTCGGCCATGCTGCGGCCGACACGCTCGGCCGCCTTCGGATCCTTCCAGGTGAAGTCATTGTCGACGAGCTTGGTGAACGCGCGCGTCACCTTCACCATGCGGCCCTTGCGCTTGACCGTGACGACGCGGCGCTCGGTCTCCCGGATCTTGTCGAGCTTCGGGGCGCGCTCATACAGCGCGAACAGATAGCGGTCGATGCAGGCATCGATGTCGGGGCACTCGTCGAGGATCTCGATGCGGTCGGCGCTGGCGACGGTGGGCCGGGGCGGTTCGGTTGCCGCGTTGGGAGCGGCCTGTTCGTCCATCGGCAGGACGGCCGATGGGGTGATCGACGCGGTCGTCAGCGCAGGCTCGGCTGCGGTCGGCTGCGGCGACGTCGCGATCGGCTCCGCGACGATGGGCGGCGTCGCCGCCTCGATCTCGGCGGCGGCCGCGGGCCAAGCCGCCGCACAAGCTGCCAGGACAACGGACCGACACAACGCACGCGTCAGAAGCTGCTGCGAGCTCATCATCCGGTCTCCCCAAAATCCGAGCCCCTGCTGGTGAGGGGCGGTCAGGTATCCGATACCTGCGATTGTTCGGCGCTTGGCGGCGAGGTGCAATAACACGACGCCCGTGGCGAGCGGCTTTTGCGGGAACTGTGACATCAGCGCAACGGTGCGCGATTGTGAGTTCCGTGTGTCGCTTATGAGTCGACTCTTGCGCTGGACTGCTGCCCACGCTGCATCGTTCGCCGCAGCAGCTTGCGTCCGGTCAGCATGGCGCGGGCGAGATTCTCGTGCTGCAGGCGGCTCACCAGCACGACGCCGGCGACATGCAGCACCACCAGCGGGATCAGCAGATAGGACGTCACCTCGTGGGTGTCCTCGACCCACCAGACGCCGAAGAACCGTACGGTCACCTGCATCGCGCCGGTCACCGCGGAGACGATCAGCAGAAGCAGCAATGCGAGCTGCATCGCCGTGCCGGCGGGATTCAGCCCGAGATAGCGCCCGGTCCTGCCGCGCCGCAGATTCCACAGGTAGGCCGGCGTCGCGCGCAGCCGGGCACGGAGACTGCGGAAGCGCGAATGGCGGGTGCCGATGATGCCCCAGATCAGGCGAAAGGCGAGCAGGCCGAGGATCGCGTAGCCCGCAATCCGGTGCAGCCCGTCATGGACGTTCGGCGTCACCCAGGCGATGAGCACCAGCACGGCCAGCATCCAATGCCACAGCCGCAGCGGCAGGTCCCAGACCTGCACGGTGTCGGCGATGTCCTGGCGTTTCAGGCTGGCTCGGGGGGCTGTGCCGTGCATGGCTCTCACGTCACGTCGTCCAGCACGCTGGACGACGCTTGCGCCAACTACTTGGCGATCGTGTGCTTCAGGCTGAGGTCCTCGGGGCTGTAGAACAGCTCGTACAGCTTGCCGCCCTTGACGCCGTAGACCTCGTAGCAGCTGCCCTCGACCTTGGAGCGCCGTACCTCGTAGCCCGCATCCTTGGCCTTGGCCTCCGCCTCGGCGGCCGGCTTCCACGAGGCCTTGTCGAGCTTGGTGCAGTCCTTGTAGCCGTCGGCCAGAGCCGGCGAGATGGCGAAGCCGGCGAGTGCGGCACCGAGCACGGCCGCGATGGTCAGTCTCATCAATCCCTCCAATGAGCAAATTCAAACACGATGCATCGTGGGATCAGTGGAGACGGCAACCGCCCCGATGTGTCAACGGAGCGACGCCTGGAATTGCTCTTAGAGCTTTTCCAAGTTCGTGAGAGCCGCCATTTCGGCCGAGAATCGCAGACGGCGTGATGCGCGACGTTACGTCTCGCTCGTGCCGCCCGTCGCGACGCTGTGGGCTGGCGTCCGCTCTCGCCCTGTCCCGGGCGGCGGGACAGGGCAGTGCTGCGAATGCCGGCGTCAGAATTCCAGGTTCGCCCCCAGATAGAACGAGCGTCCGGGACCGGGAACGGCTGTGCCCCACATCGTCGCGGTGCCCGATACGCCGCCGCCGGTGGCAGCGACGGTCCCGGCCTCCTTGTTGAACGACATCGATGCGCCCTCGCCAACATAGGCGCCGCCGAGCGGCAGGTAGTAGAGCTTGTTGAACAGGTTCTCGACGCCGAAGCTGATGCGCAGCTTCTGCCAGGTGTAGTTGCTGCGCAGGTTGACCAGGCTGTAGCCCGGGGTCTTCAGCTCGTTGCGCGCGACGGAGACGTCGGACTTGCGGCCCACCATCACCAGCTCGAGGCCGCTGTCCCAGCCGTCGAGCCGGTGCGTGAGCGTCAGCCTGCCGTTGATCGGCATGATGTTGTAGAGGCCGCTTCCGGTGTCGAGGTTCCTGCCGTTGGTGTAGCTCAGGACTCCCTTCAGGCCGAAATCGCCGACCGGCGTGCTGCCCAGCGGCACCTTGCCGGACAGATCGAAGCCGTACAGCCGTGCCTGCTGGTTCATGTACTTCATGATCACGAACTGGTTGGCGACGGCAGGCACGGCAGCGGTGTTGGTGGCGGCCTTCCACTGCACCGCATCGATGTAGTCGCGCACATGGGTGTAGTAGGGGGTGAGCCGAAGCTCGGCCTCATGGTCGGCGCTGTGCCAGGCGCCGGTGAAGCTCACGGTATGGGCGACCTCGGGTCTCAGATCGGGGTTTCCGAGATAGCCGTTGCCGTCGCCGACGAAGTTGTTCATCTCCAGCGCCATGGTGTTGCGCGACCAGGAATAGCGTTCGTACAGATTCGGCGACCGGGTCTTCTGCATCGCGCCGAACTCGAAGGTGAGATGAGCGCTCGGCGTGTTCCGGAACAGCGCCGTCAGGTCGATATTGTTGTCCTTTCGCGAGCGATCCATGGCGTTGAACGCCGCGCGGGAGCCGACCGAGCTCGTCTCGTACATGCCGGACATGAACCCCGATGTCAGCGGCGTGGTGCTGGTGTTGTAGCCGACGACCGGCCCGGTATCGGTCTCGACGCGCTCGAACCGGACGCCCAGCAGCGACAGCCAGGACGGGCTCCACTTCGCCTCCCACTCGCTGAACACGCCGGCCCGGTCGCGCTTGCCGCCGTTGATGTTCCAGAACGTCAGCGGCGCCATGCCGCCGATGCAGTTGCCGACGCCGCAATCGGGGGCCGGCGGCCACCAGTCGTCGAGACGGTAGGTCTGCAGATCGACGCCGACGCGGACCACCTCGCGGGGCGACAGCGTGATGTCGGCCTTGGAGGTCAGGCCGTTGGTTTTGGTGCGCGTATACATCGGCATGCCGTTGACCGGATAGCTTGCTCCCGTCGTGTTCGGCGGCTTCAGCGTGCCATACGAGAACAGCCGATCACCGCCGAAGTTCATGTAGTGATCGACGGACTGATGGTAGAGGCGGGTGTCCAGATCGCCCCAGTCGAACCGGCCGAGATGGTGCAGGTTGACGCTGTAGGCATCGTTGCCCAGCATGTCCATGCGCTGGTTCGGGTAGAGCTGATAGGGGACCTCCTGCACCCCCGCCTTCAGCTCGATGAGCTGGCCGTCCTTGCTCCAGGCGACGCCCATCAGATGATTCCTGGTCTCGTAGGCGGATGAGCCGACCTGATCGAGGGGAAGCACCGGCGTGATCGAGCTCCTCAGGGTGAAGTTCTTGAAGTTGCCGCCGGCCGTATAGTTGTCTACCTTGACCGCAGCGCCGCTGTAGCTGACGCTGTAGTTCTCGGTGGCCATGGTGGCCGACAGGTTGACGCCGCGCACGTTGCCGTTGCTGCGGTAGAACGTGCCGATGCTGCCTTTGGTCAGCAGGCTCTGCCCCGGCGCCGCGAACAGGGCCGCCGGCGAGTTGACCGCGACGGTGCCGCCGATCGAGTCGCCGCCGACGCTCACGGGCGTGATGCCCGCCCAGACCTTGGCCGCGGCGACCTGGGCCGGATCGATGTAGGATAGCGCCGGGTTCATGTGATTGGGACACGAGGCGATGGTGTCCATGCCGTCGACCTTGATGCGCAGGCGGTCGTCGGCGAGGCCATGGATCGCTGGCAGGCTCGAGACTCCGCCGGCCGAATAGAGGCTGACGCCGGGCACATCGGCAAACAGCGCAGCCGTGTCGCTCGTGGTGGCCCGCTTCGCCAGGATGTCACCCGGCGCAACCGAAGTGGCGCCGGGAGGCGTGGCGACGCCGTCGGATGAGGCCGCCTGCGGCGGTGGCGCAACTGCCGGATTGATCGTCGCCGCATGTGCGCCCCTGCGGCGGACTGCCGTTCGGGCGGCCGGGCGGGGCTGCGGGACAGTGACCGTCACCTGCGGCAACGTGGTGCCGGAGCGAGCCTGCGATGGGTCCTGTGCGAGCACGGGGCTCGAAAGGGCGAATGCCAGCAGCGTCGGCGATGTCAGCACGGTGGTTGAGCGGAGCAACGCCCGCCGGACGGGTGTCGAACAATGGTCCATGATGGGATCTCGGAATAGGAATGGAAGAGGCGCCTGGCGGCGAGCGCGCCGTGGCCTCGTGAACATGTCGCGACGAGGCGGCTGCGGGCACGCTGCGGCGGCCGCCGGACGGCAGCCTACAGCGCGCGCCGACGAGACCGGCCGCATCGTGACGGGATGAGATGTCTGGAGTGTCGGCCTAAATGGCTGCAGGTGGTCCGCGAGCGACCGGCAGCTCGAGCGCAGGCCGGGGCGCCGCAACGACGTCGATCCGCTCGATCAGGATCGCCACGGCCACCGGCATCGGCCGCGCGATGGCGGGGGCGTGCGGGACGGTGACGCCGCGTCCGAGCGCACAGAACGGACAGCTCGCGCATTGCCTGGCCGCAGTGCCGATGTCGTCGGACGTCGGAGCGTCGGTGGAGCTCTGACAGATGATGGCGACGGCGTCGGGCGCCGCAGCCGCAGCGCTCATCGCGGAGAGCGCGAGCGCGGACTGGAAGATCAGGGCCCATGCCGCGAACCAGACGAGAGCGGCGCCGAACCGCGACAGCGCCGCGCGCCGCCGCGCCGAGCGCATGCGCGCCTCACGTCGTCCTGATGCGATGCCTTGTCGTTGACGCCCCTGGCGAGCCACCGGCTGACGCTCCCGTCCCTTGGAATGACCTACAGGAGCGGGCATCGCAATGGCAATGGAGTATGTGCGATGTCGTCTTCTCCCGTCGCAGTGGATCAATTCGGCCACAGTGAAGTAGCTTCAACTCAGTCGCGAGCCGCAGCGGGCGTGAAATGCTGATCGACGCGTCCTGCGAGTCGAACTCAATCGCGAAGCGGTCTCGAGCGACCGATGAGACCGGGCCTGGACACCGTCGCCAACAACTGTCAAATACATCCTCATGACCTTCCGCATTCACGTCGCAGGCGCTGCACCGAGCAGCCGAATTACCGACCCGGCCTGATCCGTCGGGCCGGGCGCTTCCGCCTGCGAGAATTGCCTGTGAATGCTGTTGGCGTCCGAAGCGGCGCCGTATGCGAGGTCCCTCCATGTCTTCTCATCCTGCCACGCTGCACCTCGTGTGCGGCAAGATCGCTGCCGGCAAATCGACGCTGACCGCCGCGCTGGGCCAGCTCCCAGGCAACGTCGTGATCGCCGAGGACGACTGGCTGGCGCGGCTCTATCCCGGCGAGCAGAGCACCCTGGCGGACTACGTGCGCAATTCGTCACGGCTGCGCAGCGTGATGGGGCCGCACGTCGTCGCGCTACTGCGGGCCGGCGTTTCGGTCGTGCTCGACTTTCCCGCCAACACGCCGGCGAGCCGCGCCTGGATGCGCGGCCTGTTCGAGGCAGCGGGCGTGCCGCACCAGCTGCACCATCTCGACGTGCCCGACGAGGTCTGCAAGGCGCGGCTGCGCGCCCGCAACGCAGAAGGCCGCCACGCCTTCACGGTGACCGACGAGGAGTTCGACCTGTTCACGAGCTACTTCGTGGCGCCGACGGCGGACGAAGGGTTCAACGTGATCGTCCAGCCCATGGAAACCCAAGGCAGTTGCGTAGCCCGATGAGCGCAGCGACATGCGGGTTCGCCAGGACAGCGCGTGAGAGCCCGGATGTTGCTTCACTCATCCGCTCTACGCGCTGCCCACCCCGATCCTGAAGCGCCGATTCTGCCGGCCTTTGTTATCAACCTTGAGAATACGAATCCGCCGCGCCCGCGCCGTCGAGGTGAGATGCGTGCCGCCGCAGGCCTGGCGGTCGAGGCCGTCGATGTCGACGATGCGGATCAGGCCGTCGGCCTGGCGCGGCGGTGCGACCGATTTGGCACGGAACAGTCCCGCGGTCGCCTGCGCGTCGTCATAGGGCATGTCGAAGGCGCGTACCGGGCGATCGTCCGAGATCGCCGCGTTGACCGCGTCCTCCACCGCGCGCAGCTGCTCCGGCGCCACCTTGGGCAGGTCGAAGTCGACGCTGAATTCGTCGGTCTCGGTCATGCGGACGCCGGTCAGCAGCGCGCCGTCGAACTGGGTGTAGACGGCGCTGTTGACGAGATGCGCCACCGTGTGCTGCTCGCTCATGCGCTGCCGGAACGCCGGATCGACCTGAAGCTCGATCACCCCGTCGGGGATGGCGTCGTCCCCGATCAGGTGCCAGATGCCGGCAGCGGTCGGCTCGAAGCCCACGACGTCGCGAACGATGCCATTCCACGCGATCGTGCCACGGTCCGGCAATTGGCCGCCGCCACCGGGATAGAATGGCGAGCGCGCCAGGAGCACCGCGCCCGGCCGTGCGTCGAGCGCCGTGATGTCGAGCTCCAGCACGTCGGGATGATCGACGGCGAAAGGGCGAGGCAGGAAGTCGGTCATGCGAGGCCGTTCACGGTCGGAGCCCGGATGAGCGCAGCGACATCCGGGTTCATCGAGATTGCGCGTGAGACCCCGCATGTCGCTGCGCTCATGCGGGCTACGATCCTTTCCTAGACATACGCAGCGTCGCTCGTCCGCGCAACTTGGACGGCAGGCGACGCCTCACCGGCACGCCGCCACCGTGAACCACGCCATGCGGAAGGCGCCGTCGTGCAGGCGAAGGCATACGGTGTCGCCCGGCTGCAGCCGCTCATACAGCGCCTGCGCGACATGCGCATCGGCTGCCGTCGCAAACGGCCCCCACGGCTCCAGCGTCACCTGGTAGGTCGCAAGCCGGCTATGGCCGAGATGCTTTGACAGCACGCGGCTGCGCAGCAGCGCCGGCGCCGAGCGGTCGAGCGCGGTGTTGAACTGGCCGAGCGCTCCGAACGCATAGGCGGCAACGAAGACGGCAGCGAGCAGCAGCCGCCAGCCGCGCCGGCGGAGCTGGGTTTCGAACCGCGCGGCGACGATGAGGAAAATGATCGCGACCGCGGCCGCGAAGGCCGTCAGCGGCAGCCAACTGACGAGATTGACGTCCGACAGCGTGCGCGCGGCGAGCGTGCCGGCCGCCACGATGCAACCGGTGCCGAGATTGGCGCCGTAGCCGGAGCCGAGGCCGATGCGGAACCGCCCGGGAAAGCGCAAGGTGAGGACGAGCGCCAGCAGCGGAATGACGGTGACGACCGCGATCAGCTGGCCGGCCGGAAAGCTCGGGAAGAGCGACCAGGCTGCGAGCCCGATTGCGAACAGCGAGAAGCCCAGGGCGATGCGCTGTGACGGCGCGCCACTGCCGCCGGGGCCGTCATTGTCGCCGGGCCTGTCGTCGCGCGGGTGGGGAGCGTTCATCGCCAGATCCGTATCGAGGGTGTTTCCCGCTGATAGCGGAGGAGGGTTGACCGACGACGAATGCGCCGGCGATTTGACAGCGACGGGCCGGGTTGCGACTGTCCGCAGCCAGAGCAAGAAAGCTGCACCAGGAAACGCCAGGAACACCGTATGTCAACAGAGCATGTCGACGTGCTGATCGTCGGCGCCGGGCTGTCCGGCATCGCCGCCGCCTATCATCTGCAGCACAAGTGCCCGGGCAAGCGCTTCGCGATCCTGGAGGGGCGGGGCGCGATCGGCGGCACATGGGACCTGTTCCGCTATCCCGGCATCCGCTCCGACAGCGACATGTACACGCTTGGCTATTCGTTCAAGCCGTGGACAGATCCGAAGGCGATCGCCGACGGGCCGCAGATCCTGAAATATGTCCAGGACACCGCGACCGAGAACGGCATCGACCGCCACATCCGGTTCAACCATCGGGTCCGGCGTGCGTCGTGGTCGAGCGCGGACGCATGCTGGACCGTCGAGGCCGAGCGCCGGACGGAGCAGGGCACGGTCGAGACCGTGCGGATGACCTCAGGCTTCCTGTTCATGTGCTCCGGCTACTACCGCTACGAAAAGGGCTACCTGCCGGACTTCAAGGGCATGGCCGATTTCAAGGGCCGCATCGTGCATCCGCAGGCCTGGCCTGAGGACCTCGACTATGCCGGCAAGCGCGTCGTCGTGATCGGCTCCGGCGCGACCGCGGTCACATTGGTGCCGGCGATGGCCAAGTCCGCCGCGCATGTGACGATGCTGCAGCGCTCGCCGACCTATGTGGTGTCGCGCCCCGCGCAGGACGCGCTCGCCAACAAGCTCCGCCGGCATCTGCCCGCTGCTCTCGCCTATCACCTGATCCGCTGGCGCAACGTGCTGTTCGGGATGTATTTCTTCCAGCTCAGCCGGCGCAAGCCGCAGCGGGTCAAGCAGCTGATCCTGGGCGGGGTGCGCGCCGCGCTGGGTCCCGATTACGACGTCGCCACCCATTTCACGCCGCGCTACAACCCGTGGGACCAGCGGTTGTGCCTGGTGCCGGACGGCGACCTGTTCAAGACCATTCGCGAGCAGCGTGCCTCGGTCGTGACGGCCGGGATCGAGACCTTCACCGAGCGCGGCCTGCGCCTCACCGACGGCCGCGAGATCGAGGCCGATGTCGTGGTCACCGCGACCGGCCTGGTGCTGCAGGTGCTCGGCGGCCTCGAGGTCGTCGTGGACGGCCGCACCGTCGATTTCGCCAAGACGCTCAACTACAAGGGCATGATGTATTCCGACGTGCCGAACCTGGCGGCGACGCTCGGCTACACCAACGCGTCGTGGACGCTGAAATGCGACCTTACCTGCGAATATGTCTGCCGGCTCCTCAACTACATGGACCGGCACGGCTACCGCCAATGCGTGCCGCACAATGACGACGCCACCGTCACGCCGCTGCCGTCGCTGAGCTTCAGCTCCGGCTATGTGCAGCGCTCGGTCGCCGATCTGCCGAAACAAGGCTCGAAGCGGCCGTGGCGGCTGTACCAGAACTACGCCCTCGATATCGTCTCCCTGCGCTTCGGCAAGGTCGACGATGGCGTGATGCGGTATTCGTGAGGGCAGGGCGCTCCGTCGGATCGTCGGCGCGATCTCGGGCCTCATGGTTCGACACGGCGCTTCGCGCCTCCTCACCATGAGGGGAAACATCTCGCCACCGCAGAGGATTTCGCCACGCACTCGATCCTCATCCTGAGGAGCCCGCCGCAGGCGGGCGTCTCGAAGGATGGCCGCAACGACGGTGTCAGCGTCAGTTCTTATCGGGCGCGACCGTGCGCATGGTGGGGTGGAGCAGGAGCAACCTTCACCGCTCCTCCGCCGCCCCCTCCCGCAGCGGCGCGCGGCTGAGGTCGTTGGCGGCGGCGATCGCCTTGCGCATCAGGCGCACCAGCTCGTTCGCCTCGGCCGCGCTGAGGCCGCGCACCATCAGCCGCTGCGCGGCCTCGACCGCCGGCGTGATCGCCTCCAGCGTCCTTTTCCCCTCATCGGTGATCAACAGCTCCCGTGACCGGCGGTCGCGCGCGCTCGCTCGGCGGACAACGAGGCCTTTCTGTGCGAGCCGGTCGATCACGCCGGTGATCGTGGTGCGGTCATAGGCGATCAGGCCAGCGAGCGTGATCTGGTCGATCGCCGGGTTGGCCGCGATCGCCGCCAGCGCCGCATATTGCACCGGCGTCAGGTCGAAGCCGGCCGCTTCCACCTCCGCCAGAAACACCGCCACGGCGATCTGCTGAAACCGGCGCGCCAGGTGCCCCGGCATGTCCCGCATCTCGGTCAATTCGAATCTCCTGTCACCAGCTTGACAAGCATACTGATGATCAGCATACTGATCAATAAGGAACAGCGAGGGAGGGTGGTCACGTGCAGTTTCATCTCAATGGCTTCCAGCCGGGCGATCCCGAAATCTTCGACACGGCCAAACGTGTCGCGAGCGCCGGCGCGAGCAGCCCGCTGCCGGCCGAGGCCGACGTCCTCATCGTCGGCTGCGGCCCGGCGGGCCTCAATCTCGCCGCCCAGCTCTCGGCGTTCCCCGACATCAAGATCTGCATCGTCGAGCAGAAGCCCGGCCGGCTGCTGCTCGGCCAGGCCGACGGCATCGCCTGCCGCACCATGGAGATGTTCCAGGCCTATGGCTTCGCCGAGAAAGTGCTGAGGGAAGCCTGCTGGATCAACGAGACCACGTTCTGGAAGCCCGATGACGCCAACCGCGCGCATATTGCGCGCAGCGGCCGCGTGCAGGACGTGGAGGATGGCCTGTCGGAGATGCCGCATGTCGTGCTCAACCAGGCCCGCGTGCACGACTTCTTCCTGGACGTGATGCGCCGTTCGGCCGCGAAGCTCGAGCCGCACTACGCCCGGCGGCTGCGGGACCTTCATATCGATCCGTCCGCAGGCAATGACGCACACGGCGTGACCGTCAGCTTCGACCGCATCGATCCGGAGCATGAAGGCCAGGTCGAGACCATCAAGGCGCGCTACGTGGTCGGCTGTGACGGTGCACGCAGCATCGTGCGCAAGGCGATCGGCCGCGAGCTGCACGGCGATTCCGCCAATCACGCCTGGGGCGTGATGGACGTGCTCGCCGTCACCGATTTTCCCGACATCCGCTTCAAGTCGCTGATCCAGTCCTCCAAGGACGGTAGCCTGCTGGTGATCCCGCGCGAGGGCGGCTATCTCGTCCGGCTGTATGTCGAGCTTGCCAAGCTTGAGGTCGGCGAGCGCGTGGCGGGCCGCAACATCACCGTCGACGAAGTGATCGCCAAGGCGCAGCGCATTCTCGCGCCATATACGCTTCAGGTGAAGGAGGTCGCGTGGTGGTCGGTCTACGAGATTGGCCAGCGCATCACCGACAAGTTCGACGACGTGCCGGAGGCGGAGGTCGCAACGCGGCTGCCGCGCGTCTTCATCGCCGGTGACGCCTGCCACACGCACAGCCCGAAGGCGGGGCAGGGCATGAACGTCTCGATGCAGGACACGTTCAATCTCGGCTGGAAGCTCGCCGCCGTGCTGGGCGAGCGCTGCGCGCCGGAGCTCCTGCACAGCTATTCAGCCGAGCGGCGGGCCATCGCCCAGGAGCTGATCGATTTCGATCGCGAATGGGCAGGAATTCTCGCCTCCGCCGCCAAGCAGGGCGGCGCCGATGCGGCCAAGACGCAGGACTATTTCGTGCGTCACGGCCGCTACACGGCGGGCACCGCCACGCACTATCGGCCCTCCGTCCTCACCGGCGACGACACCTTCCAGCCGCTCGCCACAGGCTTCGTCATCGGCAAGCGCTTTCACTCGGCGCCGGTCATCCGGCTCGGCGACGCCAAGCCGGTGCAGCTCGGCCACGTCGTCCAGGCCGACGGCCGCTTCCGCATCTTCGCCTTCGCGGAGGCAGAGGATCCGGCCGCGCCGGGGTCCGCGATCCGCCGCCTATGCACATTCCTCAGCGAGGATTCCGCCTCACCCCTGCGCCGCCACACCCCGGCGGGCGCCGACATCGACTCCGTGATCGATCTGCGCGCGGTGTTCCAGCAGGGGCATCGCGAGCTCGCGCTCGAACGAATGCCGGAGCTGCTGCTGCCGCGCAAGGGGCGCTACGGCCTCATCGACTACGAGAAGATGTTCTGTGCCGATCTGAAGAGCGGCCAGGACATCTTTGCGATGCGCGGCATCGATCGCGCGGCGGGCTGCATCGTGATCGTGCGGCCCGATCAGTATGTCGCCGACGTCCTGCCACTCGACGACGTCAGGAGGCTGTCGGCGTATTTCGATCGTGTGCTGCTGCCGGTCCGCTGAGGGATGCAGAGGGTAAACGAAATCCAAATCCGGCCCCTGGATTTCAGGGCTTGGCGCTAGTCAGATCCCAAGGTTTCCTCGCTACAAACGAGGTCTCCGGAATGGACGATCGAGTGGGTGAGACGTCGAAATGTTGATGTTGGCGAACCGTCGCAAGAGTGAACGTCGGCTGTGCAGGAGGATCGCGAAGATTCACTACGGCAACGGCAGCCTGCCGCGCGACTGCACGGTCACGGATATTTCCGACGGCGGCGTCAAGGTGATCGCCGAATTCGTCGAGATTCCCCCGCAGTTCACCATCGTCTTCGCGCCCGACCACCAGCGCAAGTGCCGGCTGGCTTGGCGCATCGGCTGCGAGTTCGGCGCCGAATTCATCGATTGAGGCGGGCCGGCCGCGCCCGCTTAACGGGACCTTAGGGTTAATCTGCCAGCGTGCAGATCATCTGGTCCCGAAGTAGTTCAGTTGCATGCGTACGCGGCCCCTCCGCTCTCTCCCTCTGCTCCGGCCGGCCGCGTTCGCGCTGTCGTTCACGGCCGTGCTGCTCGGTCTCGGCGCCTGCCAGACCACCGATCTCAGCGAGGTCACGGGGGCACTGGGCGGCAATCCCGAAAAGAGCCGCGCTGCCGCCGCCGACCCGCGCGCCGAGATCGACCAGCTTCGCGAGCGCTTCCGCGCCAGTCCCGACGATCCCGAGGTGGCGCTGCGCTATGGCAGCGCCCTGCGCGCCACCGGCCAGCGCTCGCAGGCCGTCGCCGTGCTGGAGCAGGCGAGCATCGCAAGCCCCGGCAACAGGACGCTGCTTGCGGCCTATGGCCGTGCGCTCGCCGACAACGGCAATTTCCAGCAGGCGTTCGACGTGCTCAGCCGCGCGCATTCGCCCGAGGATCCCGACTGGCGCATCCTGTCGGCGCAGGGCGCCACGCTCGACCAGATGGGGCGCAACGAGGAGGCCCGGCAATACTACATGACGGCGCTGAAGATCGCCCCTGACGACCCGTCCGTGCTGTCCAATCTCGGTCTCTCCTACGCGCTCACGAACGAGCTGCCGAAGGCCGAGGAGCAGTTGCGCAAGGCGAGCGCGCATCCCGATGCCAGCCCGCGGGTCAGGACCAACCTCGCCGTCATCGTCGGGCTGGAGGGCCGGATGAGCGAGGCCGAGAGCATCGCGCGATCAGGACTGCCGCCGGAGCAGGCCAGCGCCAGCGTCGCCTATGTCAAGCGCATCCTGGAGCGCCGCAAGATCGCGCAGCGCGAGCTGTCGCCGCGCCGTGACCGTCCGGTGGCCGGCGAGCCCGACAAGGCGCTGGCGCGGGCGCTCAGCCGGTCCGACGACTAGGAAAGCCGGTTTTCCCTCGCGACGAACGCCGAAGGCGTTTGCGCGGAAATCATGCTCAATAGAGAGATGAGATCATGATGCGATTCCGTGGCATCGCATCATGATCTCAGGCGCTATTTCGCGCCGAGCAGCTTTGCGATCGGCGCCAGCAGCGAGCTGCGCTGCGGCTTGTGGTCGATCCGCCCCGTCAGCCGGTTGGCGATGTCCTGGAACAGTTTTGGCGTGCGGCTCAGCGCCGCGATCTCCGCGATCATCTGGCCGTTGTTGGCGGCGGTGCCGAACAGCTTGCAGTCGAACGGGATGATCGCGACCGGCTCGGCCTCGACCGTCTTGGCGAAGCGCTTCAGGTCGATCTCCGGCCGCTTGGGCATGCCGACCTGGTTCAGGCAGTACAGCGGCGGCCGGTCGTTGGGACGCGAGGCCTTGAGCACGCCGAGCAGGTTCTTGGCGTTGCGCAGGTTCGCCAGATCGGGCTCGGCGACCACGAGGATGTCGTCGGCATTGATCAGCGCGTGCCGCGTCCAGGCCGACCATTGGTGCGGCACGTCGAGCACGATGCATTGCTGGGTCATGCGCAGGGTGTCGAAGATGGCGTCGAACGCGTCGGCGCCGAAATCATAGACGCGGTCGAGGGTCGCGGGTGCGGCGAGCAGGTTGAGATTTTCGGTGCATTTGGCGAGTAGGCGCTCCATCAGCGCCGTATCCGGCCTGTCGGGCTGGAACACGGCGTTGGCGATGCCCTGCAGCGGATCCTGGTTGTAGTCCAGTCCCGCGGTGCCGAACGCCATGTCGAGATCGATGACGACGGAATCCAGCGTCAGGTCGCGCGCCATGCTCCAGGCGACGTTGTGGGCGACGGTGGAGGCGCCGACGCCGCCCTTGGCGCCGACCACGGCGATGATGCGGCCGGTGATCACGGCCTCCGAGGCCGAGAACAGGCTGCAGACCGAGCGGATGACGTCGATGGTCTCGACCGGGCCGATGACGTAGTCGTTGACGCCGCGCCGGACCAGCTCGCGATAGGCGACGCCGTCGGCCGGGCTGCCGATCAGCACCACGCGGGTGCCCGGATCGCAGACGCTGGCGAGATCGTCGAGGCCGCCGAGAATGTCGCCGCCGGGCCTGGTCTCGATCACGATGACGTTCGGCGTCGGCTGCGAATGATAGGTCTCGATGGCGCGGCCCATGCCGCCCGCCTTGATCGTGATGTGCGCCTTGCCGAGCCGGCGGTCCTGGCTGGCGGCGAGGATCGCGGACGAGGTCTGGTCGGTTTCGCAGAATGCCTGCACCGAGACGCGCGGCACCGGCGCGATGTGATCGTCGAGGGCCGGGCCGGTGGGGCCGGGCTGCTCATCCTGGCTCTGACGGGACGCGTTGATCATTTGCCTGTATCGCTGAGCTTGGCCTTGTCGGACTCCGGATACGCCACCGCCGTCGATTCGCCCTTGCGGTACTTCTCGAACAAAGCGGAACGGCGCGGCGTGTAGGCGGCCATCTCCGAGCGCGGCTGCTCGAGATCGGCCGGGTTGTCGATCATCGCGGCGAGGTTGCGCTGCGTGGCGCAGCCGAAATTCTGATAGTGCTGGTTGCTGCTGTAGCCGCGATTGTCGAGGTTCGGCCCGAGATCGTCCGGCCACAGCCCGCAGGGGCCGGCGACGGCGGCGATCTTTGGATAGCTCAGCCGGATGACGGCGAGCTGCCGCGGATCATCGGGCATGGTGTTGCGCAGTGTGATCGCGTGCCCGGGAACGCCGCCGGCGGTCAGCACGGCGCGGATCTCGCGATAGGCGTCGGCCGCGGCGCGCGCGTTCGACGTGCCCGTCGGCACCTCCGCCATGATCCCGCCGGTGCCTTCGCGCAGCCATGAGCGCGCAAGACCCGCGACGTCGACGCGCTGCTGGTAGGTCAGGCCGCCGCGTCCGCTGCCGATGAAGACGACGGTCGACTGCCGGCCTTCCTCGATCGCGATCGGATGGCGGATCCTGTAGTCGTCCGGGATCGTCGCGACGACCTCGCCGGTGGTGGCGTTGCAGGCGCCGAGCGTGAGCGCCAGCCCCGCGATGGCGCCGATCCGGCGCAGCGTGCGTCCGCCGTCTGGTGTGGATGTTGCCGACATGATCGTTCCCCCGTCCCCCGTCGTCCCGCAACCTCAGTCGATGATGAAGCCGAAGCCGGCCGGCTGCCCCGTGGCCGCGTCGACCTTGGCGGCGATGCCGTACAGCCGGTTCATGCGGCCGAGCAGCGCCGACTCCGAGTCGGTGGCCGGCGCAAAGCCGTCGTCCGGACGCGACAGCTCCTTCTGGGCGACGGCGCGCACCACATAGGGCGTCACCATCACCATCAGCTCGGTCTCGTTGTTGACGTAGTCCTGGCTACGGAACAACTGGCCGAGCACCGGCAGCTGATTGAGCCCGGGCAGGCCGTTGATCGCCTGCTTGGTCTGGTTCTGGATCAGGCCGGCCATCGCCATCGAGCCGCCCGAGGGGATCTCGACCGTGGTCTCGGCGCGGCGGGTGCGGATCGCGGGGATCGTCACCGACGAGGTCGAGGCCGAGGTCAGCGCATAGGACACCGTGATCGCATTGTCGTTCGACAGCTCCGACACCTCGGTCATCACCCGCAGGCTGATGCGGCCTTCGCCGAGCACCACGGGCGTGAAGTTGAGCGAGATGCCGAACTTCTTGTAGGTGATCGACGTGCTGCACACCCGCGTCGTCGGATCGCACGAATAGCCGCCGGGAATCGGGAATTCACCGCCCGCGATGAAGGTCGCGGATTCGCCGGAGATCGCGGTCAGGTTGGGCTCGGCCAGCGTCTTGACGACACCGGCCGTCTCCATCGCGCGCAGCGTCGCCGAGACCGACGACAAGCCGCCGCCGGTGGCGGACAGGCCGTTGGTCCCGACCAGCGACTTGCCATAGGCGGTGAACGGGTTGGTGTTGTTGAAGTTGACCACCGCGGTGCCGTAGTTCAGGCTGGCGCTCAGATCGATGCCGAGCTGCTTGACGATCTCGCGCCGGACCTCCGACACGTTGACCTTCAGCATCACCTGGTCGCGGCCGCGCACGACGATCGAGTTGACCACCTTGTCGGCGCCGCCGACCAGCCGTGCGGCGATTTCGCCGGCCTGCTGCGCCTCGACCGGGCTCGACACCGATCCGGTCAGGATCACGCCCTCGCCGACGCCGTCGATCTTCACGCCGGGAATGCTCTGGCTCAGCGCCTGGCGCACGCCGTTGAGGTCGCGCTTGATCGCGATGTCGTAGGCCGCGACCTGCTGTCCCTCGCCGTCGAAGAACACCACGTTGGTCTGGCCGACCGCCGCGCCGATGATGTAGGCGCGCCGGGCCGAACGGACGACGGCGTTGGCGACCTTGGGATCGGCGACCAGCACGTCCTTGACGTCCTGCGGGAAGTCGACGACGACGGACTTGCCGATGCCGAGGGAGAGGAAGCGCATCTTCGACGAGCCGACCGACACCACGGGTGTCTCCAGCCTGTCGTCAGCCGCCTTCACCGGCGTCAGCGCCGGATTGAGCGCAAGCCCGATCACGGCCGATGTCGATAGCGCGCGGACGACCCACGTCCCGAACGTTGCGCGTTGATGCCCACCCATCATCTTCCACGTCCTTTCGATCACTTCTGCGCCGTGAGCGAGCTCGTGATCCCATAGCGAATGATCTCGATGGCGCTGCCCCGTCGCGCCATCTGCTGCTGCTGTTGCTGTGCCTCGGTCTTGTTGCCGTCGGCTGCGTTCACGTCGGCGATGCTGCGCAGCGCCAGCGCCAGCGAGCCGGCTTGGCGCGCGCGCGCCAGGGTCTCGGCCTGCTCGGGTCTGAGCTCGAGCGTCACCGTCTTGCCGACGACGGTGTTCTGGCCTTCCTTCTCCTTCGGTGCCTGGTCGATCGCGAGCACGCGGACGTTGGAGAGAATGATCTCGGAGCTGACGAAGTCGGCGGCGCCGGGCTTGTCAGGATTCTTGTCGCGCTTCGACAGGATGACGTCGACGCGGTCGTTCGGCAGGATGAAGCCGCCGGCGCCGGTCTCGGGCGAGATCTCGGTGGAGATCGCGCGCATGCCCGCGGGCAGGATCGCCGCCATGAAGCCGGAGCCGTCGGCCTTCACCAGCTTCTGCTCGCGGATCGGCTCGCCGATCACGAAGGGCGAGCGGGCGATGGTGCCGACCAGCTGATTGGCCGCTTCGGGACGGTCGCCGCGCCGGATGAAGATGTTGCTCGCAGCCTCCGGCCATGTCTGCCAGATCAGGTCGCCGGGCTTGATCGCCTGTCCGAGCCCGATGTCGGTCTTGGCGACCAGCACCTCGACCGTCGGCAACTGCACGACCGGCGCCACCGGAGCCTGCCGCTGGCCGTCGGAATTGCTGACCAGATAGGCCGCAACGCCGCCCGCGCCGAGAGCGATGGTTAACACCACGATGCGTGCGGTCATCATACGCGTGACTACTCTGTTACTCATACACCGGAAGCAAACACGCTGACGACTGACAGCCGTTCTCCCTCACTAACGACTAAGCGCCAATGGTATAAGCAGACTTGAACGCGGCGGGCCGCGGCACCCGCATCAAGCAACGATTGCGCAAGTGGTGAACAGGTTGTTAGCGTGCAAATAGTGAAACGCCGCGAATGTGTTAGCTATTTGCGCACGGCGCGCCTGCACGCATCCGTCGGCGCGCGCGCGACAGAATGAGATCATGAGTTGCAGCCGCGCCTCAGTGGGAATCTCGTTAAGCTGAATCGTTTGCTAACAACACGAGCGTAGGAACACGACCCCGTCGACGAGGTTGTGCCGTCGCGCGAGGCAGCGCGGATCGGCCGATCACGACTTGCCTCTGCGCCACGCGAAACATCCGCGCTGAACTCTCCATGGGGGCGACGATGCCGACACTGCATGCCGTGCTGCACCGTAATCAGACGGGGCCGCATCTTCAGAAAGCGGAAACGGGTTGGACATACGATTCCGTTGAGCGGGATTTCCGTCTCGACATTCAGATTTCCTCAACAATTTGCGCGCACGGTCCGGGCACGGCGGTCATGCCCAATTCGATTTAGTACGACCTAAAATGCACGCAGAAATTGTAATTAGCGCATCGTGCCGCGGCGGCGGCCGGGCCATCGTCGGGGACATCATGGGGGCGAGGGGAGACGTGCAATGTCGGTTGCTCGATTCCTGAAGCAGCGCGCGGTCAGGATTCAGACGGTCGGGTCCTACACGCTTCCGAACTGGTATTCCCCGGAAGGACGGCTGCGATCCTTCGCCTGCCGCACCACGCGGGTGTCGCCGTTTCGCGCGCTGCTCGAGGTGCCCGTCGTCGGCAAGGTCGGCGATCGCCTGACCTCGTATTTCCGCGATTTCGGCAAGTTCGAAGGCGAGATCAGCGACACCGTGCATGGCGGCTTTCTGCTCGAGCTGGAGATGACGCGCGCCGAGCGCGCCAAGCTCGCCGAGAAGCTGGTCTGGCTGGAGAAGAAGCAGAAGGATCCGTCGATCCGCGATTCCCGCCGCGACGCGCGCTTCGTGCCCAACTCGCCGCATTCGGCGCTGACGCTCGCCGACGGCAGCATCATCCCGTGCTTCGTGATCGATGCCTCGATGTCGGGCGCCGCGGTCTCGGCGGAGATCCAGCCGGAGATCGGCACGCCGCTGGCGGTGGGCAGCTGCATCGGCCGCGTCATCCGGCATTTTCCCGACGGCTTCGCCGTCCGCTTCGTTGACCAGTTGCCGGGCGCCAATGAACTGGAGCGTCGGGTCATCACGCCGCCGGTCCGCCCGATGCGGCGGAATCTCGTGGCCCACGGCGATGACCGCCTGATCGGGGCGCCCGAGGACTTCTTCATGGTGTGACGGCGGCGCTGCCGCGGCGCGCGACAGGCGGCCGCTCCGGCCTGCGCGGTTTCGCGTATGGAGCGGCGGCGGGAATCGCGGCATGGGAACTGGCGGCCGTCCGCACGGTTAACGCGATGTTAATCGGCATCGTGACAGCCTGCGCGTGCCGGGTGCATTGCCAGGAGGACCAGTCCCATGGAGGCCCAGAAGACCGCGGTGGATGCCATCGTCGTCCTGACCGGCTGCGACCGCGATGCGGTGGCCGCCTTCATCCGCCGCATGTATCTGGCCGGCGTCCGGGACCCCAAGCGGCTGACGTTCAAGGGCCTGCAGGAGCTGACGCGGGTCTAGCGTGATCGCGAGCCGGGGCCGGGGGGCTGTTGCAACGGGGCCACGGCGCAGAACTTTCAACCCGGATGTCCGCCTGCAACCGACGTGCGAATGATGCGGCCCGCCGCACTTGCGGCTAAATTGGGGCTCTAGCGGCTGGCATCAGAGCACCATTTCGATCGCCAAAAAGGCGACATATCTGCGCAACACGCTCAGAGCGGCCGGATCATGGGTACCGGACATGCTCAGACAGCTCTTCGCGCCTCAGCTCATCGGCCTCTACATCCTGATCGGGGCCACCATCTACGTCCACTTCCGCGGCAAGCAGCGGCTGCGCTTCGCCCGGCAGCTCGGCGACCACTCGACCTATCTCGCCCCTTACAATGTGCTGATGTATGCCGGCTCGGCCGTGCCCAACACGCCGGTCATCCCGGTCGAGCAGTTTCCAGAGCTCTCGAGGCTCACCGACAACTGGCAGGAGATCCGCGAGGAGGCCGTGCGTCTGTTCGACGAGGGCTTCATCCGCGCCGCCGCCGCCAACAACGACTGGGGCTTCTACTCGTTCTTCAAGAGCGGCTGGAAGCGCTTCTATCTGAAATGGTACGACGACTTCCTGCCGTCGGCGCGCACGCTGTGCCCGAAGACGGTGGAGCTGCTCGACTCCATCCCGAACGTGCACGGCGCGATGTTCGCGATGCTGCCGCCCGGCGGCAAGCTCGGCGCCCACCGCGATCCCTTCGCCGGCTCGCTGCGCTATCACCTGGGGCTGGTGACGCCGAACTCCGACAAGTGCCGCATCCTGGTCGACGGCGTGCCTTGCGTCTGGCGCGACGGCGAGGCCTTCATGTTCGACGAGACTTTTATTCACAGCGCCGAGAACGCCACGGATGTCAACCGCATCATCCTGTTCTGCGACGTCGAGCGCCCGATGAAATACGGCGCCATGACCGCCATCAACCGCTGGGTCAGCCACCACATCGTCAAGGCCTCAGCAACGCAGAACGTCGAAGGCGAGCACGTCGGCGTGCTGAACAAGGTGTTCGGCAAGCTGTACGAGTTTCATTTGGCGACGCGCAAGGTGAAGGCGTGGAACCGGACGGTGTACTATGCGGCGAAGTACACGCTGACGGTCGCCATCGTCGGCGCGATCGTGGTGTCGGCGTTTCGGTGAGTGGGACGGAGTAGGGCGGATTAGCGAAGCGTAATCCGCCGTCGTTGCCCGCGGATGCGCGGCGGGTTACGCCTGCGGCTAACCCGCCCTATGGTTGTCGCTAAAGCCGGAACCTCGATGCGTCTCTAGTTGATGGGCGGCATACGCTCCCGGGAGTTGATCTTGAACGAGGGGTTTCTTCGCGAGTTCGTCTCGCCGGATGGTACGGCGACGATCATGGTCGAAGACGATGGCCGGGTCGCCTATGCCTATTGGCTCGACTCCGAGCGAGCGATCTGCGGCGACGTCTGGCTCTACAACCGCTGCTCAGCTCCTGAGCAGCCCGAATGGACCGATCGCGACGCGGCGCCATATGCCAATCCCCTGGCCTTCGTAGATCAGACGGCCGAATTCTTTCCACCGTCGTCTGCTTCTTCCGTCACGGTCAGCTGGGATCGGCTGGGCTCCGAGACGGCTGCCTGCATTCGCGTGTCGGAAGTGGTGTTGGCCAGACTGATTAAGGGAAGCAAACCCGGCTGGTCCCGTTTGGCTGCTAAGGATGGACCCTTGGCGTTGTGTTTGCCGAGGTGATCGTTGCCGCTGCTTGTCGCGCAACAGGTATGGCAGAGTAGGGCGGATTAGCGTAGCGTAATCCGCCGTTGTTGTTCCGGACGAGCGGCGGGTTACGCCTGCGGCTAACCCGCCCTACGCTCGCGAGGTGGGGTAAGGACCAAGGTCATGCTTCGCGAAGCACTGCGCGGCTTTCTTCACCTGTTGATCTTTGTCGATTTCGGATGCGGCGCTGTGCTTCTCCTTTTGGGAGTTCAGCAGACGTTGGTCAGAGCCGGTGAGTACCGCGATCGACGCGGCAGCCTCTTCTCACTCAGAAGGCCACTCCCCAGCGGATTTTCGCAAGAGTATTACGGTTCGTGGCGTCGATCAGTGTGGTTGGCCGTTGCCTTTTTTGCGGTACTCGCCATAGGCGCGCTGTTGTTGTGGCTCCATGCACTTATCTTCGGTGCTGTGAACTAGCGGACGGAGTAGGGAGGATTGGCGCGGCGTAATCCACCGTCGTTGTTCCGGATGGGCGGCGGCTTACGCCTGCGGCCAATCCGCCCTACGCTCGCTCGGGCCCGTCGTCGACCTCAATATGGATATATCGTGTTGCCGTATGTCGCAGACTGAACTCCTGATTGTCGAACAAGTATTCCAACTTGACGGAATCGGTTTGGCTATCGTGCCCGACTTCTCGGTCCCGGAGGCAGGTTGGAAAAATGGCTCTCATCGGGTGCGCGTAGTGAAGCCGGATGGCAAGCATTTCGACGCTGACGCGAATTTTCATGTTGTGCATTTCAACATTCGCGATCCATCGGTGCCACTCGACCAACGTTGGCGGGTGGTCGTCTCGCTCCCGTTTCTGACAAGAGACAGTCTGCCTCCCGGCAGTAGGATTCTGGGAGACCGCTCTTTGGCGGCGGTGCTTGAGCCACGAGCTTCCTAAGTCTGTTCCGGGTCATTGGACGGTCAAAGAGGTGATTAGTTGATACCCGCGTCCAGGCTTACCGAGTTGTCGGTCAAATCACGGTAATCAGAATATCCTGTCAAGCGCTTCCGAAAAACATAAGCGGCTTGACAATTTCGCCAAATCAGCATTACAGTCCGCCCATCTCGTTGCACGGTAGGGGACGGTTCGCGGTCGTCACGGACGTTGGCAGCGGGGAGCGGTGGACGCGGGGTGGCGGCGTGTGATGAGCACGGACGAACGCTGGCCCTGCGGACGGTGAAGGCGTGTGGTTCTGACACTCCGACGCTAGTGTCAACGTTGCGACGACGCTAACGCGTCGCGCAGCGGATGGTGGCCAGAAAGCCCGGTGCACCAGGAAGAGCGCGCTATAGCCTGTTAAAACCATCGCGCGGGGAGGGCCGGGTGTGTTCGGCCAGACCTGTGGTACCTGCCGCCTGCATTTTTTTCGCAGGCGGGCCACGGGCGCGGCCAGCGCCCGGCCTTCCCTGCGCCCTCCATCTGGAGAGGGCGGGAATTGGAGCATCACTCGGGCGCGGGATGCGTCGCGAGGCCGTCGATGCTCGCCCCGGATCGACGCGATGCTGTTTGAGAATGTGGAGATGATAATGCTTGCGCGGCGTGGTGCGCCGCTACGAGTACGTGGGGCTGCCGCGACGATGGACCGGGGCAGTTTGTGACTCCGTCATGCCCGGGCTTGTCCCGGGCATCCACGTCGTCCTGCGCATGCCGAGCGACGTGGATGGCCGGGACAAGCCCGGCCATGACGACCTGGAAAGAGGCGAGCGCAGCACGCCGATCGTCAGTTCGGATTGCCCGCCGCGAGGGGAGTGGGGCGCCAGAGCGGCGGGCGTGTTCGTGCTCTCGGCGACTTGCCCCCAATGAAAAAGGCCGCGCGGGGCGCGGCCTTTTTGTCGTTCGAAGCTTGGAGGCGTTGGCGGCTTACTTCGCCGCTGGCCCGATGCTCACCTTCAGCGTGCCGACGCCGTCGACGCCGCATTCGATCTTGTCGCCGGCCACCACGGCCGCGACGCCGGCGGGGGTGCCGGTCATGATGATGTCGCCGGCGGCGAGCTCGACCTGCTGGGACAGCTTCCAGATGATCTCCGGCACGTTCCAGATCAGCTCGGAGAGGTCGCCGGTCTGGCGCTCGGTGCCGTTGACCGACAGCCAGATCTTGCCCTTGGCGGGGTGGCCGATCTTGGCCGCGGGCACCACGGCCGAGCAGGGCGCGGAATGGTCGAACGATTTGCCGACCTCCCAGGGGCGCTGCATCTTGCGCGAGGCGAGCTGCAGGTCGCGGCGGGTGAGGTCGATGCCGACGGCGTAGCCGTAGACGTGGTCGAGCGCCTTGTCGGTCGGGATGTTCAGGCCGCCGCTCTTCAGCGCCACCACCAGCTCGACCTCGTGATGCATGTCCGTGGTCAGCGGCGGGTAGGGGATGACGGCGCCCTCGGGCGCCAGCATGTCGGCGTGCTTGGCGAAGAAGAACGGCGGGTCGCGCTCGTCATTGCCCATCTCGCGGATGTGCTCGAGATAGTTGCGGCCGACGCACCAGATGCGGCGGACCGGGAAGACACCGGCTTCGCCGACGACAGGAAGAGAGGGCTGCGGAAAGGCCGGGATGACGGTGGAGGCGCTCATGAAAGGTCTCGATGCGGTGAAATGGGCTTTTCAGGATGTCGCGGTCACGAAGTCGCGGTCATGGGGATGACGTTCGGCCCCATGTCGCGCTGTTGCAGGCGGAAGAACGAAGCATAGCGGCCGCCACGGCGCAACAGATCGTCGTGCCGGCCCCGCTCGACGATGTCGCCGGCCTCGACCACCAGGATGGCGTCGGCGTTCATGATGGTGTGCAGGCGATGCGCGATGACGATGGTGGTGCGGTTCTGGCAGAGATGCTCGATCGCCTCCTGCACCTGGCGCTCGGATTCGGAATCCAGTGCCGCGGTGGCCTCGTCGAGCAGGATGATCGGCGCGTTGCGGATCAGCGCGCGGGCGACCGCGATGCGCTGGCGCTGGCCGCCGGAGAGCTGGGTGCCGTGCTCGCCGACCGGCGTGTCGTAGCCGAGCGGGAAGCCCATGATGAAATCGTGCGCGCAGGCCGCCTTCGCCGCCTCGATGATCTCGGCCTCGGTGGCGCCGGGCTTGCCGAAGGCGATGTTGGCGCGGATCGAGTCGCGGAACAGATAGACGTCCTGGCCGACATAGGCGACCTGCTCGCGCAGGCTGCGGCGCGACACCTGCGCGATCGGCTGGCCGTCGATCAGGATGTCGCCCGCGGTCGCCTCGTAGAACCGCAGCAGCAGCGCCAGCACCGTCGACTTGCCGCCGCCGGACGGGCCGACCAGCGCGGTGACCTTGCCGGGCTCGGCGACAAAACTCATGCGGTTGAGCACCGGCTCGTTGCCGCGATAGGCGAAGGAGACGTCGCGCAGCTCGATCTTGGCGTCGCTGAGCTTCAGCGCCGGCTTGTCGTCGTCGGGCTGCTCGCTGGCGGGGCTGTCGACCACCTCGAGCAGCATGCGGGCGCCGACGAGCTGGCTGTTGAGGTCGATGTTGAGCCGCGCCAGCCGCTTCGCCGGCTCGGTCGCCATCAGGAAGGCGATCATGAACGAGAAGAACTGGCCCGGCGTGGCGTTGAGCGCGACCACCGAGTAGCCGGCATACATCAGGCAGCCGGCGACCGCGAAGCCGCCGAGCATCTCCATCAGCGGGTTGGAGCGGTTGGAGACGCGGGCCATCTTGTTGGCGTTGCGCTCGACCACGGCGATGTTCTCGTCGATCCGCGCGCGCATCGTGTCCTCGAGCGTGAACGCCTTGACGGTGCGGATGCCCTGCAGCGATTCCTGCATCGTCTCGAGGATGTCGGCGGTGCCGGTGAACTGGTTGTAGGCGAGGCCCTTGATGCGCTTGACCAGCTTGCGCAGCACCAGCATCGCCGGCGGCACCACGAGCAGGCCGAGCAGCGACATCCAGGGATCCTGCATGACCATCACGCCGATCATGGCGATCAGGGTGACGAGATCGCGCCCGATGGCGTTGATCAGCATGTTGAGGATGTCGGTGATCGACTTGGCCCCGGAGGTGAGCCGCGCCAGGAACTCCGACGAATGGCGCTCGGAGAAGAAGCCGACGCTCTCGTTCATCAGCTTGGCGAACAGCTGCCGCTGATTGTTGGCGAGGATGGCGTTGGAGATCTTCGACAGGATGACGGCGTAGCCGTAGGTGGTCACGCCCTTGACGAACAGCAGCAGCACCGTGACGCCGGAGAGCACGACGATGCCCGGGATGCTCTTCTCGACATAGGCCTTGTTGATGACCTGGCCGAGAACGTAGGTCGCCGCGGCGCTCGCTCCGGCCGCCACCGCCATCAGCGCGAAGGCGGTGAGATAGCGGCGCCAGTAGGCGAGGCCCTGTTCCATCACGAGGCGGCGGATCAGGATCGCGGCGCCATAGGGATCGTCGGTGATCTTCTTCGGAAAGTCGGCCATTCTGGTCCCTGGCCGCCGGGGCAAATCGCCGGGCGGCCAAGTGTGCTTGCCCGCTCGGGGCGGCTTTTTCAAGCCCCCCGGCCTCCGGCTAAGTGCTTGATTCTAGGCCGAGGCCCGCTGCAGCGCGCCGCTGTGGCGTTCCAGGAACAGTTTCTCCTCCCAGGCCAGCGCGTGGGCGGCGATCGTCTCCAGATCGTCATAGGTCGGGGTCCAGTCGAGCAGCGCCTTCAAACGGCTGGTGTCGGCGACCATGCTCATGATGTCGCCGGGGCGGCGCGGCGCGTATTGGACGGGAATGGCGCGGCCGGAGACGCGCCGGACGGCCTCGATGGTCTCGAGCACGGAATAGCCGCGGCCGTACCCACAATTCAGCGTGACCGAGCCGCCACCGGTGCGCAGATAGGCCAGCGCGGAGCGGTGCACCTGGGCGAGATCGCAGACATGGATGAAGTCGCGGACGCAGGTGCCGTCGGGGGTCGGATAGTCGGTGCCGAAGATGTCGATCTTGGCGCGCTGGCCGGTGGCGACCTCCATCGCGATCTTCATCAGATGCGTCGCGCCGACGGTCGCAAGCCCGCTGCGTCCGAACGGATCGGCGCCGGCGACGTTGAAGTAGCGCAGCACCACGTAGTTGAGGTCATGCGCCGACGCCACGTCGTGCAGGATGATCTCGGCCATCAGCTTCGAGGTGCCGTAGGGCGAGGTCGGCCGGGTCGGCGCGCTCTCGGGCACCGGAACCTCGTCCGGATTGCCGTAGACCGCGGCGGTCGAGGAGAACACGAAGCGGCTGACGCCGCGCGCGACTGCCGCATTCAACAGGCTGCGCGTGGTCATGGTGTTGTTGCGGTAGTAGAGCAGCGGATCGCGCACCGATTCCGGCACCACGACCGAGCCCGCCAGATGGATGATGCTGTCGACGCCGTGCTGGCTGATGACGCCGTCCACGAGATTTTCGTCGCCGGCATCGCCGATGAACAGCGGCACGCCGTCGGGCACGAAGGCGGAGAAGCCGGTCGAGAGGTTGTCGATCACCACGACGCTTTCGCCGGCTTCCGCCAGCGCGAGCACCATGTGGCTGCCGATATAGCCGGCGCCGCCGGTCACGAGCACGGTCATTGTTTGACGCGATCCCTGTTTGTTTTGCCGCAGACTAACGCCCGCGAAATGAAGGACCTGTTGCGTGCATAGCGAACTGGCGGCGATGCTTAATGTTGCGTATAGGGAACCGCTGCAATTGGAGTGAGTAGTGCAAGCCGAGCCTGTTTCTGCCGCCGATCTCGACGTCATCGTGCCCAACCTGCACCGGCGCTATTCCGGCGTGACCGCGACCAACCGGATGGTGGCGCCGAAGCTGGCGCAGCGCGTGCGCGCGGCATGGCTCGGCTCCTACGCGCCGGAGGGGATTGCGCGGATCGGAGCGGCCGATCTGTTCAAGCTGTGGGGCCGGCGGCGGCCGCTGATCTGGCACGCGCGCCGCAACGACGAGATGATCGTCGGCGTGTTGTTGCGGGCGCTGGGCTGGCCGTTCAAGCTGGTGTTCACCTCGGCCGCGCAGCGCCATCACAGCTGGATCACGCGCTGGCTGATCCGCCGCATGGACGCGATCATCGCCACCAGCGACATCTCGGCGTCCTATCTGAAGCGCGCGGCGACGGTGGTGACGCACGGCGTCGACACCGAGATCTACGCGCCGCCGGCCGATCGCGCGGCGGCCTTTGCCGAGAGCGGCCTGCCGGGCAAATATGCCATCGGCTGCTTCGGCCGCGTCCGCGCGCAGAAGGGTAGCGACGTGTTCGTCGCCGCCATGTGCCGGCTGCTGCCGCGTTTTCCGGATTTTTCCGCGGTGCTGGTCGGCGCCGTGACGCCCGAGCAGATGCCGTTCGCGAGCGAGCTGAAGAAGCAGATCGCTGCCGCGGGCCTGGAGCAGCGCATCGTCATCACGGGCGAACTCGACATCGCCGACGTGCAGCGCTGGTACCAGCGCCTCACGATCTACGCCTTCACCTCGCGCAACGAGGGCTTCGGTCTCACCTTGATCGAGGCGATGGCAGCAGGCGCCGCGCTGGTGGCGGCGCGTGCAGGTGCTGCCGAGATCGTGGTGGAGGAGGGTGTCACCGGGAAGCTGGTGCCGCCGGGGGATGTCGATGCGCTGGTCACAGCGCTCGAGCCGTTGCTGCGCGATCCGGATGCGGCGCGGCTGATGGGCGAGCGGGCGCGGACGCGCGTGGTGGAGAAGTTCAGCCTCGAGGCCGAGGCCGAGAAGATCGCCGAAGTCTATCGCGGACTGGTCTGAGCGATGATGTCGGCGACGAACGCGTCGAGGTCGCCGCCGGCGAACAGGAAGCCAGGCAGGCCGGCGGCTTCGGCCGCGGCCATGTCGGAGGCCCGGTCGCCGATCACGAAGCTGCCCTCGCGCCGGATCGGCCAGTGCTGCATCAAATCGAGGATCATGCCCGGCGCCGGCTTGCGCCAGGGATGCTCGCGCAGATAGCGCTCGACGGACCCTTCGGTATGGTAGGGGCAGTAGCGGATGTCGTCGATGACAGCCCCCTGCGCCGCGAGCTCGGCCCGCATCCAGTCGTGCAGGCTGAGCACGTCGTCCTCCGAGAACAGCCCGCGCGCCACGCCGGACTGGTTGGTGAACAGGAAGACGTGATAGCCGGAGTCGTTGAGCCGCCGGATCGCATTGGCCACATTCGGCATCCAGCGGATCCGATCGGGCGAGCCGATGTAATTGTCGTCGTGATTGATGACGCCGTCGCGGTCGAGAAACGCCGCCGGCTTGAGCTGATCGGTCGTCATCTAGCCCTCGTCCTGCATCAGCGCCGCTTCGATCACCTCGCAGATGCCATGCGCGGTGGCGAGGTGGATCTGCTGGATCAGCGGCGTGTCGTCGCTCGGCGCCACCAGCAGCTCGTCACACAGTTCGCCCATCGCCAGCCCCTTGGCGCCGGTGAAGCCGATCGTGCCCAGCCCGCGCTCGCGCGCCTTGCGCAGCGCGTTGAGGATGCTCGGCGACCGCCCGGAGGTCGAGATCGCCAGCAGCACGTCGCCGCTGCTGCCGAGCCCTTCGACCTGGCGGGCGAAGACGTGATCGAAGCCGTAGTCGTTGCCAATCGCGGTCAGCGCCGAGGTGTCGGTGGTCAGCGCGATCGCGGCATAAGCCGGCCGCTCCTGCTTGTAGCGGCCGACGATCTCGGCGGCGATGTGCTGCGCATCCGCCGCGCTGCCGCCGTTGCCGACGATCAGCAGCTTGTGGCCGCCGCGCAGCGCAGCGATGATCGTCGCAGCGATCCGCCCGGCGCAGGCGAGCATCGCGGCATCGTCGGCCGCGCGCTCCATGGCGGCGCGGGAGCGGGCGAGATGGCTGGCGATCGGGTCGGATGCGCGGGTCACGGTGGCGGCTCGGGTTACGTCAGGGCCGGTGTATGGGGCGCGGTGCCGCTCCGCAAGCTAGGGCGCGACCGGTATCGCCGCATCGGCAAGGACCCGCTGGGCGATGGCGGCGATGTCGGTTGCCGAAATGTCGCGCATGCAGCGGTGGTCGTTCATCCTGCAGACTGGCCGGTGGCAGGGCTGGCAGGGGAGCTGGGTCCTGGTCTGGACCGTCGCCGCGAGGCCGTTCAGCGGCGCCCAATGGTACGGGCTGGTCGGGCCGAAGATGCCCATGGTCGGCGTCCCCAGCGCCGCGGCGATGTGCATGAGCCCCGAATCATTGGAGATGGCGACGCCGGCCGCGGCCATGGCCAGGATGCCGTTGCGCAGGTCGGTTCCGGTCAGGTCCCGGACGGCAGGGCCGCCGGTGGCGACGATCTCGGCGGCCAGCGCCTTCTCGCCTGGCCCGCCGACCACCCAGACGTCGAGGCCGGCCTCGCGCAGCAGCCGGGCCGCCTCGCCGTAAAAAGGCCAGCGCTTGGCGGCGCCCACCGACCCCGGGGCCAGTGCTACGGCCGGGCGGTTGCCCAGGCCATGGGCCTCGCGCCAGCGTGCGACGTCGTCCCGAGGCACCCGCAGCTGCGGGACGGGCCATTCCGGCGGCAGCGGCGCCCGGTCGGGCAGCGCCAGCGCGGCATTCTTGTCGATGAAGCGGGGGAGCGCTTTCTCGCCCCAGCGCCAGCGGTTGAGAAGGCCGAAGCGGACCTCGCCGACGAAGCCCACGCGCTCGGGGATGCCGGCGAGCGCGGGCGCCAGCGCCGATTTCCAGGTCCGCGGCATCACCAGGGCGGTCCGATAGTGGCGTTCGCGCAACATCGCAGCGAGCTGCCATTGCCGGCCGAGCGCCAACCGGCTGCGCGGCAGGTCCCAGACGATGCCGGAGCGGACGCCGGGCATGTAATCCACCAGCGGGGCGCAGAGCGAGGTCACCAGCAGGTCGACCGGCCGGTTCGGCCAGCGCTCCTTGAGCACCCGCACCACGGTATGGCCGCGCACGAAATCGCCGATCCACATATAGGGAATGATCAGGATCGGGCTGGTGTCCGCGGTGTCCACCTCCACCTTGGTCGAATTCGAATTCATTCTTTGTCTGCCTGGCTCAGGCGCGCTGGTAGCCGCTCGGCCGCCGCACGTAAAGTGGGCCGAGCGGGCCGTCACCAAAGCGCTTACACTTTGCCGTCGCATGCGCTACGCGAGGGCCGGGGTTTTCGGGATCAGGACGGGTTGCTGAATGTTGCTGGTGACCGGCGGCGCCGGGTTTATCGGATCGAATCTGGTTGCGGCGCTGAACGATGCGGGCCGCACCGATGTCGTCGTCTGCGACACGCTCGGCAGCGAGGGCAAGTGGCGCAACCTCGCCAAGCGGCAACTGGCGGACGTCGTGCCGCCATCCGATCTGGACGCCTGGCTGAAGGGTCGCAGGCTCGAGGCCGTCCTGCACATGGGCGCGATCTCCGCGACCACGGTGGTCGACGGCGACCTGGTGATGGAGCGCAACTTCCGCAGTTCGCTGCGGCTGCTCGATTGGTGTACGGCGAACACCACGCCGTTCATCTACGCCTCGTCGGCGGCGACCTATGGCGACGGCGCGCAGGGCTTCGTCGATGATCCGTCGCTCACCGCGCTGAGGACGCTGCGGCCGATGAATCTCTACGGCTGGAGCAAGCATCTGTTCGACATGGCGGTCGCTGCGCGCGCCGAGCGCGGCGAGCGGCTGCCGCCGCAATATGTTGGGCTGAAGTTCTTCAACGTGTTCGGTCCCAACGAGTACCACAAGGGATCGATGATGAGCGTGCTGACCCGACGCTTCGACGACATCAAGGCCGGGCACACCTTGCAGCTGTTCAAGTCGCACCGCGAAGGCATCGCCGATGGCGACCAGCGCCGCGACTTCATCCATGTCGACGACGTCGTTCGCGTGATGCTGTGGCTGTTGGCTTCTCCCTCCGTGTCGGGCCTGTTCAACGTCGGCACGGGCCGGGCGCGCAGCTTCAAGGACATGATGCTCGCGGCCTATGCCACGCTCGGTGCGACGCCGCGGATCGAGTACATCGACATGCCCGAAGCGATTCGCGGCAGCTACCAGTACTTCACCCAGAGCAACGTCGACCGGCTGTTGGCCGCCGGCTACAACGGCGGCTTCACGTCGCTCGAGGATGCGGTCGCCGGTTATGTCCGAGATTATCTCGATTCCTCCGACCGCTTCCGCTAGACGATCTGGTTCCGACCATTGCACCGAGACTGCCGCTGATGTTCGACTTTGACGATCTCTCGCAAGCGATCGCCCGCCAGACGGTGCTGTGCATCGGCGACCTCATGCTGGACGAGTTCGTCTATGGCGAGGTGTCGCGGATTTCCCCCGAGGCCCCGGCGCCGGTGATCGCGGTCCAGCGCAGCGAGACCAATATCGGCGGCGCCGGCAACGTCGCGCGCAACATCGCCGCGCTCGGCGCCCGCTGCATCTTCGTTGGCCTTGTCGGCCAGGATGGGGCCGGCGACCAGCTCGAGACCGAGCTCGCCAGGGAGGCCGGCATCGAGAGCGTGCTGGTGCGCGATCCTTCGCGCCCGACGACGCGCAAGGTGCGGTTCGTCTCCGAGCATTTCTCAACCCATATGCTGCGCGCCGACTGGGAGCGCGCCGCACCGGCGTCCGGCGAGATCGAGCAGAAGCTGATCGAGGCCATCCTGCCGCTGATCGCGCGGGCCGACATCGTGCTGCTGTCCGACTACGCCAAGGGCGTGCTGACGGCGCGCGTGCTGCGCAACGTCATCGACGCGACGCGCAAGGCCGGCAAGCGCGTCATCGTCGATCCCAAGAGCGCCAATCTCGCGATCTATCGCGGCGCGAGCGTGCTGACGCCGAACCGCAAGGAGTTTTCGGAAGCGACCCGCAGCCGGGCCGAGACCGATCACGAGATCGCCGCGGCCGCGCAGGATGCGATCTATCTCGCCGACTGCGAGGCGATCCTGGTGACGCAGAGCGAGCGCGGCATGACGCTGGTCCCGCGCGAGGGCGATCCGATTCACGTGCCGGCCTATCCCGTGAAGGTGCGCGACGTCTCCGGCGCCGGCGACACGGTCGTCGCCGTGCTTGCCGCGACGCTCGCGGCGGGCGCCGCCTGGGAGGATTCGTTGCGGATGGCGAGCGCCGCGGCGGCTGTGGCCGTCAGCAAGCAGGGCACCGCCAGCGTGACGTCGGCCGAACTGCGCCGAAAGATCCTGCCGCATGCCTATCGCGCGGCCGAGGAGAAGATCATCGAGAGCGACGACGAACTCGCCGCCCGTGTCGAGGGATGGCGGGGAGAGGGCCTGCGCGTCGGCTTCACCAACGGCTGCTTCGACATTCTGCATCCCGGCCACGTCAAGGTGCTGACCGCGGCGCGCGCCGCCTGCGACCGTCTCGTGGTCGGTCTGAACAGCGATGCTTCCGTCAAGCGGCTGAAGGGCGAGAGCCGTCCCGTGCAGGACGAGCGCGCGCGCGCCGAGGTGCTGGCCGCGCTCGAGGCGGTGGATCTCGTCGCCATCTTCGCGGAGGACACGCCGCTGCGCCTGATCGAGCTGGTCCGGCCGAGCGTCCTGGTCAAGGGCGGCGACTACACGCGCGAGCAGGTGGTGGGGCACGAGGTCGTCGAGGCCGGCGGCGGTGAGGTGATCCTGATCGACATCCTGAAAGGGCACAGCACGACGGCGCTGGTCGATCGCGCCCGGAGCGAGGCGCGATGAGCACGCTGGCAGGTCATCCCGGCCCGGCGCTGCTGGCGCGCCGCTGGCGCGATCCGGCGGCGTGGCGGACGACGGTCGATGTCGTGGCGATTCTGCTGGCCGCCTCGCTGCCGTGGTCGACCTCGCTGGTGTCGATCCTGGGCGTCGTCATGCTGATCACGATGCTGCCGTTTCTCGACGTCGAACGTCTGCTGCAGGTCCTGAAGCGGCCGATCGCGCTGGCGCCGATCGCGCTGTTCCTGCTGGCGCTGATCGGAACGCTGTGGTCGGACGTGGCGTGGGGCGCGCGGTTCTATGCGGTGGGACCGGCGGCGAAGCTCCTGGTGCTGCCGGCGCTGCTCTATCACTTCCAGCGGTCGGAGCGCGGGCTGTGGGTCTTCACCGCGTTTCTCGCCTCCTGCGTGCTGATGGTCGCGATGTCGACCGCGGTCGCGTTCAATCCGGCGCTTGCGCTCAAGGCCAACGCCGACCGCGGCATCTTCGTGAAGAACTACATCGACCAGGGCCAGGAGTTCTCGCTCTGCGCCGTGGCGCTGGCCTATCCGATCGCCCAATTGCTGCGTGCTCGCCGCTTCGTGCCGGCGGGCCTGCTCACCGCGATCATGGTCGCGTTCCTCGCCAACATGATCTTCATCGTGGTGTCGCGCACCGCGCTGGTGACGATCCCGATCCTGCTCGCGGTGTTCGGGCTGATCCACTTGAAATGGCGCGCCAACCTGCTGATCGCGGCCGTTGCCCTTGCGCTGGGCCTCGCGGCATGGACCGTGTCCCCGCAATTGCAGGGCAAGGTGGCGACGTTCACGAGCCAATATCAGGACTACAGGAACGATCGCGCCGTGACGTCGATCGGCGAGCGGCTCGAGTTCTGGCGCAAGTCGTTGCGGTTCCTGGCCGACGCGCCGCTGATCGGACACGGCTCGGGCTCGACGCGTCACCTGTTCGAGCTGGCCGCGAGCGGGTCGCGCGACCTCTCCTCGAGCCAGGTCGTCGGCAACCCGCACAACCAGACGCTCTACGTCGCGGTCCAATGGGGCGCGCTCGGGATCGTGATCCTCTACGCGATGTGGGCGGCGCATCTCCTGCTGTTCCGCAGCGACGGACTTGTGCCCTGGATCGGGCTGCTGGTGGTGGTGCAGAACATCTTCACCTCGCTGTTCAACTCCCACATCTTCGATTTCCATGAGGGGTGGATGTATGTCGTCGGCGTCGGCGTGGCCGGCGGAATGGTGCTGCAATCGCGGACGTCTGCTGACACGGTGCAAGGGACGCTCGAGCCATGACGCGTCCGTCTCAACTGACCTACCGGAATATGCTGATTGCCGCGCATGACCTCCTGGTCAGCGTCGTCGCGCTGTTCGCCGCGTTCTACATCCGCTTCGAGGGCGCCAGCACCTTCTGGGAGCGGGTGCCGCTGCTCTTTCAGATCCTGCCATATTTCATCGCCTTCAGCTTCGTCGTCTTCTACTTCTCGAACCTGCTGACGACGAAATGGCGGTTCATCTCGTTGCCGGACGCGCTGAACATCGTCCGCGTCGCGACGGTGCTGACGCTGGCGCTGCTGGTGCTCGACTACATCATCGTTGCGCCCAACGTCCGCGGCACGTTCTTCTTCGGCAAGCTCACGATCATTCTCTATTGGTTCCTTGAGATCTTTGCGCTGAGCGCGCTGCGGTTCGCCTATCGCTATTTCCGCTACACGCGGGTCCGGCGGCACGCGCGGTCGGAGGACGCGGCGCCCGCGCTCCTGATCGGCCGTGCGGCCGACGCCGAGGTCGTGCTGCGCGGCATCGAGAGCGGCGCGGTCAAGCGGATCTGGCCGATCGGCATTCTCTCGCCGTCGGCCGCCGACCGCGGCCAATTGATTCGCGGCGTGCCGGTGCTGGGCGGCATCGACGACGTCGAGGATGTCGCGGCCGACTTTGCCCGGCGGGACCGGCCGATCGCGCGCGCCCTGATGATGCCGACGGCGTTCGATCCGGACTGCCATCCGGAGACCTTCCTGATGCGGGCGCGCCGGTTGCGCCTGATCGTGAGCCGCCTGCCGTCGCTGGAGAGCGGCGATGCGCCACGGCTCGCGCCGGTCGCGGTCGAGGACCTCCTGCTGCGGCCGAGTGAGAAGATCGATTACGGCCGGCTGGAAGCGCTGGTGCGCGGCAAAGCCGTCGTGGTGACCGGCGGTGGCGGCTCGATCGGCGCCGAGATCTGCCAGCGCGTCGTGGCATTCGGCGCGGCGCGGCTGCTCATTCTGGAGAATTCCGAGCCGGCGCTCTACGCGATCACCGAGGCGCTCGCGGCCGATCCCGAGGCTGCCGTCGCCGTCGAGGGGCGCATCGCCGACATCCGCGATCGCGACCGGGTGTTCGCGCTGATCGGCGATTTCAAGCCGGAGCTGGTGTTCCATGCCGCCGCCTTGAAGCACGTGCCGATCCTCGAGCGCGACTGGAGCGAGGGCGTCAAGACCAACATCTTCGGCTCGATCAACGTCGCCGATGCCGCGGTGGCCTCGGGCGCCGAGGCGATGGTGATGATCTCGACCGACAAGGCGATCGAGCCGGTGTCGATGCTCGGTCTCACCAAGCGTTTCGCCGAAATGTACTGCCAGGCGCTGGACCGCCAGCTCGCCGACCGGCCGGCGGGACGGCCGCCGATGCGGCTGATCTCGGTGCGGTTCGGCAACGTGCTGGCGTCGAACGGCTCGGTGGTGCCGAAGTTCAAGGCGCAGATCGAGGCGGGCGGTCCCGTCACGGTGACCCACCCGGACATGGTGCGCTACTTCATGACCATTCGCGAGGCCTGCGATCTGGTGATCACGGCAGCCTCGCATGCGCTGGCGCCGCAGCGTCCGGATGTCTCGGTCTACGTGCTCAACATGGGCCAGCCGGTTCGCATCGTCGAGCTCGCCGAGCGCATGATCCGCCTGTCGGGCCTGCAGCCGGGGTACGACGTCGAGATCGTGTTCACGGGCATTCGGCCCGGCGAGCGCCTGAACGAGATCCTGTTTGCGAGCGAGGAGCCGCCGGTCGAGATCGGCGTCGCCGGCATCATGGCCGCCAACCCGAACGAGCCGCCGATGCCGACGCTGAAGGCCTGGATCGCGGCGCTCGATCAGGCGATCGCGCGCAATGATCCGGTGACGATCAAATCGGTGCTGAAGGATGCGGTGCCGGAATTCGGCTCGAGCGCGGCCTGAGTCTTCAATGGCGCCGCCGCGAGAAGCGGCTCAGCACCCAGGTGACGGCGCCGAGCCCGAAGACGAGCAGGATGGCGTCGACCGTCATGGAACGCTGCGCGACCGAGATGGCTGCGAGGGTCGCAAGCACGACATTGAGGATGAACACCTCGCTGACGACGCGCGAGACGGTGAAGCCGTTATCGGTGGCCTGTTGATAGAAATGCGTGCGGTGCGCCGCCCAGAACGGCTCGCGCCGTGCCATCCGCCGCAACAGGGTGAAAGTGGCGTCGAACAGATAGTACAGCGGCAGCAGCAGCGCAGCGGCGATGGAGCCCTGCCAGGCCAGATGGAGCAGGCCCCAGCCGAGCAGCAGCCCGATCGGCAGGCTGCCGACATCGCCGAGAAAGACCTTTGCGACGGGACGGTTGAAGGGCGCAAAGCCGAGCATGGCGCCACCCAGCGCCGCAGCAACGGCGCTCGCCGGCCAGGGCAGTTCACCGGAGATGCCGAACAGGACGAGCGTCGCCGTGATCGGCACCGCCTCAGCCACGGTCATCAGATCGAGCCCGTCCATGAAGTTGACGAGGTTGACGAACCACAGGCCCGCGATCAGCAGCAGCGTGCGCTCGACCGCCAGCGGGATCGGAAACAGCCTGAGATCGTCAGGCGCGGTGAATATGACGAGGCCAACGGTCAATCCCTGCAGGATCAAGCGCGGCAGCACCGGGATCGGCCTGATGTCGTCGACCAGGCCGACCAGCGCCAGCATCGGCACCGCGATGAACAGCATCAGCAGCGGTGCAAAGCCCATCGCGGAGGCAAAGGCGCCGCCGACCACGAGCGTTGCGCCGACCACGGCGATGCCGGCGCCCTGCGGCGTGGGGATCTTGTGCGACGAGCGCGCGTTGGGCCGCGCCAGTGCGTAGCGCTGCAGCACCGGGCGCAGCAGCACGATCAGCACACCGCACATCGCGGCCGCGAGCACGGCGATGGCGGCGAGGACTGCGGTGGGATGGGCGATCATCCGCGCGCGTCCGGCGCCGAGGTGAGGCGGTCATAGAGCGCCACCACCGAGCGGCCGATGATCCTGGCCGAGAGCTTGTCCTCGACCAGTTGACGGGCCGCCGTGCCGTAGCGCGCGCGCAACTCCGGCGATGTCGCCAGTTCCGCCATGGCCTGCGCCAGCGCGGCCGCGTCCTCTACCGGCACGGAGAGCCCGGTCTGGCCATGGATCGCGATCTCGCGGCAGCCCGGCGCATCGGTGGAGATCAGCGGCCGGCCACAGGCGGCAGCCTCCAGCAGGCTCACCGGAAGACCTTCGCGATGCGATGGCAGCACGGCGATGTGGCAGCGCCGCCAGAGCTCGGTGATGTCCTTGATCTGGCCGAGCAGGGTGATGCCGGGTTCGTTCCGCCAGGCCTCGACCTCCTCGGCCGAGACTGAGGCGGGATTGGCCGGATCGGGGGAGCCGGCGATCAGCAACTGGTCGCTGCGGCCCTGCTGGCGCAGCATGCGGTGGGCAGTGACCAGGGCGCGCACGCCCTTGTCGGTGAGCAGCCGTCCTGCAAAACCGAAGGTGATCGGCCCGTCCGGTTCCGGCAGCGGCTGGAAGCGGTCGGTGTCGACGCCTGACCCCGGGATCAGCGTGATCTTGTCGCCGCGGACGCCCATGGCTTGAAGTGCCTGGCGATCGTCCGGATTCTGCACCAGCACGCAGCTCGGTGTCCGGTTCATGAGCCGCGGCAGCAGCCACAGCAGGCTCTGCTTGAGCAGGCGCGAGCGCCAGCTCGCCGAGGTGAAGACATAGCCGAGCCCGGTCATGGCGTTGACGACGGGCGTGGTGCGTCCGAGCGTGGCGAGCGAGCCGAGCACGCTCGATTGCAGCCCGGAATGATGCACCACGTCGGGCCTGATCGCAGCCTCGACGGCGCGGATCGCGCGGATCGTGGGCAGGGCTGATGACGGCGACAGCCCGCCGCGCCGGAACGGGATCGGATGCAGCACGAACCGCTCGGCGGCGATCGCGGCGGCGCCGGCGTTGACGTTGGTCGCGACATGCACCTCGTAGCCGGCCTCGCGCGCCGCGCGCGCCATCGGCAGGCGATGCATCAGGAAGGCGTAATCCTCGTTGGCCACGTACAGCAGGCGGCGCGGCGAAGCGGAGCGGGGCAGGGACATCGAACTCACGGTCTTGGGCGGTCGAAGCGCCGTATAGGCCAAGAGCGGCCCTCGCGCGAGCCCGTTATCTGTCCTGCGACGGGCGGAAAACCGCCCGTCGGTGCCGACGACGATGAGGGGCGGCCCTCTGAATGCCGCCCCGGTCTCAGACCAGATGAAAGCTCGACAGGTGGGACAGCAGCTCGGCCGCCGACACGTGCTGGATGGTGATGGTGTCGAGTGCCGCATCGGTGATGACGGCGTTGCCCGCCGCGTCGTCATGGATGGCGGCCTGCAGTGCGGACTGCTCCGCGAAGATGCTCTGGCTGAACACGATCTGGTCGGTGCCGGGATTGAAGTCAGAGACCGTCACCTGACCGAAATGCTCGGCGAACACGAAGGTGTCATGTCCCTGCAGCGACACCGATGAGGACGCCGCGCCGGAGATCGAGGTCCCGGAGATCAGCGTGCCGCCCTGGCCGTCGGCTGCGAAGTGAAAGCTGTCCTGCGACAATGGGCCGACGAAGTGCAGCGACGCGCTGTTGGACCCGTCGCTCAGCGACAGCAGCCCGCTGGTCTCGTCGAAATGCATCTGAAGCGACGTGAAGGCGATGCTCTTGAGATCGATCTGAGCGGCCGTGCCGCCGAATCCGATGAGATTGCCGCTGAAGGAAGGCGCGGCGAGGACAAGATCGGCCGCGCTCGACGTCGTGGCCGCCTCTGCGCTCGCCGTCACCGAGCCGATGGTCGGGATCCCGATCGTGCCGTCGCCATTCAGGTCCTGATGGAAGCTGGTCTCGAGGGCTTCAAGGGACGACGAGCTGCCGGAAACGGCGCCGATCGCGTTGCCGGTATAGTTGCCGCTGCTATCGGTGTTCCAGACCGTGTAGAGGTCGGTGCCGGCCATCTTCCAGGCAACCTGATAGCCGCTGCCAGAGGCCTCCGCAGCGATCGCCGCCCAGCCGCTGAGCTGGCCGGCAACGACGACGTTGCCGCCGAACATCACCTGCGTTGCGGTCCCCCCCGACACCGGCGCCATCAGATAGGTCGTGCCCGACAGCGACAGGCTGGTCGACCCGAGCGCTTCGATCACGCTGCCGCCGGGTGTCACGCTTGGGGCGCCGATGGTGCCGTCGCCGTTCAGATCCTGGTGGAAGCTGGGCTCCAGCGCTTCCAGGGATGCGGAGCTTCCCGCAACCGCGCCGATCACGTTGCCGGTATAGTTGCCGCTGCTGTCCACGTTCCAGACGGTGTAGAGATCGGCGCCGGCCATCTTCCAGGCGATCTCATAGCCGCTGCCGGACGTCTCCGCGGCGATGGGCGCCCAGCCGTCGAACTGACCGACGGTCACGATGCTGCCGCCGAACATGATCTGCGGACCGGTGCCGCCGGCGACGGGATTGAGGAAATAGCTCGACCCGGCCAGCACCAGGCTGGTCGAACCCGCGGCCTCGATGACCGTGCTCGGAATGCCGATCGTGCCGTCGCCGTTCAGGTCCTGGTGGAAGTTCGGCTCCAGCGCCTCGAGCGCGCTGCTGGCCCCATTGACTGCGCCGATGGCGTTGCCCGTGTAGTTGCCGCTGCTGTCGACGTTCCAGACGGTGTAGAGATCGCTGCCCGCCATCTTCCAGGCGATCTGATAGCCGCTGCCGACGGCTTCGGCCGCGATCGGTGCCCATCCGCCGAGCTGCCCGGGGCTGACGGTGCTGCCGTTGAAGCTGACCTGCGGGCCCGTCCCGCCTGCGACCGGATTGAGGAAATAGCCGTTGCCGGATTGGACCAGGCTCGTGGCCCCCGCGGCCTCGATGACGGTGCTGACGACGCCGATCGTGCCGTCGCCGTTCAGGTCCTGATGGAACGACGTCTCAAATGTCTCGAAAGCGGACGAGCTTCCGGAGACGGCGCCGATCGCGTTGCCGGTGTAGTTGCCGCTGCTGTCGACGTTCCAGACGGTGTAGAGATCCTGCCCCTGAAACTTCCAGGCGACTTCGTAGCTGCCGCCTCCGTTGGCCTCGACGCCGATCGGCATCCAGTTGCTCAGCTGGTGAACGACGACGTTGGCGCCGTTGAACCGCAGCGCCACCGATGTGCTCGCACCGATGGTGTTGAGATCGTAGATGACACCGACCTGGGCGAGGCTGATCGATCCGAGCGCCTCGACGATGGTGTTGGCGAAATAGGGGGCCGATCCGACCGCGGGATTGATCTGGGCGAGACCCGCGCCGGCGACTGCCGGATTGGCCATCGGCACCGCGGTCTGCTGCAGGATCTCCGAGACGTCGGCGTAGCTCAGCGTCGAATTGGCCGTCAGGATCAAGGCCGCGATCGCGGCAACGCTCGGCGCGGCTGCGGAGGTGCCGTAGAAGTCGGTCATTCCCGTGACGGTCGTCGAGATGTTGTCGATGCCGGAGACCACGACCGGGCTGAGCTGGAGCGGCGTCGCAAGGCGCGTGCCGTCGTTGGCGAACAGGATCTCGGTCCCGGCGCCGGACGATGAAAAGCTTTCCGAGACCGGTGTTGCGCCAAAGGCCGGCGTGTTGGC
This sequence comes from Bradyrhizobium sp. HKCCYLRH3073, assembly GCF_051167995.1. Lineage (NCBI taxonomy): Bacteria > Pseudomonadati > Pseudomonadota > Alphaproteobacteria > Hyphomicrobiales > Nitrobacteraceae > Bradyrhizobium > Bradyrhizobium sp. HKCCYLRH3073. The sequence continues at coordinate 225,260 of NZ_JBNPUD010000009.1, forward strand.
GGCATTGACGGCTCCGACGGTGATCACCCCCGGCGTCATCGCGTGACCGAAGACCGTCCCGACATTGGCGCCGCTGATGGAGACCGGGAGGCCGTTGCCTGCCAAAATCTCCTTGATCGTGGAAGGAGGAGTAAATCCCGTGTTGGCGATCACGATCTGGTAGGTGCCCGAGACCGAGAAATGCAAACCAACCCACGGATTCAGCGAATTGTTCGCAACGTATCCGAGGAACTGTCCATTCTGAAACACGTCGACCGCGAGATGTGACGTGTCTTGACCCCAAGCCTGGTCCCATTGCACGAGCAGGTTCGCGCCCGCGGTCACGGTGATCGTCTGCGCGATGCTGCCGCCGAAGCTCAGTGCATTGCCATCGAAATACTTTCCGCCGATGCTGCCCGAGGTCGAGGTCCAGGACGTCTGATAGGCCGAGCTGCCGTTGTTGCCGGCCGACGTCACATAGGTCACGCCCATGGCCTGAACGGTCTGAATGGCCTGGGCGACAATGCCGTTCTGGAAGAATGGCTCGTCCGAATAGCTCACATCGTCGACGATGACCTTGCAGCCGGCATTGGCGAGCGCGATGATGCCGTCGGCGAAATCCTGCTCGCTCTGGAACGCGGTGTAGAAGGCGAGACTGGCGTCAGGCGCGATATCGTGGATGACCTGCATCATCGCACGGCCTTCGTCCGTCCCGCCCGATGGCATGTCCTTGAGGATCTGAATCTTTGAGGCCGAAGGCAAGGCTCCGCTGGCTTCGTCCGCTGCGGCGCCGCCGAGATTGTTGAAGCTGCTGGAGAGGACGCCGATCTTGATGCCGGCTCCCGTCACGCCCGTGGAGTTGCCGCCGAGCGCCTGAACGACCTGGGCGCTGGTCGCGCCTTGTGCACTGACCGCCGAGGCGATGGCTTCCGTCACTGCGTCCTGGAGCGACGGCGCCGGCTCGCCGCTCGGTCCGGCGTGCGCCGTCGCGGGCTTTCCGAGGCTGCCGAACGACCATGTCTGCAGCGATGCGCCGGCGCCTGACCACATCTCGACGCTGATCGAGAGGACGAATCCGCTCGCGCTGGCACTCTGCCCGGCATGCGCTGGTTCGACGGAGCTGTCCGCAATCGGTGTGGCCGGATGGAGGGACGTCTCCTGGGTGACTTGCCAGGTCGAGCCGGCCACCACCGTCCGAGCCGTTGGCTCGGCCGCCGCCTGGGCCTGCGCGCTCACGTCGAAGAGTTGTGTGACCACCGTTGCCTCGGCGTCGCCATGCGCGAGGAGGCTGGGCGTCTCGCTCGGAGCATCAGCGCTTGGCGCCGGGGCTGCAGGATCGATCAGCTCGGCCGGGCCATGCTGGACCTGCGCGATGGCGGGGGCCGGCTTGGCTTCGTCTGCGGCGTCCGCAGCAGGCTGCTGCACATGCAACTCGTGACGTTGGCCAGCAGCAGGATCGAAAATGAGGGACTGGGCGGCTTCACGCCAGCGGTCAGGAATGTCTTCGGTACGGCCGGATTCGTAAAGCATGCATGCAACGATGGTGATCCTGTCCTCGAGGCCGACAGGCGGGATGGAATTGAAGCATCGGGCAGTGATGCCCCCCGATCTTGTATAAAATGGTACCGAAGAATGGCCGCTTCGGCCATACGTCATTGTTCGATCTGTTCGATCGAATTCAACTATTGATTGTGTCCGGGGAGGCGGCTATTGCCGCGGGCCCAAGCCAGCCTTCGCAGGGGCAACTCCGGACGGGGGCAGAGATCGGAGCGGGCACAGCAGGGATTTGCTCCCCGCGAGCCCGCCCCGAAGACTAAGGGCGCCGATCAGACCAGGTGGAAACTGGACAAATGGGTCAGCAGGTCCGCCGTCGTGACGTGCTGGACGGTGATGGTGTCGTGCGCGGCATCGGTGATCACGGCGTTGCCGGCCGCATCGTCGTGAATCGACGCCAACAGCGCCGCCTGATTCGCGAAAAGCTCGTGGCTGATGACGATCGTGTCGCTGCCCAGATGGAAGTCGGCGACGCTGACCTGGCCGAAATGCTCGGCGAAGACGAAGGTGTCGTGTCCTGCCAGGGAGACGGCTGGCGGAGCGGGGCCGCTCGCCGGACCCGCGGCCGCCGAGATCATCGTGCCGCCCTGGCCGTCATCGGTGAAACGGAAGCTGTCTTGCGACAGCGGTCCGAGGAAATGCAACGAGGTGCTGCTCGCGCCGTCGCTGAGCGACAGCAGCCCGCTGCTGTCGTCGAAATGCGCCTGCAGCGAATGAAAGGCGATGCTGCTGAGGTCGATCTGATCGCCGTTGCCGCCGAACCCGATCAGGGAGCCGCCGAAGCTGCCGGACACCGTCAGGACCACGTCCGGGCCACCGGCCAGCGTCAGGGCTTGCGTGCCCGCTGCGACGTGAGCGGGCACACCGATGGTGCCGTCGCCGTTCAGATCCTGATGAAAGCTTGTCTCCAGCGTCTCCAGCGCTGCCGAGCCGCCCGGAACGGCGCCGATTGCATTGCTGACGTAAGCACCGCTGCTGTCGGTATTCCAGACCGTGTAGAGGTCGACGCCAGCCATTTTCCAGGCGACCAGGTAGCCGCCGCCGGAGCTCTCCGCGCCGATCGGGTTCCAGCCGCCGAGCTGGCCCACGGTGACGACGCTGCCGCCGAACGCGATCTGCGGCCCGGTGCCGCCGCCGACCGGATTGAGGAAGTAGGTCGAACCGGATTGCACCAGGCTCGTCGATCCCAGCGCTTCGATCACGGCCGAGGGGATGCCGATCGTGCCGTCGCCGTTCAGATCCTGATGGAGGTTGGTCTCCAGCGCTTCCAGACCGCTGTTGGTGCCGTTGACGGCGCCGATCGCGTTGCTCGTATAGGCGCCGCTGCTGTCGGTATTCCAGACCGTGTAGAGGTCCGCGCCCGTCATCTTCCAGGCGATCTGATAGCCGCCACCGACGGTGTCCGCCGCAATCGGCATCCAGCCGCCGAGCTGACCGACGACGAGGACGGAGCCGCCGAACTTGACCTGGGGACCTGTGCCGCCGCCGACCGGGTTCAGGTAGTAGCTGGATCCGGACTGGACGAGGCTGGTCGATCCCAGGGCTTCGATGACCGTGGTCGGAATGCCGATCGTGCCGTCGCCGTTCAGGTCCTGGTGGAGGTTGGTCTCGAGCGCTTCGAGTCCGCTGTCCGCCCCGCTGACCGCGCCGATCGCGTTGCCCGTATAGGCGCCGCTGCCGTCGGTGTTCCAGACCGTGTAGAGATTGGCGCCGGCCATCTTCCAGGCGATCTGATAGCCGCTGCCGACGACGTCGGCCGCGATCGGAGTCCAGCCGCCGAGCTGGCCGACCACCAGGTTGGCGCCGCCGAACTTGACTTGCGGGCCCGTGCCGCCGCCTACGGGATTGAGGAAATAGCCGTTGCCGGCCTGGACGAGACTGGTCGATCCCACGGCCTCGATGACCGTTGTCGGGATGCCGATCATGCCGTCGCCGTTCAAGTCCTCGTGGAAGGACGTCTCGAACGCCTCGAATGCGGCCGTGCCTCCCGAGACGCCGCCGATGGCGTTGCCGGTGTAGTTGCCGCTGCTGTCGACGTTCCACACCGTGTAGAGGTCCGCGCCCGTCATCTTCCAGGCGACCTGATAGCCGCCGCCGTTGGCCTCGCCCGCGATCGGGGTCCAGCCGCCCAATTGTCCGGGCTGGACGACGCTGCCGCCGAACTTGATCTGCGGCCCCGTGCCGCCGCCGACCGGATTGAGGAAATAGCTTAGTCCGAGCTGGACCAGGCTGGTCGATCCCAGCGCCTCGATCGTCACCGGCGTTGCGGAAACGAGATGGAAGCCGAGCGCGTCCATCTGCTTGAGGTCCACGGCCGTCAGCGTCTGCAGCGTGCTGTAGGTGTAGAACTCGTTGAACGGATCGTTGCCGCCCTGCACGCCGCTGTTCAGGAAGTCGCTGGGGTCCGAGGATTGGCCGTAATCGGCGAGCTTGGTATAGCCGCCATCGAGGGAGAAATAGGCGGTCCCCGCCGTCGCGCCGCCGGTCATCAGCCGCACGCCGGGGCTGGAGAAGCGGAACAGATCGAAGACGTCGGGCTGCGGTCCGTAGGGCACGCGGCCGAAGGCGTGCGTCAGCTCGTGCAGCGCCACGCCGACCAGCAGGTTCGAATTGATGTCGGTGGCGAAGGTCGCGCTGCCGTCGTCGGTGGTCGCATCGTTGGCGCCGAGCCCGCCCCACAGCTTGAGCTGCGAATTCCACACCGCGACGTAGGACTGTCCCTGGATGCTGGATCCCGCCGGCAGGGCATTGAAGGTGGTGTCGCCTGGGCTGGCATAGTTGATCAGGTTGGACCTGACGCTCGAATAGCCCATCCACTGGCCGCCGTCAGGACCGGCTGCCGCGCCGCCGCCGACGCCGCTATAGTCGATCTTGATGTTGACGGTGATGCGGTCCGAGATCATCGAGGTGAGGATCGCGGCGGCCTGCTGAATGCCGGCCCGGAAGCTCGCGGGGGCATTCATCGCCGCGGTGTCGAACAGCAGATTGATCGTCAGTCCGCCGGCGCTCACCGCGGTGACTGCGCCAATCCCGCCGAAGTCGCCCTGCGCGAGCTGGGCCTCGACCGCCTCTTCGGGCAGCTCCACGGGATTCGACGGCGGGGGTACCCCCGCGTCGTATGGAGGTGAAGTCGTGACCGACTGTAAGTTGGATGCTCCAGGCATTGCCTCAGTTCCGGCTCATCGCGTGAGGGCGCATGGCTCGACCGTATCGACACGCTGCCGAGTCGAATCGTGACCGTCCCAAGTTACAGGGCAACGATCTTGCTCGGAGGTTAATGGGCGTTCCGAAGCCCCGGAAAACGACCGGCGATGGCTGTCGCGGGCGTTCATCGAACCGAGGTTCGCTTACGCGTTCAGTCCAGCAGCTCGGGCAGGCGGTCCAGGAACGCGGGGACCGGTAGCGCAGCACCAAAATTGTAGGGGTTGCCGCTGAGCGCGGCGCGATAACGATCGAGCTGCGGCCCGCCCTCACGCAGGGGCCGGCCGATCCCGTCCAGGCAATCGAGCTTGTAGCGGACGGCTGCCGTGATGTCCTGCGGGGTATTGGGGTGGATTTCGAGTCCGTGACGCGCCAGCACGGCGGTGTCGATCAGCAGCGCCTGCAGCGGCTGCCGATAGGTCTCGCGCAGCGAGAGGTAGCGCCGCGCGCGCCGGTCATACACCGGGCGCACGGTGAAGTCGGTGCGCTCATGCCAGAACTGGCAGTCGTTGGAGATGCAGTTGACGAGCAGCATCGGCGTTCCCAGCGCCTGCACGGCCGTGGTCAGGCCCGATGTCGTGCCGACGAACAGGCGGGCGGCGGCGCAAAGATAGAGGTCCATCTCCGCCGACTTGATGTCGCTGTGCGCGTAATCGAAGACGCCAGCCATGCCGCGCAGCGGCGTCATGCTGCGATCGCCGAGCCTGACCACGGCGCCGCCGCGCGCGGTGATCGCGGCGATGGCGTCGAGGTAGTCGCCGACATTGGCGGAGCGATGCTGGCGCGTGGTGCCGGGTCCGTCGCCGTGATAGCCGCCCTCGCGGATGTGCATCGCGACGAACCAGTCGGCGGTGACACCGGCGGCGCGCAGCCTGGCAGCCCCGGCTTCCATCAGCTCCGGCGGGATCTTCACGATCGGCTGCCGCTGCTGTTCGGCCCATGCGACCTGCGCGCGCGACGCCGCGTGAGCCCACGGCTCGGCGATGCCGTCCTTGCCCCGGACGGCGATGAACTGGTCGCCGACCAGCCGCTGATAGGGCAGCAGATCGTCGACGAGAGCGGGGTCTTCGATGATCGTGACATGCTGATCGAACAGCCTGAGGAATGGCTGGTTGACAACCTTGCTTGCCGGGGCAAGCAGCACGTAGTTGGCGCGCGGCAGCATGCCGAGCGCGGCCATGCGCAAATGGCAGTCGATGAAGCCGACGTGGCCGATCAGCGTCACCCATTCGTAGCCGAGCAGCCGGACCGGGAGCGCGGGATCGAAGATGCTGCTGACGCCGGCAATGCGCGCCATCAGCGCGTCGGGAATCGACCATTTCGCCGCCAAGGAATCCTGGTGGTCGAGTGCGGCCTGATAGCTGCGGAACGTGTCCTCGTAGCGCCCCTGGTGATAGAAGTTCTCGCCGAGCTGGATCAGATTGTCGTAGATCAGGAGCTCGCCGGCATGCTCCAGCTCCCAGGTGCTCGGCGTATAGGTCGATGGATCGTAGCCGCCGGCATAGTTCTGGTGCGCCATCACCGAGCGGGGATCGCGCGCGACCGACGCCTTGAAGCACGCGGCGGCCTGAACGTGGTCGCCGGCCAGGGCATGGACGGCGCCGAGCTTGCGCAGCGCGTTGCCGTCGCCCGAGGCCGCGGCCGCCGTCAGGAAATGCGCCGCGACCGGAAGATTGCCGCGATACATGTGGGCGACGCCGACCGCGAAATTGATCGCGAAGCTGTCGATCGTCTCCGGCCGCGGCACCTCGCGCACGATCCGGTCATAGGCGCTGCATAGCGCCATGGTGGTGAAATAGGCCTGCGCGCCCACACCGGCTCTGGCGCGCACATTGCTGCGGAAGATCAGGTTCAAGATCCGCACCGCACGCAGCGCACTCGGCTTGCGGCTGGCGGCGAGGTGAATCTGCGCTGCCGCGGCCAGCGTGGTCGAGGCCGTCAGCGCCAGCAAACGGCCGAGGCGCGATCCCTTTGCCAATTGCCGGTCCATCAGCCGGAGCAGCGTCGCACCGGCCGGCGCGACGATCAGCCTGCTGTCGACGATGTTCGCGGCGCGGGTGGTCAGCGGCAGCAATTGCCGGCGCCGCGCACTCAGAAACGCATAGAGGCGAAACGCGGATGCCGTCAGCCACGTCCGCGGCGACCAGCGGCTTCGCGGCGTCTGCGGCGACGGTTGCTCGGCCGGCACGGTGAGAATCGGCGCAGGAACAGTCTTGGCACCGAGGCGGCGCCGGAGAGAGCCGAAGGGAGCGCGGGCCGTCATGGCGCGCGATAGCCAGGGGTGGCGGACAAGATCGCCCGTCGTGCGGCGGTCTGGGCAAGCAGGCGCGTCAGCGACATCGGCCGAGTCCGGAGCGTGACCCAGGCCAGCGCGGCCAGGCGGCCGACGGCCCCGAAGCTCAGCATCACCCGAAGCAGGTGCGTGTCGAGCGCGTTGCCGTCCAGCAAGGCGGATACGCGCTCAGCCTTGACGCGCGCAGCCTTGGCCGACGGCATCGTTTCACCGCCGAGCACCATCCGCGCCGCGCCGAAGCGATTGCGCCGGGCGAATAGATCGCCATAGCCTTCGGGGAACAGTTTGCTCTGCGCAATCAGCGCGCCGATGTCGGCGAGCTTGGCGTTGAGCGAAGCCGGATCGGTCGCCGTCGCCGTCGAATAGTTCTGGCCGTGGATGCGCCAGTAGCCGAGCGCCTCGGCGATGAAGCAGCAGCCATAGGTCAAGGCCAGCCGCCGGGCGAGAAAGGCATCGGAGAACGAGCCGAGCTTGACGTCGAATCCGCCGAGCGCCTGCAGGGCTGTCCGGCGATAGAGCGAGGTGGTGCCGGAAAAGTAGTTGTCGCCAAAGCGCAGCGCCTGGCGAAGGTCGGCCGGTGCAAGCATCGTCGATGCCAATGCGGGCAGCATGATCGGCCGCAGCATCCGTCTTGCGGACGGCCCCCGAGGGCCGATGATCTCGCAGCAGGCGAAGACCAGACCGGCTTCGGGGTGGCTGGCCGCCTGCGCCATCGCCTTTTCGAGATAGGTCGGATGCAGCGCGTCGTCGGCCCCGAGAAAGCCGATCCATTCGGTGTCCGCGATCGCCAGCGCCTCGTTCTGACCGCGCACGACGCCCTGGTTGGTCTCGTGGCGGATCAGCCGCCAGCTCGGCCGGTCCGCCACGAAGCGCGAAATGACCGCGATGCTGTCATCGGTCGAGCAGTCGTCGATGATGAGGACGCGGTCTGGGGCGCGGGTCTGGCTGGCGATGCTGCCGAGCGACTCGGGCAGGTAGCGGGCATGGTTGAAGTTCGGGACGACCAGCGTGACGGTCGGCAAGGTTGCTGGGCGGGTCGTCGTAGTCATGGCTCAGCGAACGTCATGGCACATCATCCCCGATGCCTGTCTCTCACGGCTTCGGGAGTTCCTTGACAACGTCGTCCAGGGCGCCGAAGGCCCGCACGCGGCCGCCATCAAGATAGAGCCCGAGATTGCAGGTGTCGCGCAGCAGGCCGTGATCATGCGAGGCGAGCACGACGATTCCCGAGCGGTTCGTGATCTCCTGCAGCCGGCCGTGGGTCTTCTTGCGGAACTGCGCGTCACCGACCGCGATCCACTCGTCCATCAGGATGATGTCGCCGTGAATCGAGGCGGCGATCGAGAACACCAGGCGCAGCAGCATGCCGGAGGAATAGGTCCGGATCGGCAGCTCCAGATAGTCGCCGAGCTCGGCGAATTCGGCGATCTCCGGCACGCGCTGCTCGATCTCCTCGGGCGAGAGCCCGAGGATGAGGCCGCGGGTGCGGATGTTCTCGTAGCCCGAAGCCTCTTCGTCCATGCCGAGACCGATGTCGAACATCGGAACGTTCCGCCCCACGGTCCGCAGCGATCCGCTCGTCGGCTCGTAGATGCCGGCGAGCACGCGGATCAGCGTGGTCTTGCCGGCGCCGTTGTGGCCGAGCAGGCCGAGCCGGTCGCCCTGCTTCAGGGTGAAGCTGATGTCATCGAGCGCCTGGACGAACTGGAACGAGCCGTCGCTCTTCGAGACCCGGCCGCCGACGCGTGAGGCCGCCTTGATCGCCAGATGCCGGAATGATCGTGCGTTCGGGGGTGCGACGGGAAATTCGATACCGATTTGCTTGGCTTCAATGAGAGTCATTCGAGGCGGATCCAGAGGTCTCCGGCCATGATGTCAGGCCCAATACACGACGCGCGACCGATAGCGCGTGTAGATATAGATCATGGCCGCGGTCAGGACCGCGACCGATCCAATGGCGCCGGCCCAGGTCGCAAGGCCGGGAACGTCGCCCATCAGCGGACCACGCGTGACCGCCAGCAGATAGGCGATCGGATTGAGCGTGACGATCAACTCGCCGCCGCGGATGCTCGACGGCTCCCAGATGATCGGAGAGATGAAGAACAGGAGCTGCAGCACCGCCGCCATGACGGGCGGCACGTCGCGATAGCGCACGCAGATCATCGAGACGATCACCGAGGCGCTGACGACGAAGACGTAGACGATCATCAGGCCGAGGATGGCGAGCACCATTCCGAATCCGACCGACCATGGATAGACGAGCCAGATGAACGGGATCACCGCGATGTTGTGCAGGAAGATGATCAGGTTGCGCTGAACCATGCGCATGACATGGATCAGGATCGGCATGTCGACGGCCTTGATCATGCCGCCTGCATTGATCATCGTGTAGCAGGCTTCGCTGAGCGAGGACGAGATGAAGCTCCAGATGGTCATGCTGACCATGAAGTGGGGCAGGTAGGTCTTCATGTCGGCGCCAAGGAAGCGGCCGGCCACCGTGCCCATGATCAGTGCGGTGATCGCATTGGTGGCCGTGATCCACCACGGGCCCAGCATGGTGCGGCGGTATTTCGATCGGATGTCACCGGCCGCGAGCGCACGCCAGGTGACGTGACGGGTGATGAACGGCGCGATGTCCTCGCGGCAGCGCGCCCAGGAGATGCGGCGCCGATCCGCAACCACGAACCGCTCGACCTGTCCATCGGTCAGGGTGGTCATCCTTCTACCTCGCGAGAGCCGTAAGTATTTGGCTTACCAGCCGAAAGCGGTTGGACGTCCGTCACGCCCGGGGGCCAATCGCCGGGGCTTGCTGGACCATGTTACGCGGGCACTGTCAACCGGTCAGCTTGAGGCCGCCGCCGCGGGCTCAGATCGCGACCGAGCCCGAGGCGTCGACGATCCGCGGCTCCGGCAGCGGCACCAGGAAGCGGCCGCCGGCGTCCAGGTAAGCCTGGTTGCGCTTCAGGATCGGCTCCGCATAGATCCAGGCGAGGATGACGACAATGTCGGGCTTGCGCGTCGCGAGCTCGCTGGACGGCAGCACCGGGATGTGGGCGCCCGGGCTGAAGCGGCCGTGCTTGAGCTGGTTGTCGTCGACGATGAACTTGATCCGGCTCTCCAACTCGAAATGGTAGAGCAGGGTGGTGGTGGTGGTCGAGGCGCCGTAGGCCGCGACCAGCTTGCCCGCGGCGATGGCCTGATCGAGCGTGGCGAGCACCCGGCGCTTGCAGTCTTCGATGGCGACGAACCAGTCGCGGTAGATCTGCGGCTTGGTCACCCCGCGTCGCTCCTCCTCGGCGATCAGTTTCGACAGCTCCGCCGAGCGCGGCCGCTTGCCGGTCGATTTCGGCTGCGCAAAAGCTCGGATCGAGCCGCCCTTGGTGCCGGTGCGTTCGACGTGGAACAGCGTCATGTCGTGCCGGTTCAGGAAGGTCTCGAGCGGGATCAGCGCGTGATGCGAGACGTGCTCATGGTAGATCGTGTCGAACACCATGTTGTCGATCATGTCGACGATGTAGGAGACCTCGAACACAAAGGCGCCGTCGTCGGCGAGCAGCAGACGGATGCCCTTCACGACGTCGGACATGTTGTCGATATGCGCGAACACGTTGTTGGCGCAGAACAGCTTGGCCTCGCCCTGTTCAGCCTTGATGCGGGCCGCCAGCGCGCTGGTGAAGAAATCCGGGATCGTCGGCACGCCTTCCTTGGTGGCGGTCGCCGCGATGTCGCGGGCTGGGTCGATGCCCTGCACGCGCATGCCCTCGTTCTTGAATGCCTTGAGCAGCGAGCCGTCGTTGCTGCCCATCTCGGCGATCAGACTGCCCTTGGGGATGCCGAGCGAGGACACCACCGATTGCGCATAGCGCTTGAAGTGCTCGACGAGGCCGAGCGAGACCGAGGTGCGATAGGTGTAGTCGCGAAACAGGATGTCGGGATCGACGACGTCGAGATTCTGCAGATGGCCGCAGTCGAGGCAGAGATAGCAGTCGAGCGGGTAGAGATCCTGCTTCTCGCTCAGCCGGTCGGCCGTCACGAATGCGTCGCCGATCGCCGAAGGCCTGATCGGCAGCACGTGATCGAGCGAGGTCGAGCCGCACAGGCGGCAATCGGTCTTGTGCTTGACGTGCTGCATGAGGTGTCGATCCTGGGTTGGCGATCCCGCAGGCGGGATGGTCGGCCGAAGAGGAATTTGCGGCGGGTTTTACAGGCCGGCGAAGCTCTTGGCGACCTCTTCTTGCCAGACTGTGGACACTCCGCCATCCAGGAACAGGCTCTGCCCGTTGATGAACGACGCGCGCGGGCTGCAGAGGAAGTCGAGGGCGTCGGCGCATTCCTCGGCCGTCCCGAGCCGGCCCAGCGGGACCAGCTTCCGGTAGGTCTCCATCAGCTTCTCGTTCTGTTCATAGAAGATGCGCGATTCGCGCTTCAGGTAGGTCAGCGGCATGATCGCGTTCACGCGGATGCCGCGCCGGCCGAGCGTTGCGGCGTAATGCCGGACCATCGCATTGAGGCCGCCCTTCACGGCATGGTAGCCGACCGGCTGCGAGGAGCCGACGAATTCGGCGTAGACCGAGCTGACCACGCCGATGGCGCGGTCGCCATCGCCAGCGAAATGGCCGGAAAAGCCCTCGATCAGGTCGCGCGAGGCGGTCAGGCCGACCTGGATCTCGCCGGCCCAGGGATCGCCCTGGCCGCGAAAGCGCTGGCTCAGGACGAGGTAGCGGACCGGGCCGGAGGCCTCGGCGATCTCGCGCCAGAGCCCGGCAAAGCTCTCGCTGCGCTCGAGATCGGCGGAAAAATGCTTCAGGCCGGGCTGATCGGGAAAATCGGCCGGGCACTGCCGCGACACGACGCTGACGGCGCAGCCGCGCGCCAGGAAGCGTTCGACGACCACGCGGCCGAGGCCGCGGGTGCCGCCGACCACGACGGCATGATCGGTCATGCCGCGACGCCCTGCCGTGCGGCGACACGCCGGACGAGATCAGCCTGGTAGGCTGCGGCCTTGGCGGTGTCGCTGTCCTCGGGCGCGAAGTCGGCGAACACGCTGGCGCCGGGGCGGAACGGGCCGTTGGTGATCTCGTGCACGATCAGGAGGTCGCTGCGGATGATCAGGGTGTGGAAGAACGCGTTCGACATCCGGTAGTAGAACGGCCGCGCACCGCCCGGCGGCCCCAATTCGACGACACGCTCGATCTGGCCGTCGTCGTCGAACACCACGATATCGACCTCGCCCTCGATGATGTGGAAGGCCTCGCTCTTGCCCGGGTGCTTGTGCGGACGGATGTAGGAGCTGGAATCGATCGCGATGATCATTTCATGCAGGCTGTCATCGCCGTCCGGATGGGCGTTGATGCGGGCCCGCCGCTTCGGGCTGGCCTTCACCGCGGCTTTCAGGGTGTTGATCTCGGCAGCGCCCACCGATGAAATGGGGCCCTCGGCCAGGAAGACCTCGGGGGATTTCTGGACGAGCGTCATGCGTGATCCCTCATGATCGAATTGTCGAGCGCGGCGTAGATCGAGCGGAATTCCACGCCCCTGGCGGCGAGCGGCGCGAGCTTTTCACGCACCTTGCCCTCGATATGCGGCGCGATCGCAAACAGGCACAGCCTGATCCGTTCGTCATCCAGCAGCCGCTCGGAGCCTACCACAGGTGTACGGAAGCCGGGCGGCAAAAAGCCGGCCTTGTCGGCATCATCGTCGACGGCCACCGCGATCAGGTCGGCCAGGCCGAAGGCGTTGACGAACATGATGGCGTGATGGCCGATGCCGAACAGCGCGATCCGGTCGCGGTCGGGACCGGCCAGGGCCGTCAGCCTGCTGCGCAGTCGCGCGCGGGCGGGGGCGAAATTGTCACGATAGGCCTGGAACAGGCTGGAAGGTCCGCGGGGATCCACCGGAGGGGCGGGAATATCGGCCGGGGTGAGGACGGCGACCAGGGCATCTTCCAGGGCGCCCGGATAGCGAAGCAGGGTCAGAACGCGATAGCCGCTCACTTCAGCGAGACGCCGCAGCGTGTCCTCGACGAAATAGCAGCTGTGTTCCTCCCACAGGAAGCAGTAGTCGCGCGCCGCGAGGAACTTGCTGCTGTCGGGGACCTCGATCAGCAGCAGGCCATCGGGAGAAAGCAGAACCTTGAGCGCTTGCAGCGCCTGCACGGGCTCCGGCGTGTGCTCGAGGATGTAGCGGCACGATACAATATCGAACGTGCCAAGCTGCGCCGCTTCGGCGGCCAGCCGTTCGGCGTGGAGGCTGGCCTGCCAGGTTTCCAGATAAGGATAGCGTCCCGGAGCGCTGGCGACGCCAAGCGCGAGGGCGCTCGCGGTGAGCCCGCGGGCCTGCAACCTGCCCAGCAGAGGACCCTCGAACGGACCGGTGCCGAGGGCGGTGCCGGCCCGCGGCTTCAACGACAGCAGCTCTCCGACCAGGGCGTCGAGATGGCCTTCCGGCTCCCGGTAGCGGATCCATGGCACCTCGGGAACAAGCGCCTCGGCCGGTGGAAGCTCGCGGAGCTGGACGAGCTGACAAGTGTCGCACGCGACGACGTCGAGGGTTACCCGAAGCTGGACACGGGTCTCGCGCGCGAACCGGTTGCAGACCGGGAGCTCACCAAGCGGGAGCGCCTGCGTGGAGATCGGCTGACCGCACAATCGGCAGCCGGATAGTGGTCCGGTGGACATGGCTCGGCTGGATCGCTCGATCAATGGGCACGCTCGGGCTCGCCGCTGTGTCCAGCGCGCCGGCCGCTATGGATGTTGCCATCTGGAGGCAACCTCAATAGCAGTGTAATCGGGAACATGACAACGTAAAATGTTCGTCCGGCACGGACCCTGGAACTCGCGTCCATTGTGATGTTTCGCGCTGCTGTTGTTCTTTGAGCGCTCGCATCTCCCTGTCGGTTCAACGGGCGAATCAGTGTCAAGAACGTCAGCAGATTTTTGTTCTGCCGCAACGGGGATTGCGCGACTGGGCAGTCTTCCAGCGGAGATGCTACAGACGATGATCAGGGGCTTTGGCTGCTATTGTTCGGCCATATGAGATCTAACGTTGGTAAGAGGGGGCGCCTGCGTGAAGGATATGGTTCTCGTTTTAAGATCGATCTTGCGCACCGTCTGCGTGAGTACGGTCCTCTTCTGTGTTCTTCTTGCGGTCGGCGCAGGGTTCCTCAACGCCTTGCTTGCGGGATTTGTGGCTTTCGTATTCATCTCGCTGGGAATCGGCCGGCTCGCGCTCGAGCGGCTGGCTCTGTGGTCGACAATTCTGCTGATTGTCGACAGGGCAGGGCTGCTGCCGATCGCCGAGTGGGTTCATGGGATCATCATACTCATTGGTCGTGGGTTGGCTTGACAGCCCGATCGGCATGCGGCGTGTATTGCTGAAGCCAATTCGAGACAGGCGACAATCGGCATAGCCTTCTCCTGGTCTGCCGCAGGGCGGTCTGGATGTTCGAGAACGGGGGCTGGCCGTGAGCCGGAGATGGAGTTGGGGTAGCCGATGCAGCGCTTCAAGGAGCCGCTAGTTCTGCAGAGCCCTGTGCGCAGACGCGGACTCCTTGAGCTGTTCGACGCACTGGAGACTCTGCCGGCCGAAACGGCGCGTTGGAGAGAGCGGTCTCTGCTGGCGCCGCAGCGATGGGCGCGCATCCTGATTGTCGGCACTGCCAGGCTGCTGAGCCTGCTGCCGCCGCGGCTGGCGTTCCTGATCCTCGCCCTCTTCGAGATCGGAGAACTTCGCGACCGCCGCCTGCTGCAAAGGGCCTATCAGGCCCACTGCGCGTCTCTGCTGGCGAAGGACCCTGACCTGCGGTTTTCGGGATTGCTCAGACGGAGCTTTCCGATGCTGTCAGCGGAACTGCTGCTTCGGATCGGGGCCGATTGGGAAGCCTATGATCTGGTCCTCCAGCATCAGCTCGCAGCCCGCTCGCCGGAACTGGCGCACATGATGGTTCGCGCGCTCTTCGAGCTCGGGGAGTTCGACAAGGCCTATCGGCTGGCCTCGCAGCTGGATCTGAGGGCAAGGTCGGAATCGGAGATACATCTCACCTTTCTCAAGAGCATGCTCGAGATCATGGTCGGCAACGAGGCCCGCGCGGTCGAATGCATGTCGGAGGCATGCCGTGGTATTCCCGACTACATGCGTCCTCACCAGAACATGGCGTCGCGGCCGGCGCGGAACTATCATCCCAACCCTCTTGATTTCGCCTGCGGCGCCGCGGGCAGGCTGTTCGATCTCTGCAACTTCACCGGCCAGCGCGTGACTCATGTCGGCTCTGGCGACATCGGCATCGGTCTGTTCACGAGAGCGCTCGCGGCGCAGTCGGAGCTGCTCGGCAGGGCGGCGCCGGCCATATCGGCGGAGGCCAGCCACCTGTTGCGCAGGTTGGGAATTCCCCTGGAGCAATTGCGGGTCCTTCCCGAGGAATGGACGACCCAGATTGGTCACCTCGGCATGCTGGACATCCTGTTCCGAATGCGCGACCTGGGGTGGTGGTCGGGAAGACCGCTGATCGTCGTCCGACCGAATTGCGTGGCCAACAAGGCGTTTCTTCGGCTGTTCGAAAGGTTCGCCGATATCGTCGTGATCGGCGAGACCGTCTCTCACGCGCTCGGCGAAGAGCTGCTGTCGCTGCAGCGCTGGTACGGCATGAACTTCAATGTGTTTCGGCTGCCGAACGGTGACGTCGTGCCGTGGCAGGAAGCCGGGGCGCTTGCCATGCTGCAGTGGGAGCGGGATGGCCGCGGGCATCCCTTGCGCGACCAGTATGACCGGATCTACGAGGCGGCGCCGAAGGTGCAGGACGACTATCGGCGGATGCGCGAATCCTGGGGCATGAAGCCGGACGACTGGTACGTGTGCCTGCACACCCGCGACGGTTCTCACTATTCCGAGGTCGACGGGACCGGGCAGACCCATCGCAATGCGCCGATCGAGACCTACCTCGATGCCATCGACGCGATCACCCGCAGGGGAGGCTGGGTGATCAAGCTCGGTGGCCCGAATTCACCCGGACTTCCACCGCTCGACCGTGCAATCGATTATGCGCAGAGCAAGTTCAGATCCGAACTGATGGATATCTGCCTCATCCGGAATGCCAGAGCCTTCATCGGCACGACGTCAGGGTTGACGAATGTCGCGATCAGCTTCGGCATTCCGTGCGCTCTCGTGAACTGCATCACCACGGATCCGCAATTGTGGAACAGCGCTGTCCGGTTTGCGCTGAAGCCGGTGCGTCTCGCCGACGGCAGGATGCTGACCCAGACGCAGCTCACCTCGTCCCCCTGGCGCTGGCGCCTGTTCGACGCCTGCGTTCTCAGCCGCAACGGAGCGCAGCCGTCGAACAACACGTCAGACGAAATTCTCGCGGTCGTCGAAGAGGTCGTCGATCTCGCTTGCGGACGTGCGGCCAACACCGCCTCGCAGCAACTCCTGTCGCTCTGGAGGGAGCAGCTTGTGCTGCCTCACTATTACGGCGGCGGCACGATCAGTGCCCACTATCTCGCGAAGTACGAAAGCGCATTCCTGGTGCCTGGAGCGGCCTCGGCGGCGAGGAGCCTTCCCGAGGTCGCTGTGGCGCGACAACGTTAGTCTGGCAGCGCGGCCCAACTGTTCGCGGCCTGCGTCGTCAGGTGCGCGCCTGGTCCGGGCGGCATCGCTTGATGCATCGCGCTGTCCTCACGGTTCTCTCAGCAGGTCTTGAGCGTATTTCTCGAGGAAATATTTGCTCGGCCGCGAACTGCCGAAGAAGCCCGGCACCTGGACGTGACGCTCCCATTTGCCGTCCACGCCGGGGGCGGGTCCTTTCCGCCGGGGATCGGAGATTTCGAGCACCTCGCGCACGGTTTCCAGGATTTCGTCCGAGCTGCTCTCGCTCACGACGAGTTTGGCACGCGCCATGGATTCATGGGTCGGGTAAGCCCAGCGATACTCCTCCGAGGTCCATTCGCTCAGCGAAAGCATCTGGCCGTCC
Source organism: Bradyrhizobium sp. HKCCYLRH3073 (assembly GCF_051167995.1). Taxonomy (NCBI): domain Bacteria; kingdom Pseudomonadati; phylum Pseudomonadota; class Alphaproteobacteria; order Hyphomicrobiales; family Nitrobacteraceae; genus Bradyrhizobium; species Bradyrhizobium sp. HKCCYLRH3073. The sequence continues at coordinate 242,251 of NZ_JBNPUD010000009.1, forward strand.
GCCCTGTGCACCGGCTTGAGCGCAAAGCGGGTGTCCGTCGACCACAGCAGGCCGATCGAACTCAATGCATTTACCATCGCAGTCGGGATGCCGAAGCTGCTTGCCACATAGGCGAAGCCGGAGGTCGTGCCGATGAACATGCGCGCACGGCGCATCAAGTGAATGTCCATCTCCGGAAATGCATCGTCGCTGCGGGCGTAGTCCACCACGCGTTCCATTTGCGGGAACGGCGGCACTTTGCGACCGCCCATCCGGACAACCCATCCGCCGCATTCGGTGATGTGGCGGACCGCATCGAGATAGCTCGCGAGCGACGCGTTGCGGATGGATTCGCCGACGCCTTCGGTATCATTCCGGGTCTGGGCATCCCGCACGTGCAGGCAGACGAACCAGTCGCCGTCCGCCATCCCCCACCTGCGCCGGTAGTCCTGGTACGTCTGCTCGACGCGGTTGTCGGCAAGCAGGCGGCGGTCGTAGATGTCGCGCAGCGGAAAGCTTCGCTGCCGGCTTTCCCACTGCTTGAGCGCGAGTGAGCCCGCATCGTTCCAGTACACCGCACGTCCGTCCTCGAAGCGGAAGGCCTGGTGGGAGTCGCCGATGAACGGGGTGAGGCTGGCGAGTTCGTGCCAGACTCCGGCGGTGACGTTCTCGCCCAGGGTGAGCGTCGGACAGATCTCGGAGAACAGCGACAGGAACGGCTTGTTGGCGATCCGGTCCTTGTAGGCCAGGAGCACCGGCTGGCCCTGCCACCACCCCATTTCGCGCATCATCAGATGAACGTTGAGATGGCCGTTATGGCCGATCAACGCGCTCCAGTCCGGAGAAAGCAGCCTGACGTCCGACAGATCCGTGTCGAGCTTCTTGAGAAGGGCCTTGAGCTCGGCGCTGGGCGCGGGAAGATGACGGCGCAACCGCTTCTGTGTCTCCGTCAGCTTGGTGTAGACCTGCGGGACATGGAAGCCCTCGCCGCTGTGATATGTCGTCAGCAGGAGGTGGCGATAGGCGTAGAACAGGTTGATCTCCGACAGCACCTTGCGCTGCGGATGGTCGGCGGGGAAGCGCTCCCAGTATTGGCCGCGCTCCTCGCGTGCGACGAGGATATCGTCGTGCCGCGGGAGACCGAGCTGAGTGACGAGGGTCTCGATCAGCTCCTTGTCGCAGAAGAAGTCGGGAACGTAGCGGTCGAGCGGTGCTTCGAACAGCTCGGGTTCGCCATCCCTGCGCGCATCGTATTGCCGTCCTTCGAAGGACGTCTGCTCGAAGCGGAAGTTCCGGTGCTCCAGCATGATCTTGATCAGCTCGGCAAACCGGCGCAGGTCCTGCGGACGAAGCGCGGTCCAATTGATGGTGTGGGCCTGCGCCAGCAGCTCCATGAAGTAGCCGGACGTCAGCTTTTTCGTCAGCTTGCCGAGCGCCTCCATGAACTCGTCATCGACCCGCTCCCAGTCGATTTTGGGAAACAGCTCCAGAACGCGCTTCTCCTTCTCGCACATGAGAAGGAACAGGATCAGCTCGTTGCCGTACTGACCCGAGTGGCCGCGGGTCAGCACCCATTGCATCTCCTTTTCGATGTCGGGACCGCAGAAATAGCGAAATTGCCGGTCAAACTCGTTCCGATGTGCATAGCGGTGAAAGACGAGCGCCACCATGAAGGCCTGTTTGAAGGTCAACAGGGCGAAGATCAGGTCTTTCAACGATTCCGCCCGTTCCTGCCCGGCTGCATTCAGAAACCAGCCGATCGCCCTCGCGGCGCGGCCGGCGAGGTTCGACTTCAACGATTGTACCAGACTGCGTTGACGTGGCGCGGAATGCCCGGCTGGATTTGAGTGGACGGACTCGAAGAGCATTTCCAAGGCCCCATGACGATATCGAAGATTTCACCGGCGCAGCACTTCTGCGGCCCGACTGTCCGGCATTGAAACGGGCCTGCCAGCGTTCCAGACCAGACAGGGATTGCGCCCTGGCGTGGCAGGAGCATAGAGCGCGAGTCGGTCGGCCGCCAGTCCAAGCGTTCGCGGCCTGTCAGGGGGAGGAGACTTGAACGGACCGCTGCCCTCAGGGATGGCAGGCAGCTCTCGGACGGGGCGTCCAGGCGGCTGTTGGGCTCGCGAGAGCGGGGCAGGGCTCCTGGGGTGTCGGCAAGTCCGGCGGCAGTGCTTCGCTCGATTGAACCAGGGCGTGCCGGCCTGTTCCGCCCGATTCGGGTTGATCGGGTCGGGCCTTCACAGTAATCGTTGCGGGCTGTTTCCGAGGTTGCGCCGGAGGTGCCGTTTGCCGCTCGACACCATTTCGACCGAGAGCCCGGCCGTCGGCAGCGCTCCGGTCCGCGAACTGACTCGCGCGGAACGTACATTCGGCCGATATTATCCTCTGTTGCGCCTTCTCGCGCGGCTTCCGGGCCGGCATTTTCTGCGCAATCTGGCATTCACGGTGCTGCCCTTCAGGGCGAGATTCTTGCTGACGGTACAATTCCGCCATTTCTTCCAGCATCCGGGCCTGGACCGCCACTTCGTCTTTTTCTGCGGTCCTTTCGTGGGCAGGCACCTGCCCTGGATCTTCAACAGCTCCGTTTGGCAGCGCTACCCGAGCGAGGTTGCATTTTATCTTCTACTCGCGGGGCACCGGAAGGAAGCGCTCCCGCTGTTTCGCCGGTTGACGTGGGACGGGGAGCGCCCGATCGCCGAACTCGCCTTGCAAGGAACGGGCGTCGTCGGTGACGGCTACTCGATGGATATGCTGACGCAGATCCATTTTCTTGACTGGCAGCATGTTGCCGAGGGGTCGCCGGCGATGCGGACCTTCGTCCGGATGATGTTGGAGCATCGCAACTTTCAATATGAGGAACGGGCTTTTCGCGGGCGTGTCGAGTTCGATCACGTGCCGAGGGACGTTTCGGCCGAACAATTCATTCCTTATTTCTTCCGCGACCGCGAGGTGATCGTCCGCCTGATGCAGGAACTTGGTCTCGTCGATTCGACGGGCGTCCTTCGTAAGCTGGACGAGTCCGGGCAGTACTGGGAAAGCCTTCCAAGCTATCTGCCTGATCGCACGGTCTGTCTCGACATCTACCTGTTCTATGCCTATCGCGAACTCCTGCTCAGGACTTACCACAACGGGGAAGGAGACAAGGTCCCTGTCGTGTACAGCCGCGGTCTGGACACGCAGCGTCGCCTTCGCCGTCAGCTTCCGAGGCCGTCCGCCGAGCTGAAGCGCGTGCTCGACGGGGTCGGTGTCGAGCTCGGCGATGTCAGATTGCTGTCACCCGATTGGAGCGCGCTGATCGGCCACAATGGGCATCTGAACGTGCACCTGATGATGCGGAGCATGGGCTGGTGGAAGGGACAGCCGGTCCTGCTCGCCTACAAGGACCGAATCGCCAACAAGCCGTTCCTGTCGCTGTTCTCGGACATCTGTCCGACGCTCACCCTGGGCGAGAACGTCAGCGCCGGCGTCTGGCACGAGCTTGCCAGCCTGACGCCTTTCCTCGGTGACTCGCATCAGGCCTTCCAGTTCGAGGACGGCCGGACGATGTATTGGAACGATGCCGGCGCGATGGCTCTCCAGCAGTGGGAGCGCGACGGCAGGGGGTTTCCGTTGCGCGACATCTATGACGCGCGCATTCAGGCGGACGACAGGACCGAGCTGCTGTACCAGTCGCTGCGCCGGAAATGGGGGCTTGCGCCCGGCGATTGGTTCGTCTGCCTGCACATGCGCGACGCCGAGGCGCGCGGCGAGACTCTCGGCACGGGCGAGTCGATCCGCAGTGCCACGATCGGCAACTATCTCGACACCGTTCGTTACGTCACCCAGCAGGGCGGCTGGGTGATCCGGATGGGCGGACGCAAGGCGCCGCCGCTGCCGGACATGCCGCGCGTGATCGACTACGCGCGAAGCGAGGATCAGGTGGCGGAGATGGACATCCACCTGATGCGCCGCGCGCGCATGTTCATCGGCACGACCTCGGGCTTTGCCTATGTCGCCACCAGCTTCGGCATCCCGACCGCCATGGTCAACGCCCTGAGCTCCGTCGGCCTGTTATGGTCGAAGGACACGCGCTTCTCGCTGAAGCCCGTGCACACGCGCGAGGGGCGCATGCTGTCGTTGAGCGACGTCACCTCCGAGACATGGCGCTGGACGTTCCCGACCTATGAGACCGTCAAGGCCGCCGGCCTCACCGTCGGCGAGAGCTCCGCCGACGAGATCCTGGAGACCACCCGGGAGGTGCTGGATCTGTCGTCCGGGGCGCCCGTCATTCCCCCGGTCGACGATGCCTGGGAAAAATGTGTGAACATCCAGGGATTCTTCGGCAATTCACGGCCGTCCCGCTATTTCCTGGACAAATATGCGGCGTCGCTGCTCGATCGCTCCTGAACCGAAACGGTCCGATGAACTTCGCCCAACCGAACATGTCCCTGGAAGAAGCCCGCGCCACGCCGCTCGGCTACCGTGCCGACATCGACGGCCTGCGCGCCGTCGCCGTGCTGCCGGTTCTCTTCTACCACGCGTTTCCCGCGGCCGTCCCCGGCGGCTTCTACGGCGTCGACATCTTCTTCGTCATCTCCGGCTATCTGATCACCGGGATCATCCACAAGCAGATGCTGTCGAACAGGTTCAGCATCGCCGATTTCTATGCCCGCCGGATCCGCCGCATCTTTCCGGCGCTGATCACGGTGGTGCTGGTCACCTTCCTGATCGCCTGGTTCTTCCTGCCGCCGCGCGAGCTGAAATCGCTCGGCACCAACATCGCCGGCGGTGCGGTCTTCATCCAGAACTTCATCCTGCTCGGGCAGGTCGGCTATTTCGACCTCGCCGCCGACAAGAAGCCGCTGCTGCATCTGTGGTCGCTGGCGATCGAGGAGCAATACTACATCGTCTGGCCGCTGCTGCTGATGCTGATCGGCTCATGGCGGCGCAGGAGCCTCGCCATCACGGTCGCGCTGGCGGCGGCGTCGTTCGTGGCGTGCCTCATCGTGCAGCCGCGCGCGCCGGAGTATGCGTTCTATCTGCCGGTGACACGGGCATGGGAATTGCTGGTCGGCTCGGGACTGGCGCTCTGGGTCAATGGGCGCAGTGCCGAGGCCGGTCCGCGGCCGCTGATCGATGTCCCGCTCGTCCGCGAGCTCATCGCGCTGGCCGCGATGCTCGCGATCGTGTTCGCCTTCTGGCGCTACGGCCGGCTCACGCCGCATCCGGGCGTTCACACGTTGCTGCCGGTGCTGGGCGCCGCCGCCCTGATCGCGACCAGCGGCACGCTGGTGCATCGCTATGTGCTGGCTTCGGCACCGGCCGTCTTCGTCGGCCTGATCAGCTATCCGCTCTATCTCTGGCACTACCCGCTGATGGCCTATGCGCGCATCCAGTTCATCGATGCGGTGCCGGTGTGGGTCATGCTCGCGATCATCGTGGCCAGCATGGTGCTGGCCTGGGCCACCTACCGCTTCATCGAGCGGCCGATCCGTTTCGGCCGGCGCCTGGTGCCGCTCAAGGTCGGCGGACTCGTCGGCGGCATGGTCGCGCTCGGCATCGTCGGCGTGGTCGCCGACCGCACCAATGGCATGCCGGCGCGCATTCCCGCCGAGCTTCGCGGCTTCATGCTGGACGGGAGCGAGACTGCCCGCTTCTGGCGGTCCGACAAATGCCTGCTGAAGCCGGATCAGAGCGCGTCCGAATTCTCACCAGAATGCGCCGGCACCGGCCGCCATCCCCTCATCCTGGTCTGGGGCGACTCCTATGCGGCCTCGCTCTATCCGGGACTTGCTCATTTCGGCGCTGAGCGGGGATTCGAGGTCGCGGAATACACAGCCTCGGCCTGCCCGCCGCTGCTCGGTTTCGTCCATCCGGAACGGCGGTTCTGCAAGGGCGCGAACGACTTCGTCATCCAGAAAGTCGCCGAGCTGAAGCCGGATCTGGTCCTGTTCTATTCGACCTGGAGCTATGGTGCGGACGACCTGCGTAATGGGCTGGACAGAACGGTCGCGGCATTGAAAGAGCTCAATGTCCCGAGAATCGTCCTGCTCGGGCCGCCGGCGACCTGGCTTGGCGAAAGCCTGCCGGCGAACATCCTCGATTATTATTTCCGCACGCATTCGCTGCTGCCGGCGCGCACCAAATTCCGTTCCAACGACAATTGGACGCGGGCGCTCGATGAGTTCCTCCAGGCGCAGGCGCAGCGTGTCGGCATCCAGTACATCTCGGCACGCCGCATGATGTGCAACGACGACGGCTGTCTGGCCCGGATCGGCGCGGACGGATCGGACCTGACCGCGTATGACAGCGGCCATTTGACCTATCCCGGCTCCCTCTTCATTGCCAGACAGGCGCTTGAGGTGTTGCCTGGCTTCGACAAATAGTCGCGTCGTTCGCCCGTGGTCGCCATGGATCGTCGGACAGAGCAGACCGGTTGGGCCGGGCATGAGGCCGGGGACGGCGTCGGCCGGGCAGGGCGCCGCTATCTCGGCTGCCTGCTCGGACTGACGGCGGCGATGCTGGGTGGCCTCGGCGTCTGGCTCGCCGCGCAGGGAGGCGACCATTTCAGTGCGATCAGCAGGCCGGGTGATCGGTCTTGGTACCGCAATTTCGGTGGCGACAGGGTCACCGAGATCCAGGACCAGGATCTGTTCTACCATGGCATCGGCCGGTCGATCGACAATGCCCGTCAGGCCGACGTCATCATCCTCGGCTCATCCCTGGTGTCGTTTGCGCTCGACGAGACCGTCATGCGCGAGCGCCTCGAGCAGCCCTACGGCCTGAAGTTCTACAACATGGCGTTCGTCGGCGTTGCCAGCGGCGAGTTCGCACGGCAGATCGCGCTGAAGTATCACCTCCATCCGCGCCTGTGGATCTTGAACGCCGACGATGGCGGCGGCGGCGGCAACTTCTTCCACCGCAATCTGACCCGCGCGTTCGGCGCCGACGTCCGTCCGATCCCGAGCACGAAGCTCAGCCGCTACGGCGCGACCTACGAGATCATCCGGCGCAATCTGCGCTGGCGGTTCGAGGACGCGACGCGGCATTTGCGCGAGGCACTCACCGGCCCGCGATCCGGACCGCTGCCGCGCTTCGACCGCGATGACCGCACCGGCGCCGCCGACATGAGCACGTTTCCGCGCTTTCTCGCCGACGGCAATCCGGGCGTGAAGATGACGCGCGATCCCGACTGTCACACCACCCCCGACGTGATCGCCAATGCGCGTGACTTCGTGCAGTCGCTCGGCGCGCCCGTGGTTCTGACCTTCGTTCCGAATTTTCACGGCTGCCTGACCCAGGTTCGTGAGATTGCGGCTGCGATCGGCGTCGAGACGGCGACGCCGGCGCGGACCGACTATTCGAGCTGGGATGGCGGGGGTCATCTCGACGCCAGGGGCGCGGCCGATTTCACCCGCGACCTCGTTGGCGCTCTGGAAAGGACGCGAGCGTTTCAGGGAATGCGTGAGAATGGCGATCATCGAAAGCCTTGACCCTGCGGCCGCAGCGGATCGCCACGAGCGGCCGATCAGCCGGGCGCACGCGCTGCTCTATCGTCCCGACATCGACGGCCTGCGCGCGGTCGCCGTCATCGCCGTGCTCGTCTTTCACGCCTTCCCGCGGCTGCTGCCCGGCGGTTTCGCGGGCGTCGACGTGTTCTTCGTGATCTCGGGCTATCTGATCACGGGCATCATCGACCGGCAGTGCGCGGACAAGAGCTTCAGCTTCGCGACTTTCTACGCCCGCCGCATCCTCCGGATCTTCCCGGCTCTCATCACCGTCGTGCTGGCGACGTTCGCGATCGCCTGGTTCATATTCCCGGTCGCCGAGATGGAAGCGCTCGGATCCAACATCAAGGGCGCCGCCGCCTTCATCGAGAACTTCATGCTGCACGAGCAGATCGTGGGCTATTTCGATCCCGGCGCGGAGCGTCTCCCGCTGCTGCACCTGTGGTCGCTCGGCATCGAGGAGCAGTACTACATCGTCTGGCCCGCAATGTTCGTGCTGATTGCCCGATGGCCATCGCAGAAGGCGGCCATCGTGGCCGCGCTCGGGCTCGGATCCCTCGCGGTCTGTCTGTCGACCCCCGCAAGGGAGGCTGCGTGGGCCTTCTATTCGCCGACCACGCGCGGCTGGGAGCTGCTGGCAGGCTCGCTCCTGGCGGTGTGGCTGCGCCGGCGGGCCGATCGTCCGATCGGTGCGGCGACCAGCAACATTCTCGCGGCTGTCGGCGTGGCGGGCCTCGCCGTCGCCTTCTTCGCGTTCGGCGCCACCTCGCCCTGGCCCGGCATTCGCGCCACCATCCCCGTCCTGGCGACCATGGCCCTGATTGCGGCCGGCGACACGCCGGTTCAGCGGGTGTTGGCGTGGCCCGCGCTGGTGTTCGTCGGCCTGATCAGCTACCCGCTCTATCTCTGGCACTTCCCGCTGATCGCCTTCACCAAGCTGCAGTTCGGCGGAGCGGTTCCGGCGTGGATCCTGCTCGCGGTGCTCGGGCTGAGCACCGTGCTGGCCTTCCTCACCTATCGCTTCATCGAGCTGCCGATCAGGTTCGGAGCCGCGCCCGTCGCGTGGCGGGTGGGGCCGTTGCTGGCGGCGATGGCAGCCCTGGTCCCGATCGGTGTCGCGGCGACAAGCACGCGCGGCCTGCCGGTCCGGTTCGCGCCGGAGATCAGGGGCTTCATGCTCTCGGGCTCCGAGACCTCCTCGCACTGGCGCCGTGGCCGCTGCCTGCTGCTGCTGCAGCCGGCCTCCGCGTTCGGCGCCGACTGCGCCGGGCAGGGGCGCCGGCCGCTGCTGCTGATCTGGGGCGATTCCTACGGCGCGGCGCTGTATCCGGGGCTGCTGCATCTCTCGACAGAGCGCGGCTATGACGTCGCGCAATATACGGCCTCCGCCTGTCCGCCGCTGATCGGCTATACCTTGGAGGCCCGCCCGTTCTGCAAGAGCATCAACGACGACGTCGTGCTGCGGATCGGCCGTCTCCGGCCCGACGTCGTCATCCTCGACGCGACCTGGGGCCACGCCGAGGCCGTGCTGCGCGAGGATCTGCCGCGCACGGTCGCGCAGCTCAGGGCCAACGGCATTGCGAAGATCGTGCTGATGGGACCGCCGCCGAGCTGGCAGGGCGTCGGCCTGTCGCACAACGTGCTCGACTACTACCGGCAGACCGGAACCGTGTTGCCGGAGCGGACGCTGTTCCGCTCCAACGACGAATGGACGCGCGGCCGCGACGCGCTGTTTCGCGAGCTGACGCGTCAGCTCGATATCGAATTCATCTCCGTCCGCGACGTGTTCTGCAACGACGAAGGCTGTCTCAGCCGCATCGGCCCCGGCGGCTCGCAACTGACGGCTTTCGATCCCGGGCACCTCACGGTGCCCGCCTCGATCTTCTTGGCGCGCCACGCCATCGACGACCTCCTGGGGCCTGCCCGGCAGCCGCCGCGGTAAGCAGGATCAAACCGGATCGGCCGGGATGCCGCGATAGGCGTGGATGATGAAGCGGGTGCCGCCGACCGAATAGTCGCCGCCGTTGGACGCCTCGATCGCGAACATCTCGACCAGCTCCTTCCAGGCCTGCCGTTCGCCCGTGGTCGGAATGGCGCGATTGGCATTCCAGTCGTCGAAGCAGATGACGGCGCCGGTCGAGATCATGCCGCGCTCGAACAGCGGGACGAGCGCATCCATGGTCGACTGGTAGAGGTCGCCGTCGAAATGGATCATCGCGAACCGCGTCTCGGGCGGCAGCGTCTTCACGGTGTCGGCGAACCAGCCTTCGTAGAGTTGAAAGCGGTGCGGCGGAATGATCTTGCCGATCAGCGCGCTCAGCTGTGGCGCGGCCAGCACCTTGCAGCCGCCCTTGGCCCACGCGCCGGAGATGACGTGCGGCGCGCCCTGGTCGACCGGCGAGGTGATCTCGGGAAGGCCCTCGAAGCTGTCGAACAGGCGCAGGATGCGGAACGGGTTTTCCCCGGACGCGCTCTTGCCGAGCGGCTGGCGCTGCAGGTCGAACACCATCGAGGTGGCGATCGCGCGGGCGCTGAAGCCGCCCATCGTGCCGAATTCGGCGATGTCGCCGTTCACATGGGCGCTGTTGATGTACTGGACGCACAGCGTGAGCGTCTTGGCGATCTCCTGTGCCGGCAGGATCAGCACGTCGGCATAGCTGTAATAGGCGCCGGGCGAGGGAAGCTGCCGCGCGCTGTATTTCTCCAGCGCGATGTCCTGGATGATGCGTCCGTCATCGACCGTGTCGACGGACGGGGCTGCGATCGCCACGGCCGGAAGCCTGTCCTGCACGCTGGCGCTGCTGCTGCCGTTTCCATAGGGCCAGGGCAGCGGCGGCTGGAACAGGATCGCTCGTTTGACCGAGCGCATCCAGTACAGCACGTCCGGCGGCAGCGAGGTGGCGAGCGCATTCTTCAACGGTTGCAGCATTCAAATCTCCAACGCGGCGCTGTTCGATGACCGCAAAACGACCTTGAGGGATGGCGCAGACATGGCGCTGCGCCGAAGAGAAGAGAGGTGTTCGCCTGGCAACGCCAGGCAGGCGGCGTCATGCCGGGACGGGATTGCGCGCTCGGTGACGGCGGCGTCTCCGCATGCACCGGCCGCAACGGGATGAACATCCGAAATCTCCGAGCGATCCCGCGCATGGCCATCCAGAGGTCGACATCGGCGGTGAGCGCGCCGTCGCGCGCAAGCCCACCTGCTGCCTCCTGGCTTAGCCGTCCTCCATCCCTGGTGCAAGCGGGCGGCCATGCGTCAATAGAGGTTGGCAGCGCGGCGTCCGTCGGCCAGCGCGTCGTGGACGTCCGCGGGCCGCTCCTTCGGCGGCTTGACGAAGAACGGGTCCGCCGGCCAGTGGTTCATGCCGGCGACCATGATCGTCATCTCCTCGTCGGGCATGCGCGGCATGAAGACCAGATCGATCGCGGAGCGCGTCTTGTGCGACGGCGGGCTGCCGCGATGCATGAGGCGGGTTGCATCGAACACCAGCAGATCGCCGGTCTTGCCCAGAACCGTGTGCTCCCGGTAATTGGCGTCGCGATACTGGAACGGACCGGTCTGCTCGTCGACATCGCAGAGATAGAGCACGCCGCGAATGACGCCGGCGGGACAGTGGTCGCTGTGCCATTCCTGGGGGCCGACGCCCTCGGTCACATGCGGCTTCGAGCGCACCAGCCGGACGTTGGCGACCTTGGCAGGACAGCCGAGCACGCCGCGGAAGAACGAGTCGAAATCGCCGCCGCTGAACAGCTGATGCAGATAGTCGACGAGGGCGGCCGACGGCATCCCGGTCTGCAGATCCTGCGTGTAGGAAGCGACACTGTTGCCGGCCCAGTCCCACGCCGAGTGGCGATTGCTGACGTCGCGGTCGAAGCTCTCGGTTTCCCGGAACATGGCCGCCTTTTCCGGATTCGTGCCGATCACCGTGACGCCGTTCTGCTGGAAGGCGACGATCTTGTCGGCGAGTTGGCTCGGCGTCTTGTGCGGATCGAACTTCGGTGCATGGGCCGTGCACAGCGGTGGAGCGCTGTTCGCGGCCGGCACGAGCGTCAGCCGGCGCGGCTGCGCCGTGCCGTTCTTGTCTGCGGGGGCTGCGTCAGGACTGAGGTGCCCGTTCAGGCGGTCGAACGTGTCGGCCCGGACCAGGCGGTAGCCGAGAGCGCTGAGCGCCTGGTTGACGCCGCCCTTGAGCCGCTGCTTGGCAGTGCTGATCATCGGTCCCAAGGCCATGCTGTCCTCATGCTGCGTTCGGCTTGGTGGGCTGGAACGGATCCAGCCCGCACGCCATTCGATAATACAGTTCGTAACGCGGATGGTTGGCCACGAGGCCGCGGCTGTCGATCGCGTGATCGATCAGCGACTCCAGCAGGAGGCGGGCGCCCTTGGGCGGCAGATGCACCCCGTCGAAATCGAACTCCGGACGCAACAGATCGCCGTCCGTCAGGTCTGACCAGCGGTCGACCATGAACAGGTTCACCGAACGCACCTTCTGCGCCAGCTTCCAGTTGAAGGCCTGGACCAGCTTGGTGCGCACCGACACCGGGCAGTCGTAGCTCTGCAGCTCGCGGATGCGCGCCTCCTGCCGGGTCGGAGGAACCACACTTTGGACGTAGACGCGCTTGAAGCCGGCCTTGACCAGTTGATCGAGCCCGGCGACGAACGGCCCGAGCCGCGCCTCGATCGCTTCGTCGATGAGATCCCAAGGCACCAGCGGCTTGTCGAGCAGCGGCAGCGTGGTGGCGAACGGCGGAACGAAGTCGTAGGTGTCCTTGAGCAGTTGCAGGAGCGGACCGCGAACGTCGATCTCGCCGACGGTGATCATGATCAGCGGCGGCCGCACGGCCTGGCCGACCGCCTTGGCAATGGCGAAGTCGGTCTCGTCCATCGACAGGTGCGTCGCGCGGCCGTTGCGCACGAGGCCTTCGTATTCGAGGAAGGCGATGAAGTCGGGATGAAACTCGCCGGTGGCCGGATCGTAGAACTCCCGCGCCGTGGCGCCGGGGATGTACTTGGTGCGGGCCATCACCCAGGCACCGGTCCATCGTTCCCGGAACACCATGTTCCGGTACGGCAGCGAATGGCTGTCGCCGACGATATAGACCGGCAGAACCGTCTCGAGCTCGGTGTCCACGCTGATACGTCCCCTCACATCACAGGCTCGGCCGTGGCCGCCGCTCGTCCTCAGTTGTTACGGCTCGCGGCCAGTGCGCGGTAGAACTCGTCCTCGTCGCAGATGATTTGCGGCGCGGTCGGAGGAGCCGCTGGTTGCATTCGTTCGTCATCACGTGCGGATCGCACCTCTGCGCCGGCGTCCTCTGCGGTGAACTGCGCGAAGAACAGCTTCATCGCGCGCGCGACGCCGTCGGCCGTGACCGAGCGCGCATCGTCGGCGAAATACCTCCCCGCGTTCTTCGGATTGGTGATGATCTCGTAGGACGCGTAGTAATGCACGTTGTCGTAGCGCCGGACCATCTCCTCCGCGGCGACGCGCAGCACGCTCTTGGAATAGGTCGTGGCCTGCAGCACGTGGCGCGGCTCCATGGTGGCCGCGAGCGGGACCGGCGAAACCGTCAGGATGATCTGCAGGCGCGGATTGGCGGCCGACATCAGGTTGATCGCCTCGGCAAGATAGCCGGTGGTCTCGATGACCGAGAGATTGTGGAACGCGTATTTGGTGTCGTCGAAGTCGCCGGCGCTGCCGCAGCCCGGACAGGTCGGATACACCGTGCCGTCCAGCTTCGAGACCCAGCACTCGGTGAGGCCGAGCGTGAAGATGAAGACGTCGGTGGTTTCGATGAGCTTCCGGACCGCCTGCAAGTGCCGCTTCAGATCGGCCTCGGCTTCGACCATCGAGACGTAGCCGCGCGGCGTGATGCGGGGGCGCAGCAGATCGAACACCCAGCCGTCGCTGTCGGTCCAGAACTGATCGGCTGGCCGGAAAGCGCCGAAGGCGCGCTGCACCAGCTGCAGCAGTTGCAGGGTGCTGTAGATGTTGCCGTAGCGGGCGGAGAACAGGCCGTAGCCGAAGCGCTCCTCCTGCTCGGGCGTCAGATGCGGTGGCGCCGGCTCGGTGACGTAGTAGTTGTAGCCGCGCTCCTTCAGGGCACGCGAGATGTGCTGCGCGAAACAGCTGCCAGCCGAGGCGACGCGCTGATCCGGACCGAAGCGGAGCCGCGCGGTCAGATGCGGATCGAGATCGGATGGGCTGCGCTCGGCGACGGCCTGGCGCCAGAAGCTGCTCGCGGGCAGCGTGGTGTAGGGACAATTCATGCACTCACCCTCTGACCGCATGGGGCCGCGACGCAACGAAAGCGAAGCGCATGCTGCTCAGGCCCTCGGCTTCATTCCGAGATAGGAATGAATGATGAACTTGGTGCCCTGGATCGAGTAGTCGCCGGAATGGCTGGCGACGATGTTGAAGCGGCTGACGAGGTCGGCCCAGGCCTTGCGCTCGCCGGCCTCGGGGTCGGCCTCGTTGCAGTTCCAGTCGTCGAAGCAGAGCACGGCGCCCTTCGAGATCAGGCCGCGTTCGAAGCACGGCACCAGCGCGTCCATGGTCGACGAATACAGGTCGCCGTCGAAATGGATCAGCGCAAAGCGCGTATCGTCCGGGAGCAGCTTCACCGTGTCGGCGAACCAGCCCTCATAGATCTCGACCCGGCTCGGCGGAATGATCGCCTCGACCATGGTCCGCAGATCCGCGGCGCTGAGAATCCGGCAGCCGCCCTTCGACCAGGTGCCCGATTTCACGTGCTGCGACTCGAGGTCGACCTGCGCGGTGATCTCCGGCAGGCCCTCGAAGCTGTCGAACAGGCGCAGCTTGCGCAGCGGCTGGTTCGGCTGATAGCGCGGGTCGAACACCATCGCGTTCGCCAGGGTGCGCGCGGTGAAGCCGCCCATGGTGCCGAATTCGGCGATGTCGCCTTTGACGTCGGCGCTGTTGATGTACATCGTGCTCAAGGTCAGCGTCCGCGCGATCTCCTTGGCGGGCAGGATCAGGACGTCGTCGACGTCGAAGAACAAATACGGCGCGCTGATCTTGTGGGCGTCGAGCCGCTCCAGGGCTTCGGTCTGCCGCGTCCGCGGCTCCGACGGTGCTTCGACGACCGGCGCGGGGGCCGGTTGAGGCGCCGGTTCGGGCTGCGGCTCCGCAGCGGCCTGCGGCCGTTCGGGGGGCGGCTGCCCCATCAGCGCGCGCTTGATCGAGCGCAGCTTGAACAGCGTCTGGGGGGGCAGGCCTTCGGCAATCGCCACCTTCAATGACTTCGTCATGACAGCCCCGTTCCCCGCCGCTCGCGATGTTCGCCGCCAATTTATAAATACATTTTGCAAAGATCGCAAAAGCGGCATGCGGGCTCTGCACTCGTTTTGCGTGGGTGTCGGCCGGCGAGGCGGCGCTGGTGGCCGAACTGGTCCTGCGTGCGCGTACACGACGAATTGGCCCGCATCTTCAGGTGCATCACCCCTGTCCAGTCCCGCCAGGAAAAATATTCTTCTTTCGTTTTATCGGAAAATATGGTTCTCTCTCGTCATCCCGCCTCATGCAGAGGGACGTACGCGTCGTCACGATACGTGGAGGTGGGCTGCGATGGACGTGACGGCTGCGCCAGACGAGCGCTGGCCGGCGCGGACGGCGAAGTCGTGTGGTCCTGGCCTCTCGACGCTGAGGTCTGCGCAACGTGCCTTAAGGCGCGTTGTCGCAAATGGGGGCAAGAAAGCCGATCCCCAGGGAGAGCACGAAGGACACCGTTAAAACCAGTCGCGCGGGGAAGGCCGGGATGTCCCAGCCGAACCTGTGGTACCTGCCGCCTGCATTTTCTTTCGCAGGCGGGCCATGGGGGCGGCAGGCTCCCGGCCTTCCTCGCGCCCTCTCGTTCGAGAGGGCGATCGTCGACGGATAGCTCGGACGCCAACGCGTCGCGAGAGCGCCTGTCGACGCTCTCAGCTCACACTCATTCGAAGAAGATGAATTCGTGGTCGCCGGTGTAGCCGGAGCGCTTGAATTCGAAGGCCCATTCCTCGGGCGTGTGGAAGATGCGGCAGGTGAGCTGCCAGTACATCAGGTTCACCTTCTCGCGCTCGTTGCGGTAGCCCTCGACGCAGAGATATTTGGCGCCGCGGCTGACGCGCTCCATCTCGCGCAAGGCGGCATCGAGATCGTAGTTGTAGAGGTTGTGCAGCGTGTTGATCGAGATGACGAGATCGAAATACTTGTCCGGGTAGGGCAGCTTGGCGGCGGAGCCGACCTGGCAGAACGGCTTCACGCTCTCCATCGTATGCTCGACGCCGTAGGACGAGATGTCGATGCCGGCGACCTCGAGGTCCGGGATGGCCTCGCGGAAATCGTGCAGGATGAAACCCTTGCCGGAGCCGACGTCGAGCACGCGCATGCCCGGCTTGATGCCGTACGTCTCGATCATGGCGTCGGCGACCTTGCGCCAGCGGCCGTCATATTTGTAGCCGCCATAGCCGGTCTCGCGGCTGCCGTCCCAATAGTCGTAGTCGTACTTGATCGCCATCTCCGCGACATCGGCCTTGTCGCGCTGGGTGACGCGCGCGAGATAGTCGCGCTTGGTCGATTTGTGGACGAGACTGACGAACTCGCGATAGGCCATGAATATCTCCGGGCGTGTGAGTGTCGGTTAATCGGATGTGGCGCCGATCAGGCTGAGCTGTGCCTCGGCCTTGGCGAGCTGCGCAGCGCAGCGCTGCGCCCAGGCGCCGGTGTCGGCGAAGGCGCGACGCGTGGCGCCGAGCGGCAAGAAGTCGTTCAGGATGATGCAGGTCCATTTGACCTGGTAGGCGTCGATCAGCAACCGGCAGCGCGCCACGCTGGCGGCGTCGAGCCCGAGGCCGTCCGTCAGCCGGTCGATGAAATGCTCGTGCACCGGCAGCGGCACCGGCACTTCAGGCTGGCAGAAGAAATCGGAGACCAGCTTGGCCGGGTCGTCGCGGCCGGCATATTCGAAGTCGAGGAAGGTGAGCTTGTCCTGGTCGTCGATCAGCGCGTTGTGGAAGCCGAAATCGGAGGGCGACAGGCAGACCTGATCGGCGGGGATGGCGGCCTCGAAGGCGAGCCCTTCGGCCGCCGCTCCGCGCAGAATGGTTGCCTTCACCTCGGCCCAGGCCGGCTGCAGCCGCGCCGCCACGAATGCCCGGGCGTCGGCGACATGCGGCACCTCGGCATCGAGCGTGGCCAGTCGCGCCACCCGGCGCTCGACGGTGGCGAGGTGCTCGGCGAGGGAGAAGCAGGCTTCCGATCCTGGCGCCAGCGCGGGGCGGGGCGGGGCGTTCACCGCGAGCACGAAGTCGATCGCGGCATCGACATGGGCGGGCGCGAGCTCTGCCGCGGTCAGCTTGCGGCCTGCGACGAAGCTGTAGAGGCCCGCCTGCTCGGCGCGGTCGCAGGCCAAGGGCTCCGGCACGACGCGGACGCCGTGGGACCAGGCATGGCTGATGAAGCTCCACTCGGCGCCCAGCCGGTCGCGGGTGTCGCGGGCGTCGGTGAAGTAGCGCTTGAGGACCAGCGGGCCCTCGGCGGTGTCCAGACGATAGACCTGGTTGTTGCGGCCGCCGGCGAGCCGGGTCAGCGCCGTCGGGCTCGCTCTGCCGGCCTGCGCGGTGAGGCGCTGCGCCAGCGCCAGCAGGGCGGCATCACGATCCGCGCCGGCGTCAGTGGGGGTCACGGACGACATCCGCCGCGATCTCGGCCCAGGAGACTCGGCGCTCGTACGGCACGGCCTTGACCGCGAACTGGTTCTCCGGATCGAACAGCACCTTGCGCATGCCCTCGGGAAATCCGGTCATGGCCAGGATCTCCGGCAGGTCGTCGACGAACAGCTCGCAGGCCAGCGCATGGGCCCGGGCGACCTTCTCGTCCTTGGTCAGCTCGAAGAACACCCGGTCAGGCGCGATCTGTCCGGGCGCTTCGCCCATCAGGCCGCGATCGGTCAGGAAGCCGCGCGCGGCGGCATGCATGTCGTGCTTGGGCCCGAGAATGGGGTGCCTGGTCTTATGGCTGACGATGAACAGGTCATGGCCGGCGCCGCGAGCGGCCGTGACGAACTCCGCGAAGCCGGGGTAGGGCGACACCAGGTCCATGCGGGCGCCGTAGACATAGCCCTGCAGCTCGGTGAAGTCGTCCTTGCGCCCCGAGCCGTTGAGATGGTCGCGGACGCTGTTCTTGTCGCGGCCGAGGTCGGCCGGGATCAGGCCGCGCTCGAGGGCCGCCGCATGAAACACGCCGTCATAGCAGGCGATCGTGTTGTCGAAGTCGATCCCGATCCGCATGGCTTGGACTTAAATGACCTGGACTTAACGCAAGGACATGTCGATCAGCGGACGGCCGACCTTGCCGGCGGCGAGATCCTGCAGCGCCTGGTCGGCCTGGGCGAGGCTGTAGGGCTTCGACAAGAGGTCCCGCACCGGGAAGCGGCCGGAGCTCAGCAGGCGCCCATAGCGTCCGTAATCGCGATCGGGCACGCTGTCGCCACCCCAGGTGCCGAGCAGGCTCTTACCCTGGTTGAACACGCCCGGATTCAGCGTCAGCGCCGCGCCATGCTTGGCATTGCCGATCACGACCGCGCGGCCGCCCTGCTGGCGGGTGGCGTTGACGGCCTGATCCATGACGCCCGGAATGCCGGAGGATTCGACCGCGAGATCAACGCCCTGCGGCACGATCTTCTTGATCTCGGCCAGCACGTCGGAAGCCGCGTCGATCACATGCGTCGCGCCGTAGATCTTGGCGAGCGCGCGGCGGGTCGGGTTGGGGTCGATGCCGATCACCGGCATCGCTCCGGCGAGGGCGGCGGCCATCAGCGCGTTCAGGCCGATGCCGCCGGTGCCGAACACGGCGACCGCATCGCCCGGCTGCACCTTCAGCACGTTGTAGACCGCGCCCATGCCGGTCGGCGCGGCGCAGCCGAGCAGCACCGCCACATCCATCGGCAGGTCAGGCGGCAGCAGGGTCAGGCGGTTCTCGCTCACGACCGAATGGCGCTGGAAGGTGGTGACGCCACCGGCATTGACCTTCTTGCCGTCCCAGTCATAGACCGCGCCGCCGGCCTCGATGCCGGTGCCCTTGATCCAGGACAGCACGACCTTGTCGCCGACCTTGACCTTGGTGACGGCGCTGCCGGCCTCGATCACGGTGCCGGTGCCCTCGTGGCCGAGGCAATGCGGCACCCATTTGTCCTCGCCCTTGTCGCCGCGCCACTCCATCACCTGCGTGCCGCAGGCGCCGGAATAGGCGATCTCGACCAGCACCTGGCCCGGCTTGAGGGCGGGGGTCTCGATCTCGGCCAGCACGAGCGGTTGGCCGGTCTGGACCAGCAGGGCAGCTTGGGTCTTCATGTGATGTCTCAGCTCAACGCGTGGATGATCTTGTCAGCGATCTGGTGCCCGGTCAGGCCGAGCACCTCGCGGGCATATTCCTGTTCACCGGATTTCTTGAAGAAGGCATCCGGGGTGCCGAAGCGCAGGAATTTCTTCGCCGATGTCTCTGAATCGACGAGCCATTCCGACACGGCAGCGCCGAAGCCGCCGATCAGCGAATGCTCCTCGATGGTCGCAACCAGCTTGAAGCGGCTGAACGCCTGCTTGAGCTTGTCCTCATCCAGCGGCTTCACGGTGTGGAAGCTCACGACCTCGGCGGAGATGCCCTTTTCCTTCAGTCTGTGGCCGGCCTCGATCGCCTCGGGCAGCATGTTGCCGGTCGAGAGCAGGCAGACGTCGGAGCCTTCCTCGACCGTGATCGCCTTGCCGATCTTGAAGTCAGCGATGGGGCCCTTGTGAACGACCGGCTCACCCTTCTTGCCCATGCGGATGTAGACCGGACGGTCCTGCTGCATCGCCGCGCGCAGCGCGCCGCGGACCTCGAAGGCATCGCCCGGGCAGATCACGACCATGTTCGGGATCGAGCGCAGGAACGAGATGTCCTCGCAGGCGTGATGGGTCGGACCGAGGCCGGAATAAGCGAGGCCGGCGCCGACCGCGACGATCGTCACCGGCGCCTCGTGATAGCAGACGTCGGTGCGGATCTGCTCCAGGCAGCGCGTCGTCACGAACGGGGTGATCGTATAGGCGACCGGGCGCAGGCCGTTCATGGCCATGCCGGCGGCGACGCCCATCATGTTGGCCTCGGCGACGCCGCAGTTGAAGAAGCGGCTCGGATGCTTGTCCTTGAACTTGTCGAACAGGCGGTTGCCGATGTCGCCCGAGAGCATCACGACGCGGCTGTCCTCATTGCCGAGCTTGGTCAGCTCGTCGGCGAAAGCATTTCTCATGACAGGCCGAGCTCCTTGAACGACTTGACGACTTCCTCAGCGGTGGGGGCGCGGTAATGCCAGTTGTTGTCGTCCTCCATGAACGACACGCCCTTGCCCTTGACGGTATGGGCGATCAGCGCCACCGGCTTGCCGGAGCCGTTCGGGATGTTCTGCATGGCCTCCGCCAGCGCGCCGACGTCATGGCCGTCGATCTCGTGCGCGTCCCAGCCGAAGGCGGCCCATTTGTCGCGCAGCGGCGCCAGCATCAGGGTCTCGTTGGAGCGCGCGGTGGCCTGCCACTTGTTGTAGTCGACCACGACGCAGACGTTTTCGAGCTTCTGGGCGGCGGCGAACATCGCCGCTTCCCACACCGAGCCCTCGTTGTTCTCGCCGTCGGACAGCAGCGCGAACACGCGGTAGGTCTCGCCCTTGATGCGGCCGGCCAGCGCCATGCCGCAGCCAAGCGGCAGGCCATGGCCGAGCGAGCCGGTGGCGGCCTCGACGCCAGGCAGCAGGTTCGCCGGCGGATGCTCGGCGAGCCGGCCGCCGTCCTGGCAATAGGTGTCGAGCTCCTCGATCGGGAAGTAGCCCTTCATCGCCAAGGTCGCGAACAGCGCCGCGGCGGCGTGGCCCTTCGAGAGGATGAAGCGGTCGCGCAGCGGATCGGTCGGGTTCTTCGGGTCGATGTTCAGGACGTGCCAATAGGCGGCGGTCATCGCATCGGCGCAGGACAGCGAGGAGGCGAGATGCGCGGCCTGCGCCTTGTGCGACATCTCGATGATCTTGCCGCGCAGCTTCGCGGCCTGCGCCTTCAGGGCGGCCACGTCGGGCTTGGCCGCGGTGTTCCGGACTGCCACGTTCATCGTGCTCTCCAGTCGCGCTTTCGTTTGAAAGCGCAGGGGTCTCGATCAGGGTTTATGTTCGTACTTGGTCGGCAGCTTGGCCATGACATCCTCGAAGCGTCGCGCCCAGGCGATGACGTCGTCGATGCCTTGCTCCAGCGAGAACGTGTCGCGCCAGCCGAGCTCGGTGCGCAGCTTGAAGCTGTCGAGCGTGTAGGCGGTGTCCTTGCCGGGCCGCTCGGGGCCGATCTCGACGCAATCCTCGAAGTTCTTGCCAAGCCGGGCGAGGATCATCTCGACCAGCGTGCGGATCGACACCAGCTCGTAGCCGGAGATGTGATAGGTCTCGCCAAGCTTGCCGCTGCGGCCGATCTTGACCGTCGCGTCCGACACGTCGGTCATGTGGATGAAGACGCGGACCGACTTTCCGCCGCCGTCGAGCCGCAGCTTCTGCCCGGTCATCGCGGCGACGATGGTGCGCGGCACGATGCGGTAGAGCTGCTGGCCCGGGCCGTAGACATTGGCCGCGCGGGTGAAGACCACGGGGAACTGGTAGTTGGCGAAATAGGTCCGCAGGCTCATGTCGCCGGCGGCGCGCGACACCGCATAGGGCGTCGACGGGTTGAACGGCGCGTCCTCTCGCACCCAGCCCTCGGTCGAGCCGTAGACCTCCGGCGTCGTGACATGAACGTAGCGATCGAGGCCGTCATAGTTGCGCAGGATGTCGTGCAGGCGGACGGCGGAGACGACGTTGGTCATCATCCAGTGGTCCGGGTACAGCCAGCTCTCGCCGACCATGCTCTGCGCCGCGAAGTTCACGACATGGGTCGGCCGCTCGGCCACCAGCAGCGCCTTCAGCGCATCGAGATCGTGGTTGAGGTCGACGCGCTTGAACCGCACGTTGCCTGGGCGCTTCTGCCATTTGTAGGGCAGGAACGCATCATGCGGCTCGTCCGAGCGGCTGGTCGCGATCACGTCGTGACCGGCGGCAGCCAGGAAGTCGACGAAGGTTGCGCCCGAAAAGGAGTTCGAGCCGAGGATCAGGTACTTTTCGTTCGCAGCCATCGTCCTTGCCCGTCAGACCTCGCGCGTCGTGATGATGTCGCCGCGCTGGGCGTACAGCCACTGCATGATCATGTGGCCGATCACCATCTGCGCGTCCTCGGCGATCTGCATGTCGTCGACCGCGAAATGGATCGGCACGTCGGCCAGCGCCTTGGCCTTGCCGCCGGTGAAGCCGAGTACGGCATAGCTGGTCATGCCGAGCTTCTTGCCCTCTTCGAGCGCCTTCAGGATGTTCGGCGAGTTGCCGGAGCCGGAGAAGGTGATCAGCACGTCGCCCTTGCGTGCGAGCACCGCGAGCTGCAGCGAGAACACCTGGTCATAGCCTTCGTCGTTGGCGAGGCAGGTGATCACCGACGGGTTCGACGACAGCGAGTGCACGCGCAGGCCGGAGCCGGGCGTCTTCGACAGCGCGTAGAGGAAGTCGTTGGCGAGATGGTTGGCGTTGCCGCCGCTGCCGCCATTGCCGCAGAAGAACACCTGGCGGCCGGTCTGCCAGCAGTCGCGCAGATCGTAGGCGAGCTTCTCGACGGGGGACCAGTCGAAATCCTTCAGCACGGTGCTGAAGCGGCTGGTGTAGTCGGCGAACAGGCTGCCGGGGGTCTTGAAGGCCAGGACGTTCATTTCACGACCTCCTTCTCCATCCATTTCAGATTGTACCAGCGGTCCTCGTTCTTGAGCTGGCCTTGCGAGTACATGCCGATGATTTCCTTGATCGCGTCCTCCACCGTCTTCTTCGGGCGGAAGCCGGTCGCCAGCAGGCGATCGGAGTTGACGCGATAGCTGCGCGGATCGTTCGAGGGCGTCACGATGACCTCGGCCGGCACGTGCTTGGTGACCAGATTGGCGATGTCGAGGATCGAGATGTTCTCGAAGCCGGCATTGTAGACACCGGTGTGCTCAGGATGATCGAGCAGGAACAGATAAAGATCGGTGATGTCGTCGATATGAATGTTCGGGCGGGTCTGGTCGCCGCCGAACACCGTGATGCGGCCGTTCATCAGCGCCTGCATCGTCAGCATGTTGACGGAAACGTCGAGCCGCTGGCGCGGGGAGTAGCCGCACACGGTGGCGGGACGCACGATCTGCACCACCATGTCGTCCTTGTAGGACAGCACGATGCGCTCGCCGCACATCTTGGTCTTGTTGTACTCCGAGATCGGCAGCAGCTCGAGATCCTCGGTGACCTGCTCCTCTTCCTTGACGCCGTAGACGCTGCCGGAGGACGCGTAGATGAAGCGCTTGATGCCGTGGCGGTAGGCGCGATCGGCGAGCTGCATCGTGGCGAGGCAGGAGATCTCCCAGGTCAGCTTGGGATCGAGATCACCGCAGGGATCATTGGCGACGCTGGAGAGATGAATGATGGCATCGACGCCGGTGAGGTCGATGGCGTCGGGATTGCGCACGTCGCCCTGGACGACGGTGAGATCCGGATGCGGATCGAGGAAGTTGCCGAACCACATGATGTCGAATGCGACGACCTTGTGGCCGGCCTTCAGGAGCTTCGGCACGAGCACGCTGCCCTTGTAGCCGCACGCTCCGGTCACGAATATCTTCATCTGAGCAATCCCCGTGGCTCGCCTGTCGTGTCGCCGGCTGGCGCGTCGCGCGCACCTTTATACAAATTGGCGGGGGAAGGCGACCAGCCCAGCGGCGAAAATCGCCCGTCAAGCGTCCCCGCCACGGCGCGGTTCGTGATTAAACTCCAAATGGGCCCGGCGCAAGCTTTCCGGGTTACCGATATCCCGATGATAACCGCTGGTTTCCACGCACAAAATGCGTCCCAAATAGTTGGGGATGATTTCGGTGGAGAGATCGACGATCGGCTTTCCCAGCGCGGCGATGTCGGCGATGACGGCGGGATCGAAGACGTAGACCGCGCCATTGGCGAGGTTCCCAGGCGGATTTTTGACCTTCTCGTGGAAGGCGATCACCCTGTGCTGAGCATCCAGCTCGAGAATCCCGCACGAGCTCGGATCGTCGGTCCGGAACGCGAGCATCGTCATGATGCAGCCGTCAGGGCGGTTGCGATGGGCGGCGAGCAGCCCTGCGACGTCGAAATCGGTCAGATTGTCGGCATGGGCCACGAGGAACGGCTGGTCGCCGAACCAGGTGCGGTTCGCAAGCACGGTGCCGCCGGTCCCGAGCAGTTCATCTTCGTGAACGAGATCGATCCGGTCGCGCCAGCGCGACTGCGCGACGTGCGCGCGAACCTGCTCGGCGAGCCAGTGCGTGTTCAGCAACGCCCGCTCGATGCCGCCTTCGAAGACGAGGTCGAGCCAATAGTCCAGCAAGGGTCGGTCGTGCACACGCACCAGGCATTTCGGCGTCGTATTGGTCAGCGGGCGCAGTCGGCTTCCGATCCCCGCCGCGAGCAGAAGGGCACGCATGTCGACATCCTACTCCTGGCTGAATCCGGTCTCGTCGATTTCCCGCACCAGCTCCGCCGTCGTCAACGGCAGGTTGCCGACGCGGGAAACCTGGAGCGCGGCCGCCAGCGATCCGAGATAGGAGGCCTGCCAGATATCGGCGCCCGCGCGCAGGCCCATCGAGCAGGCCATGAAGAAGCTGTCGCCGGCGCCGGAGACGTCCTTCGGCGACGGATTGAACGCCGGCAGGCGGTCGGAGGTGAAGATGCCCTCTGCCATCGTATTGATCAGCGCGCCCTCGGCGCCGAGCGTGATCACGAGGTTCTTGGTGCGGGCCCGTTCGACCAGGCGCTCGCTGATGACGGCGAGACCGGAAATGAAGTCGTTCAGCGCGACGCGGGCCTCGCGTTCGGTCGGCGTCAGCAGGGTCATGCCCTTGAAGCGCGAGACATCGCCGGTCTGCGACGACACCTGGCTGTCGGCCGCCATCATCACGCCCTGGGCGCGGGCGCGGTCGGCGATCGCGTCAACCAGATCCTGCGGCAGGCAGCCGTAGTTGAAGCAGGAGAACAGCAGCAGATCGCAGGTCTTCAAGGCGCGCTCGACCGAGGTCAGCATCTGCCGCTGCAGGTCGGCGTCGGAAGCGTGCTGGCGCAGATGGTTGACCCGCAGCAAGGTCTTGTTGAGCGCCCGGAAACGCTGCTTGCGCGTGGTCGGCCGGCTCTGGTCGGTGAAGGCGTTGAAGTTCACGCCATGCTGTTCCAGCGTGTTGCGGGCGAACCGCGCCGCTTCATCGTCGCCGACAAGGGTGAAGAACTTCACGTCTGCGCCGAGGCCATGCGCATGGGCCGCAACCGCGCCAGCGCCGCCGACGAAGGTACGGGTCATCAGCGGCGTCACGACGATGGTCGGATCTTCCTGGGACATGCCGACCGCATCGCAAGTGACATATTCGTCGACGATCAGGTCGCCGATAACGGCGACTCGCATGCCGGAGAGCTTGCGGAGCAGGTCCTTCAGATTCCCGATCTCGAAGCCGTGGCGCCTTGGAAATTCCTGCGGCTTGCGGACCGTGGAGATGTCGATGTTGGCGTCGCGTTCCAGCAGCGACAGCGACGCAAAGCGCAATTCACCGGACGAGAAGATCAGCCGTCCGCCATAGGCGTCCACGGCCTCCTGCTCTGGATTGGCGCGATCCTCGAACTCCTTGCCCTTGACGACAACGGTCGGCTTCAGATGCGCGATGAAGTCGGACGCCGACGTTTCCAAGCGCACGACATGGTGCACAAAGGCGATGGAACGCACATTTTCGAGGCGCATGTCCTGCGCCAGGGTCACGCCTGGCGTCGAATCGGGATTGACGCCCACGACCAGCACGTCGGCCTGCTCGGCAGCGAACTTCAAAAGCCGTAAATGTCCGGGGTGCACGACGTTGAAATTGCCGGACACGAATGCAATCGTCTGCCCGGAGTCACAGGAGGCGCGAACCGTCTGACAGGCCAGATCCATCTCACTCATATCGATCACCTGATCCAAGGAATTCGCCTCCGGCTCGATCGGGCTGAGGTCGGACAATCGGCCACCGTGTCATTCGCCGGCCGAGCGACTCCGATGCAAAGCGTCGCTGTCGCCCGGCACATCTGCACCGCGAATCCCGTTCCGATCTGCATCTTTCATGCTCGACATTGATTTCGTTGCGAAAAAACAAGCGCGGTCCCGCGATCGGAGCGATGGAGGGGCCAGCAGCCGATCATTTCCAGTGGTCTCTTTATCAGGTGTGCGCAGCAGCACAAACAGTCCTGTTAGCTTACGGTTGTGTGGTCGCGTCGGAACGCGGCTTCCGGAGAGCTCATCGTCCTTTCACGGCGATGCTCAGCGCCTGTGCTGGCGAATCAGGCGGAGGATGGATCCGAGGACGCTCCAACGAGAGACGGGCAGCGGCGCGCTGGTGGGCGGGCTCCGCGGAAAAGCCTCGGAGACGCAAGTCTCTCGCAGCATGCCTCAGTGATAGAGATCGAACTGTTCGCCCTGTCCCTTTTCGAGATCGGCAGCCAAGGCGCTGCGGTCGATCCGCGGAAACAGCTTGCTGAACTCGGGCCGGTTCAGCAGGGCGAGGTAGGTCTTGAGCATGCCCCTTTCCGAGGGATGCGCAGGATCGAAGAAGTTGCCGGAATCGCGCGATATCTCGGTGCGGCTCATATCGAAGAACTGGATCCCAAGCTGCGCAAATCTTTCGGCGGTCTGTGGACTCCTGATCTCGCGCCAGAGTCCGGAATAGGGCCAATAGGCCTCATCGGTGTCGAGAAAGGCGCCAGCGCTTTCTAGGAACGGATATTGGATCGCAACCACCGAGAACCCGCGCTCGCGGGAAAGCCTGGACAGTCGTTCGATCTCGCCAAATTCGCGTTCGCTGAGATGAGGGGCGCCCGGAAACGAGGAGGTGACGTATTGAGCGCCGCGCGCCAAGGTTTCGGCCGCTGCATTTCGATAGGGCGGTGCGACCATGACGGAACCATCCTTGCGGAAGCCGAACTTGCCGCGGATTGCCTCCGTGCCGACGAGCCTGTTGTTGTCAACGGGCTCGAGTTGCGGCGTCATCATGGCCGAACGGATCGCATCGAGATCTCCGTGATTCCGCATGACGAAGTCCGCGACGTCGTGCAGCTTCCGCCGATGCGAATCGATGCCTTGGGCGAAGTCCATCGTGCGCTCTTTCCGCCAGACGTCAGCGAGGAAGTCGCCAAACAGGAAGTAGTCCAGCGCCACGACGACCACGCGCGGCTTCGCCGCCGTGGTCGCTCGATCGACGAAATCCACAACGTGCGTGAGAGGCCAGGCCGTCAGGCACGCATTGTAGGCCACATAGGGACGGAACATCTGCTCACGCGCCTGACCGCAGCGCGAGCTTCCCACCAGCAGAACCTCGGGTTGGACCTGTTTGATTCGTTCGAGCTTGTAGGGAGCGTAGTCCTTGAAGGTGCCGAGCCAGACCATCCGTTCGGTGCGCGATTGCTCGGCTGCGAGCACCGAGAGCGGGACGGTCGCGCCCAATCGCCAGCCGACCCATTCGAATACAGCCAGCAGCGGCAGGAAGACGATGGCGAACAGCGCCACTATGATCGCAAGATACCGCGCCAAAGTTCGAGCCCGCCTTGGTGATTGTGCTTCGGGATTAAGCGAGTAATCCGCGTCGTGCTGGAAGTTGATTGCGCCAGAATCAGGCTAATGGCTGGGCGTGACCGCTGCAAGCGGATGATGCGCCGCCGGCACGCCGCCCGCCCGGACAGCCTCGGCGAGAACATATCCCCCTTCGTAACGCCGAATATCGGTGGGAAGGGCCCGAGGCCCGTCGCTTGCCATCTGCTGCGCATTCAGAATTGGAAGTAGAGGAACTGGGAGGTGTCTCCGGCAATGATGTTCATCAGAACCGCCGCCACGAGCGCAATCGAAGTTCCGATGGCCCACGGCAGGGACGGCCGCCACTTCAGGTTCAGAATGCTCCAGGGACGAGGGTTGTGGTAGGTTTCCAGCCCGACTTTCCAGCGCTCGAACATCGTGTTCACGTTGGGCAGCGTGAAACAGGCGACATAGCCTGCCAGGATCGCGATCATGAGGCGCGGATCGACGAGGTTCGTTGCCGTGATCTTCTCCGGGTTGGACAGGGCGAGCATTCCCTTGATGAGCCTGACCGCGGCATTCGGATTGTCGGCCCGGAAGAAAACCCATGCCAGAACCACGACGAACTGTGTCAACAATAGCGCCGCCACCGCATACCAGGCGGTCGCCGACAGGCGGGTGAGGCCCGGTCGCTGCGCGACGAATTTGCTCCAGCGATGATTGACGATCAGAAACAGCCCGTGCAGCGCTCCCCAGATGATGAAGGTGAAGCCTGCTCCGTGCCAGAGACCGCCGAGCAGCATGGTGGCGAAGAGGTTGGCGTTTCTCCGATGCTCGCCGTAGCGATTGCCGCCGAGCGGGATGTAGAGATAGTCGCGCAGGAAGCGCGACAGTGAGATATGCCAACGGCGCCAGAATTCGACGATGCTCAGCGACTTGTAGGGGGAATCGAAGTTGAAAGGCAGCCGGATCCCGAACATGATCGAAATGCCGATCGCCATGTCGGAGTAGCCCGAGAAATCGAAATAGATCTGCAGCGAGTAGGCGAGCGCACCGCCCCAGGCGTCCATCAGGTGAAGGTGGCTCGAATTGGCGGCCTGGAACACGGGATTCGCGATCAGGCCGAACCCGTCCGCGATGAACGACTTCTTGAAAAGTCCAATGGTCAGAATCGTGAGGCCGACCGCGACCTTCTCGATGGAAATCCGTCGGCTCTCCTCCGAGCCGAATTGCGGCATCATCTCGCGGTGATGCAGGATCGGACCCGCGACCAGATGCGGGAAATACGTGACGAACAGGCCGTATTTCACAAAGCTTCGTTCATCGGAATACCCGCCATAGACGTCGGCGAGGTAGGCGATCTGGGTGAAGGTGAAGAACGAAATGCCGAGCGGGAGAACGATCGCGAGCGAGGGGTGCTTCGACGCGGTGATCGCATTGAGGATCTGGATGCCGAAATTCGTATATTTGTAGAACGCGAGCGCGGCCAGGTTGAGCGTGACGGCAGCTGAAAACAGGCCGGTGCGGAGCTTGCCGGTCTGTCCGGCAATCAGCAGACCCATCGTATAATTGAAGACGATGGAGATTATGATGATCGGGACGAAGTGAATGTCCCAATAGCTGTAGAAGGTGAGCGACGCCGCGCCGAGCCAGCTGAGGCGCACGACGGGAGCGGCGAAAAAGCGAGCCAGCAGAAAATAGCCGACCAGGGTCACCGGCAGGAACAGGAACAGAAACTCAAACTGCGTGAAGAGCATAACAAGTTTCTTGATGTTGCTGCATATTGCGCTGCTTTATCAATGATTGAGGGCGCTGCCAAGTTGGGCGCACCTCTCGCGATGCGAATTTCGGGGGATGTCGCTCCCTGACGACAGCGACGTGGGACCAGCCTCTCGACTGGGGCGGACACTTTTCGATCAATGATTCTTCTGCTATGGCAGCTCAACTCGACCAACGACGCCAATCCAATGATGCCATGATGGGGTTTCGCGCAATCACTCTAGCCGATGACCGCCGCGGCCAAGAAACCCCTCGATGGACCATGCCGATGACATCTCGATAGGTCTGCGCTCTCGCGCGCAAAGCAAGCTGGGGAGGAGTGGAAAGCCCTCTGTTCCACCGGCTGACGTCGTGTCTAGACTCTCGTTGTCGGAGCCGAAGCAGCTGCCACGACACCCACCGAGACAACCTATCGAGCGGGAATTGCGTCATGTCGACAGTCGGCCGGTCTGCACCGGAAAAGTCAGCTGAACCGGGCGGATTCGGGCGCTATCTCATCGCAGTCGGAATTGTCGGCGTGGCGGCCGCGCTCGCGTTTTCGCTCGGTCTGTCGCTCTTTTCGTCGGACGTGTGGACGTTGCGTGATGGGCTGCTGCAGATTCCACGGGAAGGCGACACCAACTGGTATCGTGATTTCGGCGGCCGCAGCATTCCGCAGATCCAGGACCAGGATATCTTCTACAGCAATCTGGGAGGATCGGTCGAAGCCGCAAAGCAGGCCGATCTCGTCTTTCTCGGCCCGTCCTTCGTCAGCTATGCGGTAGACCGGCAGACGCTCGCGCAATCACCGGTGCTCGGTCGATTGGGGATCTACAACATGGCCTTCGTGGGCATTCGCGGCGGGGAGTTCTCGCGGCTCGTGATCCAGCGCTGGAAAATCCGTCCGCGTCTGTGGGTCATCAATGCCGACGATCAGTTCGTGCACTTTTTCAGCAACGATCTCAGCGTCACTCTTGGTCCGCAGAAGCAGCCCATCGCCGCCGTCCAGCGCAACCGAATGCGGGGGTACCTGACGGTGGTGGGCCGCAATCTGCACTGGCGCATCGAGGACCTCGTTGCGGCCTATCAGAATGGCCATTTTTCGCCCACCGGCCTCTATCGCAACATCACGGACGGCGACATGGGGCTGGATGCCAATCCGGGCTATGTCGCCGCGGGCAACAAGCCGATGCTGTCGGCCCGTGATCCGGACTGTCATACGACCCCCGCGATTGTCGACTATGCGAAGAGGTTTCTCCACGAGGTGGGCGGAGAGGTCGTGCTCACACTGGTCCCGCACAGCCAGTCCTGCGTCCAGCAGGCGGCAGAACTGGCGAAGGAATTGAATATCGAACTGATCGCGCCGCCATTCGATGGTCTGACGACGATCGACGGCGGCGGCCATTTGGACAGACACGGCGCGCAAGTCTTTACGAGCTATCTCGCTCGCGAGATCGTCAAGACGGCGGCTTTCAAACGGGCATTTCCAGTCGGGACTGGCGACGGCAAATGATGCCGGTGCTGCTGAATTCCAGCCAGCCGCCGGCTGCACGCCGGTTCGTCCGACACGCTTCGTCCGAGCCATCGAGGGCCCTCGCTCATCAGGTGGGCTCCCCGGGACTAATCGCCACCGGGGCTTGGAATTCTGAATTCTGATTTCATCCGGTTTGGCTCGCGTTCATGCCCAGGTTCGGCTTGGAAAATTCCCGGCACCTCTGTTATAGCTGCGATCCAATCGGCTCAATCCTTGGTTGGCATTTGCGGCGGCGATGTCTCCACGGGGAATTCTCGCATTGGACCCGGCGAGCGTACTGTCCTCATCCCGAGACGTGATCCTTCGCGCGCGGG
Organism: Bradyrhizobium sp. HKCCYLRH3073; assembly: GCF_051167995.1. Lineage (NCBI taxonomy): Bacteria > Pseudomonadati > Pseudomonadota > Alphaproteobacteria > Hyphomicrobiales > Nitrobacteraceae > Bradyrhizobium > Bradyrhizobium sp. HKCCYLRH3073. The sequence goes on from NZ_JBNPUD010000009.1 coordinate 272,986, forward strand.
CGACTTGAACGGCCGGTCGTCCAGGCTCCGCCTTGATCCGAACGCGCGGAATCCGGGATTTCAAGGTTGTGTGGAACTTGGTCGTATGAAACTGCAAAAGCAAAGGCCGATGCGCGGCGGCCGCCGACGGATTGTCTACCAGGTCTTCGTCATAGTCGGAGCGACCCTCAACCTGCTGCCGAGACGCGCGGTGTTCCTTGGTCTGGTCATCGCTTTCGCCGCGAGACTTCCACTCCGGCGGCGCCTGGCTCAGGCGTATTTTCCCTATGTGACGTCGCATCTTGCAGCTCGGCCGGAGTTTCGTTTTTCGACGGCTCTCAGCCGATATTTCCCCGGCCCTTCGATTCAAGCCCTGAGCAGCATCGGCGCCTATCGCGAGGCGGCCGGGACTGTCGGCCGCGAAACCTTGGCGTTCGATGATGCGGAGACCAGATACGCGCTGGTTCGATCCTTGTTCGAGCTGGGCGAGTTTTCGGAAGCGCGCGATGCCGCGGCGGGAGCGAAGCCCGAACAGCTCGAAGCGATGGTCGATCTCGCCTTCTACAAGGCCATGGTCGACGTGATCGGAGGGGATGACGCGGCGGCGCTCGACGCGATGTTCTGGGCGTGTCGGAGTAGCCTGCATTTTCTCCGTCCCCACCAGAACATCGCGGCTCGGAATTCACCGTATTATGTCCCGAACAGCCTCGACTTCCTCTGCGGCGCTCGAGGCCGGCTGTTCGACCTGTGCAACTTCACGGGCCAGCGTGTGATGCATGTCGGTCGCGGCGAGATTGCAATTCGGTTGTACGAGCGCGCCTTGGATGCGCAGCAGGAACTGCGGGCATCGCCGCCACCGCTTTCTGATGAGTTGAAGCGTCTGCTCGACCGGCTCGGCGTCACCTTCGATACGTTGCGGCTCGTTCCTGAGGAATGGGCGACGCAGATCGGCCATCTGGGCATGCTCGACATTCTGTTTCGGATGCGAGCGCTGGGCTGGTGGTCAGGCGAAGCCGTGATCGTCGTCCGTCCCGATAGCATCGCCAACGCGGTCTTCTTCAAGCTGTTTGAAAGTTTCGGCAAGGTCGTGGTGATCGGCGAAACGGTATCGGAGCGACTGGGTGAGGAACTGCTGTCCTTGCAGCGATGGTGCGGGTTGAACTTCAACGCCTTCAGGCTGCCGGATGGGCGGGTCGTTCCCTGGCAAGATGCGGGTGCGATCGCCATCGAGCAATGGGAGCGCGAAGGAAGAGGGCATCCGTTGCGTGATGCCTACGATCGGAGCGAGGCGGCAGCGGCAACGGCTCGCTTCGACGCGTTCCGTTCCAGGTACGGCATGAAGCCCGACGACTGGTATGTGTGCCTGCACACCCGGGACGCGGCGCATTATTTCGAGTTCATGGGCACAGGGCAGACCCATCGCAACGCGCCGATCGAAACGTCGTTGGACGCCATTCGCCTGATCACCGCCCGTGGCGGATGGGTCATCAAGCTCGGTGGTCCGAACTCGCCGAGGCTTCCGCCGATGGCGCGCACGATCGATTATGCGCTCGGCGAATTCAGATCGGAGCCGATGGACATCCACCTGATCCGCCACGCCCACGCCTTCATCGGGACGACGTCCGGGTTGACGAATGTCGCTGTCAGTTTCGGCATTCCCTGTGCGATCGTGAATGCGATCACGACCGACGCCCAGCTGTGGAACAGCAACGTCCGTTTTGCCCTCAAGCCCGTCAGACTGGCAGACGGTACCGTACTGACGCAGCACCAACTGACAACGTCGCCCTGGCGTTGGCGCGTGTTCGACGCGGCCGTGCTGGGCCGGAGCGGTGCGCATCCGGAGACCAACTCGGCGGACGACATCCGCCACACGGCGGACGAGGTCCTGGCCGTCGCCGACGGTCGGTTGGCCGAATTCGAAGCTGGTCACGATGGCGCGCGACTGTTGTCGCGCTGGAGGCGCGCGCTGGAGCTGCCCTATTACTACGGCACCAGCCGTCCGAGCCTCGGTTTCCTGGCCAATCATGAGACGGAGTTGCTGCACGACACCGGTGAGGGTGACTGAGCCATGCAGAGGGGGGACGAAGCGGCGGAGATGGCACCATGTGCGGCATAGCCGGCCTGTTTCGCCCCGGCGGAGCCGACGAGGCCCAACTGGCCGGGATCGTCGAACGGATGACGGCGGCGCTGGCGCATCGCGGCCCCGATGCGTCCGGCAGTTGGATCAGTGCTGCGAGGGGAGTTGCCTTCGGACATCGCCGTCTGGCGATCCTCGATCTCTCCGAGGCCGGGGCGCAGCCAATGCACAGTGCCTGCGGACGCTACACCGTCACCTTCAACGGCGAGATCTACAACCATCTCGATGTCCGTGCCGAGCTGGAGGCCGCCGGCGCCGCACCGAATTGGCGCGGTCATTCCGACACCGAAACGCTGCTCGCCGCGATCAGCCGATGGGGCGTTGAGCCGGCGCTTCAGCGCCTGATCGGCATGTTCGTCGTCGGGCTCTGGGACGCCGAGACTCGGCAATTGATCCTGGCGCGCGACCGCTTCGGCGAGAAGCCGCTGTTCTACGGCTGGAGCGGCGCCGATCTGGTGTTCGGCTCCGAGCTCAAGGCGCTGGCGGCGCATCCGTCCTGGGCGCCGTCGCTCGACCGCGCGGCGCTCACGGCGTTCATGCGCTATTCCTACGTGCCTGCGCCCGCCACGATCTGGACCGGCATCCGCAAGCTGCCCCCGGCGTCGTTCGTGCGCTTCTCCGCGGATGTGGCTCCCGACAGTTGGCCCGCGCCGCAACCCTATTGGTCGCTGCGCGATCGCGTTGTCGCCGCCCAGGGCGATCGCATTGCCGACGAGCGCGAGGCCGTCGATCGGCTGGAGCAGTTGCTGTCGGTCGCCGTGAAGCGGCAGTGCCTGTCGGACGTGCCGCTCGGCGCGTTCCTGTCCGGTGGCGTCGATTCATCGACCATCGTGGCCTTGATGCAGGCGCAGTCGGGGCAGCCGGTCCGCACCTTCAGCATCGGTTTTGCCGAGGGCGGCTACAACGAGGCCCAGGATGCCCGCAGGGTCGCCCTGCATCTCGGTACCGATCATACCGAGCTGTATGTCGATGCGCGGACCGCGATGGACGTGGTACCGAAGCTGCCGCGGATCTATGACGAGCCGTTCGCCGACTCCTCGCAGATCCCGACGCATCTGGTCGCTCAGCTCGCGCGCCGGCACGTGACCGTCGCATTGTCAGGTGACGCGGGCGACGAGCTGTTCGGCGGCTACAACAGGCATGTCTGGGGCGGCACGCTGCAGGCACGCCTGGGCCGTGTGCCGATGCCGCTACGGCGCGCGGTCGGCGCCGTCCTCGGCGCGATTGCTCCGGAGCCGGCCGATACGGTCCTCAGGGCGCTGCAGCCGCTGCTGCCGGCCCGATTGAAGGTGCGGCATGCCGGTGATCAGGTCGCCAAGCTCGGCCGCGTCATTGCCGCCGACGGCTTTGATGGCCTCTACGGGGCGCTGTGCTCGATCGATCAGGATCCGGCCGGCACGGTGCTGGGCGGCATCGAGCAGGAGAGTTGGGCAGGGAGCGAGACGCGGCAGCTTGCGGCGCAGCTCGATCCGCTCGATCGCATGACCCTGGCGGATTCCCTCAGCTATCTCAGCGACGACATCCTGCAGAAGGTCGATCGCGCGGCGATGGCCGTGGCGCTGGAGACGCGCGTTCCGTTCCTCGACAAGGACGTCGTCGAGTTCTCGGCCAGGGTGCCCGCCGGCATGAAGGTGCGGGACGGCCGTGGCAAATGGCTGGTGCGACAGGTGCTGTATCGCCACGTCCCGGCGGAGATGATCGATCGGCCGAAGACGGGCTTCAGCATTCCGCTCGACGCGTGGCTGCGTGGGCCGTTGAGATCCTGGGCATCGGACCTGCTGTCGCCGGAGCGGCTGAGGCGGCAGGGTCTGTTCGATCCGGTGCGGGTGACGCGCATGTTCGACGAGCACGTCAGCCGCCGCCATAATCATTCCTATTGGCTGTGGAACGTGCTGATGGCGCAGGCCTGGCACGACGAATGGGCGCGCGCCGCTTAGAGCATGATCCGGAAAAGTGGAAACCGGTTTTCCGAAAAGATCATGCTCAAACAAAGAGATGACATCATGATGCGATTCCGTGGAATCGTATCATGATCCAGGTCAGTCCTCGACCGTAGCGGGAACCGCGAGGCGGCCGGCGCCCTTTTCGGCGCTGAGGATCCACACCAGCCCACCCATGCCGCCGACGATGAAGTAGACCGCGCCGAACAGGATCGAGACGACGGTGCCGTCGGCAGGCGCCAGGCCGGCATAGCCGAACGCGACCATCATCGTCGCCTCGCGCACGCCCCAGCCTGCGATCGAGATCGGCAGCATCGTGATCAGCATGATCGGCGGGGTCAGAAGGAACAGTTGTTCGAACGCGGCGGGCGCCGCGATGGAGCGCACGGCGCACCAGGCGATGACGACCGCCAGCACATGGATCGACAGCGACAGCACGGCGATCTTCGCAGCGGTGCCTGGGCCGAAGATCACCTTGTTCGCGATCACCGAGCAGGCATAGACGTGCCGCGTCGGCCACCACGCCTTCATCCATTTGGCCGGCAGATAGCCGATGGTGAGGAAGCCGACGCCGGCGGCCAGCGCCGCCGCGTCGACCAGCACCAGGGCCAGCCGCCCGTGCTCGTCGGCGATCATGCCATAGCTCCACGGCAGGCTCGCGACGATGATCAGTGCCAGCGCAATGAAGCCGACGGCGCGGTCGGTCAGGATCGAGTAGCTGGCTGCGCGCCAGCCGGCGCCGGTGCGCCCGATCAGCCACAGACGCACGGCGTCGCCGCCGATCGAGGACGGCAGGGTCTGATTGAAGAAGGCGCCGATCATGTTGTAGCGGAACGCCTGCATGTCCGTCAGCGGCGCGCCGCACAGCGCCGAGATCTCGCGCCACCGCAGGGCACCGATGAAGATCTGCACCAGCGTGATGGCCACCGCCAGTCCGATCCAGCCGATGTTGATCTGGCTGAGCCGCTCACGGATCGCCGCAAAGTTGATCCCGCGCAGAGCGAGATACAGCAGAGCCAGCGACACCACGATCCGGAGGAGAAGAATCAAAAACGCACGCATGCCAGGCTGGCTTCGCTCTTGGTTGAAACGCTCCAAGCCGAGTGCGATACGCGCAACTCCCGTCCTGGCAAGGCTGGACCCCGGGTCCAGGGGGAGCCGTAGCCGCCCCTTGCGGTCCCGATGCCCCGGTGGCTAAACAGTCGCAGGGGTGGCGTCAATGGCCTCCGAAACGACCGGAATATCAATTTATGTCTCATGGCCGGAAGATTGCGGTGATAGGCCTTGGCTATGTCGGCCTGCCGGTCGCGGCTGCGTTCGCGCGGGCAGGCTGCCCGGCGATCGGGTTCGATATCGATGCGGTCCGGGTCGCGGAGCTGAAGGACGCAAGGGACCGGACCTGCGAGGTCGATGCGGCCGATCTGCGCCGGCCGGGCCTGCGCTTCACCAGCGAGCCGGATGATATCGCGACTGCCGATTTTTTCATCGTCACCGTTCCGACCCCGATCGACAGCGCGCGGCGGCCCGATCTCGGCGCCATGCTGGCCGCGACGCGCACGGTGGGAGCCGTTCTGAAGCGCGGCGACATCGTCGTCTACGAGTCGACCGTATACCCGGGCGCCGTCGAGGAAGACTGCGTCCCGCTGCTGGAGAGCAGCTCGGGGCTGAAGGCGGGGACGGATTTCAACGTCGGCTATTCGCCGGAGCGCATCAATCCCGGTGACAAGACGCATCGCTTCGAGACCATCACCAAGGTGGTCTCGGCACAGAATCCGCAGACGCTCGCGATCGTCGCCGCCGTCTACGGCTCGGTCGTCACCGCTGGCATCCATCGCGCGCCGTCGATCAAGGTCGCCGAGGCGGCCAAGGTGATCGAGAACACCCAGCGCGACCTCAACATCGCGTTCATGAACGAGCTGTCGCTGATCTTCCAGGCACTGGAGATCGATACCGGTGACGTGCTCGCCGCCGCCGCCACCAAGTGGAACTTCCTGCCGTTCACGCCCGGCCTCGTCGGCGGTCACTGCATCGGTGTCGATCCCTACTACCTCACCTACCGCGCCGAGAAGGCGGGCTATCATCCCGAGGTCATTCTGGCGGGCCGCCGCATCAACGACGAGATGGGCCGGCGCATCGCGCGCGAATGCATCCGCGGCTTGCTGCGGCGGAAGGGCCGGGGTGGCCTCGTCACCATTCTCGGCATGACGTTCAAGGAGAACGTGCCGGACATCCGCAATTCGCGCGTGATCGACATCATCAGCGAATTGCAGTCGTTCGGCGTCGAGGTGCAGGTCGCCGATCCACTGGCCGATGCTGCGGCCGTGCATGAGGAGTACGGCATCGGCCTGACGGCGATCGAGGCGCTGCGTCCGGCCGACGCGGTCGTGCTGGCCGTGTCGCACGATCGATATCTCGCCGGAGGCTGGCCTCTCGTACAGGGCCTGCTGCGCGAGGAGAGCGGCCTCGTGCTCGACGTGAAGATGAAGCTCGACCGCGCGAGCAAACCCGCCGCCATCGAACTGTGGCGACCCTGACGGAGCGACCATGGCTGATCATCCCATCCTCGTGACCGGCGCCGCCGGGTTCATCGGATTTCACCTGTCGCAGCGGTTGCTCGCCGACGGACGCCAGGTGATCGGCATCGACAACGTCAACGCCTACTACGATCCGAAGCTGAAGGAAGCGCGTCTCGACATTCTCAAGAGGCAGCCCGGCTTCACCTTCCACAAGCTCGATCTGGTCGACCGCGCCGGCATCAAGGCGTTGTTCGCTCAGCATCGCTTTCCAGCCGTGGTGCATCTCGCCGCCCAGGCCGGCGTGCGCTACTCGCTGGAAAATCCGCACGCCTATGTCGACGCCAATCTCGAAGGCTTCATCAACGTCCTCGAAGGCTGCCGCCATCATGGCTGCGAGCATCTGCTGTTCGCCTCGTCCTCATCGGTCTATGGCGCCAACACCAAGCTGCCGTTCTCGGTCAGGGACAATGTTGATCATCCGATCAGCCTCTATGCGGCGAGCAAGAAGGCCAACGAGCTGATGGCGCATTCCTACAGCCATCTGTACCGGCTGCCGGCGACCGGTCTGCGCTTCTTCACGGTCTACGGTCCCTGGGGCCGGCCCGACATGGCCATGTTCATCTTCGCCAAGGCCATCCTCGCCGGACAGCCGGTCAAGCTGTTCAATCATGGCCGCATGCGGCGTGATTTTACCTATGTCGACGACATCGTGCAGGCCATCGTCCGCCTGCTCGGCCGGCCGCCACAGGGAAACCCGGATTGGGACGGAAACAGGCCCGATCCGTCGAGCAGCCGGGCGCCATGGCGGATTTACAATATCGGCAACAATCATCCCGAACAGCTGATGGACGTGATAACGCTGCTGGAGAAGGAGTTCGGGCGGCCAGCCATCAGGGAGATGCTGCCGATGCAGCCCGGCGACGTCGAGGCGACCTACGCGGATGTCAGCGACCTCGAGCGCGACATCGGCTTCCGGCCGGCGACCTCGATCGCCGACGGCATTGGGCGTTTTGCAAAATGGTACCGCGAGTATCACGGGATTTGACGGATTGATTTCATGACCGGACGCATCATTCCTCTCATCATGTGCGGTGGCGCCGGAACCCGGCTGTGGCCGGCCTCGCGCGAGGTCAGGCCGAAGCAGTTCCTGCCGCTGTTCGGCGCCCGTTCCACCTTCCAGGATACGCTGCTGCGCGTCTCCGATGCCGATCTGTTCGAGCGGCCGATCATCATCACCAACCTGGCCTATCGCTTCATGGTGCTGGAGCAACTGGCCGAGATCGGCATCGAGGCCGACGTCCTGCTGGAGCCGATGCGACGCGATTCAGGCCCGGCGATCGCCGCCGGAGCCGCCTTTGCCCAGTCGCGCCATCAGGATGCTGTCGTGCTTGCGCTCGCGGCCGATCACGTCGTTCGTGACACCCCCGCTTTTCTCGCGGCGTGCCGCCAGGGGCTCGCTGCCGCCGAGGCCGGCCGCATCGTCACCTTCGGCGTCAATCCGGAGCGCGCGGCCACAGAATACGGCTACATCAGTCCTGGCGCGCCGGTATCCGGGGAGGTGCGGGCGGTCGCGAAATTCGTCGAGAAGCCGGACCAGCCGACCGCGGAGCGCTACATTCGCGAGGGCTATCTCTGGAACAGCGGCAACTTCATGTTCCGCGCGTCGGTCCTGCTCGACGAATACCGCAAGTTCGATGCCGACAGCGTGCAGACGGTCACCAACTCCGTTGCCAAGGCCGGCCGCGACCTCAGCTTCATCATCCTCGACTCCGACGCCTTCGCCGCGGCCAAGCCGATCTCGATCGACTATGCCGTGATGGAGAAGACCGAGCGTGCGGCCGTGGCCCCGGTGTCGTGCGGCTGGTCCGACGTCGGCTCCTGGCATGCGGTCTGGGAATTGTCCGACAAGGACGGGCAGGGCAACGCCGCGCGCGGCACCGCCGTGTTCGAGGATTCCCGCAATTGCAACGTCGTCACCGACAAGGCGCTGGTCGCGCTCGAAGGCGTCGACGATCTCGTCGTGGTGGCGGCGCAGGATGCCGTGCTGGTGTCGCGCCAGCGCGATGCCAACGGCTTGAAGCGGCTGGTCGCCAAGCTCAAGACCGTCGCGCCGGAGGTCACCGAGGCGCACATCAAGGTGCACCGGCCCTGGGGCAGCTATCAGTCGGTCGACAATGGCGAGCGCCACCAGGTCAAGCGCATCATCGTCAAGCCCGGCCAGCGGCTGTCGCTGCAGAAGCACTATCACCGGTCCGAGCACTGGATCGTGGTGCGCGGCGCGGCGCGGGTCACGGTGAACGAGACCGTTCAGACCGTGCATGAGAACGAATCGATCTACATCCCGATGGGCGCGGTGCACCGGCTGGAGAACCCGGGCAAGATCCTTTTGGAGCTGATCGAGGTCCAGACCGGGTCCTATCTCGGCGAGGACGACATCATCCGCATCGAGGACGATTACCGCCGCGAGTAGGGCGGGGTCTCGCCGCGAATCACGCGAGCCGTGCTAGACAGCCCCGGAGTCGTCCGCCGGAGAGCTTCCTTGCAAAGCACGATCGGATCGCGTGCGTTCCAGAACGCGCGCCTGCAGAAGAAGAACCGCAAGCAGGCCGACGGCCTGCTGCCGAAGGCCGTCGAGGCCTACCGGGCTGGCCGGCATGCCGATGCCCAGGCCATCTGCGGTCAGGCGCTGGCCCTCGTGCCCGATCATTTCGACGCTCTTCACCTTCTCGGCGCCTCCGCGCTCGACAGCGGCCGGCTCGACCTCGCCGAGCAGGCCCTGACCCGCGCCGTCGCGGTGGAGCCGCGCAATGCCGAAGCCCTTGCCAATCTCGGCCTCGCGCTGTTCAGCATGAAGCGCTACGAGGAGGCGCGCGCGGTGCAGGAGCGCGCCGTCGCGCTCAAGCCCAGTTTCGCCACGGCGCTGACGAGCCTCGGCAACACCCTGATGAACATGCAGCTGTTCGCGCAGGCGATCGAGGTGCACGACCGCGCCATCGCGCTGAAGCCCGACTTCGCCGACGCCTACTGCAATCGCGGCATGGCGCAACTGCTCCTGCTGCGCAACGAGGAGGCCCGGCAGAGTTTCGACCGCGCCCTGGCGCTGGCGCCGCGGCACATGCAGGCGACGTTCGGCAAGGGGTTGGTCAGCGTCAACCTGCGGCACCTCGAGCAGGCGCTGGCCGCCTTCAACGCCGCGCTTGCCATGAAGCCGGGGACGGCGGCCGTCATCGCGCAGCGTGGCCGGCTCTATGTGCAGATGGGACGGTTCGCCGAGGCCGAGGCCGATTTCGATGCCGCGCTGGCGATCGACCCCGGGCTCGAAGCGGCGCTGCTCGGCAAGGCGCATGTCTGCGTGCTCACCGAGCGGATCGCGCCGGCGATGCTGGCCTGCAAGCGGGTGCTGGAGCAGAATCCGGCGTCGGAAGTCGCGCTGATCTGGCTCGGCACGTGCCTCGCGAAGCAGGGCGACACGGCCGGCGCCATCCAGCACTTCGATCGCGCCCTCGAGATCAAGCCGGATTTCGAGGATGCGATCATGAAGAAGATCTTCGCGCTCGATTTCTATCCCGGCGCCGACGTCGCCCTGCATCAGGCCGTCCGCCGCGAATGGTGGGAGCGGATCGGCGCGCATATCCAGCAGCGCCAGCTTGCCGCCATCGACCGCGATCCGGATCGCCGCATCACGGTCGGCTACGTGTCGTCCGACTTCCGCAGCCATTCGGCCGCGCTGACCTTCCTTCCGGTGCTGCGCCATCACGACCACGCGGCGTTCAAGGTCATCTGCTACTCGTGCTCGCCGCTGGTCGATTCCGTCACCGAGCAGTGCAAGGCTGCGGCCGATGGCTGGATCGAGGCATCTCAGTTGTCCGACGATGAACTCGCCGATCGCATCCAGGCCGATCAGGTCAACATTCTCGTCGACCTCTCCGGTCATTCGGCCGGCAACCGGCTCACCGTGTTCGCCCGCAAGCCCGCGCCGATCCAGGTCACCGCGTGGGGCAATGCGACCGGCACCGGCCTGCCCACCATGGACTACTTCTTCGCCGATCCGGTGACGGTGCCGGCGGCAGTACGGCCGCTGTTCGCCGAGCAGGTCTACGATCTGCCGGCACTGATCACCACGGATCCTCTGCCGGACGCGCAGCCGACACCGCTGCCGATGTTGCGCAACGGCTACGTCACCTTCGGTGTCTTCAACCGCGTCGACAAGATCTCCGACGAGGTGCTGACGGTGTGGTCGGCGCTGCTCCGGGCGCTGCCGGACGCCCGCGTCGTGATCAAGAACGGCGCGCTTGAGGATGCATTCCTGCGCGACACGCTGATCGCCCGCTTCGCCGCGCACGGCGTCGGCGAGAGCCGCCTTACGTGTCTGGGCGCGTCGATGCGCCATGAGCACATCGCAGCGTTCGCCAACATCGACATCTCGCTCGATCCGTTCCCGCAGAATGGCGGCGTCAGCACCTGGGAATCGCTGCAGGCCGGCGTGCCCGTGGTTGCCAAGCTCGGCAGCAGCGCGGCGTCGCGGGCCGGCGGCGCGATCGTCAAGGCGGTCGGGCTCGACGACTGGGTGGCCGAGGACGACGAGGGCTACATCGCGATCGCCGTGCGACACGCGGCCCAGCCGGCCGAGCTGGCTCGGCTCCGCGCCGAGCTGCCGGCGCGGGTGGCCAACTCCGCTGCCGGCAATGTCGAGACCTACACGCGCAAGGTCGAGGAAGGCTATCGCCAGTTCTGGCGCCGCTATTGTGCCGCCGGCGGCTGAGCGCCGTCCGCAGTACGCCTGTTCTGTCGATCTACGCGTCACTCCGGAGGCCGTCTTTTGGCAAGCGACGTCGGTTCCCGCGCGTTTCAGAATGCGAGGCTGCAGAAGAAGCATCGCAAGCAGGCCGATGCGCTGATGCAACAGGCCGTCGCCGCTTATCGCGGCGGCCGTCGCGCCGAGGCGCAGGCGGTCTGCGGCCAGATCCTGGCGCTGCTGCCCGATCATTTCGATGCGTTGCATCTGCTCGGCGTGACGGCGCTCGACGGCGGACAAATGGAGATGGCCGAGCAGGCGCTCATCAAGGCCGTCGAGATCGAGCCGCGGAATGCCGAGGCGCTCTCCAATCTCGGTCTGGCGCTGTTCAACCGCAAGCGCTTCGAGGAGGCGCGCAAATGCCAGGAGCGGGCAATCGCGCTGAAGCCGAATCTGCTCGTGGCGATCACCGGCCTCGGCAACACGCTGATGCGGCTGGGGCGGCCGGAGGAGGCGATCGCCGCGCATGACCGGGCGATCGCGCTCAAGCCGGACTATGCCGACGCCTATTGCAATCGCGGCATGGCGCTGCTTCCGCTCGCCCGCAATGCGGAGGCCAATGCGAGCTTCGATCGCGCATTGTCGCTCAACCCGCGCCACATGGAGGCGATGTTCGGCAAGGGCCTCGCCAGCATCAATCTGCGCCATTCCGACGAGGCGCTCGCGGCGTTCGACGCCGCGCTTGCAATCAAGTCCAATGCCGCGCAGGTGCTGGCACAGCGCGGCCGCCTGCACCAGCAGGCCGGACGGTTCGAGCGGGCCATGGCCGACTTCAAGGCCGCCCTGGCGCTCGATCCATGGCAGGACGTGGCGTTGCTGGGCTTCGCGCAGCTCAGCGCCATCAAGGACAATATCGCGCCGGCGATGGACGCGTGCCGCAAGGTGCTGGAGCTCAATCCGGCCTCCGAGGTCGCCTGGACCTGGCTCGGCGAATGCTTCTGCAAGCAGGGCGATCTCGCAACGGCCTTGCAGCACTTCGAGCGTGCGCTCGAGATCAAGCCGGATTTCGGTGATGCGATCACTGCCAAGATCTTCCTGCTCGACTTCATGCCGGACACCGACTTCGCTCAGCACCAGGCGGCGCGCCGGGAACGGTGGACCAGGATCGGCAGCAAGATCGTGCGCTGGCCGCCGCCGGTCCGCGACCGCGATCCGGAGCGGCGGCTGACCATCGGCTACGTCTCCTCCGATTTCAGGAATCACTCGGCTGCGCTGGTGTTCCTGCCCGTCCTGCGCCACCACGACCATCAGGCGTTCAAGGTCGTCTGCTACTCCTGCTCGCCGCTGCAGGATGGCATGACCGAGCGCTGCCGTTCCGCCGCCGACCTCTGGGTCGACGCCTGGCAGATGTCCGATGAGGAACTGAGCGATCGCATCGAGGCTGATCAGGTCGATATCCTCGTCGACCTCTCCGGCCATTCCGCCGGCAACCGGCTGCCGGTGTTCGCGCGCAAGCCGGCGCCGGTGCAGGTCACCGCGTGGGGCAGCGGCACCGGAACGGGGCTTCCGACCATCGACTACTTCTTCGCCGATCCGGTGACCGTGCCCGAGGCCGCGCGTCCTCTGTTTGCCGAGCAGGTCTACGACCTGCCGGCCGTCATCACCACCGATCCCTTGCCGGGATGGCAGCCGACGCCGCTGCCGATGCTGCGCAACGGCTACGTTACGTTCGGCGTCTTCAACCGCATCGACAAGATCTCCGAGCCCGCGCTCGCGCTGTGGTCGCGGCTGATGGGCGCGCTGCCGGACTCGCGGATCGTCATCAAGAACGGTGCGCTCGATGAGCCCTTGCTGCGCGATGGGCTCGTGGCCCGGTTCGTGGCGCACGGCATCGCCGAGGGGCGCATCACCTGCCTCGGCCTGTCGACGCGCGATCAGCACATCGCGCAGTTCGCCGCGATCGACATGTCGCTCGATCCGTTCCCGCAGAATGGCGGCGTCAGCACCTGGGAGTCGTTGCAGGCCGGCGTGCCCGTCATCGCCAGGCTCGGCCACGGCGCCGCGGCGCGGGCGGCGGCCGCCATCAACACGGCGGTCGGGCTTGCAGAGTTCGTGGCCGAGGACGATGACGGGTACATCGCCATCGCCCTGAAGCATGCGGCGCAGCCCGCGGAGCTGGCGAAGCTGCGGGCGCAACTGCCGGCGATGGTCGCGAACTCCGCCGCCGGCAATGTCGAGACCTACACGCGCAAGGTGGAGGAGGGCTATCGTCTGTTCTGGCGCCGTTATTGTGCCTCCTCCTGATCGTGGCGGCTACAGCCGCGCTGCACCGACGATGCGCCCGTCCGCCGCTTCGAGAATCACCGCGGCATCCTCGCCCTCCGGCATCGGCTCGGTCAGGCGCAGCGCGCTGCCGCTCCAATCACCGAGCGTCCGCACCGAGCGCACCACGTTCAGCTCCTCCAGCGTGCGGCCGCCATTCTCGCCGCGGCGGATCGACGTTTCATGCCGATGATCGAAGCCGACCAGGAGCAGGCGTCCGCGTCCTTCACCGCCGCCGACCTCGACCGTGAGCTTGTCGCCATTGCGTGCGAGCTTGAGCCGCGCCGCCGTCGCGCTCGCCCCTCTGGCGTGATCGATCGCGGGTCCGACCTCGGCCCGGTTGGAGCCGACATGGCTCGTCGTGCCGTCGACGACGATCTCCGGCGTGTAGGAGCCATCGCCGAAGCGGCTGCCATAGCGGGCCTGGCGGTCAGTGGCGGCCGGCAGCGAGAACGGGTCCTTCCAGCCCAGCCGGTCCCAATAGGTGACGTGAAAGGCGAGCGGCAGCACGTCGCGGCGCTGCCGCACCATTTCGTTCAGATAGGCATTTGCAGGCGGGCAGGAGGAGCAGCCCTGCGAGGTGAACAGCTCGATGACGACGGGCCGATCCGTTGCGGCGGCCGATGGCGACCACGGGGCAAGCGATGCGAGCAGCACGGCGAAGGCGGAGGCGTGGCGGAGCGAGGCGAGGCTGAGGGGCATGGGTGTTCTCCCGCGTTGTGACGTGATCTCCTTCGCTGGCGGGAGCCATCGCGTTACCTCCTGCCGCGGCCAACACGCAGGCGTGAAGACGCATCCACCGTTACTTTCGCGACCTGTCGTGACGCGTGAGCAGGGCGCCCGCCACACCTGAAGCGCATCGCGCACGCCATTCAAAAGACAGCGTTTTTCGTCCGTGCCGGATGTAACTTTCTGAATCAAATCGTGTCCTGAAAAGGCTTTCCGCATTCGCCTCGCTTCGAGCGGCATGCTAGGAGAGCTTCGACCGGTGATTTGCAGTTCGTTAACCGTTGCGGCCAATCCGTGACGTCGCAAGCCGGGGGCATTGATGGGGTCGATGACATGAGTTCCAAGGGGGCGGGCCACAAGGCCGAGCTGAGGCAGGCGCTGCGCGTAGGCGTCATCGGAGCCGGCGTGATGGGCAGCAATCATGCCCGCGTGCTCGCCGGACTGCCCGACGTGCATCTGGTCGGCGTGGTCGATCCGCTGCCCGCGCATCGCAGCCGCGTCACCGAGCTCGCGAACTGCCCGACCTTCGAGAGCCTCGACCAGCTCGTCGCCGAGGGCGTCGACGCCGTGACCATTGCGGCGCCGACGCATCTGCATCATGAGCTTGCGCTGGCCTGCATCGCGCGCAAGGTTCACCTGATGGTCGAGAAGCCGATCGCCTCGACGGTGGACGAGGGCAGGGAGATCGTCTCGGCCGCGCATCGCGCCGGCGTCACCCTGATGATCGGCCATGTCGAGCGCTTCAATCCGGCGGTGGCCGCGATCAAGAAGGCGATCGCCGGCGAGGACATCCTGTCGATCGCGATCACCCGCGTCGGCCCGTTCCCGCCGCGCATGTCCAATGTCGGCGTCGTCATTGATCTCGCCGTGCACGACATCGATCTGATCCGATGGTTCACCGAGTCCGATATCATCGAGGTGCAGCCGCAGCTGTCGAGCGCGGTGGCCGAGCGCGAGGACATCGCGCTGCTGCAGTTCCGCACCGCCTCGGGCGTGCTCGCCCACATCAACACCAACTGGCTGACGCCGTTCAAGGCGCGCAACGTCACCGTGGCGACGCGCGGCAAGTACATCATGGGCGATCTGCTGACGCGCCAGGTCACCGAATGCTTCGGCTTCAAGCCGGACGGCAGCTACTCGATGCGTCATCTCCCGGTCGGCCATGACGAGCCGTTGCGCGCCGAGCTGATCGCCTTCCTGCACGCGGTGCGCTCGGGCACTGCGCCCGCCGTCACCGGTGACGAGGGCGTCGCCAGCCTCGCCATCGCCACGCAGTGTCTGGAGACCTCGAGCCATCGCCCGGCCGAGGCCGCCGCCACCAAGCGGCGCGCGGCCGGCTAGCCGCGCCTCCGCTCCATCCATTTCCGTTTCCGAAAAATTGTCAGAGCTCATGAACCAGCACCTGCGTCATCAACCCATTCCGTTCATCGACACCGCCGCGCAGCGCCAGCGGCTCGGCAAGTCGCTCGACGACGCCGTCGCCCGCGTGCTCGCGCATTGCCAGTTTCTCGGCGGCCCCGAAATCATTCAGCTCGAGAAGGAGCTGGCCGAGTTCTGCGGTGCCAAATACGCCGTGAGCTGCTCCAGCGGCACCGACGCGCTGCTGATGGTGCTGATGGCGCAGGGCATCGGCCCGGGTGACGCGGTGCTGTGCCCGTCCTTCACCTTCTGCGCCACCGGCGAGGCCGTGGCGTTGACTGGCGCCACGCCCGTCTTCGTCGACGTGCTGGAGGACACCTTCAACATCGATCCGGCCTCGCTCCGCCGCGGCATCGCCACCGCGAAGCGGCTCGGCCTGAAGCCGAAGGCCGTGATCCCGGTCGATCTGTTCGGCCAGGCCGCCGACCATGATGCAGTGGCCGCCATCGCCGCGGACGAGGGACTGTTCGTGCTCGACGACGCCGCGCAGGGCTTTGGCGCCAGCTACAAGGGCCGCCGCATTGGCACCTTCGGGCTCGCGACGGCGACCAGCTTCTATCCGGCCAAGCCGCTCGGCTGCTTCGGCGACGGCGGCGCCATCCTCACCGATGATGCCGGCCTCTTGGAGCGCCTGCGCAGCGTGCGCGCCCATGGCGGCGGCAGCGACAAATACGACAACGTCCGCCTCGGCCTCACCGCGCGGCTCGATACGATCCAGGCCGCGGTGTTGCTCGAGAAGCTCAAGATCTTCGAGGACGAGATCGCCGCGCGCAATGTCGTAGCTGAACGCTACACGGCGGCGCTGGCCGACGTCGTGAAGGTGCCGCGCCTTGTCGACGGCTGCACCTCGGTCTGGGCCCAGTACACCATCCGCCTGCCCAAGGGCGTCGATCGCGACACCTTCGCCGCCGCGTTGAAGGCGCAGGGCATTCCGACCGCGATCTATTATCCGAAGTCGATGCACCAGCAGACCGCCTACCGCATCTTCCCGAGCGCCGACGGCGGCCTGCCGGTCAGCGAGCAACTCTCCAGCGACGTCATCAGCCTGCCGATGCACGCCTATCTCGACGAGGCGACGCAAGGGCGCATCATCGACGTCGTGCGCGGCGCACTGGCCTGAGGTCTTACGCATCGTCGCGCATCTCCGCTGGCGGCCCGACCGGCCGCAGCGTGTATGAATGATCTGTCCCACCGGCAGCTCCAACAAACACTGTCGTCCCGGCGAACGCCGGGACCCATACCGCGTGATGTCTGGAAGGGGCAGGCGGCCCGTTCCGCGCGCCCCATCGGCTGCACGGCGTATGGATCCCGGATCGGCGCCCGCCGCCGCTTCGCGTCGGCAGGCTTGTCCGGGACGACAGCGGAGTGCGTGGTGCGCCTCCCCGCCAGCGTCGCAAGTGCCGACGTGCGACCGGCATGCTCACTGTCATTGCGAGCGAAGCGAAGCAATCCAGGGCTGCGCGTGCGGTCCTGGATTGCTTCGTCGCTTCGCTCCTCGCAATGACGGTGGTGAGACATGTGTTCACCTTCTCGCGGCGCATCTGGCGTCCGAGCTTTGCTGTTCGTCATGCCCTCCTGAAAAGAGGGCACGGGGAATGCCGGGAGCTGGCCGCCCCCATGGCCCACCTGCGAAAAAAATGCAGGCGGCAGGTACCACAGGTTCAGCCGAGACATCCCGGCATTCCCCGCGCGATGGTTTTGACGGCTGCTTCGCATTCTCCCCGGTGCGCCGGGCTTTCTGGCCACCGTTGCCCGCGCGGCGCGTGAGCGCCGACGCGAACGTGACACCAGCGTCGGGGTGTCAGGACCATGCGACTTGACCGTGCGCATCAATGCCGTTCGTCGGCGCGGCCAAGCCACGCTGCAACATCGACACGCCCACCGCATCCCGCCTCAACGTCCGTGACGACCGCGAAGCGCCCCTCTGATCGAGACGGGACGACGCACTATACGCATGGTTTCTGATAAAAAGAAAGGAGAATATTCTTCCTAGGCGAGTGGACAGGAGGATGTGCTTGGGCCGGCTCGCGAAATGAGTTTTTGGGTGGTGGTCCGAACCGCGCGAATCGGAAGACTAGCGCGTAGAGGGATGAGCCCAGCGTAATCCGCCATCTTGGCGCTATTTTCGACGATCTGGGTGACATTCGTCGATGTGTTCGAACCGAACGCGGCGGATGACGCTGCGCTCATCCGCCCTAGAAGCTGACTTCCGACGCGGCGGACTACGCTTCGCCAACCAACTAATCCGTCCATGGCCGAAACGCCCACGTCGCAAAAGCGCGCTCGTCGACTAGTAAGGATGGGGCGGCGATCTATGCCCGTAATGGGAGATTATCGGACTCTAAAATTCACGGTCGTGCTTAAATTGAGCAATCGCGAATCGGTTGCAGCAGCGCGAGCCTCAACCATGTCGAAGCCCACCACTCCTTGCGTTTTTTGCGGGAAACCCGGGAAACTTACCAAGGGCCATATAACACCAAAGTGGTTTCTGGAGGTCCTTCCCAATCCCGCAGATAAGCACGGGAGCTTCCAAGGTCTCTACCGAACGTTCAAACCGGACCCGGCCCGATCGACCCCCTTTGCTGCAGGGCCAATAAGGCAAGGGCGCGCAGGCAGCAGGAAGCCGCGCAATACTTGCTTCAAGTGCAACGGCGGGTGGATGAGCCGGATTGAAGAGGAGGCAAAGAGCGTTTTGCGCCCACTAATAGAGGGGCACAATCTCGCTCTCGACGCAGAAGCGCAAACTAAATTGGCCCGTCTAATCTGCCTGATAGCAATGCGCGCCGAATTCACGGACGACAAGCCGGCAATTCCGGAGATGGACCGGAATACGCTTCGCGAAACAGGCAACCCGCCACCGGACTGGCGAATATGGATTTGCAAGTTCGCGGGGACCGCTCGCGGCAAATTTTGGTACACTCGCTCGGCAGTGCTCCTGGAACCAAATGCTACTTCGAGCAATCCGCCTACGGTATTGGACACTCAGACTTCGATGTTCGTCTGGGGCCGGTTCTGCACGATAGCGTTGAGCTCCACCGTTCTTACTGACCGCACCGGGTTTGACGGTCAACTGCACCGGATCTGGCCTGTCGTCGAAGCGATAGTCGACACCAAGAAGCTCAAGCGTCTCGACGACCGGAAGGCCGCGTTACTTGCGGACGCCCTGCTACGTAGGTATTCCTAGCGCTGGTCGCCAGCTCAAAGAATCCGTGCCGCCCCTCGCGCGCAAGCAGGGAGAGAGGAGCGCGACCACGGCGCCGCATTTTAGCCGCAAGCGGCGACAAGGGGAGTTCCCCGCTTCAAACTTCCGCCCCGATGCTCTAGAAGCCCCCCATGCTCGGACGTATCTTCACGGTCGGCGGCTATACGCTGCTGTCTCGCCTTACCGGCTTTGCCCGCGACATCATGCTGGCGGCGATTCTCGGCGCCGGGCCGGTCGCCGACGCGTTCTTCATCGCGTTCCGGCTGCCGAACCATTTCCGGGCGATCTTTGCCGAGGGGGCGTTCAACGCGGCGTTCGTGCCGGCCTATGCGCATGTCCATGGCGAGAAGGGGCCGGGCTCGGCGAGCCTGTTTGCCGATCGCATCTTCACGCTGCTGCTGGCGTCGCAGGTGGTGCTGCTGATCCTCGCCTGGGCGTTCATGCCGCAGGCGATGACCATTCTGGCGCCGGGCTTCACCGACGATCCGGCGCAGCGCGAGCTTGCGATCACGCTGACGCGAATCACCTTTCCGTATCTGCTGCTGATCACGCTGGTGACGCTGTATGGGGGCATGCTCAACGTGATGCAGCGTTTTGCCAGCGCCGCGGCGGCGTCGATCTTCCTCAATCTCGCGATGATGGCGACCCTGGCGCTGGCGGCGTTCTTCCCCGGTGTCGGCCATGCCGCCGCCTGGGGCGTGCTGATCTCCGGCTTCCTGCAATATTTCCTGCTCGCCGGCGATCTCGCCCGCCATGGCGGGCTGCCGCGGTTCGCGCCGCTCAAGCTCGACGACGACATCCGCGCGTTCTTCAAGGCGCTGGGACCGGCGACGCTGGGCTCGATGGGCACGCAGGTCGCGATGTTCGCCGACACCATCATCGCGACGTTCCTCCCCGCCGGCGCGATCTCGGCACTGTATTATGCCGACCGCCTCAACCAGTTGCCGATCGGCGTGATCGGCATCGCCATCGGGACGGTGCTGCTGCCGGAGATGTCACGGCGGCTCACGGCGAACGATCACGACGGCGCCATGGAGCAGCAGCGCCGGGCGTTCGAGTTCACGCTGTTGTTCTCGGTGCCGTTCGTCGCCGCCTTCCTCGCCGTCCCCGACGTGATCACCCGCGCGATGTTCGCGCGCGGCGCCTTCACCAAGGGCGACGCCGCCGCGGCCGGGGCGACGCTCGCCGCCTATGCCGTGGGCCTGATCCCGTTCGTGATGATTCGCAGCGCGGTCTCGACCTTCTACGCGCGCAAGGACACCGCGACGCCGGTGAAGGCCTCGCTGACGGGGCTGACCGCCAACGTCGTGCTGAAGGTGCTGCTGATGGGCTCGCTGGCGCAGGTCGGACTCGCGCTGGCGACGGCCGTCGGCGCCTGGATCAATCTGCTGCTGGTGCTCGGCTTCGCCGTGCACAAGGGCTATCTGCACTTCGATCGGCGGCTCACCTCGTCGCTGCTGAAGTTCGCCGGGACCGGCGTGGTGCTCGCGGCGGCGTTGTGGGCAACGGCCCTGGTGGCATCGACCCGGCTCGCGTCGCTCGGCCGCATGCAGGACGAAGCCGTTCTCGGTCTGCTGATCATCGTCGGCGCCGTCATCTACGTGGGCGCCATCCTCGTGCTGTTCGGTCCGCGCTGGCTGAAGGCCCTCGTGCGGCGCTGACGTTTGCGCTGCAGCATGGCGTGCTGGCATGCCTGCCGAGAGTTGACCGCGCGTGTTCGGGGAGCGGCCATATGCCGTTTGCGCGAGGGCGTGATCCGCTGCAATATGCTGGCCAATCGTCGCGACAATGCAGTGGGAAGTGAAACCAGATGGCAGCTCCGATCAAGTTCGGTATGGGACAAAGCGTTCTCCGGAAAGAGGATGACGCGCTGATTCGCGGCAAGGGCCGCTACACCGATGATCTGGCGCCATCCGCTGCCCTGCATGCCCTGGTGCTGCGCTCGCCGCATGCCCATGCCAAATTCACCATCGATGTCACCCAGGCGCGGCTGTTGCCGGGCGTGGCGCTGATCCTGACCGCCGAGGACACCGCCGAGCTCGGCGGGCTGCCGTGCCTGTTCAATCTCGAGACCGATCCGTTCACCGCGCCGCCTTATCCGATCCTCGCCAAGGACGAGGTGCGCCACGTCGGCGATGCCATCGCCTTCGTCGTCGCCGACACGCTCGACCACGCGCGCGATGCGCTGGAGGCGATCAAGGTCGAGTGGACGACGCTGCCGGCGGTGACCGGCGTCGTGAACGCGATCAAGCCGGATGCGCCGCAGGTCTGGGCCGAGCACAAGGGCAACGTGCTGTTCGATGTCGGGATCGGCGACAAGGCGGCGGTCGAGGCGGCGTTCGCGAAGGCGCATGCGGTCGCCGAGATCCGCATCGTCAATCCGCGCGTGGTGGCGAGCTTCATGGAGACCCGCGCCGCGGTCTGCGACTACGACACCAAGCGCGACCATCTGACCCTGACGGCCGGCAGCCAGGGCAGCCACCGCCTGCGCGACATCCTCTGCCAGAACGTGCTGAAGATCCCGACCGAGAAGATGCGGGTGATCTGCCCCGACGTCGGCGGCGGCTTCGGCACAAAACTGTTTCCCTACCGGGAATACGCGCTGGTCGCGGTCGCCGCGCAGCGGCTGCGCAAGTCGGTGCGCTGGGCCGCCGACCGCTCCGAGCATTTCATGGGCGATGCGCAGGGCCGCGACAACGTCACCACGGCGAAGATGGCGCTGGCCGAGGACGGCAAGTTCCTCGCGATGGACGTCGACCTGATGGGCGACATGGGCGCCTATCTGTCGACCTTCGCGCCCTATATCCCGCATGGCGGCGCCGGCATGCTGCCGGGCCTCTACGACATCCAGGCCTTCCACTGCCGCGTGCGCACGATCTTCACCCACACCGTGCCGGTCGACGCCTATCGCGGCGCGGGCCGTCCCGAGGCGGCCTACGTCATCGAGCGTCTGGTCGACGCCTGCGCGCGCAAGCTCGACATGTCCGTCGATGCGATCAGGCGCAAGAACTTCATCCCGCCGCGCGCGCTGCCCTACAAGACCGCGACCGGCAAGGTCTATGATTCCGGCGATTTCAACGCGCACCTCAAGCGCGCCATGGAGATCGCCGAGTGGAAGGAGTTTTCGAAGCGCGCCAAGGCCGCCAAGAAGCACGGTCTCATTCGCGGCATCGGGCTCGCGAGCTATGTCGAGGTCTGCGGCACCATGGGCGAGGAGACCGCCAACGTGCGGCTCGACCCGAACGGTGACGTCACCATCCTGATCGGCACGCAGTCGAGCGGGCAGGGCCACCAGACCGCCTACGCCCAGATCGTCGCCGAGCAGTTCGGCCTGGCGCCGGAGCGCGTGCACATCCATCAGGGCGACACGGCCGAGATCGCGACCGGCCTCGGCACCGGCGGCTCGGCCTCGATCCCCTCCGGCGGCGTCAGCGTGCAGCGCGCCACCCACGAGCTCGGCGACAAGCTCAAGCAGATCGCGGCCGAAGCGCTCGAAGCCGGGCTCGGCGATCTCGAGATCGCCGACGGCGTGATCCGCGTCGCCGGCACCGACCGCGCGATCTCGTTTGCCGACCTCGCCAAGCGTCCCGGCGTCGATCCTGACAAGCTCAAGGGCAGCGCCACCTTCGCCAGCGCCGACGGCACCTATCCGAACGGCACCCACGTGGCCGAGGTCGAGATCGACCCGGCGACCGGCATCATCCGGATCGTCAACTACGTCATCGTCGACGATTTCGGCGTGACGCTGAATCCGCTGCTGCTGGCCGGCCAGGTGCATGGCGGTGCGGTGCAGGGCATCGGCCAGGCGCTGATGGAGCAGGTGGTCTACAGCAACTCCGACGCCCAGCTCGTCACCGGCAGCTTCATGGACTACGCGCTGCCGCGCGCCGCCGACGCGCCGTCCTTTACCTTCGAGACCCACAACGTGCCCTGCAAGACCAATCCGATGGGCGTCAAGGGCGCCGGCGAAGCGGGGGCGATCGGCTCCTGTCCGGCCGTCGTCAATGCGATCGTCGAAGCCCTCTGGCGTGAGTACAAGATCGATCACATCGACATGCCGGCGACCCCGGAGCGCGTCTGGATCGCGATCCGGGAGCAGCATCGCCGTCATAGTCTCTGAGTACTCTCCCTCCGGATCTCCTCCGATATCCGCCTCAATTCCGGAATATTCCGCCGGCTGAGGGGTTGACCAACCGAGCGACCCCGTCCGGGTGGGCTGGACGGGATTGTGACAACAAAGGAGCGAATTGATGAAGCGGACTGTCGTGGCTGTCGCAGCTTTGCTGCTAGGGGCCGGCGCCGTGATGGCACAGCAGGATCTGGTCAAGCATAGCCAGGACACGATGAAGGCCAACGCCAAGAACCTCGGCGGTGTCCTGATCGCGATGGTCAAGGGCGAGAAGCCGTATGACCAGGCCGCCGTCAATGCCGCTCTGGCCCAGCTCGAGGACACCGCCAAGAAGCTGCCGACGATGTATCCGGCGAGCCTGAAGGGCGCCAAGTTCGAGGGCGACTACGGTCCGTCGCCGAAGATCTGGGAAGACCAGGCCGGCTTCAAGGCCAAGATCGACAGCTTCGCGAAGGTCGTCACCGAGGCCAAGGCGAAGATCAAGGATCTCGACAGTCTGAAGGCGACCGCGCCGGGCATCGGCAAGGAATGTGGCGGTTGCCACGAGACCTTCCGTCTCAAGAACAGTTGATCTGACCTGCCATCCACGGGGGCGGACGCGACATTGCGTCCGCCCCCGTTTGTTTGCGCCGTGCGGGCGTCCTGACGTATCACGGCGCCGCCGAGCTCCGGTAATGATCGCCGGGCCGACGATCTCCTCCTGCTGTGACGGAGCCACCATGCTACGCCGCCTCCTGCTTGCTCTCTGCGTGCTCGGCGCCGCCGGCCTGACGGTGTTCTGGTGGTTGACCCAGCCGTCGACGATCACGCTCGCAGCGGCGACGCGCGCTCCGGATCTCGCCAACGGGCAGGAGATGTTCAACATCGGTGGCTGCGCGTCCTGTCACGCCGTGCCGAACCAGCCGGACCGGCTGAAGCTCGGCGGCGGCCTGCCGCTGAGCTCGCCGTTCGGGACGTTCTATGCGCCCAACATCTCGCCCGATCCCACTGACGGTATCGGGCGCTGGAGCGAGGCCGAGTTCGTCAATGCAGTGGTGAGGGGCGTGTCGCCGGGCGGCAGCCACTACTACCCGGCGTTTCCCTATCCCTCCTACGCGGCTGCGAAGATCGACGACGTCCGCGATCTCTTCGCCTACATGAAGACGCTGCCGCCGGTTGCGGGCGCCTCGCGCGCGCACGACATGCCATTTCCGTTCAACATCCGTCGCACCGTCGGGGTCTGGAAGCTGCTGTTCTTCGACGGCAAGCCCTTTGCCGCCAACGCCTCGCGCCCGCCGGAGTGGAATCGCGGCGCCTATCTGGTCAGCACCTTCGGCCATTGCGCCGAGTGCCACAGCCCGCGCAATGCG
Organism: Bradyrhizobium sp. HKCCYLRH3073; assembly: GCF_051167995.1. NCBI lineage: Bacteria > Pseudomonadati > Pseudomonadota > Alphaproteobacteria > Hyphomicrobiales > Nitrobacteraceae > Bradyrhizobium > Bradyrhizobium sp. HKCCYLRH3073. The sequence continues at coordinate 297,443 of NZ_JBNPUD010000009.1, forward strand.
CTCGGCGGCATCGTCTCGGCGCAGCGGCTGGCGGGTGGGCCAGAGCCGGAAGGTCAGGGCTTCGTGCCGAACATCACCCAGAAGGGCCTGTCCGACTGGAGCGAGAGCGACATCAGCTATTTCCTCGAGACCGGACAACTGCCCGACGGCGACAACGTCGGCGGCTCGATGGCGCGGGTGATCCGCAACACCTCGCAGCTCTCGCCCGAGGATCGCAAGGCGATGGCGGTCTATCTGAAATCGCTGCCGCCGGTGGAAGGCCCGCCGAAGCCGAAGAAGCCGGCAAGCTGATCAGTTCGGCGGGCGCGCGCGCTCAGGTCAGATCGGCTTGAAGCTGCCGTCGCTCTGGATCACCGTCAGCGACACCGGCGGTGGATTCTCCTTGCGCGCGTTGCCGAAGCTGACCACCAGCCCGCCGATGTCGAACTGGCCGACCTCGTTGATGATGCGGAGCAGCTCGGCGCGGGTCGGGTTCGGCCCGGTCATCGCCAGGGCGCGCGCCACCAGTCGGCCGGTGATGTAGCCCTCGAGGCCGATGAAGTCCGGCGTCTGGCTCGGATCGAGCGTCTTCATCGCGGCCTGATAGTCGGCGACGATGCGGAGGTCGGTGTCCCACGGAAACGGCACCACCTCGGAGACGACGACGCCGCGGCCTTCCGGGCCGAGCTCCTTGGCGAGCGCGTTGCCGCCGACGAAGGAGACCGCCGTAAAGGTCGGATTGAAGCCGCTGCGATGCGCCATCTTGATGAACTCGGCGCACGGGCCGTAGGTGCCGACCAGGATCACCGCTTCAGGCTCCGCGCGCCGGATGACCTTGAGCGCCGCGCCGACAGCGCGCGTGTTGCGCTCGAACGTGCCTTCGGCCGCGAGCTCGAGGCCGCGGCGATCGAGATGCGTCTTCACGCCGGCCAGTACGTCGCGGCCGAACGCGTCATCCTGATAGAAGATCGCGATGCGGGTCAGGTGAAGCTCTTCGGTGAGATATTTGATCGAGGCTTCCGCCTCCGCCGCGTAGCTCGCGCGGATGTTGACGATGTTCTGGAATTCAGGCGTCCGCAGGAATTCGGCGCCGGAGATCGGCCCGATGAAGGGGACGTCGTTGGAGGCCGCGATCGGCGCAGTGGCCATCGCGGTCGGCGTGCCGACGGCGCCGATCAGCGCGAACACCTTGTCCTCGTAGATCAGCTTGATGGTCTCGACGACCGAGCGATCGGGGTCGTAGCCGTCGTTGCGGCTCAACAACTTGAGCCTGCGTCCGTAGACGCCGCCCTTGGCGTTGAGCTCGTTGAAGGCCGCCAGCAGTCCCTGGCGCGCCGCTTGGCCCAGCGCGGCCGACGGGCCTTCCAGCGCCGCCACCTGGCCGAACATGATGGTGTCGTTGGTGACGCCGAGCTCGTCGGCGCGCGCAGACCCCAGCGGGAGCACGCCGGCGATCAAGATGAGAATGAAGGAGATCCGAAGGCTTGAAAACCAGTTCATTGCGATCTTCGATGCACGGGGTACACTTGATGACAACTCAGTCTAGGCGTGTTGAATGAAGACCTCGCTAAAGACGTAGCCCGCGCTTGATCGCGTTTTGGGCGGCCCTCAACAGTCAGCCGTTAACCAAGCCCCGGTTTCTGGTACGCCACAACGGATCATCTTTGACCGTCCTTAACTTACCGCGGCCAGCATCGGCCGCATCGTGGTGAGGGGCAGCCGTTTGGCGGGGGCCATATTGCAGGTTGAAGAGTACAGCGCACCGACGCTGCAGGAAAAGGATGATGCTCGCAGCGGTAGCGGGCGCGAGAGGCTGCGCGCGTCGTTATCGCGATACCGCCTTTATCGCCCTGCGATCATCGCGGCATGCGTCGGCGTCGTGCTGTCGGTCGTCGGGACGGTTGCCGTGGGACGCTGGGAGAACCGGCTGGCGCGCACCGATTTCGAAGGCTTGGCCGAAGCCCAGGCGATCCTGGTCCAGAACGGCGTCAACGAATATGTCAGCCGGCTGACCGCGCTGCGCACCCGCTTCGAATCCGCCAACGACGACATTACGCGCAGCGAGTACCAGACCTTCAGCGCGCGCCTGTTCGAGTCGCATCGCGGCATGCTGCGGCTGGCGTGGCTGCCGCGGATCAAGCGCAAGGAGCGCGGCGAATACGAGGCGGCGGCGATCACCGACGGCGTTCCCGCGTTTCGCATCAAGTCCTATCCCGACGGCACCGTCGCGCCGGAGAGCGACGAATACTATCCGGTCTATTTCTCCACCGAGGCGAAGACCTCGCCGGTCTACGGTCTCGACTATTGGAGCATTCCCGACCATCGCGCCGTGCTGGAGCAGTCGCGCGACTACGACGTGATCGGCGCGTTGCGCACGCGTCAGAACCTGATCAATCAGAACGAGCGCAATAACGCCGTGATGATCGGCATCCCCGTCTACGCCAAGGGGACGTCGCGCACGACTGTCGCCGACCGCCGGCGCAATCTCTCTGGCTTCATCATCGGCGTGTTCGACCTGCCGACGCTGTTGCAGTCGGTGCGCGCGAACAATCCCAACAGCCCGGCGCTCGCGATCAACCTGCTGCCGCCCGAGCGCGTGATCAATGCCTCCGGCGTGGACCCGCAGCGCTGGCCCGCGGCCCCCAGCATCTGGTCGACGACCTTGCGCATCGGCGATGCCGACTGGGTGTTCCAGGCGGCGCCCGCCGGTGGCAGCCTGATGGCGAGCCACAATCGCGCGCTGGCGCTGTATGCGGCCGGCATGGCGACGACGATCTTCCTTGCCGTGTATCTCGCGCTGTCGAGCCGCAACGCCCTGCAGCTCGCGCTCGCCAATCGCCGCGTGCTCGAGCTGGCGCAGACCGACGCGCTGACCGGCCTTGCGAACCGCGCCTTCTTCCTCGAGGAAATGGAGCGCATCAACGACGAGAAGAGCGGCCGCTTCACCGTCTTCCTGCTCGACCTCGACCGCTTCAAGAACGTCAACGATTCGCTCGGCCATGGCGCCGGCGACGAGCTGCTGGTGCAGGTGGCACAGCGGCTGAGATCGCAGTTGCGCGACGAGGACGTGCTGGCCCGGCTCGGCGGCGACGAGTTCGCCCTGATCCAGGCCGGCGCCTCCGACCAGCGCGCCGCCGCGATCGAGCTCGCGCAGCGCATCACCCGGCTGATCGCGGAGCCGTACCAGCTCGGCGGACAGCGCGTCGAGATCGGCACCAGCATCGGCATCTCGCTCGCGCCCCAGCACGGCCGCGACCAGGAGCACCTGCTTAAGAAGGCCGACCTCGCGCTCTACCGCTCGAAATCCGCCGGCCGCAGCTGCTACACGCTCTATGACGATGCGATGTCGGCCGAGCTCGAGGCGCGCAACACGCTCGAGGGCGATCTGCGCGACGCCATCGCGCAGTGCCAGTTCGAGGTGCACTATCAGCCGTTCTACGACGCCGAGACGCGCGAGCGGTGCGGCGTCGAGGCGCTGGTGCGCTGGCGCCATCCGGTCAAGGGGCTGGTGCCGCCGGACAAGTTCATCCCGCTTGCGGAGTCGACCGGCCTGATCGTGCCGCTCGGCGAATGGATCATCGGGCGCGCCTGCGACGACGCCACCGCATGGCCCGACGACGTCAAGATCGCCGTCAATCTGTCGCCGGTCCAGTTCAAGCAGGCCGAGCTGTTCGACGTGATCCAGTCGGCGCTCGCGCGGTCGGGCCTCGATCCGAAGCGTCTCGAGATCGAGATCACGGAGTCGGTGCTGCTGGAGCGCGCGGCCGAGAACGAGAGCTTCATCGATCGGCTGAAGGGCCTCGGCATCTCTCTGGCGCTCGACGATTTCGGCACCGGCTATTCGTCGCTGCGTTCGTTGACGGCGTTCCCGTTCAACAAGATCAAGATCGACAAGTCCTTCGTCGCCAATCTGAGCGTGCGCGACGAAAGTGCCGCCGTGATCTCATCGGTCGTGACGCTGGCGCGGGGGCTCGGCATCCAGATCACCGCCGAAGGCGTCGAGACCGAAGAGCAGCTGGTGCAACTGCGCTCGCTCGGCGTCAACTTCGCGCAAGGTTATCTGCTGGGCCGGCCGATGCCGGTTGAGCAGCTCGAGCAGCATCTGGAGATCGCCCGCGCTGCATCCGAGGCCGACGAGCCGCAGCCGGCCGAAGACGCATCCGAGGACGACGCATCCGAGGACGACGATCCGCGCTCGGCGGCCGTCGTCGCGCTCATTCCCCGGTCCGGGGCGCTGCTATCCCTCGCATCCAACGGCTGAGCGGCGAGGCGGCTTCGGCATCTGCGTCGACCGGCAGGCGTGCCAGGCCCAGCATGGCGGCCTCGCGCGCGGCGCTCGGCGTGATGCCGTAGGCGGTCTTGAACAGCCGCGTGAAATGGGCATCGGTGCCGAGCTGCCAGCGCCGCGCCACCTCGCTGATGCGCTGTGTCCGCGACCCGGTCCCGGCGAGATCGAAGAACGCGCGATGCAGGCGGCGGCTGCGGATGTAGTCGGCGATGCCGCCGATCGGCGCGAACAGGCGATAGAGCGACGCGCGCGACATCCCGAAATGCAGCGCCACCGCGTCGGCGCTGAGCTCGGGGCTCGACAGCTGCGCCTCGATGTATTGGCGGATGCGGAGCAGCGAAGCATCCGGCGTCACGCTGCGGTCGGCATCGCGGCGTTCGAGCTCGCCGCGCAGGCAGGCCGAGATCAGCGCGATCGTGCCCTCGACCGCGGCCTGGCACTCGTCGAAACTCATGCGCGGCGCACAGTCGAGCAGTGCGCCGAAATGCCGCGCCAGCAGCGGCGCCAGCGCGCCGCTGCGCGGCAGCACCAGGCCGTGCAGGTCGTCGACCTGCAGCAGGCGCGCATCGAACATCGGACGGGGAACGACCAAGGTAATGTTCTCGAACGGCGTCGCGCGCGTTTCGAGTGTCTGGGCGAGATCGAGCACGCAGAGGTCGCCGGCCTCGACCCGGATCGGCGCGGCCGCCGCGACCCCCTCATAGCTGCCGCTCACGTAGAGCTGCAGGATGATGTGGTCGACGCCGCTGCGGGCAATGGTCTCGGCCGATCGGCGGAACCGCTGGCCGCTCGCCCGGGCCGATCCGAGCAGCACGGAGCCCAGCGCGTAGGACAGCACGTCCGCCCTGAACGGAGCGGCCTCGCCGGCCGCGAGTTCGTCGACCTCGAAGAACGTCGAAGTGGCCTCGCGCCACGCCGCGATGTTCGCCTCGGTGTCCATCTGCTCGGCGCAAAAGCCGTAGCTCGGCAGCAGGGACGAAACGGCTTTGATCTCACTCTTCACACGGCGCCGCAGTCATTCTTGAGTTTTCGTCTCAACCTCTTGATCGACCGTATCGGATCGGTTGCTCGCCTTGACCGGGTGCTCCGCGCACCCGCTATAGAACGCCTATCGCCAAGTTGCCGAAAGGGAAAGCCGGGCCGTTCGACGGTCCCCCATTGCCCCTCACGATCGAAAGGTCCGGCTTTCCGGCCCACTGGCGCGAATTGGCGGACAACGGTCTCCGGCCGCCACCGTCTTTCATGACGAAACCATGCTTGACCCATTTTCAGGACCTCGGCGCCCGTCGGTCACGACGGGCGCCTTTGTCGCGAGGCAAGCGGCCGACGGGCAGGCACCGGGTCAGGATGAGCGCGTCGCTAGGTGGCGCCGAAGGCCTTGAACGTGATGATGGTGTGGGTGTCCTGAATGCCGGGCAGGACCTGGACCTTCTCGTTCACGAAGTGGCCGATGTCGGTGTCATTGTCGACGTAGAACTTCACCAGCAGGTCGTAATTTCCCGCCGTCGAGTAGATCTCGGAGGCGATCTCGGCTTCCGCCAGCGCATTGGCGACCGTGTAGGACTGGCCGAGCTTGCACTTGATCTGGACGAAGAAGGGAACCATTGCGGGCTGTCTCCGGAAGGCATCTTTCGCCTCAATATAGCGTTTTCCGGCGAAGTCGATACGCTTTCTCCGGCGACCGGGCCTGCTTGCCGGGCGCGGCCGGCCCGCGCTAGGAAGGGGCATGAGCACCCCCGTCGCACTCACCATCGCCGGTTCGGATTCCTCCGGGGGAGCCGGTATCCAGGCCGACCTCAAGACCTTCGCGGCGCTCGGCGTCTACGGCGCCTCGGTGCTGACGGCGCTGACCGCCCAGAACACCAGGGGCGTGACCGGGGTGCATCTGGTGCCGCCCGATTTCGTCACGGCGCAGATTGATGCGGTGTTCGATGACCTCGACGTCGGCGCGGTCAAGATCGGCATGGTGGCGCAGGCGCCGATCGCCGACGCCATCGCGGCAAGCCTTGCGCGCTGGCGGCCGCGGCATGTCGTGCTCGATCCCGTGATGGTCGCGACCTCGGGCGCGCGGCTGTTGCCGGAGGATGCGATCGACGCGCTGCGCCGCCGGCTGATCCCCCAGGCGACGCTGATCACGCCGAACCTGCCCGAGGCGGCCGCGCTGCTCGACGAGCCGGTCGCTGATACGGACGAGGCGATCGCGGCGCAAGGCCGCCGGCTGCTCGCGCTCGGCTGTCCGGCCGTACTGATCAAGGGCGGTCACGGGCAGGGCGCCGACAGCACCGATTACCTGATCACATCAGCGACCAGCATCCCGTTGCCGTCGCCGCGCATCGACACGAAGAACACCCACGGCACGGGCTGTTCGCTGTCGTCGGCCGTGGCCGCAGGGCTGGCGAAGGGGGAGAGCCTCGAGGCGGCCGTGCGCAACGCCAAGGCCTTCATCTCCGGCGCGATCGCGGCGGCCGATCGCTTCACGGTCGGACACGGCCACGGCCCGGTGCATCATCTCCACCGCTATTATTGAGGTCACACATCTTTGAGGTCACTTCCCGTGGCAACTCAGCTTAGCTGGCGGCAGCCGAAATAGCTGGGGCGGACAACGGCTGCATCATGTCTGCGCTCCGCAGGAGATGACGGAATGATGACGCGTTTCGCGGCGGTGGCTGCGGTGCTGTTCGCCACGGTGGCGACACCGGTACTGGCCCAGCGGGCCTATTCCGCCCAGGAGGAACGCAACAAGGCGATCGTGCTCGACTTCTATGAGCAGGGCCTCAATCGCAAGGATTTCGAGGCGGCGTCGAAATATCTCGGCACCTACATCCAGCACAATCCGAATGCCGAGGATGGCCCTGAGGGATTTCGCAAGTTCATCGAATTTCTGAAGGCCAAGTTTCCACAGTCGCACAGCAGGATCACGCAGGTGCATGTCGACGGCGACTTCGTCGTGCTGCGCGTTCACGCCATCCGCGAGCCCGGCACCCGCGGCAACGCCATCGTCGACATCTTCCGTCTCAAGGACGGCAAGATCGAGGAGCACTGGGATTCGGTTCAGCCCATTCCCGAGCAGTCGGCCAATCCCAATGGGATGTTCTGAAGAACGCGTCTGAAGGCGTCTCCCGCCGGCGGATCATGGTCCGCGCGCGAGCGCGATTTCCCGACGCACGCCCCTCATCACGCGCGAGCGGTATTCGCCTGGCGATTCGCCGAACCAGCGATTTGACGCGCGGAAGAAGGTGCTCTGGTCGGCATAGCCCAGCAGGTAGCCGATGTCGGTGAGCGTCATGCGGAAATCGGCGAGATGGCGCTGGGCCAGCTCGCGCCTGACATCGTCGACGAGGTCGCTGAAGGAGAGGCCTTCATCGGCGAGCCGGCGCTGGAAGGTTCGGTCGCTCAAGCCGAGCTCGGCTGCGATGGCCGAGCGCAGCGGGCTGCCGTCGGGCAGCAGCCTGGCGATCGCGGCGCGGGCGCGATGCGCGGTGTCGGCCTTGACCAGGCGCTCCAGCGCCTCGTCGGCGATCCGATCGTGGATTGCCGAAAGCTCGGGCGCCGAGGTCGTCAGCTTGCAGGCGAGATCCTGATCCGACACCAGGAATCCGTTGAACGGCGCATCGAATTCGAGCGGGGATTGGAACGCCCTGTTGTAGCACGCGATCGATAGCGGCACCGCATGCGAGAAACGCGTCGCGAGCGGCGTCAGCGGACGATCCAGCATCCACCGGCATAGATTGAGCAGATTGACGACGCCGTAGTCATAACGCTGCCGCGGAATCGGGCATTCACCGCCGAACACGTCGGTTCGTATCCAGCGACCGCCATGACCCGGCTCGAGCGTGATGGTCACCGCGTCGCTCACCAGGCACATGTAGCGGATCAGGCGCATCAGCCCGGCGAGAAGAGTGGGGCTCGACATCATGGCGTAGCCGGCGACGCCATAGTTGTCAGGTCGCGGCGCATCGAGCTTTGCCAGCCCGATGTCCGGATTGCCCGAACGCTCGGCCGCCAGCACCCACAACCGGCTCAATGCCTCGGTCGGCCAGCGGCGGTCGCAATCGTCGAGATCGTCGATCGACAGACCGACCTCGGCGAACAGCGCGGCGGCATCCAGACCTTGCTCGTTCAGCGTCGTCGCAACGCCGCGCATCCAGGACGACGATGTGGTTCGAATCTGCTGATCCATCCCTTGGCCTTCTGGAGCCAGTGCTTTGGCATCCTCGGGTCATTGTGCAGATGCACATGAGACTGCATAGCACCTGATATTGGCGATCGCGATACCAAAATCGGTGGTGCGACCGCATGGCTGGCGCGCAGGAGAAATCATGCCCGTTCTGAAAACCAATGACGGCACAGAGATTTACTACAAGGATTGGGGCTCCGGCCAGCCGATCGTGTTCAGCCATGGCTGGCCGCTGTCAGCCGATGATTGGGATGCACAGATGCTGTTCTTCCTCAATCACGGCTTTCGCGTCATCGCCCACGATCGCCGCGGCCATGGCCGCTCGGCCCAGGTCGCCGACGGTCACGACATGGACCACTATGCCGACGATCTCGCGGCACTGACCGCACATCTCGATCTCAACAGCGCGATCCATGTCGGCCATTCGACCGGCGGCGGTGAGGTCGTGCACTACCTCGCGCGCCATGGCGAGAGCCGCGCGGCCAAGGCTGCGATCATCGCCGCGGTGCCGCCGCTGATGGTGCAGACCGCGGCGAATCCGGGCGGACTGCCGAAATCCGTGTTCGACGACTTCCAGACCCAGGTCGCCACGCGCCGCGCGGAATTCTATCGCGACGTCGCCGCTGGGCCGTTCTACGGCTTCAACAAGCCCGGCGCCAAGCCGTCCGAGGCGGTGATCCAGAACTGGTGGCGGCAGGGCATGATGGGCAGCGCGAAGGCGCATTATGATGGCGTCGTTGCGTTCTCGCAGACCGACTTCACCGAGGATCTGAAGAAGATCACCTTGCCGGTGCTGGTGATGCACAGCGAGGACGATCAGATCGTGCCCTATGCGGACTCTGCGCCGCTTTCCGCCAAGCTGCTCAAGAACGGCACGCTGAAGACCTACAAGGGCTTTCCGCACGGCATGCCGACCACCGAGGCCGCGACGATCAATGCCGATCTCCTGGCCTTCATCAAGGGCTGATCAGAGGAGAGATTCATGACCTGGGGAATTCCGACGACTCTGTTTCTTCAGATTCACGTGGTGCTGAGCCTCATCGGAATTGCGACCGGGCTCATCATGCTCGCCGGCCTGCTGGCGGGCCGCCACCTGCCAGTGTGGGCGGCACTGTTCTTGGCCACGACCTTCCTTACAGGCGTGACCGGATTTCCGCTGCCGCCGTTCGGCCTCGACCCGCCCCGCATCATCGGCATCATCCTGCTCGCGCTGCTCACGGCGGCCGCTGCCGCGCTCTATGTGTTCGCGCTGTCGGGCTGGTGGGGACGCGTCTATGTCGTGACGTCGCTGCTCTCGCTCTATCTCAACGTCTTCGTTGCGATCGTGCAGTCGTTCCAGAAGATCGGCGCGCTCAACGCGCTGGCGCCGACGCAGAGCGAGCCGCCGTTTGCTGTCGCTCAGATCGTCACTCTCTTGCTGTTCATTGGCCTCGGCATCGTCTCATGGCGGCGGTTCGCCTCCGTGGCGCCGGGAGCCTCCCTGGCCTGAGTCAACCATCCGCTTCTCAAGGAGAACCACGTGTCCAAGCTCGAAATGCTCACCCCGCAGAACTGCGCCGTCGCCCTCATCGACTATCAGCCGGCGATGTATCAGGGCGTGCAGTCGCACGACCGTCTCGGCGTGTTCAACAACATCCAGATCGTCGCCAAGGCGGCCAAGCTGTTCAAGCTTCCGACCGTGCTCACCACGGTGGCGAAGGATTCCTTCTCCGGCCCGTTCATGCCCGAGGTGACCGAACTGTTTCCGGAGCACGACATCGTCGACCGCACGGCGATGAACTCCTGGCTCGACGCCGGCTTCCGCAAGCAGGTCGCCGCCACCGGCCGCAAGAAGTTCATCATCGCGGGACTGTGGACCGAGGCCTGCGTGCTGTTCCCGACCTTGGACATGCTGCGCGAAGGCTACGAGATCTACATCCCGGCCGACGCCTGCGGCGACCTGTCCCTCGAGGCGCACAACCGCGCGATGGATCGCGCGGTGCAGGCCGGCGCGGTGCCGATCACCTCGTGCCAGTTCGCCTTCGAGCTCCAGCAGGACTGGGCACGTGCCGAGACCTATGACGGTATGATGGAGATCCTGAAGGCGCATTCGCCCTACGGCATCCAGATCCGCTTCTCGAAATGGGCGCTCGGCGAGCACGCCTCGGAAGGCGGCGCAAAGTAGCCCTGGGACGAACGATGAAGATCTATCTGTTCTCGCTCGGGGCAGGGCTTTTGGTCGGCGTGATCTACAGCCTGCTTCAGGTCCGCTCGCCGGCGCCGCCATTGGTGGCGCTGGTCGGCCTGCTCGGCATTCTCGTCGGAGAGCAGGTGATCCCCGTGGGCAGGCAGCTCCTGAACGGCACCACGCTTGCTGCCGCGTGGCAGAAGGCGGCCTGCGCCACGCACATCTTCGGCCTGCTGCCCGGCCATCACGGACGGGCAGACACAACCATCGCTCCGGCGCGGGACGAGAAGACCTCATGACCGATCATCCCGACCTCATCCTGCATCGCGGCCTGTTCACGACGCTCGATCGCTCCAATCCCGCGGCGAGCGCGGTCGCGATCAAGGACGGCGTGTTCACCGCGGTCGGCCACGAGCAGGACGTGATGAAGCTCGCCGGCCCCCGGACGAAGGTCATCGATCTCAAGGGCCGTCGCGTGCTGCCTGGCCTGATCGACAATCACCTGCACATCATCCGCGGCGGGCTCAACTTCAACATGGAGCTGCGCTGGGACGGTGTGCGCTCGCTCGCGGACGCGATGGCGATGCTCAAGGCCCAGGTCGCCATCACGCCGCCGCCGCAATGGGTGCGCGTGGTCGGCGGCTTCACCGAGCATCAGTTCGCCGAGAAGCGGCTGCCGACCATCGACGAACTCAACGCCGTCGCGCCCGACACCCCGGTGTTCCTGCTGCATCTCTATGATCGTGCGATTCTCAACGGCGCCGCGCTGCGCGCCGTCGGCTACGACAAGCACACGCCGCAACCGCCCGGCGGCGAGATCGCGCGTGATGCCGAGGGCAATCCGACCGGTCTGCTGCTCGCCAAGCCGAACGCCGCCATACTCTATGCGACGCTCGCCAAGGGACCGAAACTGCCGTTTGACTATCAGCTCAATTCCACCCGGCACTTCATGCGCGAATTGAACCGCCTCGGCGTCACCGGCGCGATCGACGCGGGCGGCGGCTTCCAGAACTATCCGGACGACTATGCCGTGATCCAGAAGCTGGCCGATGACGGCCAGCTCACGATCCGGCTCGCCTACAATCTGTTCACGCAGAAGCCAAAGGGCGAGAAGGACGATTTCCTGCGCTGGACGCAAAGCTCGACCTACAAGCAGGGCAACGACTATTTCCGCCACAACGGCGCCGGCGAGATGCTGGTGTTCTCGGCCGCCGATTTCGAGGATTTTCGCGTACCGCGGCCGGACATGCCGGCCGAGATGGAAGGCGAGCTCGAAGAGGTGGTGCGCATCCTCGTCCAGAACAAATGGCCGTGGCGGCTGCACGCCACCTATGACGAGACCATCTCGCGCGCGCTCGACGTGTTCGAGAAGGTCAACCAGGATACGCCGCTCGAGGGTCTCAACTGGTTCTTCGATCATGCCGAAACGATCTCGGACCAGTCGATCGACCGCGTCGCCGCGCTCGGCGGCGGCATCGCCGTGCAGCACCGCATGGCCTATCAGGGCGAGTACTTCGTCGAGCGCTACGGTTTTGGCGCGGCCGAGGCGACGCCGCCGGTGAAGAAGATTCTGGACAAGGGCGTCAAGGTCTCCGCCGGCACCGATGCGACGCGCGTTGCCTCCTACAATCCCTGGGTCTCGCTGTCCTGGCTGGTCACCGGCCGCACCGTCGGCGGCCTGCGGCTGTATCCCCAGCGCAACTGCCTCGATCGCGAGACCGCTTTGCGGATGTGGACCGAGAACGTCACCTGGTTCTCCAATGAAGAGGGCCGCAAGGGCCGCATCGCGGTCGGGCAGTTTGCCGATTTGATCGTGCCGGACCGCGACTTCTTCTCCTGTGCCGAGGCCGAGATCGCCGACATCGCCAGCGACCTCACCATGGTCGGCGGCCGCGTCGTCTATGCGGCGTCAGATTTCAAGATGCTGGACGACTCCGCGCCGCCGCCGGCGATGCCGGACTGGTCGCCGGTGCGCCGCTTCGGCGGTTACGGCGCGTGGCTCGCGAAGGATGAGACCGGCGCGGTGCGTGCCCAGGCGATGCAGATGTGCGGCTGCGCCAATGCCTGCGGCGTCCACGGCCACGACCATGCACGGTCCTGGTCGAGCCAGTTGCCGATCGCCGACCTCAAGAGCTTCTGGGGCGCGCTCGGCTGCGCCTGCTGGGCGGTGTGATGGCCGTGATCCCGGACACGCCGCGGCCGGTCGCAGCGGTGCTCGCCTGGCCGTGGCTCTGGCCCGCGGCGCGGCTCGCGCTCGTCTCGGCCTATGTGATCGGCGGCGTCCAGAAGCTGATGGATTTTCCCGGTGCCGTCGCCGAGCAGGCCCATTTCGGCCTGCAGCCGGCGGCGCTGTGGGCGGTCGCTGCAATCGCCGTCGAGCTGATCGGCTCGCTGCTCGTCGTGGTCAACCGCTTCGCCTGGCTCGGCGCCGGTGCGCTCGGCGTGCTCACCTTCGTCGCCATGCTCACCGCCAACGACTTCTGGCACATGGAGGGCCATGACCGCTTCATGGCGCTCAATTCCTTCTTCGAGCATCTCGGCCTGATCGCCGGTCTCGTGCTCGTCTCCATCATGTCCTGGCGCGCGCGCCGCGCCTGATCCGGTCTCCATTTGTCTGAGGTTGTCATGATCCGCTCCCGTCATCTGCTCGGCGTACTCGTTGCCACCGCCTTGTTCGGCGCTCCCGCATTCGCCAAGGACACCGCGCGGCTCGTGGGCGTCGGCGCGCAATACGACACGACGCATGTCTATGTCGCGCCCGACGACGTCGAGAAGTTCGTCACGAGCTTCCTCGCCACCTTCGGCGGCCAGAGCACCAAGCAGGTCGTCGCGACGGTGACGCCGACGCCGAGCAGCACGACCTCGCAGCTGCTGCAGACGCCGGTCGGCACGGTGTCGCTGTTCGGCTTCAAGACTCCGATCCCGTATCCGTTCGGCGCAGAGCGCACCGGCTATCTCGTCACCGACATGGACGCCGCCATCAAGGCCGCCAGGGCCGCCGGCGCCGACGTCGTCGTCTCGCCGTTTCCCGATCCGATCGGCCGCGATGCCGTGATCCAGTGGCCGGGCGGCGTCAACATGCAGCTCTACTGGCACACGACCAAGCCGTCCTACGCCGCGTTCGAGAAGGTTCCGGAGAACCGCGTCTATGTCTCGGCCGATCGCGCCGAGGCGTTTACCCGCGCCTTCCTGCGGTTCTCAAAGGGCAAGGTGATCTCCGACGAGGCCAAGGCGCCGGGCGTCGAGATCGGCCGGCCCAACGACCGCTACCGGCGCATCCGCATCGAGTCGGTGTTCGGCCGCATGACCGTGCTCGTCACCGATGGCCATCTGCCATATCCGTTCGGCCGCGAGATGACCGGCTATGAGGTCGCCGACCTCAAGGCCACGCTCGACAAGGCCAAGGCTTCGGGCGCGACCGTGCTGGTCGAGCCGTTCACGGCGGACAAGCGCGAGCAGGCGCTGGTGCAGTTTCCCGGCGGCTATGTCGCGGAAATCCATGCGCTGGTAAAGTAGCGCCATCGGCGGATGGAGAGGCGCGTGCGGATGGCTGGGGCACTGACGAGGACGGCCGCGGCGCTTGCGATGGTCGCGGTGTCGTGCGGCCTGGCCGCCGCCGAGGACGCCCGTCCCGCCATTCGCACCAATCGCTGGCAGGAGGACTGGTCCGTCCTCGCCAATCCGGCGCTGCGCACGGAGCCGTTCGATCCGATCAAGTACATTCCGCTGCAGGCCGGCGTGCCGCAGAGCTATGTCTCGTTCGGCATGACCCTGCGCGAGCGGTTCGAGAGCCTGGACGCGGCGAGCTTCGGCATCGGCGGCGCCAAGCCCGATCAGCACGTCCTGCAGCGGCTGCAGATCCATGCCGACGCGCATTTCGACGAGCACTGGCAGCTGTTCGTCCAGCTCGAGGACGACCGCGCCTTCGGCAAGGCCAACATCACGTCGGTCGACCAGAACCCGCTCGATCTCCGGCTCGCCTTCCTCGCTTATGTCAATGCGACGGAGAAGGGCACGTTCAAGGCACGGGTCGGGCGGCAGGATTTCGACTTCGACCTGCAGCGCTTCGTCTCTTCGCGCGACGGGCCGAACGTGCGCCAGTCCTTCGACGCGCTGTGGGCCGACTGGGAGAGCGGCCCGTGGCGCTTCATCGGCTTCGTCAGCCAGCCGGTGCAATACAAGCTGGTGCGCCCGTTCGACGACACGTCGAACGGATCGTTCCTCTTCCACACCTTCCGCGTCGAGCGCCAGGTGCTCGGCACCAACGAGCTGTCGTCGTATTATTCCTACTATCAGCGTGACGATGCGCGTTTCCTCGATGCCGCAGGCCTCGAGCAGCGCCACGTGCTGGACATCCGCTTCGCCGGCAAGCTCGCCGGCTTCGACTGGGATCTCGAGGCGATGGGGCAGGCGGGTTCGGTCGGGGCGAAGCAGATCCGCGCCTGGGGCGCCGGCGCGCGCGCCGGCTACACCTTCGCCGACGTCGCCTGGCAGCCGCGCATCGGCCTTCAGCTCGACGGCGCCTCCGGCGACCGCCATCCCGGTGACGGCAAAATCGAGACCTTCAATCCGCTGTTCCCGAACGGCTACTACTTCACGCTGGCCGGCTTCACCGGCTACACCAACCTGATTCACCTCAAACCGTCGCTGACGGTGAGGCCCATGACAGATCTCTCATTCATGGCCGCGATCGGCCTGCAATGGCGCGCGACCAATGCGGACGCGATCTACGTCCAGCCCAATGTCGCGGTCGCCGGCACCGCGGGGCAGGGCAGCTCGTGGTCCGGCGCCTATGCGCAGCTGCGCGCCGACTATCGCTTCAACGCCAACCTCACAGGCGCGTTGGAAGCCGTGCACTATGAGATCGGCGACACGCTGCGCCGCGCCGGCGGCCACGACAGCAACTACATCGGCATCGAGCTGAAATACGCGCTCTGAACAACGAAAGCAGGACCACATGTCGCAATTCGAGTCCCGCAACGTGGTGCCGCTGCTGCTCAGCGTCAATGCCGGCTATGTCGACACTGCCGGCTTCCTGGCGCTGCAGGGCCTGTTCACCGCGCACGTCACCGGCAACTTCGTGACGTTCGGTGCGGCGCTGGCACTGGGCACCTCGGGCGCGACCGCCAAGCTGCTGGCGCTCCCGGTATTCTGCTTGGTCGTGATCGCGACGCGGCTGGCCGGCACGTTGCTGTCGCGGCGGTGGTCGCGCGCGTTCGAGGTCCTGATCGGCGTCAAGCTGGTGCTGCTCGTCCTTGGCGCCGTGCTCGCCATCCATTTCGGCCCGTTCCATGACGGCGACAGCCGCGAGGCGATCATCACCGGCATGGTGCTGGTCGCGGCCATGGCGATCCAGAACGCCGTGCACCGGATCCATCTGCCGAGCTCGCCGCCGTCGACCCTGATGACCGGCACGACCACGCAGGTGATGATCGACCTCGCCGACAGGATCTATGTCGGCGACAAGGGCCAAGCGCCGCCGCCGGCGCGGCTGATGCAGATGGCGATCAACGTGCTCGCCTTTGCGCTCGGCTGCGGCGCCGCGGCGCTGCTGTTCATGCGCCTGGGAAGCTGGTGCTTCGTCGTGCCGCCGGTCGTCGCCGCGCTGGCGCTCGGCATGCGCCTCGCCGGGCCGCAGCCGGCGCGCTGAGGACGCCGTCAGGTCCCGGTGCCGAGGGCCGGCTGGACGGTCGGCGCGGGCGCCGTCGGCGGCAGCCGCGGCAGCGACGGCGCAACCTGGGTGTCGCCGTCGCAGTGCACCGCGTAGAGCAGCCCGAGCGGGTTGCCGTGCTCGCGGAGAAATTCCCGGCGCAAGCTGAGGAACGTCTCTCCCAGCGGCACGCCGTCGAGAAAGCTTTCGAAGAAGCGCTTCGCCCAGGCCGTGGCGAAGATCGCCGGGGTCTTGCATTCCGTTCCAACCACGCCGCGCGCGCCCTTGGCCATGAAATACGGCACGAAGCCGTCGTAGAACGCCGGCGACAATTCGGCCGACTCGCAGGCGTTGATGAAGACGAGGGGATTGCCGGGAAGCAGCTTGCTGGTCGGGGCGTCCAGGCTGAGCTCGCCCAGCGTGATGCCGGCATCGGTCAGCACCAGGCTGGAGCTGTCGGGACCGCCGGGATCGTCGAGGCCGGTCGCCCGGGCGTGACAATAGAGGTAGAGGATCTGGTCGTTGGTGGTCTCGTCGGCCAGCGCCTTGACCAGCTCCTTGCTGGTCGTGCGCGAGACGATGTGGACGTTGCGGCGCGCCGCCTTTTCCGCAAGCCAGAACCGCTGCTGCTGGGCGACGAGGTCGGCGCCCATCTGCCGGTCGATGTTGTCGTTGACGTTCAGGCTGATGCTGAGCTCGGGCTTGTCGCTCGGGATCAGGCAGTCGGAGATGCGCGGCGTGTTCTGCATCGGGATCTGCTCGATCACGTGGCGCATGCCGATGAAATTGTCCCAGTCGAGCTGTGCGCCGGCCGAGGCATCGCCGACATAGAGCAGGCCCCACGGCACCGTGGTCGCCTCCGCCACGATCTGCAGCTTCAGCCGCCTGGAGCGGTCGCTGGTCAGCTTGCGCAGGAAGTCGCCGATGTCCTTGGAATCCTGCGCCGCGGCGGGCCCGAAGAACAGCTTCTGGAACAGCGCCGATCCCGCCCGCGCCATGATCTTCAGGGCGGCGTCGCGGTCGGCATCGGCGATGTCGATCCCGCTCTGGAAGACGAAGCTGCCGGCCGCGTTCTGATGGGTCACGACCTTCATGAGCTCCTGGCGCACGATCTCGATCGATTTGGCCAGGTAGTCCGGCAGCAACGGCAGCCGCGCGCGGACCGTGACGGGCTTCCAGACGAGACAGTCGTAGCCGCCCGCGATCGGCATGATCGACAGGCCGACATCGCGCGGATTGAGCACGCTGGCGGAGGAGTAGGGCCGGCCATGCGCGCCCTCGACGCGGGGCGAGGGCGCCGCGCCGACATCGATGACGAGGTCCATCTGCTGGACGAAATTGCCGTCCTTGTGGACCGTCGCCCGCAGCGCCGACGGGCCGAACTTCTTCGGCGACAGATCGAACCGCGCCTTGTTGCGCGACTTGCCGGTGCGCGGCAGGCGCAGCGGGCGGCTCTTGTCGGAGAGCTCGAAATCGTCGCTGTCGAGCTGGATGGTCAAAGTGACGTCGGAGGTTCCTTCCGGGAACAACTGCTCGTCGGCGAGCGGCACCGACGAGACGCCGCTCTGCTGGACGTCGACGTCGAAAGCGAACGTGTACCACTGGCCCGGCTTCAACGGCGCATCGAGATCCTCGAAGCCGGCATTGATCCAGCGCTGCTCGCCGGGCGGATAGGCTTTGCGGTTGTCGAGCGGGGGCGGCTGCGGAACGGTCGGCGGCGCCACCCATTGCGGATATTGCAGTTGAATCTGCTGCGGCTCTTCCTGCCGTTGCTGCCGCTGCCGCTGCTGCTGCTGATCCTGCTCCTGCTGTCGCTGCTGCTGTTCCTCCTGCTGCCGTTGCTGCTGCGGATGCTGGCTCTGCTCCTGCTGCTCGCGCTGCTGTCGCTGCACCTGCTGCTGCTGTTCCTGCCGCTGAACCTGTTGCACCTGCTCCGAAGTCCGCTCGAACGTTCGCTGCCGCCAGAGTTGCTGATCGTATCGCTGTTGATCGAAGTGGCGGATGTCGTCGCTGAGCAGCCCGCCGCCGATGCTGCCGGGTTGCGGCCTGACGGCCGCGGGCGCGGCCAGGATCGCGGCCCAGAAGGCGTGAGCCACTTCGGGGTGGGCGATGTCGCTGTGGGCGCCGGCCGCGCCGCCGCCGTTCCGGATGATCCGGCTCGCCTCGATGTTGTAGACCCGGCCGCTGCCGAAACCGTAGCTGAAGCCGACATCCTGGATCGGCATGTCGACGGTCGCCACAGGCTGGGTGCCGCGGACGCCGAAGCTGCCGATGGCGCCGTACAGCGGATAGTCGGTATCGAGCAGATATTGCTGCTTCAGCCGCGCTCCGAGCGGGTAGAACCATCCGTTCGCCCGGTCGTAGCTCGAGCGGGTGGTCACGAAGGCGCCGCGCACGAGCCCCTTCAGCAGCGTGCGCCGGAAATAGCCCTGCGCCGGGGCGGCCTGCGGAATGCTCTCGGCATAGCACCACAGCGACAGTGCACCCTGGACCAGGAACATCGTCTCGACCGGACGCGGCAGCGCGCGGCCGTCGGGTGTGCCGGCGACGGCCGCCGACACGACGATGCAGCCGAAGCTGTGGCCCATCAGGTGAACCCGGGCCGCCGGCGCCGCCTGCTGCAGCTTGACGAGGACATCATGGGCGCCGGCCTCGCCGAACTGGCGCGCGCGATCCTTCATCTTCCAGAACGACAGGATGCGGAGCGGCGCCAGCAGCGCCTCGCGCAGGTCGTCGCCGAGGCCGAGCGTGCCTGCGGTCGCATCGGCCGGCCCGCTCCGTGCCTCGCTCACGATCACGGTCGGATCGAACCGGTCCTGCTCGGCGCCAGGGCGTCCGCTTACATCGCCCATCGCAAGGCCGGACGCAGCGAACAGCCTGAGATAGGCATCGCGCATCGAGTCCGGCAACGTGGCCGCCGGCGCAATGCGCGCCTGCTCGAGGATCGAGCGAATGTCGGCGCGCGCCGCCGGCGTGTCGGCGATGCGTGCCGCATAGCGCTCCACCTCCGCCTCGAGCGATGCCGCCGGCGTGTCGGCGGACAGTAACCCGCCGCCGCCCGACGGCAGCGTCTCGTCGCCGAATGGCAGGCTCGGCCAGTGCAGCCCGATGATGACGGGAGCAAAGCCGGGACGCTGCCGTGCCGCGGCGAGCCGGTCCGCGTCGAGCGCTCCCATGGCGGTGAGCCAGCGATCATACTGCTCGATCGCCGCGGGGACGTCGCCCATCCAGCCATGGCTCAGCAGGATGATATCGCTGACCGCCGCGCCCAGCGCATGGAGGCGGTTCACCACCATCTCGCTCGCGAGCGAACCGTCGGCCTCTCGCCGCTCTTGCCCCGTCGCATCGAAGGCGATGAGCACATATTGCAGGTCTGAGCCTGGCACCTGACGGACGGGCATGCGTGCCTCGCAATAGGATCACGTCGGCATCTTCCGCGGTAGTCGGTTGCCGACCCTAACAATTTCTTATTATGCGTGTGTTGTATTTAGCCGCGTTGATCGAGTCAACGCGATGACGTGAGACTGCAACCGCGGCTGCGTCACGCAGTTGACCTTGCTCACGGCGGTTCGCGGTGGAGGCGCAGGGGAACGCGCGTCGGCGATCTCCAATGACGAAAAGTTTAGCCGGCCGCATCGCTGTGCGCCATTGCGTCCCACATGCATCGCGCCCAACTGTAGAAACGAAACGGTTCCGTTCTTTTCAAGGAGACGTGATGACACAGCAAGCTCTGTCATCGGCTGAGGTTCCATCTGCGGCCAACGACGATCCGGTGGTCTCCGCGCGCGATCGTGCCGTGCGGCAATGGCGCGGGGATGCCTCTTCTGGCGACACTCCGCAGCAGATCGAGGCCAAGGCGCCGGCTGCGGAGCCCGGTCCGTCGCCGACGGAGCACGGGCAGCGCCAGGAGGGGGCCCGGAGGAGCCTGATCCGGCGGCATCCGCTTGGGGCAGCGCTGGGTCTCGTGCTGCTGCTCGCCGTCGGCGCCGGCGGCTACGTCTACTACGATGCGGCCGGTCACTATGAGACCACCGACGATGCCTTCATCGCGGCCCGCCAGTTCTCCATTGCGCCGAAAGTCTCCGGCTACATCACCGCCGTCCCCGTCACCGACAACCAGCACGTCAAGGCCGGCGACGTGATCGCGCGCATCGACGATCGCGACTACAAGACCGCGCTGGCCCAGGCCGATGCGCAGGTGAAGTCGGCCCAGGCGGCGATCCGCAACATCGAGGCGCAGATCGAGGTGCAGCAGGCGCAGATCACCGCGGGCCAGGCCCAGGTCGAGCAGGCCCAGGCCGGGCTGACCTTCGCCGAGCAGCAGGCGAAGCGCTATCAGGACCTCGCCCGCACCGGCTCGGGCACGGTGCAGAGCGAGCAGCAATACACATCGCAGCTCCAGCAGCAGAAGGCGGCGCTGACCTCGGCGCAGGCCAATCTGCAGGTGGCGCAGCGGCAACTGGAGTCCTTGAAGGCGCAGCGCGAGAGCGCCGATGCCAATCTCGCCCAGGCGCAGGCGCAGCGCGACCAGGCGCAGCTCAATCTGTCCTACACCACCATCACCGCGGCGCAGCCCGGCCGCGTTGTCAATCTCAGTGCCGCCGACGGCCAGTTCGCGGCACAAGGCACGGCGCTTTCGATGTTCGTGCCCGATGACGTCTGGGTGACCGCCAATTTCAAGGAAACCCAGCTCGACGAGATGCGTCCAGGCCAGCCCGTGACCCTGGAGATCGACGCCTATCCGGAGCGCGAGATCCGCGGCCATGTCGCCAGCGTGCAGTCCGGCTCGGGCCCAGCCTTCTCGCTGCTGCCGCCGCAGAATGCGACCGGCAACTACGTCAAGATCGTGCAGCGCGTGCCGGTCAAGATCGACATGGATGATCCGCCGACGGACGTCGCGCTCGGTCCCGGCATGTCGGTGGTGCCGACCGTGCGTGTCGATCCCAGGCCGTCGCTCTATGAGCGGCTGAAGGCCGTGCTGTGAGGGAGGTCCGCCATGCGTGAGGCTGCCGCTCTTTCCGCGCCGCGCGCCGGCAGTCCGTGGATCATCGCGGTGCTGGTCGCGGTCGCGACCTTCATGGAGGTGCTGGACACCACCATCGCCAACGTCGCGCTGCCCTATATCGCCGGCGGCATGGGTGTCAGCCAGGACGAATCCTCCTGGGTGGTGACGACCTATCTCGTCTCCAACGCGATCATCCTGACGGCGTCGAGCTATCTCGCCAAGCGCCTGGGACGCAAGACCTTCTTCATCATGTGCCTCGGCCTGTTCACCTTGAGCTCGGTGCTGTGCGGCTTCGCCTGGAATCTGCAGGTGCTACTGCTGTTCCGGATCATGCAGGGCCTGGGCGGCGGCGGCATGGTGCCGGTCGCGCAATCGATCCTCGCCGACTCCTTCCCGCCGGAAAAGCGCGGCCAGGCGTTCGCGCTGTTCGGCGTCGCCGTCGTGGTCGCGCCCGTCGTCGGCCCGACGCTCGGCGGCTATCTCTCCGACAACGTCTCATGGCACTGGTGCTTCCTGATCAACGGCCCCGTCGGCGTCGCCGCGATGCTGCTGATCGGGCTGATCCTCAAGGAGCCTGAAGCTGTCACTGAAGAGCGGCGCAAGCAGGCGCACGGCTTCGACGTCGTCGGCTTCGTGCTGGTCGCGACCTTCCTCGGCGCGCTCGAACTGATGCTCGACCGCGGCCTCGAGGACGACTGGTTCGACTCGCGCTTCATCCTGGTCACCGCCGCCGTCTGCGTTGCCGCCTTCATCGCCATGATCCCGTGGGAGATGAACCAGAAAAACCCGACGGTCGACGTCCGCATGCTGGCGTCGCGCCAGTTCGGCGCCAGCTTCCTGGTGATGCTGGCGACCGGCGCGATCCTGCTCGGCACCACGCAGATGCTGCCGCAGATGGTGCAGCAGGATTTCGGCTACACGGCCACCTGGGCGGGCCTCGTGTTGTCGCCGGGCGGCCTCGTCACCATGGCGATGATGTTCGTGGTCGGACGGCTCTCGGGCAAGGTGCAGCCGAAATACATGATCATGACGGGCGCCGCGGTCGTCGCCTTCGCGATGTATGACCTCACGCGGGTCTATGCCAATGTGGACTTCTGGTTCTTCGCCGAATCCCGCATGCTGATCGGCATCGGCCTGCCGCTGATCTTCCTGTCGATCACGACCGCGTCCTACAACGGCATTCCGCCTGAGAGGACCGACCAGGCCTCCGCCCTGATCAACGCCGCGCGCAACACCGGTGGGTCGATCGGGGTGTCGCTCGCCGCCAACATCCTGGCGCATCGCGCGCAGTTCCACCAGAGCCGGCTGGTCGAGAATGCCATTCCGTCCAACCCGGCCTATCAGGACACGCTGCACCAGGTGACGAACTACTTCACCGCCCATGGCAGCTCGCTGGTCCAGGCGCAGCAGCAGGCGCTCGCCTGGATCGGCCAGACGGTGCAGATGCAGGCGTCGCTGCTCGCCTATGTCGACGTCTACTGGGCGCTGATGCTGATCTCGCTGTCGGCGATTCCGCTGGCGCTGACGCTCCGCAAGGTCAAGCTCGGCGGCGGGCCGGCGATGGCGCATTGAGGAAGCACGGTTGTTCGGCTGTCATTCCGGGGCGATGCGCAAGCATCGAACTATGGTGCGCAGTTGCGCACCCGAGAATCCCGAGATTCCGGGTTCAGCCCTGGCGGGCTGCCCCGGAATGACGGTCAGGAACATCAGGGGCGCTCACACCGCCTCGTCGGCGATGCCATTTCGCAGCAGTCCGATCTTGTCGATCTCGACCTCCACGACATCACCGGGCTTCATCCACAGCGGCGGTGTGCGGCGGGAGCCGACGCCGCCGGGCGTGCCCGTGGCGATCACGTCGCCCGGCTCGAGCCGGGTGAACGAGGAGCAGTATTCGATCTGGCGCGGGATATCGAAGATCATCTGGCTGATCGTCGCGTCCTGGACCACCTCGCCGTTGAGCCGCGTCTGCAGCCGCAGCGAGCCGAGGTCGTCGATCTCGTCGGGGGTCACAAGCCACGGGCCGAACGCGCCGGTCGCCGGAAAATTCTTGCCCGGCGTGAACTGGTGGGTGTGGCGCTGGAAGTCGCGGACGCTGCCCTCATTGTAGCAGGCATAGCCGGCGATGTGCTTGAAGGCCTCGCTGCGCGGGATGTAGCGGCCCGGCTTGCCGATCACAATGGCGAGCTCGCCCTCGAAATCGAGATCGGTCGAGACGCGCGGGCGGATGATGTCGGTGAGGTGCCCGGTCTGGCTGTTGGCGAAGCGGCCGAACACCGTGGGGTTCTCGACCTCGGAGCGGCCGGTCTCCTTGCGGTGCGTCTCGTAGTTCAATCCGATGCAGAGGATCTTGTCCGGGTTCGGGATCACCGGCAGGAAGCTGATGGCCGAGATCGGATGCCGCCTTGCGCCTGAGGCCGCTGCAGCCGCCTCCTTCAGCGCGTCCGCTGCGATCGCCGATTTCAGGTCCGGGAAGCGGTCGCGCAGGACGGCACCGAGATCGGCGACGTCGGTGCCCTCGACGAGTCCCCAGGTCGGCGCATTGTCGATGGTGAAGCTTGCAAATCTCATCCGATGTCCTCAGGTCGAAACCGCCGCTACGGCGGAGGGAGAAGCCGGTTCTTGCGCCGATTTCGCGAAGCGCGCGATGGTGCGCTCCGGGAAGATCAGCGCGAAGGCCGAGATGGCGCCGACGATCAGCACGCCGGCGGTGAAGGTCATGGCGTGGGCGTAGCCGAGCGGCGCGTTGCCGCCGGCCTCGCCGACGATCCAGCCGGTGAGCGCATTCGACACCAGCGCGGAGGCCGCGTTGCCGGAATAGATCACGACGATCAGCCGGCCACGCTGGATTGCCGGCGCCACGGCGCCGAGCGCGACGGGGCCGAAGATCGTGGTGAGACTCGGTGCGGCGAAGGCGATCGCGATGCAGGCGAGCTGCAGCGGGCCCGAGGTGACGATGCTCAGGAGCAGCGCGCAGCCGGCGGCGAGCAGCGCGAGACCGGAGGCGTGGCCGAGGCAGGCACGCAGGCTGAAGCCTTTGCGCTGCAGAACTTGCGTCAGCCAGGAGCCGCCGAGCAGCAGCGGCGACTGGAACAGGTAGATCCCCGAGATGATCCAGCCGACATCGACCTGCTTGTAGCCGAGCCCGAGCTGCAGATAGGGCGGCAGCCAGGTCGCGGACATACCGACGATCCAGTACGACGCGGTCGACATGATGATGACGCCGATCACGGTCGGATCGGCCCACAGCACGCGCGCCGGCAACGCCTTGTCCTTCGCCGCCGAAGCCTCCGGCGCATGGGCGGAGTATGGTCCTTCGCCACCGACGAAGAACCAGCCGAGCATCCAGGCGAGCCCGAGCAGGCCGCAGAACAGGAAGCCGGTGCGCCAGCCATGGCTCACGATGACATAGGTCAGGATCGGACCGCCAGCCAACAGACCGACGCTGATGCCCTGCAGCACCACCGCGCTCGGCACGCTGCGTCGGTCGGCGGGAAACCAGTTGTAGCAGGCGTGCAGCGCGGTCGGCAGTCCCGGGCCTTCGCCGGCGCCGAGGATGATGCGGCAGATCACGAGCACGGCGACCGAGCCGGAGAAGAAGATCGGGATCTGCGTCGCCGACCAGACGCCGGCCATGATCAGGAGCAGCCATTTCACCGGGAAGCGGCCGACGACGAACATGCCGACCGCCATGCCCGACAGCGAGAACAGCAGGAAGAAGCTGCTGCCGATCAGCCCGAACTCCTTCGGGCTCAAGCCAAGCTCCTTCATCATCGGCACGGCCGAGAGGCCGAATACCAGCTTGTCGAAGAAGTTCAGCGTCTGGAACAGGAACAGCATGATGAGGACGGCGATCGCGCGTCCTCCCACACTGGGTCTGGCGGTGTCCGATGATGTCGTCATGGCGTTTCCCCGTTTGACATTCTCTTGTTTTGATTAGTGCAGTCGTTGGTTCAGCTCGCTCAGCAGCGCGGCGAGCTCCGGCGCGTCCGTCGCGACGCCGTAGACATAATGATCGGGGCGCACCAGCGCTGCGCTGCAGCCGTGGCGTTCGAACCAGCGTGCGACGACGGCGCTCTCCTCGTGCAAGCCGTGACCGCCGATGGCGATCACACTGATCCCGGCGTCGCGGGTCGCAGCGTCGATCGAGCTCGAGTTCAGCGCGCCCCGCCCGTCGAGGACGAGCCGCCATCCGGTGCCGGCGATGGCATCGAGCAGCGCTCGCCCACCACCGTCGCCGACGATCCAGGGCTGCGGAAACAGCGTGCCATTGGCCGCGTTTGCCCTGGTCGCGAGCAGTCCCTGCGTCAGCGGCGGCACGATCTCCTGCCGGGTGATGGTGCGCGGCGCGCCGCCGCCTTCGGCAAGGATACGCGCATCGCGTGCCGCTGCGGCCGCGGGATCCTGCTCGCAGATGACGCGGCCGATCGCCTTGATGCGCGTGGTCAGCTCGCGCACATGCGTGCTGCGCTCGCTCTCATAGCTGTCGAGCAGGGCCGTGGTCGATTGGCCGCGCAACACGCGCGCGAGCTTCCAGCACAGATTGGCGGCGTCGCGCAGGCCCTGGCACATGCCCTGGCCGATGAAGGGCGGCTGCTGATGCGCGGCGTCGCCGGCGAGCAGGACGCGCCCCTGGCGCCAGCGGTGCGCGACCAGCGCATGGAAGCGGTAGCTTGCCGCGCGCCACAGCGTGGCGTCCTCGGGCCCGAGCCAGCGGGACAGCAACTGCCAGACCTGCTCCGGCTGCTCCATCGCGTGGCGGTCTTCCCCCGGCCGCAGCATGATCTCGAAGCGGCGATGATCGCCGGGGCCGATGATGTAGGTGGTCGGACGCGCGGGATCGCAGAATTGCGCCGCGGTGGCCGGGAGCTTGCCGGCGCCGCCAGCATTCACGAGAAGATCGACCACCAGCCATGGCTCGTCGAAGTCGAGATCATCGAAGCTGATGCCGAGCTGCTGGCGCACGGTGCTGGAGGCGCCGTCACAGGCGATCACGTAGTCGGCGGTGACCTCATGCGTCGTGCCGTCCGCCCGCTGCAGCACGACGGTCGCCGCCGTTGCATCCTGCCGGATCGCGACGAGGCTCGTGCCCAGCTCGACCGTCACCGACGGACAGGCGCAAACGCGATCGCGCATCATCTGTTCGACCGGCGGCTGCGTGAACACCATGCTCGGCGTGTAGCCGAGCGGGTAGGGCGGGCCGACCATGTCGATGCGGCGGATCAACTGCCCTCGTGCGCCGAAATGCTCGGACGCCGGGAACGGCGCGACGTACCGGCTGACCTGTTCGGCGATGCCGAGATTGTCGAACAGCCGCATGATCTCGTGATCGAGCGCGATCGCGCGCGGCTTGTCGTAGATCTCGACAGCGCGATCGATCGCGAGCGTTTTGATGCCCTGCATGCCGAGCAGGCTCGCGGCGATGGCGCCGGTCGGACCGAAGCCGATGACGGCAACCTCGAAATGCTTGTGATCGGACGTGGCTGACATGGAAACTCTGGAGTTGGACAACGAGTCAGGCGGCGTAGCCGACCGCGAGCTGCGCGGCCTTGACGTGCTCGGCCTTGGGCGGCGCGATGCCCCATTGGTCGGTGCGGCCGGGCGGCCAGACCCAATGCTCCGGCCCACGCACGACGTAGTCGTCGTCGACCTGCAGCACCTCGGCGGTGTATTCGATCACGGTCCCGACGGGATCGATGAAGTAGGCGAAGACATTGTCGCCGGGGCCGTGGCGGC
This sequence comes from Bradyrhizobium sp. HKCCYLRH3073, assembly GCF_051167995.1. Lineage (NCBI taxonomy): Bacteria > Pseudomonadati > Pseudomonadota > Alphaproteobacteria > Hyphomicrobiales > Nitrobacteraceae > Bradyrhizobium > Bradyrhizobium sp. HKCCYLRH3073. Next base: position 324,442 of record NZ_JBNPUD010000009.1, read on the forward strand.
CGACGCCCCAGGCGATCGGATGACCGGCATCGATCATGCGGCCCGCGCCGCGCATCACGCCTTCCCAGGTCGGCATCAGGAAGGCGACGTGGTTGAGGCCGTTGACCTTGGCGGCGGCGATCACCACCGCATGGTGATCGGAGTTGCAGCGGACGAACGCCATCGCCGCGGAGCGATCGGTCAGCTTGAAGCCGAGCGCCTTCTCGTAGAACGCAGCCGTGCGATCGACGTCGGTGCTGTTGAGATTGACGTGGGCGAGCCGCTCGGGGAACTCGGGCCGCGGTGGCCTGGTGTCGTGCCTGAGGTCGTCATGAACGAAGCGCAGCACGCCGCCTTCGGGGCCGCGCAGGCTCATGATCACGCCGCCGTCGGGACCGGGGTTCGGCGCTGGCGCTGCGATCAGCGTCGCGCCTTCATGGATGGCGTTGCGGCTGACGGCATCGAAATCACTGGACTCGGCGAGGCGGAAAGTCACCGCCTTCAACTCGGTACGCTCGCTCTGGTGCAGCGCTACGACATGATGATCGCTGCCGGTCGCACGGAGATAGACGATGCCGCGGGCCTCCGCGACGCGCTCCAGCCCCCAGGTCTGTCGATAGAACGCTTCCGAACGCGCGAGATCTGGCGTGCCCAGATCGACGCTGCGCAGAGCCGCGACCGGAAACCGGGTCATGAGCGTGTCCTCCTGCGCGATGCCCGGGTGAGGACGCGCGACGTTTCTATCCCTGGCCGGCAGAACCGGCTCGTCCTTTTTATTACATAAAAAATAGGAATCAATCAGAATTTATAAATTTTATGTTCTGTAGCCTCGCTCTATACATGTCGTCTGATTCAGAGGAGATCGGGCGTGGATGCGGTTTTGGAGGCCGAGGGGCAGGGCCCGTCGACGCAGGCGAGTCATGTGTATGACCGGCTGCGCGAGGACCTGCTGTCCGGCCGGCTGGCGCCGTCGCGCAAGCTGCAGATGCGGTTTTTGACCGAGACCTATCAGACCGGGCAGACACCGCTGCGCGAGGCGCTCAACCGCCTCACTGCCGACGGACTGGTCGAGGTGCGCGAGCAGCGCGGCTTCTACGTCAAGGACATCAGCCGCGCCGAGCTCGCCGAGTTGACCAAGACGCGCTGCTGGGTCGAGGCGCTGGCGCTGCGCGAGTCGATGGCGGCGGCGACGCCTGATTGGGAGGAGCAACTGGTGCTGGCGCAGCATCGGCTCAGCCGCGCGCCGCGCTCGCTCAGCGCGACCACGTTCGAGGACAATCCGGAGTGGGAGAGGCTGCACCGGATCTATCATCGGGTCCTGATCTCGAACTGCGGCTCGCAGTCGCTGATCGCGTTCTGCGGCCAGCTTGCCGACCAGCTCTATCGCTACCGCCGGCTGTCGATCCGCAAGGCGTTTCCGTCACGCCCCGTCGGCGACGAGCACGCCGACATCGTGAACGCCGTGCTTGACGCCGACACCGAACGCGCGGTTGCGCTGCTCACGGCGCACTATCAGCGCACCGCCGACGTGATCCTGCAGGACGAGACGATCTTTCCGGAGCTGCGCAAGGACAAGCAGATTTAGGATCACGTCGTCGCGGCGAGGAAGAAGTCGACGCGCTTCTCGACATGCGCCTGGGCTTCCTTCTTCAGGGTGCGCATGTCCTCGCCGAGCAGGCTGCGGATCAGCACGGCGAACACGACGAGATCGAGGAAGATCCGTGCGCTGTCCTCGATGCGATCGGCCGAGAACGCGCCCTTGCCGGCAAGGCCTTCGGCGCGCGCGAGCTCGCCGATCGCATGGCTCACATTGCAGGTGGCGCGCTTGCGCGCGGTGTCCTGGATCTCGAGCGTCAGCTCGGGAAACCGCGGATTTTCCGCAATCGCGGTCCGCATCAGGCCGATCGTGTCTTCGACGAAGGCGCGCTCGATCAGGGTGAGTCCGAGGCTGATCAGCCGGGCGCGGAAGGTGCGGCCCTGCGGCACCAGGTTCTCATATTGGGTGTTGCGCGCGGCATGGCGGGCGATCACGGCCGCGAACAGCGCGGCCTTGCTGGGAAATCGCGCGTAGATGGTCGGCTTGCCGGCACGCGCGGTCTGCGCGATTTCGTCGACGCTCGCGCCTTCGAAGCCGTTTGCGAGGAACACCGTCTTTGCCGCATCGAGAATGCGCTCCTCGACCTCGCCGGCACGTTCGAGCGGAGGCCGCCCCACCTTGCCGCGCGCCGTCTTGGAAGCAACCATTCGATCCGCCATGGCTTTCTTTCTTTCGAGGCTTTCTTTCGCGGCCTTTGTGTTCCCGTCCTGTTTGGCACAGGGGTCCGGATTGTTCAATCAACGCGGCCGGGGGCCGCTGCTCATGCCTGGGGCGTTAACGCGTTCCACGGAATATCGGCTTGCCCGTGGGGTCTCGAACACTGAGACTGCACAAAACGATTTAGGAGGAAACTATGGGACGGACATTCGTTCATTTGTCGTTGCTCGCGGTCGCCTGCGTCGCGGCCGCGCCGATTGCGCGCGCTGAAACCGTCATCTTGAAGTCCGAGCTCAAGGCCGCCAACGAGGTGCCGCCGAACGCGTCCACCGCGTCGGGCGCGGCCGAAGCGAGCTTCGACACCGCCACCAGGACGCTGAGCTGGAAGGTTACCTATTCGGGCCTCACCGGGCCGGCGATGGGAGCGCATTTCCACGGTCCCAGCGAGCCCGGCAAGAATGCCGGCATCGTGCTGCCGTTCAAGAGCCCGGAGACCCCGATTACCGGTTCGGCCGTCATCACGGACGCTCAGGCGGCCGATCTGCTGGCCGGCAAATGGTACGCCAACGTTCATACCCAGGCGAACCCAGGCGGCGAGATTCGCGGACAGATGACCCGGCAGTGAGGCGCGTGCCCGACGCGCGCGGGCTCGCCGTCACGCGGCCAGTTCCGGTTCGCCGGCCTGGCCGGGAACGGCCGAGGCCCGGCGCACGTCGAGGAACTGCTTGAAGCGCCCGAGCGACAGCGGCGGCGCAACCAGATAGCCCTGGCCTTCCTCGACGCCGCAGGCGATCAGCGCATCGACCTGCTCCTGATGCTCGATGCCCTCGGCGACCACGGACATGTCGAGCTCGCGCGCCAGCGCCACCAGCATCTGCACCACCACGATGGCGGACTGGTCGCGGGTGATCGCGTCGACGAAGAACTTGTCGATCTTCAGGATGCGCGCGCCGAGCCGCTGGATATAGGACAGGCCGCTATGGCCGATGCCGACGTCGTCGAGTGCGACGCGGAAGCCGAGCTCGCTGAGCTCCTTCACGACATCAGTCGCCTTGGCGAGATCGGCGAGCTCCTCGCGCTCGGTGACCTCGAGCACGACCTGGCGGGTGGAGACCGATGACGACGCGACCGTCTTGCGCAGATCGTCGATGAAGCGGTCGCCGAGCAGGTGGCGCGGGGTGACGTTGACGGACAGCTTGAACAGCTTGTCCTGCTTCATCTCCGGCTGCAGCTCGCGCAAGGCGGTCTTGAGGAGCTGCCAGGTCAGTCTCTCGATGCGGCCGGAGCTCTCGGCGAGCGGGATGAAGCTCATCGGCGGGATCAGCCGGCCGTCCGGCTTCTCCCAGCGCGCCAGGATCTCGCAGCCGACGATGTCGCCGGTCTTCAGTCGGAAGGTCGGCTGCACATAGGGCTTGAACTCGTTGGCCGCGAGCGCGCGGTCGAGCTCGGCGACCGGGTCCACCGGCCGGCTGAGGTAGCTCGCCAGCAGCAGGCCGAACATGCCGCCCAGCGTGCCGGCGGCGAGCATCGTCAGGAGATAAGCGAGGTCGCCGCGCGCGCTCAGGCTCTGCGGCCGCACATGGATCGTGGCCTGCAGCGGATAGCGGTCGGACACGGTGGTGAACGCGACGGTCTGCGCCGGCGATCTGGCGGATGCGTCGGGATGATAGCCGGCCACCTGCTCGCCATCGGGCAAAGTCAGGGTGACGTTGCTCTCGGCGCGCAGGCCGACCGGCATCACGTCCAGCAGATTGCCGTCGATGCGCAGGATCGCCGCCAGCGACCGTTGCGGGTCGATGTCGCGCATCACGCCGAACGCGGCGCCGGTGAACTGCTCGACGCGGAACAGCCGCAGCTCGCCGTCGGCGGACTTGAACATCTCGTCGCGCCGCGCCCAGCCATTGTCGAATTCCAGTGTTTCGGAATAGGCCGCGCACTTGACCGCGCCGTCGCGATCGACGGTGCGGATGTCCTTGATGATGGTGCCTTGATAGACGTGAAGGCGCAGCGCCTGCAGCGCGACGGCGCTGCAGTCCATCGGTCCTTTCGCGATCAGACGGTTCAGGATCGATCCGGCCGAGTCGATCGCGGCCTCGGAACGGCGCAGCGCCAGCTTGCTGAGCTCGCTGAGCTGCCGCGCGGTCTGGTTGCCGATCAGCGCGGTCACGGCGAGATCGGCGCCGGCCAGGAAGATCCCGACGCAGGCGACCACCGCCGCGACACGAAGCATGTGTTTACGTTGCAATGCCATCGTGTCGTGAACGCCCCCGTATGACCACGGGTATCCTTCAATCCAACCTTCAACTTTCCGTATATGCGCTCATGGATGCCCGTCCGCAGCGGCACGGTGGGCCGTGAGCGCAGGAAGCTGGTTAATGAAGGGCTACCGGCTCAGGCCGCCTTGTCGGTGGTGTCGAGCGGCATCGCCGTCTCGGCGCGCTCGGCCGGCAGCAGCATCAGGGCGGCGAGCGCCGACAGGCTCAGGCTCGCCGACACGATCAGCACGCCGCGGCCGAGCCCGTCGATGAGCAGGCCGAACAGCAGCGGCGCGAAGGCCTGGCAGATCCGCGACGGCGCCCCGATCAGGCCGAGCCGGTAGGCGTAGTTGACGGGGCCGAAGATCGCGAGTGGCAGCGTGCCGCGAGCAATGGTCAGGATGCCGTTGCCGGAGCCGTGCAGCAGCGCGAAGGCCGCCGCCGCGCCGCCGCCGAACAGCCCGATCGTCACGGCGCCGATCGGATGGGTGATGCAGGCGAGCCGCGCCGAGGCGAGCGGATGGAAGCGGCTGAGGAAGCCGGCCTCGAACACGCGCGCAGCGACCTGCGCCGGCCCGATCATCATGCCCGCGAACAGCGCCTGTGCAGGGGTTGCGCCGAAGGCCTGCATCAGCCGCGGCAGATGCACCGCCATCGCCGCGGTCACGGTCCAGGCCGCCGCCATCGCGAACGCGATCAGGATCATGGGACGATCGAGCGGAATGTTCGGCTTGCCCGTCGGCATCTCGCCGGGCGCCATCGCGGTGGCACGCGGCAGCGACAGATTGAGCGGCAGGCCGATCACGAGATGTGCGATCGCCCAGGCAAAGCAGGTCTCGCGCCAGCCGATGGTGGTGAGCCCCCAGGTGCTCAGCGGCCAGCCGACGGTGGAGGCAAAGCCCGCGATCAGGGTGATGCCGGTGATCGCGCCGCGCGCATCCTTGCCATAGATGCGACCGAGCGCGCCGAACGCGGCATCATAGAGGCCGAGCCCCATGCCGACGCCGAGCCACAGCCACGCCAGCGCCATCACCCACAGCGAATGCGACAGGCCGAGCAGCGCGAGCCCGATCGCCAGCACGATGTTGGAGGCGCACAGCACCTGGCGGCCGCCGACGCGGTCGATCTGGCGGCCGATGCGCGGACCCAACAGGCCGGAGATGATCAGCGAGGCGGAAAAGGCGGCGAAGAACCAGTTGTTGGACAGGCCGAGATCCCTCGCGATCGGGTCGGCGAGGATGGCCGGAAGATAGTAGCTCGATCCCCAGGCCAGCGTCTGGGCGGTGCCGAGAGCGATGACCACGCCCAGCCGTCTTGCCTGCATTCCCGTCGACCTCTCCTCAGTTCTGGGTCACGAAGTCTCGGCGTCATGAGCAGCCGCAGCCGCTGCGGCCAGCCAGCTTGGCTTTGGCGTCATCGGCACAGCAACTGTCTACGCCCGATGGCGCCGGTCCGCCACAGCAGCCGGGCAGGGCTGCAATGCTCTCCACTCCGCCGCGGGTGCAGACGCCGGTCTCCGGCAGCTTCAACTCGACACGATGCGCGGCGGCCTTGTCGCCGGCGATGTCGGCGGTGATCGAACGGACCTGCTCATAGCCCGTCATCATCAGGAAGTTCGGCGCGCGGCCATAGCTCTTCATGCCGGCGAGATAGAGCCCGGGCTCGTCGGCCTGCGCCAGCTCGCGTGCGCCATGCGGCCGCACCGTGCCGCAGGAATGTTCGTTCGGATCGATCAATGGCGCGAGCGCCACAGGGGCCTCGATCGCGGGATCGAGCCGCAGGCGCAGCTCCGCCAGCAGCGACAGATCGGGGCGGAAGCCGGTGGCGACGATCAGCTCGTCGGCGGTGACGTGGCGGTCGCCCGCGGCATCGATCCGCAACCGGCCGTCCTCATCGGTGATCCCGATGACGCCGAAGCCGGACTCGAGCCGGATGCGGCCCGAACGCACCAGCGCGGCAAAGGCCAGGCCGAGCTCGCCGCGCGCGGCGAGCTGGTCGGCGCTGCCGCCGCCGAATGCCTTCGCGGGATCGTCGCCGCGCAGCAGCCAGATCGCCCGCGTGCCCGGCGCGACCTCGGCCAATGCGGCCAGATCGATCAAGGTGCCGATCGCCGAGTGGCCGGCGCCGAGCACCGCGACCGTCTTGCCGGCATAGCGGCTGCGCTGCGCGCCGCGGACGTCCGGCATCGCGTAGGCGATGCGCGCCGCATGCGCGGCTTCGCCGAGCGCGGGCAGCCCGCTATGGCCGGCAGGATTGGGCGAGAACCAGGCGCCGGAGACATCGATGACGGCGTCGGCCTGCAGCGCCGCCTCGCCCTTGCCGTTGTGGGCGCGAATCTCGAACGGCGCATCGGCGCGTCCCTTCGACCTGGCCTTGTCGAAGCCGGCGCGGCCGATCGCGGTGACGCGATGCGAGGTTCTGATGACGTCGCGCAGCGCGGTGCGCGTTGCAAGCGGCGCGAGATAGGATTCGATCAGCTCGCGCCCTGTCGGATAGGCCTCGGGCTCGGGCGAAGTCCATCCCGTCGCCGCCAGCAGCCGCGCCGCCGCGCTGTCGATGTTGTACTTCCACGGCGAGAACAGCTGGACGTGCTGCCACTGCCGCACCGCATGCGCGGCTTCCGGACCTGCTTCCAGCACGACCGGGGTCAGGCCGCGCGCCAGCGCGTGGGCGGCGGCCGCCAGCCCGACCGGGCCGGCGCCGATGATCGCAACCGTCTTGGCATCCATCACGCTATTCCTCCCATATTTCTAGAATCATCGAATTATTTGTCAAATGATCAGGCGGCCGGCCTCTCGGTGCCGCAGCCTTGCTCCTCAGCGCAACATTCGGAGACGAGGAAGCCGAGCAGGGAGCGCATCACGTCGTATTCGGCGTGACAGACCAGCGTGGTGCCCTCGCGCTGCTGCGAGATCAGCCCGACCGCGACCAGCGTCTTGACGTGGTGCGACAGCGTCGAGGCCGGGATCTTCAGCCGCTCCTGCAATCGGCCGACCGGCATCCCGGCATGCCCGGCGCGCACCAGCGCGCGGTAGATCTTCAGGCGCGTGGTGTTGCCGAGGGCTTCCAGGCGGGCAGCGGCGTCATCGAGCTTCATGGCGTGGAGGATGCGGCATGCGGGATGCCCGAGTCAAACGTTATTTCTAGAATAATGGAAATAACGCGCCGCGATGCATCGGCGGCGGGAGGCTGTCCGGCGCGCTATCGCAGCCGGTAGCCGGCATGGCAGCCCACGCAGGCCGCCATCGTCTCGCCGAGCGCCTTCAGCGCCGGCTTGAGGTCGCCGGTCACGCCCGCATTCTGCGCTTCGATGGCGAAGCGGCTCGCCGCCTTGTGCATGGTGGTGCCGGCCTCCTGCATGCCCTGGGGCATGAACCCGGCCACCTCGGCGGCGCCGTGCAGCCGCAGCGAGCTCATGCCGAGGCGCTGCTCGGCGATCTGGCCGGCCTTGTCCGGCTCGCCCGCCGCGAGCGCGTCGTTGATCTGCTGCAGCGCCAGCAGATGGTCGCGCATGTTGGCAAGCGTATGCTCGGCGAGATCGGGCGGAAACGCCACGCGCTCGCGCGGGTCTGGCGGAAGCGCCCCATGGCTGGCGTGGTCGTGATGGCCATGGTGCTGCGCCGTCGCGATGCCGGCGGATGCGACGAGGGCCAGCGTAACGGCGGCGAGACGCAGGCGCATGAGGACCTCCATTGAGCGAACGCGGTGACGTCTTCCCTAGACCGCGCAGCCGGACGGCGCATATGATCCAGATCATATGCCGAGGATTGACCATCTCCCGCCCGAGGGCACGCGCCCGCCGCTCGACTGGCGCGCTCTTGCACGGCTGTCGCCGTTGCTCGCCGCGCTGCCCGCGGCCGCGCGGTTGCGGACCCGGCGCATCCATGTGCCGCGCCAGGGCACGGTGTTCTGTCGGGGTGATCGGCCGCGGGCGATGTTCTTCGTGCTGACCGGCGAGGTGAGGCTGGTGCGCCGCTCGCGCGCCGGCGACGACATCGTCCTGCAGCGGGCCCGCCGGGGCTTTCTCGCAGAGGCCAGCCTCGACCAGTCGACGTATCATTGCGACGCCGTCGCGGCGCAGGATTCGGCGCTGCTGGCGATCGACCGCAAGGCCTTCGCCGAGGCGCTGCGCCGTCCCGAGATCGGGGACCGATGGTGCGATCATCTCGCCCGCGAGTTGCGCAAGGTCCGGGCGCAGTCGGAGCGGCTCAGCCTGAAGACGGCGCGCGAGCGGATCGTGCATTTCATCGAGACCGAAGGGGAGGGCGGCGAGGTCGAGCTCGGCCGGTCGAAGAAGGACTGGGCCGCCGAGCTCGGCGTCACCCATGAAGCGCTCTATCGCGCGCTGGCGCGCATGGCGCAGCACGGCGAACTCATCGTCGACGGCACCCGCCTGCGCTTGCGATGAGCCTTCCAGTCTGCGGAGCCTCTCGCTCCGTCGTGCATTCCTGGTGCGGCCGGCCTTGACGTTTGCTGGTTATATCGATAATTCTGGATATATGGAAAACGAACAAGCCGTTCTGGCCTTGGCGGCGCTGGCGCAGCCGACGCGCCTGCAGGCCTTCCGCACTCTGGTGCAGCACGAGCCCGACGGGCTGCCGGCGGGCGAACTCGCGCGTCTGCTGGAGGTGCCGCAGAACACGCTGTCGGCGCATCTCGCCGTGCTCGCGCGCGCCGGCCTCGTCAGCTCGATCAGGCACAGCCGCTCGATCGTCTACCGGGCCGATCTCACGCAGTTTCGCGAGGTCGCGCTGTTTCTGCTGCAGGACTGCTGCGGCGGCCGGCCGGAGGTCTGCGCACCCGTCATCGCAAGTCTCACCCCGTGCTGTGCGCCGAAGCGCAAGGAGAAGAGCCGTGTCTGACCGCATCTACAATGTCTTGTTCCTCTGCACCGGAAATTCGGCGCGCTCGGTGCTGGCCGAGTCGATCCTGCGCAAGGACGGCGCCGGCCGCTTCCACGCCTTCTCCGCCGGCAGCACGCCGAAGGGCGCGGTGCATCCGTTGGCACTCGAGACGCTCGCGCGCATGGACTATCCGACCGACGATCTGCGCTCGAAGAGCTGGAGCGAGTTCGCCGCCGCCGGCGCGCCGGCGATGGATTTCGTCTTCACGGTCTGCGACAACGCCGCCGGCGAGGCGTGCCCGATCTGGCCGGGGCAGCCGATGACCGCGCATTGGGGCATCGAGGATCCGGCGGCGGCCGCAGGCACGGAGCTGGAGAAGCTCGCGGCGTTCACGACCGCCTTCCGCTATCTGAAGAACCGGATCGACGCCTTCATCAATCTGCCGCTCGGCCGCATCGATTCGATGTCGCTCGGCACGCGGCTGCGCGAGATCGGGACCGGCGAGGGCGCAACGTCGTTCCGCTCCGACGTGGCCTGATCCGATGACGATCTTCGAGCGCTATCTGACGGTCTGGGTCCTGCTCTGCATCGTCGTCGGTATCGGTCTCGGCCATCTGATGCCGGGGCTGTTCGCGGCTGTCGCGTCGGCGGAGGTGGCGCGGGTCAATCTGCCGGTCGCGGCCCTGATCTGGCTGATGATCATCCCGATGCTGCTGAAGATCGATTTCGCCGCGCTCGGCAACGTGAAGGAGCATTGGCGGGGCATCGGCGTCACCCTGATCGTGAACTGGGCGATCAAGCCGTTTTCGATGGCTCTGCTCGGCAGCATCTTCATCGGCCACGTGTTCGCGCCGATGCTTCCCGCAGGCCAGTTGTCGTCCTACGTGGCGGGTCTGATCCTGCTGGCGGCGGCGCCGTGCACGGCGATGGTGTTCGTCTGGTCGAATCTGTGCGACGGCGAGCCGCACTACACGCTGAGCCAGGTCGCGCTCAACGACGTCATCATGGTGTTCCTGTTTGCGCCGCTGGTGGGCCTGCTGCTCGGCGTCGCCTCGATCTCGGTGCCCTGGACAACCCTGCTGCTGTCGGTGCTGCTCTATATCGTCGTGCCGGTCATCGTCTCGCAACTCTGGCGCCGTGCGTTGCTGCGTAGCACGGACGGGGCGTTGGAGCGCGCCTTGCGGGTGCTGCAACCGGTCTCGCTCGTGGCGCTGCTCGGGACGCTCGTGCTGCTGTTCGGCTTCCAGGGCGAGCAGATCCTGAAGCAGCCGGTCGTCATCGCGATCCTGGCCGTGCCGATCCTGATCCAGGTCTATCTGAACGCGGGGATCGCCTATTGGCTGAGCCGCCGGCTCGGCGTGGCCTGGTGCGTCGCGGCTCCAGCCGCCTTGATCGGCGCCAGCAATTTCTTCGAGCTGGCGGTTGCCGCCGCGATCAGCCTGTTCGGGCTCGACTCGGGGGCTGCGCTCGCGACCGTCGTCGGGGTTCTCGTCGAAGTCCCCGTGATGCTCTCGGTCGTGCGCATCGTCAAGGCGACGCGTCGCTGGTACGAAGCGGGCCTGCCGGCCTAGCCTTGGTCCGTGCCTTGGTCAGAAGCCGGTTCGCCTCACCGCCGCGGCTCGTCCTGATCGTCGTCGTCGCCTTCGCGGTCCCGGCGCGCGGGCTCGTAGCTCAGCAGCTGGCTGTCGGCCCGCGCATGCAGCGCCGCGAGATGCGCATAGGCCGCCAGGGTGCCGACATCGGCACGGGCCACCGGCACCAGCGTGGGTGCCGTCTCCCGGCCGGCTTGTGACATCCCCAAGAGGCCGCCCAGCCCCGCCAGCACGGCTGCCAATGTCATCGTCTTACGCATTCTCGTCTCCGAACTCACCGCGCCCCCGGCTCGCTCCGTCCGGGCGGGATCATGTCGCAACGAGGCTGACGGCATCCTGTCAGGTTGAGTCAGCGAGACGTCAGCTTGTCTCGGGCAGGATGCCGATCCCTTGCGAGTTTCCACCCGCGCATCGGCCTGAGCGCAATTCCGACATCGGAAGTTCAAACTAAAATCCGCACCAGCTCCTTAGCATCTGCGAACGCTCCGCAAGTCGCCCCCCGCAATTCGAACCCAGTGGCGCGCGCGCAACGAATGACGACGAGCTTTGAAGATCAGAGCGTCAGGCCCCGGGAAGATCATGCATTTGCCTCAAATCGGACGGTTCATGCGCATCACGGCATTTGCGATGCTGATCTCGACGGCGGCGTCCGCGGCGACGGTGGCGCGCGAGGACGATCGCGAGCGCCGTGATGCCGTGCGTCGCGCGGTGGAGGCGGGCGACGTCCTGCCGCTGTCGCAGATCCTGCCGAGATTGCGCGGCCGGATCGCCGGCGACGTGATGGGAATCGATGTCGACCGCCAGCGTGGCCGCTGGCGGTATGAGTTTCGGGTGATCGGCCGTGATGGCCGCGTGCGCGAGGTCTATGTCGATGCGCGCAGCGGCGAGATCGAGCGGATCGAGGAAAAATAGATGCGTGTGCTGCTGGTCGAGGACGATCCGCGGCTGTCGTCCGACCTGGCGCGGACGCTGCAGGCGGCGGGCTATCTGGTCGAAACGTCCGACAACGGCGAGCAGGCCTGGTTTCTCGGCGACACGGAGGATTATGGCGCCGTGATCCTCGATCTCGGCCTCCCCGGCATGGACGGCCTGTCGGTGCTGAAGCGCTGGCGCGGCGCGGCTCGGCATATGCCGGTGCTGATCCTGACGGCGCGCGCGAGCTGGGCCGAGCGGGTCGACGGCATCGATGCCGGCGCCGACGATTATCTGCCGAAGCCGTTTCGCAACGAGGAGCTGCTGGCGCGACTGCGCGCGATCATCAGGCGCTCCGCCGGCCATGCCGCTCCGGTGCTTTCGTCGGGCGACCTGATGCTCGACGAGCGCCAGATGAAGGTCAGCCTGTCCGGCGTGCCGGTGACGCTGTCGCAGCTCGAATACCGGCTGATCGCCTATCTGCTGCGGCAGAGCGGCCGCGTCGTGCCGCAGCATGAGCTGGAGGAGAACGTCTACGGTCTCGGCCACGAGCACGACTCCAACGCGCTCGAGGTGCTGATCCGGCGCGTGCGCAAGAAGCTCGGCGCCGACATCATCGAGACCCGCCGCGGCTTCGGCTACATGATCCCGGAGACGACGGAATGAGGCTCGGCTCGCTGCGGCTGCGACTGGTGGCGGCGGGCACCATCGCGCTGCTGGTCGCGCTCGGCGTCGCCGGCTTCGGCATGGTCGTGCTGTTCAAGCGCCACGTCGCGCGTACGCTCGCCTCCGATCTCGACATCCACCTGCGCCAATTGCTGAACGGCCTCGAGGTCGATGCGGAAGGGCGCATCGTGGTGGCGCGGCCGCCGGCCGATCCGCGCTTCGTGGTGCCGCTGTCGGGGCTGTACTGGCAGATCTCGGACGATCACGGCCAGTTGCTGCGCTCGCGCTCGCTGTGGGACACCATCCTGCCGCTGCCCATCGACGAGCCCGGACCGAGCGACGTGCATCAGCATGAGCTCGCCGGGCCGGATGGCGAACACGTGCTGGTCGCCGAGCGCGGCATCCTGATGAATCCGGAAAGCCAGACCCGCGTGCGCGCGGCCGTGGCCTATGACCTCGACGGCGCCACCAGCGCGGTGCGGACCTTCGCCAAGGATCTGTCGATCGCGCTCGCCGTGCTGGCCGTCATCCTCGCCGTCGGCACCTCGGTTCAGGTCACGCTCGGGCTGCGTCCGCTCGGCGTGCTGCGCCGTGGCGTCGCCGAGATCCGCAGCGGTCGGCGCCAGCATCTTCCCGTGGACGTGCCGACCGAGGTGGCGCCGCTGGTCGACGAGGTCAACGCGCTGCTCGATGCGCAGAGCCGCGAGATCATGCGCTCGCGCAGCCGTGCGGCCGATCTCGCCCACGGCTTCAAGACGCCGCTCGCCGCACTCGCGGCCGACGCGGCGCGGTTGCGGGAGCTCGGCCAGCTCGAGCTGGCGCGCAATGTCGAGGATGTCGCCGAGGCGATGAGCCGGCAGGTCGATCGCGAGCTGGCGCTGGCGCGGCTGCGCGGCAAGGCCCGCGGTGGGCCGGAGGCCGCGACCGAGCTGGCGCCGCTGGTGAATGCGCTGCTCGGGACGCTCGGCCGCACGCCGGCGGCCGCCCATGTCAGCTTCGATGGCCAGGTGCCCCCAAGCCTGCGCGTCGGCATGGACCGCACCGATCTCGCCGAGGTGCTCGGCAATCTCCTGGAGAACGCCGCGCGTCACGCGGCGAGCACGGTTCGCATCGTCGCCAGTGCGACCCCTCTGATCGTCACCGTCGAGGACGACGGTCCGGGCATTCCGGACGCGAAGATCGGCCGCGTGCTCGAGCGCGGCGGCCGCCTCGACGAGCAGGGTCCGGGCAGCGGGCTGGGGCTCGCGATCGTGCAGGACGTGCTCGAAGCCTATGGCTGGCGGCTGCAGATCGGCCGTTCCCAGCTCGGCGGCGCCCGGATCACGATCGCGCCGGCCATCGTCTCGGCACTCCGCTGGCCGCAGCCCGCGACGTCCCAGGCCACCCCGGCGCCGTCCATTCTGACAGCAGGCTGACATCCCGCGTCAGCGGCGCGACGCCCCCGGTCGGCTATTGCCTCCGGCCATGCCACCCCGTGCTCCGGCGTGCCGGCGCGGGATGCCCAATGGTCGAAGGAAGCTGATCATGCGCATTCGAAACTCCGCCAAGACGTATGGCTCCGTCGCGATCGCACTGCACTGGATCGTCGCCGTGCTGGTGCCGGCGGCCTGGATTTCAGGCCATCTCGGCGACGTGCTGCCACGTCCCGCTCATGACATGGGCCTGTTCATGCACGTCTCGCTCGGGCTGTCGATGCTGGGCTTCGCGCTGGCGCGCCTGGCCTGGCGCCTGGCCGATCCGCCGCCGACGCCCGAAGCGACCAAATTCGGCGCGTGGACCGTTCATGCCGGCGAGATCACGCATCTGCTGATCTACGGCATCATGTTCGCCATTCCGGTGCTTGGCATTCTCACCCAGTTCGCCCGCGGCTACGGCCTGCCGGTGTTCGGCCTGTTCGAGATCGCCTCACCCTGGGTCGGCGACCGCGGCTTCGCCCACGACATGAAGGAGATGCACGAGGCGCTGGCCAATGGCCTGATGATCCTGATCGGCCTGCACGCAGGCGCCGCCTTGCTGCACCATTACTGGCTGCACGATCGCACCCTGCGGCGGATGGTGCCGGGACTGCGGTGATCGCGCCTGTCATCCGGGCCTGCTAGAAGGCCTCCGTCGAACACGCCATCGGAGGCCGTCATGCCGGCAACGCCGCATATCGAAAAGCACTTCACCGCCTCGGAGGTCGTCCGCGATGTCGTCATCGGCATGGCCGACGGGCTCACGGTGCCGTTCGCGCTCGCCGCCGGTCTGTCGGCGGCGGTCGCCAAGACCGACGTGATCGTCACGGCCGGCCTCGCCGAGGTCGTCGCCGGCGCGATCGCGATGGGGCTCGGCGGCTATCTCGCCGCCCGCTCCGACGCCGAGCACTACGCCGCGGAGGAGACGCGCGAGCACGACGAGATCGAGAAGCTTCGCGGTCGCGAGGTCGAGGAGGTCGCCGCGATCTTCCGCGGCTACGGTCTCGAAGGCCAGGCCTTGACCACCGTGGTCGACGCCATCGCGTCCGATCGCAAGCGGTGGGTCGACTTCATGATGCGTTTCGAGCTCGGCCTCGAACGCCCCGATCCGAAGCGCGCGCCGGTCAGCGCCGTGACCATCGGCGGCTCCTACGTGATCGGCGGCTTGATCCCGCTGATCCCCTACATGCTGGCGGCCGACATCTCGTCGGCGCTCCGCATCTCCGTGATCGCCACTGGCATTGCGCTCTTGATCTTCGGCGCCATCAAGGGCCACTTCACCGGCGTCAACAAGATCAAGTCGGCGCTTCAGACCGCCCTCGTCGGCGGCCTCGCCGCCGGCGCCGCGTTCTGGCTGGCGCATCTGTTCGGGTGAGGTGGAGCGGGATTGCGGTCTAGGCCGTTCGGACGAAGGTCACCGGCAGCGATTATGATCCGCGTCTCCCGAGCCGTAGGGCGGCCAAAGAGGTGCACGCGGCAACGCCGCGTCGCATCGTGCCCACCGCGCGCTTCGAGCGGTGGCAATGGGTGGTCACGCGCCGCTTTGCCAGCAGCGTCAAGATTGATGGCACGCTGAACTAACAACCTGCCGTAGGGTGGGCAAAGGCGCGCCGGGATGCGGCCTTGTCGGGCGAGCTTTCGCGCGCGCCGTGCCCACCGCCTACACCCAGCGCCACCGATGGTGGGCACGCGCCGCCCTTGGCGTCGCTTTGCCCACCCTACGGCGGCGTTGTCTGTGGCAAAGAGCTTTAGGCTCGCCGAGTTCGAGACTGTTGGTGCTCTGCGGATCTGGCTGACGACGGCGTTGGGTTGAGACCATGCGTCAGCCTTGAACCAGCATAGCTCAGCTTTACGCCAGAATCCGACGTTACTTCCATCCAATTGGCCGTTGCGGGGAGTTGTGGTAGTCTGTTTGGGTGAGCAAGACCCTGACCCCGACCAAAGCAAGAGACCTCGCGATCCGCCTCGCATCTGCTCGCCCTGACGAAGCGCTAAGCGTCGCAAGGGGGATAGAAGCACCTTGGTTCAGGTGTCAGGCGTTATCTCACGTCGCACGCCATTGGCCCGATGAAAGGTATAGCCGCCTTCTTGAAGAGGCGATTCTGGCAGCCGACTGTCAGGAGGATATTTTCAATCGTGTGGCCGTCTCGGCATGGCCGATCAGGGCATATCTTGAGCGCGGCAACGGGCCGCCCGCCAAAGAACTTCTCATAAAGTACGTCGCTGCCTCCAGCGCCATTGAAAACATGGGGAGTCGTTCAGAGGCGCTGTTTTCGATATTTCAGGCGTCGAAGCCCTTCGACACCGGGTTATGGCGCCCTGTATTCTGGGCTTTGGTGGCAGCAGCGGAGCCTGCTCTTTCCTGGCGTCAGCTTAGAAACCTGAGGGACGCCGTCGCAATGGTTGCCTCCGATCACGATGAATTGGTGCATCAGGTATTTGAGAAGCTTTCTGAACCGAAAAATCTTTCGACCGTGAGACGCTACCTCGGCCAACATACGATGCAGCAGCCGCGCTCCTATTTCTGACTCATGAGCCGCCGAAGCTAGCTGCGATCGCCTGCTTTCCGTGGAGCAAGAGAGGGTCACCTGACGACGCGGATACCGAAACCCGCTGCGCCTGCGGATCAAGCGCGCGTAGACGTGGCCGCGCCGGCGGACCCTTTCGGATTGGTCAGCCTCATGCCATGATGGCTGATGACGCGCGCGCTTCTCCTCATGACTTCGATCATCGTGCTTGCAACCGCTCCAGCCGCGGCTCAGCGGTTCGATGGCAATGATCCGGTGTGCCTCCAGACATGGGAGTGGGGCGGGTCCAGCACGATCGCGTGCCAGTACAGGTCGTGGGAGGCGTGCAGAGCGGGGGCCGCGGGCCTTTCGGCCATGTGCTTGCCGAACCCCTATGCCCAACGCCCGTCTGAGCCAAGCCGGCGTCGGCCTCCCCGGTAGGCGCCGATTGCAGCCTGACAAGACCCCGATCTTCGACGGAGCAGCCATCGTCGGCGACGACCAAAAGGTCCGAAATGGGCCACAGGACTAAACCGCTCGCGCGGTAGGGCACGACGGCCGGCAGCACGGCTGAGAGGATAGCGCAGCGAGGCGTCCTGTCTTGAGATGAGGGGTTCGCAACCTTCACCCAAGACAGGAGCATCCCCATGACCGACGAGGCCATGAGCCCGTTGCGGCGGCGCATGATCGAAGACATGACGATCCGCAAGTTCGCGCCCAAGACCCAACATGACTACGTGCAACGGGTCAAGGACTTCGCAGCCTTCCTCGGACGATCGCCGGATCTGGCCAGCTTCGAGGACGTGCGCCGCTATCAGCTCCATCTGGCATCGCGCGGCGTCGGCGGGCCGACCATCAACCAGACGGTCTCGACCTTGCGGTTCTTCTTCAAGGTCACGCTGCGGCGTCACGAGATCGTCGAGCACACCCACTTCATCCACCAGCCGCGCAAGCTGCCGGTGGTGCTGAGCGTGGAGGAAGTGGCGCGGCTGCTCGATGCGGCACCCGGGCTCAAATACAAGGCGGCGCTCAGCGTGGCCTATGGCGCCGGCCTCCGTGCCAACGAGGTCGTCTCGCTCAAGATCTCCGATATCGACAGCAAGCGCATGATCATCCGCGTCGAGCAGGGCAAGGGCGGCAAGGACCGCAATGTCATGCTGTCGCCGAGCCTGCTCGACCTGCTGCGCGCCTGGTGGAGGGCGGCCCGTCCCCAGGGCTGGCTATTCCCAGGGCGTGACCCGGCGCAGCCGATGACGACGCGCCAGCTCAATCGTGCTTGTCATGCCGCGGCCCAGGTGGCCGAGATTCACAAACGCGTGTCGCTGCATACCTTGAGGCACAGCTTCGCCACCCACCTGCTCGAGCAGAACATCGACGTGCGCGTGATCCAGGTGCTGCTCGGTCATGCCAAGCTCGATACGACCGCGCTCTATACACGGGTCGCCACCAAGACGATCAGCGAGGTCATGAGCCCGCTGGAGCACATCGCGATCAAGCTGAAGGAGACCCGGCCGCCCGGCTGACGCGGGGCCTGCGTGTCTCGTCCGGCTCTGGAGGTTGCGGATATCTTCCGCGACCATGGTCCGGCATGGCGTCAGGCCCATGCCGGCCATGTCAGC
>NZ_JBNPUD010000010.1:0-278789 GCF_051167995.1 Bradyrhizobium sp. HKCCYLRH3073
CCATTGGCGCTAACTTACCAAATTAGCGCTTGGTATTCTCGTTTTCTTGGCGGCTCTCGGAGATGGCGTTGAATGTTCCGCGCAGCGGCCTGCAACGTTTGCACGTCGGGTTTGGGGATGACGGCGTCGACGAGGGCCTCGACGATCAAGCGCAATAGGCGCCAGACGCCGTTCTTCACGCGGCCTCCCGGCGGGGAGAGTCCCCGAGATGTTCCGCGATGAGCGGCTCGGTCAGCAGCGCCAGCAGAAGATGACAGAGGATGTGCGCTCTCGCACTCCTGGGATCCTCGCCCGGTGGTCGCGCGAGGCCGATACTGCTCTTGAGATGCTTGAAGGCGATCTCGATGCGCCACCGCAATCGATAGAGGCTGCTGATTGCTGGAAGTGGATATTCATCGCGATCGAGCGAGGTGATGATGATGACCCATTCGGCCGCGACCAACGTCTCGGGCTGCAGCTTGCGGCCCATGTCTCGTGCCCGGCGCGTGATCTTTTCGATCGTGGCATCGCGCGCCTGCTTCGGCTTTCGGATCGCCACCAGACGTAATGCGATAGGCTCTTTCGCCGAAGCCTTGATCCAGACGGGCCGATCAACCAGTCCCTTGCCACGCGACTTTTTTAGCAGAGCAATGAGATCGAGACGGTTCGCGTCGGCGTCGAGCCAACGAGCGCCATTCCATTTGGCGCGCACTACGATATCAGCGCTTTCAGCAAGCACCTTGGCGACCCGATCGGGCTGCAGATAGGCACGATCGCCGACGCGAATTTCGCCCGGCACGACACCGGCGCGATCGATGACCTCGCCCTCGCTCTCATCCGTCAGTTCGAAGGCGGTAAAGCGTTCGCTCGCCAGATCGAAGGCTGAATGTATCCGCCATACGCCGCCGGATTCGCGATCATTGCGGCCGGCTTTTGCCACCGCCGTGGCATCCACAAGACGGACCGGTCGGCCTTTCGCCGCGGCCAGGCAGGTCTCACCTGCGCTCCCAACGAGCAGCCGGCTGACCAGTTGTTCGAGCCAATCCGCCGAGTTGCGTAGCCGCTTGAGAAGCGCGACATTCGACAATGAGGCAAGTCCCATCGCCTCAGCCCATGCGGCGGTCAATCGCAGCCCGCGCGTCCCCCAACAATACGCGAGCACCAGCCGCAGCTGATCCACGGCACATTCGACCTTGCGGGCTCGTTTGAAAGCCCCAAATTCCCGAGCCTCATGCTCAAGCAGGTCAGCGCCGCCCAACCGAGCGATAGTGCGCAGCCATTCGGCGTTCGAAAGCGATTCGTCAGTCACTCGACCGAGGAATCATCCATTTCCGGCAGCAAAATGGTAAGTTAGCGCCAATGGGGGCTACAGGTCTATCCACGTGCGCTTCCCGTGCGTCTGCCCTTCACCCCAACCCTCTCCCCGTAAAGAACGGGGAGAGGGAGCCCACCGTCCTCGCCGCAAGAGCCTGCGTTACATCTCAGACCGCTCGGATTTCTTCGTGCAGCATTCGCAGCCTGCGACGATATTGCGAACTCATGATAGGATGAGCCTCCTCTGCACCAAACGGCCATACCATGCCCGACCGCGCCAGCCATTGGCAGAACGTCTACACCACCAAGGCCGAGACCGAGGTGAGTTGGTACCAGGACGATCCGGCGACGTCGCTGCGGATGATCCGCGAGGCCGGTGCGACGGCGGCGTCGCGGATCATCGATATCGGCGGCGGCGCCTCGCGGCTGGTCGATGCGCTGCTCGCGGCAGGCTACGGCGCGCTCAGCGTGCTCGACATCTCCGACGCCGCCCTGGCGACGGCGCGCGGCCGGCTCGGCGCCGCGGCGGCCGGGGTGACGTGGATCGCGTCCGACGTCACCACCTGGACGCCGGACGCGCGCTACGACGTCTGGCACGATCGGGCCGCCTTCCATTTTCTCACCGCACCTGAAGACCGCGCCGCCTATGTCGATCGCCTGCGCGCGGCGGTGGTGCCCGGCGGGGCCGTCATCATCGGCACGTTCGCGCCCGATGGTCCGGAGAAGTGCAGCGGGCTGCCGATCGTGCGCTACGACGCCCACAGCCTGGCCGCAACGCTGGGTCCTGCCTTCACGCTCGAGAACAGTTGCACCGAGGCGCATCGCACGCCGTGGGGCGCGACGCAGCAGTTCCAGTTCTGCCGCTTCCGCGCCGGTTAGAGCATGATCCGGAAAAGTGGAAACCGGTTTTCCCTCGCGACAAACGCCGAAGGCGTTTGCGCGGAGATCATGCTCAAACAAGGAGATGAGATCATGATGCGATTCCGTGGAATCGCATCATGATCCAGTCAGCTGCACAGAGGCGGGCCATCCGACACGACGGGAATCTCGATGTCCTTGTCCTCGCTGCGCGCGGCATCGTCCGCGCCGCCAGCCGCGGTCGCTGGCTCCGGCGGCACACGCCAGGGGATGGGCTTCGGCGGCATCCGCTCCAGGCGCTGCGCATCGGCGACGGCGCGGCGTGCGGTCTTCAGCGAGCGGCAGACCAGCACAGCCTGCTCGGCGGTGCCGACCTCGAAGCCCGCCCCAATCGCCTTGATGCGATACGATGCCATCTCCGCCTCTCCCAATCCGGCAGCAACCAGAACCCCGCGCGCCTTGTTCCTGGCGACTGTGGCAGGTCTAGTGTCGGCCAATGGCGGACGGCAAAACTGGTCAACGGACTCCTAATGCGCAGCGCGCGACATCGGCGTTTCCGTTTCGGGGCGGGACAGAGCGCCTTCAGGCGCGGCTGACGGCGAAAGAAATCCACAGCCGCGCACAGCGCGAAGCGAATGGCAAAGAGTGAGGAGATGGTCGGGCCGGGAGATGCGACGCGCTATTCGCCATTGCCACTCAATCGTCCCGGAATTCGTCTTCCTCGTTGATCAACTGACCAATCGACTTGGCTTGCTTGCGCGACGGGATCGAGCTGGTGACGTCCGGCCCGCGCTGGCCGTAGCCGTAGCGCCGCTGCTGCGCGCGCGCCGCCACCGCCTCGCCGGATTGCGCGGCCGGCTGACAGATCAGGCGGCGGCTGGCGCGGCGCATCAGGTCCACATGGATGTGGTCGTAGTGATAGACGTTGGAGCCCGGCGCCAGCACCGTGGTGAACTGCTGGCACGCGCCGCCCTGGACATCGCGCAGAAAGCCCTGCTCCTCCGGCAGGCCGATCCAGCCGTCCTTGACGGTGATGCGGCGACCGTCGGCGAGCATGAAGGCGGCGATGTCGAGCGCGTTGCCGAAGGCATGCTCCGAGATGTGCGCACTCGGATTGCCGTTCATGCCGCGGCAGGAATAGGCCGAGATCTGCTTGATCTCGACGACCTTGGTGCCGAACCAGCGCTGCGCCGCCGGCTGCACCGATTCAGCGATCCAGCGGTCCAGCGCCGAGACGATCGGACAGGCGAGCGTCGCGGTCGGCTTCACCGCGACGGGGCCGACGGTGCCGACCGGATCGCGCGACGGTCCGAGCCGCGGCGGTGCTTCCTGCTGCGGATAGGCGGTGCGCCCGGCAGGCTGCCCGCGATAGGGCGCGGCGGGATAGGACGCGTCGGCCGGCTGGTCGACGTCGTCCTCGCCGGCCGGTGGCTCGAGTTGCAGCGGCGCGCCGGGCGGGGCGCCGTAGGACGGCGATGCCGGACCAGGATAGGCCGCGTTCGACGACGGATAGGCCGGCTGCGGCGCGGCCTGTGGCTGATAAGTTGCAGGCGGGGCATAGCGTTGCGGCGGCGGGTTGATCGGCCAGCGCGGCTGGCCGCCGATCGCGGCCGGCGGACGCAGGCTTTCGTCGGCGAAGCCGTAGCTCGCGGTCGATTCGCCGAGCGCCGCCACCTTCAGCGGATAGTCGGCGCCGCACATGCCGGGGCCGGTGATCGGGTCGATGCGGACGATGTCCGCGCTCTCCTTCACCGCGCCCGATTTCAGGCAGGCGATCTCGGCCTCGGCCCGCCACGGCTCGCGCTCCTGGAAAAATCCACGGCCGCAACCCGCAAGCGAGACAAGGACGATGGAGCCGACGAGATACAAACGAACTCCGCGCGTCATATGCAGAGGTTTGCGGCAATTTGCTTAAGGACCTGTCAATGCCGTCCCTTTACGGCACGCAAACCATCGCGACGTGAAAGGCAGTCGTTTTACGGGGAAGCGACAGCCGCGCTGTCTTTTTTGCCGATGCCGATCTTGTATGTGTGGCGCGCGCTCTGCGGAGCGCAGGCGTCAAGAGCCAGCGCACGCCAGGTGCGCGAGCGATGCGAAAACGGGAGCCGTCCCATGAGCCTTGCCGATCGGCTGAGCATGGTGGTCACGTATGTCGTGTTTGCATTTGTCGGCGCGATCATCGTCGGGATGATCTGATCGCCGCGATCCGATCGATCAATTGACGGGCCGCGTGCGGCCCCGGCCCCATCGTCTCTTCGGCTCTCCGGCTGTGACCCTCGTCACAGATCGCGCGGTCGCCCGCGTCTAAGAGTTCCCTCAGGTTCACGACGCCGTCCGAGGGAGCTCATTCATGAAGACCGTGTATCTGGCCGCAGCAGCCGTTCTGATCGCGAGCAGCGCCGCGCAGGCCGGCAGCTCGATCGCGTTCAATTTCGACGGGCACAAGATCCGCGTCACCGTGCCGCGCAACTGCCAGTCACTGTCCTGCCTGCAGGTGTCCGGCATCGACCTCAGCGGGCTGAAATCCTCCAAGCTCGACGATGACGATGCGCCGGCGAGCGGCGCGCCTGCGACCGGCGCTCCGGCCGCAGCGGCGCCCGTGGCGGCTCCGCCGGTCGTCAACGCGCCGGCGCCCGTCGCCGCCACGCCAGCCGCGGCCGAGCCGGCTCCCGCAGCGCCCGCTGCCGCCGCGCCATCCACGACGGTGCAGATGCCGGTGCCGCCGGCTCCGGTCGCTACGACCGCGCCTGCTCCACAGCCGGCGCCAGCACCCGCGCCGGTCACGGTTGCCGCGGCGCCTGCCGCAGTTCAGCCGGCTCCGGCGCCGGCAGCCGATCCGAACTCGCCGCTCGGCCTATGGGCCACCGAGGGCGGCAAGGGCAACGTCGTGATCGAGCCGTGCGGCGCCAACATCTGCGGCTTTGCCGAGAAGACGCGGGAGAAGATCCTGATCAACATGAAGCGCAAGGACAGCAAGTGGGTCGGCCGCATCCACGATCCGGACGGCGGCGGCAACTACGACTCCACCGTGGTGCTGAAGAATCCGAGCACGCTGCGGGTCCAGGGCTGCGCCTTCGGCGGCCTGTTCTGCGGCGGCCAGACCTGGAAGCGCGTGAGCTGACCGCCATCCCTCGACATCGGCGAACGCAAAGGCCCCGCCGGGATCAGCACCGGCGGGGTTTCCTGCGCGTGGCGCCCGCTACGCCACCTTGGCGGGGATCGCCGCGGGCATCGCGACGCGCAGCGGCAGCGACAGCCGCACCCGCAGGCCGCGCGGCGCGTTCGGCATCAGCGCGATGCCGCCATCATGCTTCTTCATGATCTCCTGCGCGATCGACAGGCCGAGGCCGAAGCCGCCGGCGGAGCGCGCCTGGTCGAGCTTGACGAATGGCTCCAGCGCGCGCGCCTGCAGCGCCTGCGGAATGCCGGGACCGTCATCGGCGACCTCGATCGCGATCATGCCGTCGGCCAGGGTCGACAGGCTGACCACGACCTCGCTGCCGTGCTTGACGGCGTTCTCGACCACGTTGGTGACGGCGCGCGACAGCGCCCGCGCCCGGCCCTCGCAGACCAGCCGCGACGGCCCATCGAAGCTGACGGCGTGGCCGACATCGGCGAAGTCGCAGCAGATCGTCTCGAGCAGGCTCGCGAGCTCGATCCGCGCCGGCTGCTCGGCCTTGGTGTCGTCGCGCAGGTAGTCGAGCGTCTCGTCGAGCATGCGGCTGACCTGGTCGATGTCGCGCAGCATCGCGCTGCGCATCTCGCCCTGGGCGATCCGCTCCGAGCGCAGCCGCAGCCGCGTCAGCGGCGTCCGCAGGTCGTGGCTGATCGCCGCCAGCATCCGCGTGCGGTCGTCGAGCAGCGCGCGGATGCGCGCCTGCATCTCGTTGAGCGCCTCGGCGACCTGGGCGATCTCCCGCGGGCCGCGCCGGCTCAGCGGCTCCTGCGCGCCCGGCGAGCGGCCGAACGCCGCGGCCGCGCGCGCCACTTCCGATAGCGGCCGGATGATCGCGCGCGCCGCATAGATCGACAGCAGCACGCCGAGGATCAGGATGAGGAACAGGAACACCGCCGCCGGCTTCAGCACCATCGACCAGAATTCGAGCCGCGGCACGTCGTCGAACACCAGCGCACGCTCGCCGTCGACCTGGACGATGATCTGGGTCGGCGGCGCCGCGCCATAGCCGACGCCGTGGAGCAAGGTGACATCGCGCAGCACGCTGAGCTGGCGGCGCGCCAGCCGCGAGGTCCATGGCACGTCCCTGACCGGCTTGGCGAGCAGCGTCAGCGAGCTCAGCGGCACCAGCTCGACCTGGATGCCGGAGCTGCGCAGGCTCGACAGGCTGCTGTCGACGGCCACGGGGTCGTTCGCGGCGCGGACGAAGTGCACCGCCTCGGCGACGCGCGCGATCCCGTAGGCCGGCGATTCCTGCTCGTCGGGCGGATCGAGAAACAGCAGCGCGGCCGCGATCATCAGCACCATGCCGAACAGCACCGACAGCGACGCCAGGGTCACGATCTGCGTGGTGAGGCCGAGGCGCGGGCACGGCTTGCTATCAGGCGTCATCGATGGTCTCGACTCTTGGCGTGAAGACGTAGCCGCCGAGGCGCACGGTCTTGATCAGGGTCCAGCTCCTGGCGCCGGGCTCGATCTTCTGGCGGATGCGGCTGATGTGAACGTCGATGCTGCGCTCGACCGGCCCGGCCTGCCCGCCATGCGCCAGCTCGATCAGCTGCTCGCGCGACAGCACGCGGCCGGCGTTGCGGCAGAACGCCAGCAGGATGTCGAACTCCGCGCTGGTCAAGGTGATCTTGACGCGGTCGGGATCGAACAGCGTGCGCGTCGCCGGCTCGATGCGCCAGCCGTCGAAGGTCATCGGCGCCTGCCGCGCCGCGATCACGGCGGGGTGCAATTGCGACCGGCGCAGCAGCGCGCGGATGCGCGCCACCAGCTCGCGCGGATTGAACGGCTTGACGACGTAGTCGTCGGCGCCGAGCTCGAGGCCGAGGATGCGATCGATGTCCTCGCCCTTCGCCGTCACCATGATGATCGGCACCGTCGAGATCTGGCGCAGGCGGCGGCAGATGCTCATGCCGTCGTCGTCCGGCAGCATCACGTCGAGCATGATGAGGTCGACCTGCTCGCGCTGCAGGAGGTCGTTCATCGCGGCCGCCGACGACACGAAGCGCGGCGCGAAGCCGTGCTCCTGCAGGAGCTCGGTGAGCAGCGCCGCGATCTCGCGATCATCCTCGACGCAGAGGATCCGCGCGGCGGCCGGCATGTTTGCGTCTGCGGCCACGACGGTATTGTGTGACGACATCATGCGCGGAACATGGTCGATTTTGGCCAAAAAGAACAGCCCGAAGCGACGCGCGATCGTGGCGAAAGTAAGCTGTATTGTTAAGGCGGAAACATTTCTTCACGCGACTTAACCCTGCGCAATCGTTAACCTGCCTAGGCTCTGTGCATCAAACAAACATCAACGGGGAAGTCCTGCGGCGTGGCCGACCAGCCTGCGCGGCCTCCTGTCGAACCGCGATCGTATCAGCCGCCGTGAAGCCCGTCCTGCTCGCACTCTGCCTCGCCACGCCGCTGCTCGCCGGCTGCGCCGTCGGCCCCGACTACGTGACGCCGGAGTTCGGCGTGCCACAACGTTGGAGCAGCGACCGCAACCAGCCGGCGCAGACGCTGAAGCTCGCGCAGTGGTGGCGCAACCTCAACGATGGGCTGCTCGATCAGCTGATCAGCGAAGCGGTCGACGGCAATCTCGACGTCGCCGCCGCCAAGGCGCGCATCCGCGAGGCGCGGGCGACGCAGCGCCAGGCCGTCGGCGCGCTGTTCCCCACCGTGAGCGGCACCGGCACGGCGACGGAGACCCGCAGCGCCGGCAGCACCACGAATGGCATCGCGATCGCTCCGACCACCTATAGCCAGTACCAGGCCGGCTTCGATTCGAGCTGGGAGCTGGATCTGTTCGGCGCCAACCGCCGCGCCGTCGAGGCCGCCGGCTACGGCGTCGACGCCGCCGAGGACGATCTGCGCGCGACCCTGCTGACGCTGGTCGGCGACGTCGCCTCCAACTACATCGATGCGCGCGCCTATCAGGCGCGCGCGGCGCTGGCGCGGCGCACCGCGGCCTCGCAGCGCGAGACCGCGGCGCTGACCGAGCGCAAGCAGAATGCCGGTTCGGCCTCGGCCGTCGACACCGCCAAGGCGAGCGCGCTGGCCGCCAGCACGGAAGCAACCATCCCGACCTATGAGAGCAGCTATCAGCAGGCTGTGCATCGGCTCGGCGTGCTGCTCGGCCGCGACCCGACGGCGCTGAACCTCCGCCTGTCGCTGGTGACTCCGATCCCGTCGCCGCGCCTGCCGCTGCCCAAGGGCATCCCGGCCGACGTGCTGGTCATGCGCCCCGATGTGCGCAAGGCGGAGCGGCAGCTCGCGCAGTTCACCGCCAAGATCGGACAGGCGACGGCTGCGCTGTACCCGGATGTCAGCCTGACCGGCACGGTCTCGACCACGGCGTTGAAGCTCGGCGATCTCGGCAAGAGCTCGACGATCGGCTGGTCGATCGGTCCGAGCCTGTCGGTGCCGATCTTCAACGGCGGCAAGCTGCAGGCCGCCGTCGAGGTCGCGGAAGCGCAGCGCGACGAATACCACGTCGCCTGGCGCAGCGCGGTGCTGAGCGCGCTCGAGGACGTCGAGAACGCCATCGTGAGCCTCGGCCAGGAGCGCATCCGCATCCGCAGCCTGAGCGAGTCGGCGCGGCGCTATGGCGAGGCCGCACGGCTGTCGCGCTCGCTCTACCAGACCGGCTCCAGCACGTTCCTCGACGTGCTCGATGCCGAGCGCTCGCAATTCACTGCCGAGGACAGCCTACTCGCGAGTCGCGCCACTCTGGCGAAGAACTACGTGGCGCTGGCCAAGGCGCTCGGCGGCGGCTGGACCGGCGCAGTCGACAGCTCGGTTCCCGAAATCGTCGACGGCGGCACCGGCCCGCATCTCGCACAGGTCGGCGCGCCCAGGTAATTTCCGCAGCCCTTTCGAAGTCAAGGCGATGAACGCACCCCTGCCCCACATGCCCCGACCGTCCGCTACGGAAGACGGCGTCCCGCCGGTGCTGAAGCCGACGCGTCCGCGCCGCCGGGCTGTGCTGATCATCAGCCTGCTCGTCGCGCTCGCGCTGGCCCTCCTGTTCGTTACCCGGTTCACACGCAATCCGAACGCCAACCTGGTGACGGCGCCGGTCACCCTCGGCGACATCGAGCAGACCGTGCTCGCCACCGGCACGCTGAAACCGGTCAAGCTGGTGGCGGTCGGCGCCCAGGCGTCGGGACGGCTGGTCGCGCTCAACGTCAAGCTGGGACAGAAGGTCAAGGCCGGCGATCTGATCGCCGAAATCGACTCGCTGACGCAACAGAATACGCTGCGCACCAACGAGGCGAGTCTGCGCAACGTCCGGGCGCAACGCGACGAGAAAGTCGCCACCCTGGCGCTCGCCGAGGCGAACCTGGCGCGGCAGCAGGTCACGCTGGCGCAGAAGGCCTCGTCGCGCGCCGACTACGACAGCGCCGAGGCGACCGCCAAGCAGACCCAGGCCCAGATCGCGCAGTTGGACGCACAGATCGTCGAGGCCGAGGTCGCGATCGAAACCGCGCGCGTCAATCTCGGCTACACCAAGATCACGGCCCCGATCGACGGCACCGTGCTGTCGATCGTCACCCAGCAGGGCCAGACCGTCAATGCGGTGCAGTCGGCGCCGACCATCGTCGTGCTCGGCCAGGTCGAGACCATGACGGTGCGCGTCGAAATCTCGGAGGCCGACGTCGTCCGGGTCCGGCCGGGACAGAACATCTACTTCACCATCCTCGGCGATCCCGACCGCCGCTACGAGGCCACGCTCGGCACGATCGAGCCGGCGCCGGAATCGATCAAGAGCGATTCGAGCTTCTCCTCGAGCTCGACCGCGACATCGAGCAGCAGCAGCACGTCGTCATCATCCACATCGTCGGCGATCTACTACAACGGCGTGTTCGACGTCGCCAATCCTGAGGGGCGGCTGATGACCTACATGACGGCCGAGGTCCACATCCTGCTCGGCGAAGCGCGCAACGTGCTGACGATCGCCTCGTCGGCCCTGGGCAATGCCAATCCGGACGGCAGCTACAACGTCCGCGTGCTCAATGGCGCAGGCGCGCTGGAGAAACGCGCGGTGCGGATCGGCCTCAACAACAAGATCAGGGCCGAGGTGCAGTCCGGCCTGCGCGAGGGCGAGCGGGTCGTGATCTCGGCGCCCGAGCAGGGCCCGAAGCAAACCGTGATGCCGCCACCGCCCGGAGGCGCATGATGACCGAGGTCCTGATCGACCTGCAGAATGTCGGACGGTGCTACGCGTCCGGCGAAGGCACGGTCCACGCTTTGCGCGGCGTCGACCTCCGGATCGCGCGCGGCGAGATGGTGGCGATCATCGGCCAGTCGGGCTCCGGCAAGTCGACGCTAATGAACATCCTCGGCTGTCTGGACCGTCCGACGTCCGGCAGCTACCGGATCGCCGGACGTGAAATGAGCTCGCTCGATCCGGATGAGCTGGCGGCGCTGCGGCGCGAGCATTTCGGCTTCATCTTCCAGCGCTATCATTTGCTCGGCGAGCTCACTGCCACCGAGAATGCCGAGGTGCCCGCCGTCTATGCGGGGCTTGGCCCGTCGGCCCGGCGCCGCAAGGCCGAGGCGCTGCTGCAGCGGCTCGGCATGGGCAGCCGCACCGATCACAGGCCGGGACAGCTCTCCGGCGGCCAGCAGCAGCGCGTCTCGATCGCCCGCGCGCTGGTCAACGATCCCGACGTGATCCTCGCCGACGAACCGACCGGTGCGCTCGACCGCGCCAGCGGCGAGGAGGTGCTGCGCATCCTCGACGAGATCAGCGCCTCCGGCCGCACGGTCATCATCGTCACGCATGATGCCGGCGTCGCGCAGCGCGCGCGCCGCATCATCGAGCTGCAGGACGGCCGCGTCATCTCGGACAAGGCCAATCCACTTTCGCCCGGGCCGGCGGCTGCCGCTGCGGCCGAGGACGCCGGATCGCCGGCGCCGTCATGGTGGCGCAGTCATCTCGACCGCTTCCGCGAGGCGGCACGGATGGCGCTGCTCGCCATGAATGCGCACCGGCTGCGCGCCTTCCTCACCATGCTCGGCATCATCATCGGCGTCGCCTCCGTCGTCATGGTGCTGGCGCTCGGCCGCGGCTCGCAGGCGCGGGTGCTGGAGAACATCAACCGGCTCGGCACCAACACGCTGGAATTCTTTCCCGGCAAGGATTTCGGCGACACCCGTTCCAGCAAGATCAGGACGCTGGTGCTCGCGGATGCCAAGGTCATGGCTCAGCAGCCCTATGTGGATGCGATCTCGCCGACGGTCTCGACCACCAGCACCTTGCGGTTCGGCGCCGTCGAGGTCAGCGCCCAGATCTCGGGCGTCGGCGAGCAGTATTTCCGCGTCAAGAACACCGAGCTCGCGGAAGGCAGCTATCTCGATGCCGACACCGTGCGATCCTACGCCCAGGACGCCGTGATCGACGACAATGCGCGCAAGGCGCTGTTTCCGGATTCCGACGTCAGTCCGCTCGGCAGCGTCATCCTGATCGGCAAGGTGCCCTGCCGCGTCGTCGGCGTCACCAAGCAGCAGCAGGCCGGGTTCGGCTCCAGCTCCACGCCGATCGTCTATCTGCCCTACACCACGGTGCAGGCGCGCTTCCTCGGCAACCAGGTGCTGCGCAGCATCAGCGTCCGCGTCGACGAGGCGACGCCGATGGCGGCGGCCGAGCGCGCCGCGACGGCGCTGCTGACGGCACGGCACAACGCCAAGGACTTCTTCGTGCTCAACACCGACGACATCCGCAAGACCGTCGAGAGCACGACGCAGGTTCTGACCCTGCTTGTGGCGGCCATCGCCGTGATCTCGCTCTTGGTCGGCGGCATCGGCGTCATGAACATCATGCTGGTGTCGGTGTCCGAGCGCGTCGGCGAGATCGGCGTGCGCATGGCGGTCGGCGCGCGGCGCAGCGACATCCTGATGCAGTTCCTGATCGAGGCCGTGCTGGTCTGCCTGCTTGGCGGTGCGCTGGGCCTGGCGCTCGCGGTCGGCTTCGGCACGATCTTCAACGCGCTCGACGTCGGCTTCCAGCTGATCTATTCGCCGCTGGCCATGGTCGGCGCCGCGGTCACGTCGATGGCGATCGGCATCGGCTTCGGCTACATGCCCGCCCGCGGCGCCTCGCGGCTCGATCCGGCAACGGCGCTGGCGAGGGAGTAGGTTGAGGCGCGCATGAGCGACCGGCAGAGTAGGTGCTCGCCACGACGGTAGTGCGCTCCCTCTCCCCGTTCTTCACGGGGAGAGGGAGCCTGCCACGCTCTGCCGAACTAGCTGCTTTCCATCGCTGCGAACGACAGCAGACCATCCTACTTCACCGGGCGCTTCTCCAGCTTGCGCGCCAGAGTCCGGCGATGCATGCCGAGCCTTCTTGCGGCTTCGGAGATGTTGAAGTCTGTCTCGATCAGGGTCTGGTGGATACGCTCCCACTCCAGCGTCTTGATCGAGGTGGAACGCTCGGCCAGCGCCACTTGCGCATTGCCCTGCGCCTTGCGGAACGCTTCCTCGATATCGTCGGTGTTCGACGGCTTGGCGAGATAATGGCAGGCGCCGAGCTTGATCGCCTCCACCGCAGTGGCGATGCTGGCAAAGCCCGTGAGCACCACGATCAGCATCTCCGGATCATGCGCGTGCAGCTTCTCGACGCAGACGAGGCCTGAGGCGCCTCCGAGCTTGAGATCGACGACGGCATAGCCGAACGTCTTCTCCTTGACGGCCTGGTCGACGTCCTCGAGCGACGCCGCGATCACGGCCTCGTAGCCGCGCCGCTCGAACGAGCGCTTCAGGGTGCGTGCAAAACCGTCATCGTCCTCGACGATCAGGAGAGACATGTCATTCGCCATCGCGCTCTCCAATCACAAGCGTCGACAACGGCAGCGACAGCCGTACGGTCGCCCCACGTCCCCGGTGGTTCCAGGCCGAAACGCTGCCGCCCAGCTTGCGGATCACGTTGACCACCAGGAACAGGCCCAGACCGCGCCCCGGGCGGCCCTTGCTCGACTGATAGGGACGTCCGAGCTGGCCCAGCATCGCCGGATCAAAACCCGGCCCGCGATCGCTGACGCTGAGCAGCAGCTGATCGCCGTCCCGTTCGGCGACGAACTCCACCCACTCGCGCGAGACTTCGAACGCGTTGTCGAGCACGTTGACGATCGCCTGCTTCAGCGCGACGTCGGAGACGATCGTCGGATCCGAGCCGAACTCGTTGCGGAACGTCAGATTGCGCGCCGAGCGCGCCGCGCTCCATTCGGCGACCAGCGTCGTCAGGAACGCCTTCAACGTCGTGGGCGCCGAGCCTTCGCCCCGCGCCTGGCCGGCCGAGACCAGGATGTCAGTCACGATCGACTTGCAGCGCTGCACCGCCGCTTCCATTTCGGTGAAATCCTCCGCGAGCGTCGGATCGGCAGAGATCGCGGTCATGCGCCGCCAATCGTTCAGGATCACCGAGATCGACGCCAGCGGGGTCCCGAGCTCATGCGCGGCACCTGAGGCGAGCAGGCCCATGCGGATGATGTGATCCTGCTCGACGGCGTGCTGGCGCAGATCGGCAAGCTTGGCGTCGCGCTCGCGCAGGTTCCGGTTGATCCGGGTGACGAACACGACGAGCAGCACGGCGTCGAGCACGAAGCCGACGAACATGCCGGTGATGTGCAGGGTGAAGGCATCGCTGACGTGATGCTGCGGCAGTTGCAGCGGGCGGTACTCGATGGTGAGCCAGATGAAGCTGAGCACCGTCAGTGCGACCAGCGACCAGGACGAGCGCGCATCGAGCAGCACGGCCCCCAGCGTGACCTGCAGCAGATAGAGGCACGTGAACGGATTCGACGCACCGCCGGTGAGATAGAGCTCCGATGTCAACGCCACCACGTCCAGCATCAGGGCGATCAGCAAATGGCGATTGCCGACGTCGTCGCGCCTGCGCAGCCAGATGTGGCTGGCGACGTTGAGCGCCACCAGCGCGCAGATGATCGCCACCATCGGCAGCACCGGCAGCGCGATGCCGAACCAGGTGGTCACGAAGCCGATGGTGACGATCTGGCCAACCACGGCGATCCAGCGCAGCTGGATCAGCAGCACCATGTTCTTGCGGTTGGTCGCGTCCCTGGTCGGCAGCGGCGTGTTGATCTCGGGTGTGGCGATCGCGGCCACGGCTCCGAACGGCAGGTTGGGCGCCTCGCTTCTCATGAGGCCACGTCCGGTCTCCGCCGCCAGAACGGGAAGCTTCGATCCCTCAACACGTCACCCCGCATCCACCCATGTCCTGCCGCCGCTGATCCCATTCCACATCCTGCGCCGCCGGCGCTTCGGGTCACGCTGCGCGCGGCGGAGCCGCTGCAGCCCGGCGCCGGCCAGCATGAGAGCCAATGTAAACCAGGTGAGCGCGTAAACCAGATGGTTGTTCGGAAACGAGATCACGGTGAGTCCGCCGATCGGAAGCCCGCCGGGATTCGGGGTCGCATCGGCATCGACGAAGAATGGCGCGACGTCGGACAGACCGCGCGCCGCCGCGATCGCCCCGACGTCACGTGAATACCAGCGATTCCCCGCGGGATCGTTGTGGCGCAGGAAGCCGCCGCCCGGCTCGGAGAGCCGCAGCAATCCCGTCACGCTGACCGTGCCATCCGGGTTCCCGGCGCTGCGGCTTGCGCGGGCGCGGCGATCCGCGGGCACGAAGCCACGATTGACGAGCACGGTGCCGCCGGCGGTCTGCAGCGGCGTCACCACCCAATAGCCGGAGCCCTCGACCGTCAGCGCCTGCACCAGCGTCTCGCGATCGTTGAGAAAGCGGCCGCTCAGTGTCACCCGCTTGTACTCGTCATCGCTGCGATTGATCGCCGGCCAATCCGCCGGGCCCGGCGCCGGCACAGGTTCGGCATGAACGCGGCGCTCGACACGATCGATCAGGTCGAGTTTCCAGGCCCGCCGCTCGATCTGCCAGACGCCCAGCGCCAGCAGAATCGCGACGCACGCAACCCACGCCGCGCCGATCGCGAGCCGCAGCGCGCCGGATCGCCCGCGGCCGGCCTCATCGTGTTCCCCTGCCCCGTCGGCAGGAGCCGACATCACGGCGTCTGGCCCATCTCGTGCACCGGCATCATGTTGGTGGTCAGGTGATGCATGACCCAGAGCGAGCCCGAGAGCGCGATCACCACCATGATGATGGTGAAGATCAGCGCCATCATGGTCCAGCCGCCCTCGGCCTTGGTGTTCATGTGCAGGAAGAAGATCATGTGAACGACCACCTGCACGGCCGCGAACGCCATGATGATCAGCGCGGTTGCCTGCTTGTCGAGCGAGCCATTCATCACCAGAAGAAACGGAATCGCAGTGAGGACGACGGAGGCGCCGAAGCCAATCAGCTGGCCGGAGCGCGTGCCGGCATGGTCGTCGGCCGAGCCGTGCGCGTGTGCATCAGAGCTCATCGCAGCATTCCCATCAGATAGACGAAGGTGAAGACACCGATCCAGATCACATCGAGGAAGTGCCAGAACATGCTGAGGCAGACCAGCCGGCGGCGGTTGGCCTCGATCAGGCCGTGGGTCCTGACCTGCACCATCAGCGTGGCCAGCCAGACCAGACCGAACGTCACATGCAGGCCGTGGGTTCCAACGAGCGTGAAGAACGACGACAGAAAGGCGCTGCGTTGCGGCGTCGCGCCCTCATGGATCATGTGCGCGAACTCGGTCAGCTCGATGCCGAGAAAGGCGAGGCCGAACAGCCCGGTCACCACGAGCCAGGCCTGCATCGCGCCGACGCGATTCTGCTGCATCGACAGCATCGCGAAGCCATAGGTAAGCGAGGACAGCAGCAGGAACGAGGTGTTGACCGCGACCAGCGACAGGTCGAACAGGTCCTTCGGCGCCGGACCGGCGGCATATTTGGCGCCGAGCACGCCATAGACGGCGAACAGGATCGCAAAGATGAGACAGTCGCTCATCAGATAGATCCAGAAGCCGAGCATCGTGCTGCTGCCTTCGGCGTGCTCGTGCTCGTCGACGACGTAGAAGACCGGCTCGCCGGCCTTCAATGTGCCCATCGCGACCGTCATGACTTGGCTCCTGCCGCGAGCAGCTCGGTGCGCGCACGCTCGGCGCTGACGACCTCATCGGCCGGGATGTGGAAGCTGCGGTGATAGTTGAACGTGTGGCCGATCGCGACCGCGAGCAGCGCGACGAAGCTGCCCGCCGCCATCCACCACATGTACCAGATCAGGCCAAACGCCATGGTGGTGCTCAGCGCTGCCAGGATCACGCCGGTGCCGGTGTTGCTCGGCATGTGGATCGCCTTGAAGCCGGCGAGCGGACGGGTGTAGCCACGGCGCTTCATGTCCCACCATGCGTCGTTGTCGTGGACGACGGGCGTGAAGGCGAAGTTGTAGGCCGGCGGCGGCGACGACGTCGCCCACTCCAGGGTGCGCGCATTCCAGGGATCGCCGGTGACGTCGGCGAGCTGCTCGCGGCGCAGGATGCTGACCGCGATCTGGATCAGGAAGCTCGCGATGCCCAGCAGGATCAGGAACGCGCCGATGCCGGCGATCACGAACCAGATCTGCAGGCTCGGATCGTCGAAGGTGCGCAGGCGACGCGTCACGCCCATCAGGCCGAGCACATAGAGCGGCATGAAGGCAAGGTAGAAGCCCACCGTCCAGAACCAGAACGACAGCTTGCCCCAGAACGGATCGAGCCTGAAGCCGAACGCCTTCGGGAACCAATAGGCGATGCCGGCGAACAGGCCGAACAGCACGCCGCCGATGATCACGTTGTGGAAATGCGCGACCAGGAACAGGCTGTTGTGCAGCACGAAGTCGGCCGGCGGCACCGCGAGCAGCACGCCGGTCATGCCGCCGATCACGAAGGTCAGCATGAAGGCGACCGTCCACATCATCGGCAGCTCGAAGCGGATGCGGCCGCGATACATCGTGAACAGCCAGTTGAACATCTTCGCGCCCGTCGGGATCGAGATGATCATCGTGGTGATGCCAAAGAAGGAGTTGACGCTGGCCCCCGACCCCATGGTGAAGAAGTGGTGCAGCCAGACCAGATAGGACAGGATGGTGATGACGACGGTGGCGTAGACCATCGAGGTGTAGCCGAACAGCCGCTTGCCCGAGAAGGTCGAGGTCACCTCGGAGAAGATGCCGAACGCCGGCAGGATGAGGATGTAGACCTCGGGATGGCCCCAGATCCAGATGAGGTTGACATACATCATCGGATCGCCGCCGAAATCATTGGTGAAGAAGTTGGTGCCGACGTAGCGGTCGAGCGACAGCAGCGCCAGCACCGCTGTCAGCACCGGGAAGGAGGCGACGATCAGGACGTTGGTGCACAGTGACGTCCAGGTGAAGACCGGCATCTTCATCATGGTCATGCCGGGGGCGCGCATCTTGACGATGGTGCAGATCAGGTTGACGCCGGATAACAACGTTCCCACGCCGGCAACCTGCAGCGCCCAGATGTAATAGTCGACGCCGACATCCGGACTGTAGGACAGGTTCGACAGCGGCGGATAGGCCAGCCAGCCGGTGCGCGCGAACTCGCCGACGAACAGCGAGCACATCACCAGCACGGCGCCGGACGTGGTCATCCAGAAGCTGAAATTGTTGAGGAACGGGAACGACACGTCGCGGGCGCCGATCTGCAGCGGCACGACGTAGTTCATCAGGCCGGTGACCAGCGGCATCGCCACGAAGAAGATCATGATCACGCCGTGCGCCGTGAACACCTGATCATAGTGGTGCGAGTTCAGGTAGCCTTCGGAGCCATTGAAGGCGATCGCCTGCTGCAGGCGCATCATCAGCGCATCGGCGAAGCCGCGCAGCAGCATGACGATGCCGAGCACCATGTACATGATGCCGATGCGCTTGTGGTCGACGGTGGTGAACCACTCCTTCCAGAGATAGCCCCACAGCCGGAAATAGGTGATCGCGCCAAACAGCGCGAGACCGCCGAGCGCGACCATGGCGAAGGTGCCGACGATGATCGGCTCGTGCAGCGGCAGCGACTCCAGCGTCAGCCGGCCGAAGATGATCTTTGTGAGCTCTGCTGTATCGAACATGATGGACCCTCACGAATCCGACTTTGAGGTTGGCCCCGTGATGAAGGATGCCTTGGACGGCCGCAGCAGGCCGGGCCGCGCCAGCCCGCTCCCCTGCAATGGCGTCCAGTCCAGCGGCGCCAGCACGGTCGGCGAAGAATCGTCGGCCATCCGCGTGACCTGATCGCCCGGCAGGCAGACGCCGCCGGCAACGAAGCTCGGCTCGGCGCCGAACACGGCGCCGCGGCCGGCGAACTTGTCATAGGCGAGCGGCAGCGTGTTGCGCACGCCGGCCATGCCCATGCCGCCCTGCGCGTCGATCGCCATCATCTCGCTCATGCACATCTTGCCGGGCTCGACGCACATGTTGAGGATGGCGCGGAACAGGTCGCTGTCAACCGAGGCATAGTGGCGAACCGGTTCATTGGCGCTCGGACGCTCGAGCGCAAGATAATCCTGCTTGTTGAGCTCCTGCCCACTCGCCTTGGCCTTGTCGACCCATCCGGCGAAGTCCGCATCCGACAGGCCACGGAAAGCGAAGCGCATGCCGGAGAAGCCGGAGCCGCTGTAGTTGGCCGAGAAGCCGCGATAGATGCCGGGCTTGTTGATGACGGCGTGCAGCCGGCTCTGCATGCCCGGCATCGCATAGATCTGGCCGGCGAGTGCCGGAATATAGAACGAGTTCATTACCGAGGACGAGGTGATCCTGAAATCGAGCGGCCGGTTCACGGGAGCTGCGAGCTCGTTGAGGCTGGCGATGCCGTATTCGGGATAGATGAACAGCCACTTCCAATCGAGCGCGACGACGTTGACCTCGAGCGGCTTGTCCTGCGGCGTCACCGCGCGCTCGGCGGAGATGCGTCCGAGCGTGCGATAGGGATCGAGCAGATGCGTACCCATCCACGTCACCGCGCCCAGGCAGATGATGATCAGCAGCGGCGCCGCCCAGATCAGAAGCTCGAGCTGGGTGGAGTGATCCCAATCCGGCGTGTAGGTCGCCGCCTGGTTCGACTGGCGGTAGCGCCAAGCCACGATGGCCGTGGCCGCCATCACCGGGATCACGATCAGCAGCATCAGTACGGTGGCGATGATCACGAGATCGCGCTGCTGGGCGGCGACGTCGCCGGAGGGCGCGAGCACGACCAGATTGCAGCCTCCGAGCGCAAGCCCCAGCGGCAGCATGCCTAAGAATTTCCAGTAACGCACGCTCAACCTCGTCGCACGGCGGATCTCTGAACGAGGCCTCACCTAGCGATCGGACGACACGGCCGACATTGGACAATTTGTCCAATACCGGAGCGGCGCCGAGGACGACAATTACGTGGCGACAATAGAGTACGAGAGGACTGCAGGCAGCGCGATGACACAGGCAGCGGCGACCGCCGACGGCGAAACCCATCTGTCCCGCTCGCATGAGGCGCATCCGGGCGAGATCGCGATCGGCGTGATCGTCGGGCGCACGTCGGAGTTCTTCGACTTTTTCGTCTACGCCATCGCCTCGGTGATCGTGTTTCCGCGCCTCGTGTTTCCGTTCGCCGACGAGCTGACGCAGACGCTGTATTCGTTCGCGCTGTTCGCGCTCGCCTTCATCGCCCGCCCGTTCGGCAGCGTGATCTTCATGGCGATCGACCGCCGCTACGGCAAGAGCGCCAAGCTGATCACCGCATTGTTCCTGCTGGGCACCTCGACGGTCGCGATCGCCTTCCTGCCGAGCTATCACACCGTCGGTGCGGCCGCGATCTGGCTGCTGGCGCTGGCGCGGATCGGCCAGGGCCTCGCCTGGGGCGGCGCCTGGGACGGGTTGGCGTCGCTGCTTGCCATGAATGCGCCGGAGCACCAGCGCGGCTGGTATGCGATGATCCCGCAGCTCGGCGCGCCGCTCGGGCTGATCGTCGCCAGCGTGCTGTTCGCGTTCTTCGTCGGCTATCTCTCCGCGGCCGACTTCTTCGACTGGGGCTGGCGCTACCCGTTCTTCGTGGCGTTCGCCATCAACGTCGTGGCGCTGTTCGCGCGGCTGCGCATGGTGGTGACGCCTGAATATGACGAGCTGTTCCAGTCGCGCGAATTGCAGCCGGCGCGCGTCATGACCACGATCCGGCACGAGGGCCGCAACATCGTGATCGGCGCGTTCGCGCCGCTGGCGAGCTTCGCGCTGTTCCACATGGTGACGGTGTTTCCGCTGTCCTGGGTGTTCCTGTTCACCAAGGAAACGCCGGCGCGCTTCCTCGTCATCGAGGCGGTCGGCGCGGTGTTCGGCGTCGTCGCCATTGTCGCGTCCGGCATGCTGGCCGACCGCATCGGCCGCAAGTCGCTCCTGATCGGCTCGGCGATCGCGATCGCGGTGTTCTCGGGCTTCGCGCCGCAACTGCTCGACGCCGGCCCGATCGGCGAGACCATCTACATGGTGCTCGGCTTCATCCTGCTCGGCCTGTCGTTCGGCCAGTCCTCCGGCGCGATCGCCGCCAATTTCGCGCGCACCTATCGCTATACGGCATCGGCGCTCACAGCGGACCTCGCCTGGCTGTTCGGCGCCGGCTTCGCCCCGCTGGCGGCATTGGTGCTGGCCGCCAATCTCGGCCTGCTGTCGGCCGGCGGCTATCTGCTGTCCGG
Source organism: Bradyrhizobium sp. HKCCYLRH3073 (assembly GCF_051167995.1). Classification (NCBI taxonomy): domain Bacteria; kingdom Pseudomonadati; phylum Pseudomonadota; class Alphaproteobacteria; order Hyphomicrobiales; family Nitrobacteraceae; genus Bradyrhizobium; species Bradyrhizobium sp. HKCCYLRH3073. The sequence goes on from NZ_JBNPUD010000010.1 coordinate 20,942, forward strand.
CGCCGTCTGCACCCTGCTCGCGCTGTGGCTCAGCGCGCCGCGGCAGCTGCAGCAGGTGTGAGGCCTCACACGCCGCGCCACTTGCGCTCCGCCTCGTCCCACGCTGCCAGCGGCTGCAGATCCGGCACCCATGCGAGCCCGGTCTTGGCATCCGACGACACCGCTTCCGGCGTCACCACCACATCGAGCAGCGCCGGGCGATTCGCGAGCGCGCGCTGGATGGCGGGGCCGAGCTGCTCCGCGGTCTCGACGCGCTCGGCATGCATGCCGAAGGCGCGCGCCATCGCGGCGTGATCGGCGAATTGCAGCCTGGTGCCGACCACCTTGCCATGGGTCACGGTCTGGTCGTGCACCTCGATCTGCCAGGCGCCGTTGTTGGCGACGACGATCAGCACCGGCGCCTTGTGGCGCACGGCCGTGTCGACCTCGATCGCGTTGAAGCCGAAGGCGCCGTCGCCGGTCGCGACCACCACGGGCTTGTCGGGAAAGGCAAGGCTCGCGGCGATGCCATAGGGCACGCCGATGCCGATGCAGCCGAACGGGCCGGGATCGAGCATCAGCGGCGCGCTCAGGCCGACGCGGGCGAACGAGAGAAAATCGCCGCCGTCGGTGATGACCACGGCATCATTGCCGATCGCCTCCTGCAGGGCCGACAGCACGCGGTTCGGATGCAACCGTCCGTCGCTGCCGGCCGGCGCTGTCGCCATGCTCTGGCGCAGCTTGGCCGCGCGCTCCTGATGCGCGGAGCGGAGCTTGCCAGCCCATTGCTTGTCGACAGCCGACTCGCGATTGCCCGCGAGCGCAACCATTGCCCGGAGAGTTTCCGCAGGTGATGCGAGGATTTCGGCTGCGCCGCGGCGATTGTCGCGCAGCTCGCTCGCGGTGTCGCTGATGCGGACGAATTTGGCGTCCTTGAACACGGCCGGCGAGCCGTAGGCGAGCTGGAAGTCGAGCCGGCGGCCGACCGTCAGCACCACGTCGGCATCGCCCATGACGGCGCCGCGCATCGCGCCGACCACCGAGGGGTGATCGTCGGGCACGAGCCCCCTGCTCTCGCCGGTGTCGAGATAGACGGCGCCGAGCCGGTCGAGCAGCGCGATCAGCTCAGGGCCGGCGCCGCGCGCGCCGCGGCCGGAGATGACGAGCACGCGCCGCGCCGACCACAACAGCTCGACCGCCTTCTCGACCTCGGCCTGGTCGGGCCGCGGCGCCGCCCGCGGCTTCGGCGCGAGATGCTCCTCCAGTTGCAGCGCCTTGGGCACGATGCCGCGCAAGGTGTCGACCGGGAAATCGATGAACGCAGGTCCTGGCTCGCCGTCGTCGCCGAACGCGCGCGCGATCGCCTCGTCGAGCTCCTGCAGCACCAGCGACGGCTCGCGCACGGTGCGCGCGTAGCGCGTGATCGAACGCACGAGCTGGGTGTGGTCCATGTCCTGCAGGCCGCCGCGGTTCTCCTGCGGACGCGGGTTGCCGCCCGAGATCACCAGCACCGGCGCGCGCGAGACGTGGGCGTTGGCGATGCCGGTGATCGCGTTGGTCATGCCGGGCCCAGCCGTGACGAGGGCGACGCCGAGCTCACCAGTCAGCTCCGCATGCGCCTGCGCCATATGCACGGCCGCGCGCTCGTCGCGCACGTCGATGATGCGGATGCCTTCCGCATCGAGCCGCATCCAGATCGGCATGATGTGGCCGCCGCACAGCGCGAACACGCGGGCAACGCCGCGGCGCTTGAGCAGGCGGGCGATCAGGTCGGCGGCACTGTCGGGGGAGATCTTCATCGGACCACTCCAGCGAATGAAGTTGCGATCAGCCCGGCGCGAGCCAGGCCACGAGCAGCGAGACGGTGAGGACGGCGAAGATGTGCGAGACGAGGATCGAGCCCGACGTGACACCCGCCTCGAGCCCATACAGTTTGGCGATCGTGAACGGCCCCGAGCCGATCGGCAACGCGCTGAGGATGACGGCCGAATGCGACCAGAGAGGCGGCATCGAAAAGACGTGGAAGGCGAGCAGCGCGGTCACCGCGGGCTGCATCAGCAGCTTCAGCGACACCAGGATCGCGATTGATGTCGCATCGTGCGTGACGACGCGCTCCTGCGCCAGGAACAGGCCGATGCAGACCAGAGCGGCCGGCGAGGCCGCGCCGCCGAGCAGGCTGGTGAAGCTCATGAACGGCGCCGGCAATGCGAAGCCGCTGAGGCCGACCGCGAGTCCGGCGACGGGCGCGATGAACAACGGACTTGTCAGCAGCGAACGCGCCACCTTGGCGATCGTTCCGCCCAAGGTGGCGCCCTTCTGCAGATCCATCTCGACGACGACGATCGCGAACAGGAACAGCACGCAGGCCGTGAACAGGGTCGCGATGATCGAGGCCGGCGCACTGTCCGGGCCGAACACCAGGAGGCACATCGGAATGCCCATGAAGCCAACATTGCTGTAACCGGCATCGAGCCCCTCGATGCTGGCATTGGCGGCGCGGCGGCCGCGCAGGCGGCTGATCACGAAGCCGGTCGTGAAGGTCGCGGCGATGCCGCCGCAGAACGCGCCGATGAAGCCGAACTGGCTGACCTGCTCGACGCCGATCTTGGACATCGCGGTGAAGATCAGCGCTGGCAGCGCGAGATACACCGCGAAGCGATTGAGATTGTCGGTCGCGGTGCGGTCGAACACATTGAACCAGCCGCACAGGAACCCCGTGAGGATCAACGCGAAGATGGGAAGAGCGGAATTGAGAACAGCCTGCATCGCAGCTACATATCAGACGCGCCGCGCATTGCAGCGACCAACTCACGAAAATCTCTTCTTCAGCTCGCGATGCAGGATCTTGCCGGTGGCGTTGCGCGGCATCTCGGCGTCGGTGATGAAAGCATAGGACCGCGGCCGCCTGAAACCGGCCAGACGCTCCTTGGCCCAATCGACCAGCTCGTGCTCGTTCACTGTCATGCCGTCGCGCGGCACGATCACGGCATGGACCCGCTCGCCCCATTTGTCGTCGGGCAGGCCGATCACGGCGATGTCCTTGACGGCCGGATGGGCTCCGACCTGCGCTTCGACCTCGGAGGGATAGATGTTCTCGCCGCCGGAGATGATCATGTTGCTCTTGCGGTCGGCGAGATGGATATAGCCGTCGGCATCGCGGCGGGCCATGTCGCCGACCGAGCAATAGTCGCCGCGGAACGCCTCCGCGGTCTTCTCCGGCAGGCGCCAGTAGCAGTCGAACGTGTGCGCGTTGCTCGAATAGAGCTCACCCGCCTCGCCGTCCGGCACCTCGTGGCCTGCCTCGTCGAGGATGCGGATCGGCGCGGCGCCGACGCATTCGCGCCCGACCGAACCCAGCTTGGTGAACTGCTCGTGCGGATGCAGCATGGTGACCCAGCCGGTCTCGGTCGCGCCGTAGAGCTCGTAGAGGCCGGACTTCGGAAACATCTCCATCACTTCGCGCTTGGTCTCCGGGCGCGCCGGCGCCGAGGAGATCATCAGCTTGGTGACCGCGCTGAAATCGTGCTCCGCGCGCAACCCTCGCGGCAGATCGAGCATCATGATGTAGTGCGTGGGGACCAGCGAGGTGAAGGTGGAGCCGCCATCGGCGAGCGTCGTCACCGCGTGCTCGGGATCGAAGCTCTTGCGCGAATAGATCGAATTGACGCCGCCGATATAGCCGAACGCGCCGAAGAAGTTCAGCGAATTGGCATGGCACATCGGCATCACCAGCAGCGCGCCGTCGTTGCGGCTCAGCTTCAGCTCGATCTCGGTGACCATCGACAGGAGGACGGCGCTGCGATGGCTGCGCAGCACGCCCTTCGGCTTGCCGGTGGTGCCCGAGGTGTACATCAGGGTCCACGGATCGGACAGCGCGACCTGCTGATCCGGCTCGCGGTCCGCAGCCGCGGCGATGATGTCCTCGTAGCCGCGATAGCCTGCCGGACGCGGCTTGGTGCCAAAGTGGACGAAGCGGTCGTCGGCGATGCCGAGATCCTTGCGCGCCTCCTCGACCAGGCCCACGAGTTCGTCCTGCACGATGACGGCGGCCGCTTCGGCATTCTGCACGATGAACTGCATCTCGGGCGCGGTGAGGCGGAAATTGATCGGCAGCGCCACCAGCCCGGCTTTGGCCGTGGCCGCATAGATCTCGCACCATTCGACACAATTGTAGGCAAGGATCGCAACGCGATCGCCCTTGGCAAGGCCGAGCCCGAGCAGCGCGTTGGCGAGCCGGCACGCGCGCTCGTTCCACAGCGCAAAGCTCATCGCACGTTCGAGATCGCGGGCACCGGTGCGCTGCGGCGACATGCGCGCATGGGCCGACAGCATCTGCCCGAAATTCAAGAGATCCCTCATCGTCGTTTCCTCCCGGCGGCCGGGTTCACGACGCCGACTGGCGCGCGCCTCCAGCGGAGCGCGATGAAGATCGGCGACGGACTAGTTGATATCCCTCGTGATCCGCACCAGCGTCTGATCGACGAAGCTCTTGATGTCCTGGTCCGGCTTGCGGAACAGCTCGCGCTCGACCGTCAGCGTCCGGCCGGGCACCGTCTTCTTGCAGACCTCGCGGAGGAACACGCCCCCGACCGGCTGCTCGCCTGCGGTCGGCTGCTGCTCCTTGCACTCCCAGCCCTCGGCGCCATAGCGCGACTTCACCTGGTTGCCGAGCAGGAAGGCCTTCTTGCGAATATAGAGCCGCGCCTTCGGATCGGTCTCGATCGTCAGGCCGGTGACGGTGCCCTTGTCGTCGACCAGGACCGTCAGCAGCACGGGATGACCGGCCACCTTGGTGCCGTCCTGGCTGGTCTCCGGATCGAAATCGAAGCGCACCGCGTGCCGCGCCTGCGCGTCCGCTGGACAGTCGCGCCACGCCGACCACGCATTGAGCTTGCGATTCGGATCCTTGGCGCAAGTCAGATTGACATAGCCCTCATTGGGCAGGTCGCCGACGGGCATGCCGACGGTGATGTCGCGCAAATCGTAGTTCGGTACGGCCTGCGCCGAGGCCGCATGCATCACAAACGACAGCACGAACGTGGCGAAGATCGCAGCGCAGGTTGACCGCTTCATTTCGATGGCTCGCTTGCAGGCTTGGCGGCATTCGTCTTGTAGATATCGCAGACCCGCGACGTGTTCCCGAAGAACGCGGTACACTCGTCGTAGTTCGGCTCGCCGCGGCCCTTGATGTGCGCGAGCACGTAATCCGCGACCGCCTGGATATCGTTGGGCCGCAGGAACACGCCGCCCTCGGGCGGCATGCGCTCGCCGACATCCTGGCGGCTCATGTCGTAGCACTTCGCCGTGTCATAGGAGTCGCGCGCAAAGTACGGCATGCCCGTCCCGGGCCGGCCGCAGGTCACGGTCTCGATGATCTGGTCACGGGTGAGCTGCGTCTTGCGCAGCGACAGCGCGTCGCCGCCATAGCCGCCACCGCCATTGCCATGCCATTTGTGGCAGCCGACGCAGTTCGCGCGCTTGAACACGGCCTTACCGGCCTCGGTCGGATCCGTCGGCGCCGCGGACTGCGCCGACGCGAGCGAAGCAGAACCGAGGACGAGAGCCGACGCCACAGCGAGCGTGATCGCACTGAATTTCATCTGATCTTCTTGTCGAACAGGGGATAGGGGCAGAGCGGAGGACATGCCTCCGCTCCGCTGTCGACGTCACAGCGAGAAGACGTAGAGCATCGAGCCGGGCTGGATCTTCTTCAGCTCGGGCGTGGATTCGATGAACCACTTGTCCCAGGCGCCGCCGAGACCAACCAGGATCGCGACGTATTGCTTGCCGTCGACCGAGAACGTCACGGGAGGCGCATTGACGCCGCCGCCGGTGTTGAACTCCCACAGCTTCTGCAGGGTCTTGGCATCGAGCGCCATCACCTCGCCCGAGGGCTGGCCGGTGAAGACGAGATCAGGCGTCGACAGCATGCCGCCGAGATTCGGGAACGGCGTCTCCATCTTGCCGGCGATCTTGCCAGTGGTGACGTCGATCGCGGTCACGCTGCCCGTGATCTTGAATGGCTGGCTCGGTCCGCCGCCGGTCCAGAACTCACGCGGCTTCAGCTTGTCCTTGGTCGCTTCTTCCACGGTGATCCGGTTGCAGCTCTCGATGACAGGGATGTACCAGAGCTTCAGGTCCGGATTGTACGAGGTCGGCGGCCAGTTCTTGCCGCCCATGTTGCCCGGGCAGATGTCCGCGACCTTGTTCTCACGATGCGGCGACACCGACGCATTGTAGCGCTGCACCGGGTTCTTCGGATCATACTCGATCGGCTTGCCGGTCTCGGCATCGAGCCCCTTGGTCCAGGTGACCTTCTTGACGAAGGGCAGACCCCAAATGAACTTGCCGCTGGTGCGGTCGATCGCATAGGCAAAGCCGTTGCGGTCGGCCTCGAGCGCGAGCTTCAGGGTGGAGCCGTTCGGCGCGGGCACATCGACCAGGACGTTCTCGGCGACGCTGTCATAGTCGAAGGGATCGTTCGGCGTGTGCTGATAGTGCCACTTGATCTTGCCGGTGTTCGCGTCGAGCGCCAGCGAGCTGTCGGTGTAGAGGTTGTCGCCGGGACGATAGGCGTTGTCCCAGTCCGGGCCGGGATTGCCGACGCCCCAGATGATGGTGTCGGTCGCCGGATCATAGGTGCCCGTGACCCAGGTCGAACCGCCGCCGGCCGCCGCCGCGTCGTTGCTGTCCTTCCAGGTCTCGCTGCCGGGCTCGCCCTTGGCCGGAATGGTGTGGGTGCGCCAGACCTCCTTCTGCGTGGTGAGGTCGGTCGCCGCGATCCATCCGCGGATGCCGTATTCGGCGCCGGCGACGCCCGAGATCGCCATGTTCTTCACGATCAGCGGCGCGCCGGTGATCACCTCGCCCTTGTCGGGATCGGCGACCTGACGCTGCCAGGCAACCTGCCCGGTTTCCTTGTTGGTCGCGATCAGGCGGCCGTCGAGCGTGTGCGACACGACGAGGTTGCCCCACAGCGCGACACCGCGATTGTCGACGCCGCAACAGGCGATCGCGCCGGCCCAGTCGTGATCCGTCTTCGGATCCATCTTCCAGACCATCTGGCCTTTGCCACCGCGCGCATCGATCTTGTACACCGAGCCCCAGCCGTCGGTGACATAGATCATGCCGTTCTCGACGATCGGCGTGCCTTCGAGACCGCCGTGGCTCCAGATGCCGCCGCCCTCGACGCCGCCGAGATGCATGGTCCAGGCGACCTTCAGGTTCTTGACGTTGTCCTTGTTGATCTCCTTCAGCGCCGAGAACCGCGTGCCCGAGTAGTTCTTATGATGGTGGAGCCAGTTGCCGGCCTCCTTGTCGGCGTTGAGCAGCCGCTCGGGGGTCATCTCGTCGGCGGCCTGCGCCGGCGACGCAAGCTGGAAACAGGCGAAGGCTGCGCTGGCCAGCAGCACCGCCCGCAAGGTTGACCTGACGTTTTTCCTCATCGTTTCCTTCTCCCATTATTGATTATGAGTTGGAGCGAATACCGCTCCGCCGAGCCCGAAGGCGGAGAGCAGCAGGCGACAAACACGCTTCAAGGGGACTTGCGAACCTCGACCTCCGTTTCGATGGATCCTGCTTTCTGGAACACGATCGTGCAGGTGAAGCGCCTGCCTGGCTCGAGCGGCTCCCGCGTCTGCAGCAGCATGACGTGATAGGCGGTCGGCAGCAGCACCAGCGTGCTGCCTGCAGCGATGGGAATGTTGGGAATGGAGCGCATCGCCGGAGCGCCTTCGCCGCGATCGACGGTGTGCCGCTCAGAGAAATTGGCGACCGGACAGCGCACGCGCATCAAGGCTTCCGGCGCGGTCGTGTCGTTCTTGATCGTGATCAGCAGCGGGATGTCGCGCCCCACCTCGGGCGCCGCCGGCACCCAGGCGTCGGACAAGGTCAACCCTTCTCCGGCCGCGGCGAGCGCAGGCGTCATCGCGCCGAACGACGTAACCGACGCCACCAGCAATGCGCGCGACACCGCCGACATCACACCGGCGCGCACGCTGCCCTCCGGGCGCACGGACCAGACCTGACCGCACTCCCGACTGGTCGGATCTTCCGACAACGGAGTCCCTCCCCTGTTTGGCCGCTTTTTAACTTGCCTTAGTGCGGCGCCTTTTCTGAATTCGTACTCTGAATTCGAATGCATCGCAAATCGATTTTCGGACTTGACATGCTAATGTCCGGCAAAATGTGATGGCCCATGCGAATCGTGCCCGCCACTCCCTCTCTGGTCGACCAGGTCGTCGAGGCGATCACTGACGAGATCGTCAGTGGCGTTCTCACGCCGGGCTCGCGGCTGATCCAAGATGATCTGGCTCAGGCTTACGGGGTGTCGCGCCAGCCGGTTCAGCAGGCGCTGATCCTGTTGCGCGGCTGCGGGCTGGTGCAGAGCGCGCCGGGCCGCGGCCTGATCGTGGCGCCGCTGGACCCCGCCTTCGTCCGGGATCTCTATGAGATGCGCGCCGTTCTCGAAGGCCTCGCGGCGCGGCTGGCCGCCGAGCGCGCGAGCGAGCGTGCCGCGCGCGAAGGCCCGGCCTACATCGCGGCCGGCCACGAGGCGGTGAAGAGCGGGCTCGTCAACCGCAAGATCGAGACCGACATCGCCTTCCATCAATTCCTCGGCGACCTCTCCGGCAACGCGCTGATCGGCGAGACGATGGCGCCGCATTGGCCATGCCTGAAGCGGGTGATGTCCGACGTGCTGCAGAAGGAGCAGAGCATGTCCCGGATGGTCTGGGACGAGCACGAGGACATTCTTGCAGCCGTGATCGAGGGCCGCAGCACCGAGGCCGAACGGCTGAGCCGCGAGCACATTTCGCGCGCGGCCAGTGTGTTCATCCATCACCTCAAAATCCAGCAGGACAGCAACTCCAAGCAGCGGCGGACGCTCGCCGCGCGGAAACTCTCGGTATGACCCCATTCAGACCGACCTCGTCCGCCATGCGAGCGCCGGGCTCCGGGACGGCAGTCTCACACGCGCGACCGGACATCACACCTGATCCCGTGGAGGCCGTGTGCCACCGCTGAAGACACAGCCGAGCCTGACCGAACGCGTCTACGAGCGCATTCTCTCCGACATCGTCGGCGGCGAGCTGCCGGAATCCGCCCGCCTCATCCAGGACGATCTCGCCCGCGACCTCGGCGTCTCGCGCCAGCCGGTGCAGCAGGCCCTGCTGCTGCTGCGCAATCAGGGGTTCGTCCGCGACGCGCCGGGCCGCGGCCTGGAAGTCGCGCCGATCGACACGGACTTCATCCGCAACCTCTATGAAATACGCGCCGTCGCCGAGGGCCTCGCCTGCCGGCTCGCGGCGACGCGCGGCGCCGAGCGCGCGGCCGAGGAGGGCCCCAAGCTGATCGAGCAGGGCCGGCGCGCCGAGCGCGAGCATTCGGTCGAGAAGCTGATCGAGGCCGACGTCAGGTTTCATGAATTCCTCTACGAGATCTCCGGCAACTCCGTCATCCAGGACACCACCCTGCCGCATTGGCTGCATCTGAGGCGCCTGATGGGCGAGGTGCTGATGCGCGACGAGACCCCGCGGCGGATCTGGGACCAGCACGAGGACATCCTGCGGGCGGTGATCGCAGGCGATGCGCAGACAGCCGAGGATCTTGCCCGGCAGCACATCACGCGGACCGCCACGGTGCTGCTGGCGCGGCTGTCGAAGCAGCGCGAGCCCGTGCCGGTCGCGACGGCGTCCTGATCACGTCGGACTTGGCCTTTGCCGGCGACGTCCGGCAACCCCGCGTCAGGAATCCCGGCATCGCCTCGGACGTTCAAGGAAGATGAGGACGCTCAGCATCCCATGTCGGCGTCGGCGGCAGCCCCTGCGCGCATCGTCAAGCCGCCGGCAAGGTGAAAGAGAACGTGGCGCCGCCCTGCGGCTCGTTGCTGGCCAGCAGTTCGCCGCCGTGCTCGCGAACGATGCCGTAGCTGATCCACAGCCCGAGCCCCGTCCCCTCCCCAACGCGCTTGGTCGTGAAGAACGGCTCGAAGATGTGGGTCAGATGATCCTTGTCGATGCCGGGGCCGTTGTCGGTGATGCGAAAGGCGATCTCGCTGCCCTGGCGCATCACCGCGACCAGAAGGCGCGGCAGGTCGGTCGATCGCATCGCGTCGATCGCGTTCTCCACGAGGTTGACGATCACCTGATGCAGCTGGCCTTCGTTGCCGGAGATCCACAGATCCGGCTCGACCTCGATCTGGATGTCGACACGATGCTGCTTGGTGCGCCCCGCCCACAGCACGGCGGTATTGATCAGTCGCTCGATGTTGACGCGCTCGACCTCGCCGAGCTTCGAGAACGACAGGCGGCGCAGGTTCTTGACGATCTCGCTGATGCGCACCGCGCCTTCCAGCGTGCCATCGATCAGCGGGCCAAAATCCTCCAGGATGGCATCGATCCTGAGATCTTTGCGAAGCGCAGCGACATCATCCGCGACCGGCTGCTCGTGGATGGCATCGAGATAGCCGACCAGCGAGGTGCGGTAGCGCATCAGGGTGTGGATGTTGCCGTAGACGAAGCTGATCGGATTGTTCAGCTCGTGGGCCACGCCGGCGACGAGGCGGCCGAGGCTCGCCATCTTCTCCTGCTCGACCAATTGCCGCTGCGCCCGCTGCAGCTCCTGATGCGCCTTGTGCAGGGCCTCATAGGCGCGGCGCAGCTCGCCGATCGGGCGTCCCGTCAGCACCACGCCGATGAAGCGGCCGCGATGGTCATGCCGCGGCGAGCTGTTGATCGCGAACAGATCGGAGCTGACTCCGGCGGCCGCGGCAAAGCGCAATTCACCGTCGACCACATCGGCGCTGCTGCGCGGCGTCAGCAGCGCGGCGAGCTTGGGCCGATGATCGGGATCGATCATCTCGGCGATGTTGCGACCTGCGATGTCGGCCAAAGCCCGTCCCGATGTCTGCAGAAAGGCGGAGTTGGCCTGCTGTACGGTGCCCCTGGCGTCACAGACGACCAGGATGTCGGAGACGGACTCGATGACGTTGGTGACGAACGCCTGGGCTTCCTCGAGCTCGGCGTTCTTGTGCTCGAGATCGACCTCGTAGCGCAGCAGGTCGGAATAGACCTCGTCCATCTTGCGGATCACTTCGATCCACACGCCTTCGCGCTCGCTGTCGAGTTCGAGCGTGCTGCTGCTCGCGATCAGCTTGAGCAGCGTGTCAGCCCCGGACTCAGGAGAGTGAGTGGCCTTTGCCATGCTTCTTCAGATCGTATCTCGACAGTTTGTTCCGGAGCCCCACCCGGGACAGGCCGAGCTCGCTGGCGACGCGGCTGATGTTACCATCATATTTCTCCAGACAGTGAACGATGATGGTCTTTTCGAGATCCTCGACCTTGTCCTTCAGGCTCCCGGAACCATTGAGCTTGCCATTGGCGATCGCGGGCGCGGCGCGGCGGCCGCCGCGCCGGCCGGCAAACGGCGGACAGCGCAGTTCGTCGGCATCGGCCAGCACGGCCATGCGCTGGATCTCGTTCTGCAACTCGCGAACGTTGCCGGGCCAGTGATAGCGGGAGAATTCCTCCAGCGCCGCCGGTGCGAACCGCAGATGCGGCCGGTTGAACGATGTCTTCACCGCCGATAGCACGCCCTCGGCGATCAGCGGAATGTCCATCGGCCGTTCGCGCAAGGACGGCATGTGCACCGGAAACGCGGCGAGCCGGTAGTACAGGTCGCGCCGGAAGCGGCCCGCCTCGACTTCGGCCTCGAGATCCCGGTTGGTCGCGGCGACCACGCGCACATCGACCTGGCGCACGCGCTGCGCGCCGAGCGGCCGGATCTCGCTCTCCTGCAGCACGCGCAGCAGCTTGACCTGAAAGGCGGGGGATGTCTCGCCGATCTCGTCGAGAAAGATGGTGCCGCCGTCGGCGACCTCGAACAGGCCGATGCGGTCCTGATAGGCGCCGGTGAACGCGCCCTTCTTGCAGCCGAACAGCTCGCTTTCGAGCAGCTCATCCGGCAGCGCGCCGCAATTCTCGACCACGAAGGCCTTGGTGGCGCGCGCAGAGCCATAATGAATCGCACGTGCGAGCAGCTCCTTGCCGGTGCCGGATTCGCCGGTGATCAAGACCGAGATGTCGTAGTCGGCAGCGCGCCGGCCGAGCTCGATCACGTTGCGCATCGGGCTCGCGGCCGAATGCACGATGCGGTCGAAATCATAGAGCTGTTTGGCGGCGCCGCGCTTGACCGACACGACCTTCTTGATATGGGCTGGCGTGGCCTTCACGTCGACGCCGGCGGTCTCCGTCTCCTTCTGCAGCCGGTAGAGCTGCACGGCCTCGCGGACGATCTCGATCAGGCGGTCCGGCTGCCAGGGCTTCGTGATGTACTGATAGATGCCGGCCTCGTTGAGGCCGGCGATGATGTCCTCGGAATCCGAATAGCCCGAGATGATCATCCTGACAGGGTCGGGCCACATCTCGCGCACGCGCTTCAGGAAGCTGACGCCGGATTCCTGCGGCATGCGCTGGTCGCAGATCACCGCATGCACGATCTCGCCTTCGAGCAGCTTCTCGGCATCGTTGGTGTTGCCCGCACACAAGACCTCGAAATCCTGGTTGAGGACGCGCCGCAGCGCCTCCTGTGACCGGACCTCGTCGTCCACGACCAGTATCGTTCCCTGGATGCCCATCGCGCGTCTCAGCAGATCCGCGGCAGCTGCTCGCCCGACAGCCAGTCGACGATGCGGCCGCCGCCGAAGCTCGTCGCCATCTGGACGAAGCGATGATCATCGGCCACAGCTTCGCCGATCTCAGCCGCATCGCGGCCGAGCGGATGCGCCCTCATGGCGGCGAGAACGGCGCCGGCCAGCTCAGGCGCGACGATCGCGACCAGCTTGCCCTCATTGGCGACGTGGAGTGGATCGAGCCCGAGCAGCTCGCAGGCGGCCGCGACCGCCGGCTTCACCGGAATCGCTTCCTCCTGCAGACGGAAGCCCAGATTCGACTGCTGGGCGATCTCGTTCATCGTGGCCGCAACCCCGCCGCGCGTGGGATCGCGCATCAGCCGGATGCCGGCGCCGCCGGCTGCGACCATGTCGGCGACGAGACCGTGCAGCGAGGCCGAGTCGGAGACGATCTCGGTGTCGAAGGTGAGGTTCTGCCGCCGCGACATGATCGCCACGCCGTGGTCGCCGAGGCTGCCGGACAGCAGCACGCGGTCACCGGGCCTGGCCTTGTCGGCAGAGAGATCGAGGCCTTGCGGCAGCACGCCGACACCGGCCGTCGAAATGAACACGCCATCCGCCTTGCCGCGCTCGACCACCTTGGTATCGCCGGTGATGATCGCGATGCCGGCCTCGCGCGCCGCCTCGCCCATCGCATCGGCGATCCGCTTCAGGTCGGAAAACGGAAACCCCTCCTCGATGATGAAGCTGGCCGACAGATACAGCGGCCTGGCGCCGGCCATGGCGATGTCGTTGACCGTGCCGTGCACCGCGAGCGAGCCGATATTGCCGCCGGGGAAGAACAGCGGCGAGACGACATAGCCGTCGGTCGTCATCACCATGCGGCCGGCCGCGACGTCGAACGCCGACTGGTCGTTGCCGCGCGCCAGCCATTCGTTGCCGAACGCCTCGTGGAACAGGCCGGCAATCAGTTGCGCCATCGCGCGGCCGCCGGCGCCGTGCGAGAGGTCGACGCAACCGCTCTTGATGTCGAGCCGGCGCTGGTGAATGCTCATGACGCGAGCCTCCGCTGATGGTCGCGGAAGCGGCCATAGGTCCAATGCGCCGCGCAGGCGCCTTCCGACGACACCATGCAGGAGCCGATCGGCGTCTCCGGCGTGCAGGCGGTGCCGAACAGCTTGCAGTCCACCGGCTTCTTCAGGCCGCGCAGAATGGCCGGACACTCGCAGGCCGGATTGTCGGCGACGATCAGCTCGGACATCGCGAAGCGCAGCTCGGCGTCGAGATGCGCAAAGGCGGGCCGCAATTTCAATGCGCTCGCCGGAATGCTGCCGAGCCCGCGCCATTCGAACTGATCGCGCAACTCGAAGATCTCGGCGACCTCGCGGATGGCGCGCTGGTTGCCGCTGCCGGTCACCGCGCGGCGATACTGGTTCTCGACCTCGTGACGGCCGTCATTGACCTGCTCGATCAGCATCAGGACCGCCTGCATCATGTCGAGCGGCTCGAAGCCCGCGATCACGACCGGCTTGCCGTCATCGCGCGCGAACGGCGCGTAGGGCTCGGTACCGATCACGGTCGAGACATGCGCCGGTCCGACGAAGCCGTCGATCTCGATCGGCGTGTCGCTGTCGAGGATCGCGCGCATCGCCGGCGGGGTCAGCACGTGGTTGCAGAACACCGTGAAGTTCGACAATTGCTTCTTCTCGGCGGCCCGGATCATCACGGCGGTCGGCGGCGTCGTCGTCTCGAAGCCGATGGCGAAGAACACCACCTCGCGACCAGGATTCTGCTCGGCCAGCGCGATCGCATCCAGCGTCGAGTATATCATGCGGATGTCGGCGCCGCGCGCTTTCGCCTTGAGCAGCGAGGACCCGCGCGAGCCCGGCACGCGCATCAGGTCGCCATAGACGCAGAGGATGACCTCGGGGCGTTCGGCGAGCGCGATCGCCATGTCGATGCGCCCGGCCGGCAGCACGCAGACCGGACATCCCGGGCCGTGGATCATGCGCACATTGTCCGGCAACATGTCCTCGAGGCCGTAGCGCGCGATCGCATGGGTGTGGCCGCCGCAGAACTCCATGAAGCGATAGGCGCGCGCCGGATCGGCCTTGGCGCGGATGGCGCGCGCAAGCCCGGTCGCCAGTTCCTTGTCGCGAAACTCGTCGGCATATTTCATGGTCTGACCTCCGCCACAACCTCGCCCATCTGCCGGAGCAGGTCGAGCGTCTCGCGCGCCTCCTCCGGATCGATCCTGGCCAGCGCATGGCCGACATGAAGAATGACGTAGTCGCCGACGGCGATCTCCTCGATCAGCGCGATCGAGACCTCCTTGCTGACGCCGTCGATCGAGACGATCGCCATGTCGTCAGGCAAGAGCTTGATCACCTCGGCAGGAATGGCCAGGCACATCAGACGGTCCCTCCAGACACCATATTGTTTTGCGTGAGATGCAGACCCGCCACCCAGGCCTGCCCGAGGCTGAGGCCGCCATCATTGGGCGGCAGCCGGCGCGGCAGCAGCGGGTCGAGGCCTGCGGAACGGCAGCCGCGCACGATCTGTTCGGCCAGATGCGCATTGAGGAAGCAGCCGCCGCTCAGCACGATCGTGCCGATGCCGGTCGCGCGCGACGCGCTCGTGATCCAGTCGACGCAGGCTTCGGCCAACGTGCCGTGAAACAGCCCCGCCGCTTCGACGGCGCCGGGATCACCCGCGATCAGATGCGCGAGCAGCGGCCGCAGCGACAGCACGCCATCGGCAATGGTCCAGCCGCGCTCCAGCGTCGCCGGTTCCCGCACCAGCGCCTCCAGCTTCATCGCCGCCTCGCCTTCGTAGCTCTGCACCGTGTTGACACCGAGCAGGCCGGCCACGGCATCGAACAACCGGCCGGCACTGCTGGTAACCGCGGCATCGGCACGATCCAGCAGCATCGGCATGTTTCGCGCCTGCGGCTGGGTCGCAAAACGCCACCCGATTTCGTCACCGCGACCAATATCGTGCAGCACGGAAGCCGCCATCCGCCACGGCTCCCGTGCGGCCCGGTCGCCGCCCGGCATCTTCAATAGAGCGAGATGGCCGAGGCGCTGGAAGCCCGCTCCGTCGCACGACAGCAACTCACCGCCCCAGGCGCCGCCATCGCTGCCATAGCCATAGCCATCCAGCACCAGCGCGAGGGCGGGGCTGGTCACGCCATGCTCGGCCATGACCGAGGCCGCATGCGCATGGTGATGCTGCACCGGCAGCGTCGGCAGACCGTGTGCCAGCGCGAACCGCGTCGACGCCATGTCCGGGTGCAGGTCATGCGCGATCGCGACCGGCTCGACGTCCAGGATGGAGGTGAGATGCGCGATCGTCTCCTCGAAGAAGCGGATCGCAGGCCCGGTGTCGAGATCGCCGAGATGCTGCGACACGAATGCCTCGTCGCCGCGCGTCACCGTCACCGTCGCCTTCAGCTGAGCGCCGACCGCGAGCACCGGCGGCATGGCGCGCGCGAGCCGGATCGGCTCCGGAACATAGCCGCGCGCGCGCCTGACGAAGCGGGGAACGCCGGCCACGACAGCAAGCACGGAATCGTCGGCGCGGATGACGATGTCGCGATCGTGGGTGACGATCAGATCCGCAATGTCGGCGAGGTCCGCGCGCGCCTCGTCATTGTCGGTCAGCAGCGGCTCGCCACTTGGATTGGCGCTGGTGCAGACCACCGCCCATGGTCCATCAGCGGCCGGCCGGCGCGCCTCCAGCGCATGGAAGATCAGATGATGCAGCGGTGCGAGCGGCAGCAACACTCCGATCTTCGAAAGGCCCGGTGCGACCGAGGACGCGACACGTTGGCGCGAGCGCAGCAGCACGATCGGTCGCGCCACCTGCTCCAGCAGCGCGCGCGCAGGCGCATCAATCTCGGCAATCTCGGTTGCAGCGTCGACCGTAGCGAGCATCACGGCGAACGGCTTGCCATCGCGCTGCTTGCGCGCGCGCAGCCGCTGGACGGCCTGCTCATCCCGGGCGTCGCACAGCAGCTGATAGCCACCGAGACCCTTGATGGCCACGATCCTGCCATTCGCGAGCACGGCTGCGATATCATCGATGCCATGGCTGAGCTGCGGACCGCAGCGCGGACAAGAGATCGCTTCGGCATGAAAGCGGCGCCCGGCGGGATCTTCGTAGTCGGACCGGCACGCCTCGCACATCGGAAAGCGCTTCATCGAAGTGGACGCGCGATCGTAAGGCAGGCGCTCGGCGATGGTGAAGCGCGGGCCGCAATGGGTGCAGTTGACGAAGGGATAGAGATGGAAGCGGCTATTGCGATCGAACAGCTCGGCCAGGCACGCGTCACAGGTGGCGGCGTCGGGCACGATCCGCGTCGTGACGCGCCCGCCCGTGCTCTGGGCGATCCGGAAGCCCGTGCTGCAATCGGCCACGATCGGCTCGACGGCGATGTCGTCGATGCGGGCCAGCGGCGGCGCCTGCCGCGGCAGCGCCGCGACGAAGTCAGCGACCTCGTCGCCCTCGACCTCGATCAGCACGCCATCAGCGTCATTGGCGACGAAGCCGCCGAGCCGATGGCGCGTGGCCAGGCCGTGGACATAGGGACGAAAGCCGACGCCCTGCACGGCGCCGCGGACGCGGAGCCTGAGGCGCGCATGGTTCGCCGCCGATGTCCGGCCGGGCGTGCTCATCCCCGCACCGCGTTCGCTGCGCTCGCCCGCATCCGCTCAGACTGCTTCCTGATCCAGGCGTAGAACGCAGAAAGGCCCTCGCCTGTCTTCGCGGAGATCGTCAGCACCTCGATCTTCGGATTGACGCGGCGGGCATATTCGATCGTCTGCGCAAGATCGAAATCGAGCACCGGCGCCAGATCGATCTTGTTGATCAGCATCAGCGATGATGCCGCGAACATGTCGGGATATTTGAGCGGCTTGTCTTCGCCCTCGGTGGTCGAGAACACGACGATCTTGCAAGCTTCGCCGAGATCGAAGGCGGCCGGACAGACCAAGTTGCCGACATTCTCGATGAACAGCAGCCCGCCGCGCGATGACGGCAGCCGGCCAAAGGCTTCGCCGACCATGGCCGCGTCGAGATGACAGCCCTTGCCGGTGTTGATCTGGATCGCCGGCACGCCGGTGGCGCGGATGCGCTCGGCATCGTTGGACGTCTGCTGGTCGCCCTCGATCACCGCGACGGGCCGGCTCTGCTTGAGATCAGAGACGGCGCGGACCAGCAGCGATGTCTTGCCGGCGCCTGGGCTGGAGACGAAATTGAATGCCAGCACGTCATGCGCGGCGAAGCGCGCGCGGTTTTCTGCCGCGAGCCGGTTGTTCTTGCCGAGAATGTCGCGTTCGATCTGGATGATGCGCCCGCTGGAGAGACCGGCAACCTCCTGTCCGGCCGGATTGGCCGAACAGTCGACGTGGTCGGCAGCATGATCATGATGATGATCATGCGCGCGACCGTGATCATGATGGTGATCATCGTGATGGTGACCATGCTCGTGATCATGATGGCCGTAATGGTGATGATGTCCGGACTGATCATGGCTGTGATCATGTCCATGAGCATGATGATGCTCGCCGTGATCGTGATCATGATCACCCGTCTCGATGGAGGACTTGCCGTCACTGCAGCCACACACCGTGCACATTACTCGACCTCCAGCTCCTTGACCCGCATGTCCTCACCGCCCGTGACCTGCAGCTGATGACTGCCGCAGACCGGACAAGGCTGATAGCGTTGGCTGATCTCGACGCTGCGCGAGCAGCCCAGGCACCATGCCGTGCCCGGCTGTTCGATGATCTCGAGCGCTGCCCCCTGCAACAGGGTCTTCGCGGTCACCGCCTCGAAACAGAATCGCAGCGCCTCCGGCGCGACATGGCTGAGCGCACCGATCTCCAACCATACGGTCTTCACCGTGGAGAAGGCGCCCTTGCGTGCCTCCTGCTCGACGATCTCGACGATGCCTTCGCACAGCGCCATTTCATGCATCGGCCATCCCCCGGAACGCCAGGTGATAGCCGACGCAGGGATCGAACGATCCGACCATCGTATGGACGGCGTGGCGATCGACGGTGCCGCGCAGCGCAACTCCCGTGAGGCTCCTCACGACAGGACCGCGCGGGTGAAAGTTCCATTCCGTCGGCGCCAGATACTCGAAACGCGAGACCGTGCCGTGCGCATCCAGCTCGATCGCGTGATGCAGCCGGCCGCGCGCGCATTCGACCGCGGCGGCGCCGCGCCGCGGGCCAAGCCCGTAGCTTGCGACGGCATGCGGGTCGGCCGCGGCGGCCTCCGCCTCACCCGCCTCGATCAAGCGGAGCAGCTCGGCAATCTCAGCGATCTTGGCTGAGAGGCGTTCGACGGGGCCGGCTGATGCCAACTGATGGCGCTCCGCATAGCGGGCCCAGACTCCGGTCTCCGGAACGCGGCCGTCAAGTTCGGGAGCCTCAGCAAAGGCAGATCCCACGTCGATCAATCGCGTGACGATGGCGCCATCATCGGCGGCCGACAGGATGTCGTGCTCGGCCGGCATGTGGCTCCATCCTCCATCATCGGCGGCCTTCCGGGCCGCGTCCATCATCGATGCAAGCGGAGTTCCCGGCAGAACCGGCTCCGCTGGCCAGCCTATGCCCAGAGCCACCATGCCCATCTTGATTTGAGACAAGGTTGCAGCGCGAGATTGCTGCGGGGCATCAGCGTCGGAAGGCGTCTGCAGCGAGGCGATCGCCTGCAACAGCCGTTGCACCGGCTGCGCGACACTGCGATTGTCCGCCATTGAAGCAATCAGCAGACCGCGCATGAGTTCGGCGAACCGTTCCGCCAGCACGGCCTGGATCCGACGATGGCGCGTCGACGGCGCAGCCTGCTCGCCGCGGGCCGCCTCCAGCGCCGAGAGCAGCGCGACCTGGTGTGCACCGGCGCACAGCGAGAACAGCCGCGGCAGGGCCGCAAGCAGCATCTCGGCCGGCTTGCCGGCGAACAGCCGTTCCAGCGGCGGCCGCGTGCGCGGCTGAATGTCGACGCCGACGATCAGCTGATCAGCGACCGACAGCGTGACGTCGATGCGGTTGCGGAACGTGAGGGTCATGCGCGGCCCTCGGAAAGGGTCCCACGCAGGAACGCCCGGCGATCGATCGTGCTCGACGCCTTCGCAGCGCGTTCGGACGACAGGTCATCCTCCGGCGCCGTCATCAGCGCGGCCAGAGCGGCCTCAGCCGCCGCACGCGCCGCGACCATGTCGTCGAACTGGAACATCGGCGAGAACAGCGAGCAGCTCGCGATCCGCCCGATCCCGGCGATATCGCCGATCGTGAACTCGAACGAGCCGGCCGGAAGCACGATCTTGACGACGGATCCCGCGGAGCCCTGGGCGGCCGGAGTGACCACGTTCATGAACCACGGCGTGACGACGATGCCGAGGATGCGGCCCTCGACAACCGAAAATCCAATCGCCTCGACGTCGAGCGCGTCGTGATAGATCGGCAGATCGCGCATCGCACGCGCGCCGATCTCGCGATAGAAGCCGGCGAGACGCTCGCCCCACGCGACCGGCGTGACGTCAGACGTGCCCTGCCCGGCCGCCTCAGCGCTCATGGCTCGACCACCATGAACTTGGCTTTCGGCGCATCGCAGTTCGGGCAATGCCAGTCGTCCGGCAGCGCCGCGAACGGCGTCCCCGGCGGAATCTGCGCGACGCCGTCACCTTCGGCCGGATCGTAGCGCGTCCAGCAGATGCCGCACTCCAGCAACACGTCATCAGCGAGATCGCTGCGGACACCGAAATTCTCGAAGCCGCCGCTCATGTGAAATAGGCCTCGATGATCTGGGTCAGGCGCTCGGCCGAATCCTCGAAATCCTCAGCCGCGGCGAGCGCGACCACCGGCACGCCGCCGACTTCGAGGGTGTCGAGAATGATCGTATCCATGGCGTTGAAGAACTGCACCGACCAGACATGGCGGATGCCGGTCGCGAGCACGCGGCAGGTGCCGTAGCCGCGCGACATCAACTGGATCGGGCCGTTGCCGAGCGTCTGCTGCAGGAAACTCATGTCGGCCGGGCTCATCGGCAGCAGCGTGAAGTTGATGGTCTGCGAGCGCTGGCCCGGTCGCCAGGACAGCGCGCGCTCGCGGATCTCGGCGAGCACCGGCAGCGCGTTCATCGTGCCCTCGGGCACAGGGCCGATCACGATGTCACTTGCGGTCAGATCGGCGGCGGCGCGCGACACGATCTCCGGCACGGCGCCAACCTCGATGTAGTCGTGGCGCTCATCCGCTTCCAGCCGCACCCGCCAGATGCCGGCGAGCACCGATTCCTGGATTTGAGCCAGCGTCCCGTCGGGAAGAGCCACGACGCCCGCGACCTCGCCCTCGCCCAGCACGTCGTCGATCAGCCGCCGCTCGAGATCGTTGAGGCCTTCGAGACGGAATAATTGCGTCGGTGCGCCGGCAGTCTGCGCCGCGATGGCGGATGCAATCGTCGACAGCAATTCGACCGCGCGCGGGCAGCTCCGCGCCAGCGCCTCCGAGTCGAGCGAGGCCAGCTTGGCCAGCGCTCCGGAAGCGGTCAGCCCCTTGTGGGAGGTATCGAGCGCCTCTTCGCCGATCGGAAAGATGTTGACCGGCTCCTCGGCTCCTTCAGGCGCGATCCAGAATCCCGGCTTCATCGCTCGACTCCCGCAGGCTGATGGACTGGGACGATGCTGGCGACGACCGCCGCCGTCGCGCCCTGCGGCCGGTCGATCAGCCGCGAGATGCGGTCGACATAGACAGACCAGTCCTGGATCTTGGCGATCAGGCCAAGCGTCTCCGCGCCGCGGCACAGGATCAGGCTCGGCTGCACGCGCACGCCAAATCGCGCCCCGAGCTCGGCCTCCGCGTCGCGCGCGATGATCGCGCCACGCAGCCGGCCCTGAAACGCCGTGATCAGCTCCGGCAGCACGATGGCCACGTCCAGCGCCTCCGGAAATCGCGCGGGATCCCCGGCCGACAGCAGCACGGCGACAAGCCCGGCGCAATCAGCCTCGGCGAGAAAGGCATCGACGGTGCCGGCATCGACCTCCGGCAACCCGCCTCGCGCGCGCGCGGGATCACGCTGCTGCATTTCCATCGGTGTTTCTCCCTGACCAGTTATCGTTGCCATATTCCCCATGATCAGCAATCGACGTGCCAGACACCCACGCGGGGCCGGTAGCATCCAAGACATTGAAACATATTCGGTTTTTATTGCAACTAAGGATTGCGCAAGAAATCGGAAAGGTGCTTTCCAGACAAAGCCTGCAAACTTACTTCATCTATGGAAATTCTGTTATCAGCAATCCGGCGCTGCCCGAGGGCATCACGCCGCTACCGCAAATGCTCCGGCAGCTCCGGCTCGCGCCCGATCAGATCCGCGAAGAAGTCATCGCAATTCTCGCCGTTCACGGCCGCCTGCAGGCCGCGCAGCGCCTCACCGATCAGCCGCGCTTCTTCGTCATCGAGCAGGCGAACGGCGTTGTCGATATAGACGAGCACCTTGGCCCCCACCGGCGGGTTCGACAGCAACAGCACCGAGACGCGGCGCTCCTCGCCGTCGAAGCTGCACAGTGCCGAGACGCCATCGGTCTCGAGGATTGTCATCGGCAGGCCAAGACACATGGCGGATTTCCTCGCGGCGCGGTCACTCGGCCGGGCGCGCCCGCAGCTCGTAGCTGTGATGGTCGATGTCGTTCGCAAGCAGGCGTTCGTCGCCGGCGAGCGGTTCACGCCGCGGCACGGCGGGTGCGCCCCATTCCGCCAGCAGGGCGCAGGCCAGCTCGATCGACGGCCCGATCTGCGCGAGGACAGGCGCGGTCAGCGGCCCGCCCCAATCCTCGAGGTCGAGCGGCTGGCAGCCGATCAGCGCAAGCCGTTGCGGATAACGGCCGAGCAGGTCGGCCGCGCTCAGCACTTCCTGGAAGCCCGTCTGGTGCAGGCTCATCTTCTTGGCGCCGGTGAAGCGCGGCACCTCGTCGTCCCGGACGAGCTTGAGCTCGCCCGGCACGAGGCCGTAGTCGATGGCGTCGAACACGATCAGACTATCGGCTTCCTCGACATAGTTGACGAGGTAGAGCCCCTGCGTGCCGCCATCGAGGATCGTGACGTTGTCGGGCACGGTGAAGCGGCGGTGGAATTCCTCCACCACCCGCACACCGAAGCCTTCGTCAGCCCAGAGAATGTTGCCGATCCCGAGCACCAGAATGCGGTCGCGCCCGCGCTCATCGACCATGCCGGCCCTCCTGTCAGTCGCGGAACTGCCGCTCGCCCGAGATCATCGAGGAGATGATGCTCTGGCGCGACATGATGTCTTCGCGAATGGCGGCATAGACGTGCACCATCACGAAGGTGACCAGCGCCCACATCCCGAGATGATGCCAGGTATGGACGTCCTGGCTGTTCGGCCAGATCGCGAATACCCAGCCGAACAGCTTGTGCTGCCAGCTGTCGATCCCGGTGCCTTCCGAATAGAGCGCAAAGCCGGTGACGATCATGAAGGTCACGAACAGCGTGAAGCCGGTGAACATCGCCGTCTGCGCCAGCGGATTGTGGCCGACATACATCTTCGGCTCACGCTCCAGGAACGCGTACCAGCGGATCTCGTGCAGCACCTCCTTCCAGAATTGCTTGCGATGCACCGGAATGTAGAAGATCTGCCGGGAGTGGTGGTTGCCGACGAAAGCCCAGAAGATGCGGGCGAGGAAGAACACCGCCAGCACCTGTCCGGCCGCGAAATGGGCAAAGCGGATGTAGCCCATCACGAAATTCGCCGACGCCTCCCCCGACACCGTCGGCAGCGGTGATCCGATCAGATAGCCGGTGATCATCAGAACGATGATCGCGAACGCGTTGACCCAGTGGCAGATGCGCACGGGCGCTTCGTAGACATAGACCGTGGGCCGGCCGACCGCATGCTCGCCGGCGGCGTCGGCTGCGATCGCGGCGATGTCCGTCCCCGACTCGGGCGGGCGTGCAACTGCATCCATCATGACCCTGCTCCCCGTACTACCTGACCTTGACCTCGGCCAGCTCCTGGCCATCCGGACTCATGACGTGCGTCGAGCAGGCCAGGCACGGATCGAAGGAATGGATCGTGCGCAGGATCTCCAGCGGCTGCTCGGGATTGGCCATCGGGGTGTTCATCAGCGACGCCTCGAAGGCGCCGATGTTGCCCTTGGGATCCCTCGGCGAGCCGTTCCAGGTCGTCGGCACAACGCACTGGTAATTGTCGATCTTGGTATCCTTGATCTTGATCCAGTGCGCGAGCGCGCCGCGCGGCGCCTCGGTGAAGCCGACGCCCTTGGCCTCCTTCGGCCAGCTCTCCGGCTTCCATTTGTCGACATTCGCCGTCGAGCTGTCGCCGGCCTTGATGTTGGCGATCAGCTTGTCCTGGAAGTAGCGCATCTGCCGTCCGGCCCAGACCGATTCCAGCGCACGTGCCGCGGTGCGGCCGAGCGTCGAGAACAGCGCCGTCAGAGGCAGGTCGAGATCCTTCAGGAACTTGTCGACCGGGTCCTTGAACTCCGCCTTGTTCTGCGCATAGCCGACGACCCAGCGTGCGAGCGGCCCGACCTCCATGGCGTGGCCGCGCCAACGCGGCGCCTTGATCCAGGAATATTTGCCGCCCTCGTCGAGCTCCTTGATGTCGGTCTTGGTGCCCTTCGCGTTGGGGCCAAGCACGTAGTTCGGCTCGGTGATGCCGTCCCAGGGATGCAGCCCCTTGGTCTCGTCGGGATATTTGTACCAGGAGTGAACCACGAACTCCTGGATCTCGTCCGGATTGGCATGATCGACCGGAAACACCTCCGACAGATTGCCGTTGATGATCGCACCGCGCGGCAGCTTCAGGCTCTTGGCCGAGTAGTCGTTGGCATGCTCGGGCACGTCGCCATAGGCGAGCACGCTCTTGCCGGACAGGCCGCCGCCGTAGAGCCAGTCCTTGTAGAACGAGCCGATCGCGGCCACGTCGGGAAGATAGACCAGCTCGTTGAACTCGATCAGGCGATCGATGATCGACGAGACGAGATTCAGCCGCTCGATGTTGATGGCGCCGACCGCGCCGGTGCCGTCGATGTTGATCGGACACGGCACGCCGCCCACCAGCCAGTTCGGATGTGGATTCTTGCCGCCGAAGATGGTGTGGATCTTGACGATCTCCTTCTGGAAATCGAGTGCCTCCAGATAGTGTGCCACGGCCATCAGATTGGCCTCAGGCGGCAGCTTGTAGGCCTTGCTGCCCCAATAGCCGTTCTTGAACGGACCGAGCTGGCCGGACTCGACGAACTTCTTGAGACGGGTCTGCAGGTCCCTGAAATAGCCGGGCGACGACAGCGGCCAGCTCGAGATCGACTGCGCCAAGGTCGACGTCGCCTTTGGATCGGCCGAGAGCGCCGAGACCACGTCGACCCAGTCCAATGCGTGCAGATGATAGAAGTGCACGACGTGGTCGTGCACCTGCAGCGCAAGCTGCATGAGGTTACGAATGGAGTTGGCATTCTCCGGAATGGTGATGCCGAGGGCGTTCTCGACCGCGCGCACCGATGTGAGCGCGTGCGTTCCGGTGCAGACGCCGCAGATCCGCTCGGTGAAGGCCCAGGCGTCGCGCGGATCGCGGTTCCTGAGGATCACCTCGATACCGCGCCACATCGTGCCGGTGGAGACCGCATTGCGGATCACGTTGTCGGAATCGACGTTGACCTCGACCCGCATATGTCCCTCGATGCGGGTGACCGGATCGACGACGATGCGCTTGCCGGAATTGTCGAGATTGAAGCCGTTGGGAGTCTGGATGCCCATCGTTGCCTGTCCTGAATTCGATCAATGATCTTGCTTGGCGTTTTCCTTGGCGTCGTCGCGTTTGGTCGCGAGACGCTTGACCGCCGTGACCGCCGCATGCGCTGCGACCGCCGCACCTACCGTGCCCGCGGCCACCATGCCGACCTGGTCGGCGTTGTGCTCGATGCCGAACTGCTTGATGTTGGTGAGGCGGTCGTAGAACGAGCCCTTGTCCCAGAAGCCGTCCTCCGAGCAGCCGATGCAGCCATGACCCGACTGGATCGGGAACGATACGCCGCCATTCCATCGCACCGTCGAGCAGGCGTTGTAGGTGGTGGGGCCCTTGCAGCCCATCTTGTAGAGGCAGTAGCCCTTGCGCGCCGCCTCGTCGTCCCACTCCTCGACGAACTGGCCGGCGTCGAAATGCGGCCGGCGATAGCACTTGTCGTGGATGCGCTGTGAGTAGAACATCTTCGGCCGGCCCTGGCGGTCGAGCTCTGGCAGCTTGCCGAAGGTAGTGATGAAGGTGACGACGCCGGTCATGACCTCGGCGATCGGCGGGCAGCCCGGCACCTTGATGATCGGCTTGTTGGTGATGACCTTGTCGATCGGCGTCGCCTGCGTCGGATTCGGCTTCGCCGCCTGCACGCAGCCCCAGGAGGCGCAAGCGCCCCAGGCGATGATCGCCATCGCGTCCTCGGCCATCATCTTCAGCTTCTCGACGAACGGCTTGCCGCCGTCGATGCAGAACATGCCGCCTTCGTTCAGCGGCGGATTGCCCTCGACCGCGAGAATGTACTGTCCCTTGTACTTCGCGCGCGTCTCCTCGAGGATCGCCTCGGCCTGGTGGCCGGCCGCCGCCATGATCGTGTCGTCATAGTCGAGCGAGATCATCGACAACACGGCATCCTTCACCAGCGGATGCGCCGAACGGATGAAGCTCTCCGAGCAGCAGGTGCATTCGAGCCCGTGCATCCAGATGACCGGCGTGCGCGGCTTGGTCTCCAGCGCATTGGCGATGCGGCTCGCCGCGACCGGCCCGAGCCCGAGGCTCGTCGCCGTCAGGCTGCAGAATTTGTGAAAGCTGCGCCGCGTGATGCCCTGACGCCGGATGACGCTGTAAAAAGTTTCCGTTGCCGCGCCCATGAGTCCTCCCCCTGATATCGCGTTGGCGATCGTGTGATCGCGTTCTGGCGAGAAGGACAGCAAGATGCGGGCCAGCATCATCCCTGGATTTGAATCATAATGATTCCAGATGCTTGAAGCAGTGAGGCCGCAGCGGCTAAGGCTTCGACAGCGGATCGCGCGCGATAATCGGAAATCACGCGCTTTGCACCGACAAGCTTGTTTCCGCTTGCTGCCTACCTGTGTGCAGCGCGCTCAATGCGCCGTGCAGACCATGCACGGATCGAACGACCGCACGACGTGCTGGATGCCGACCGCACGAGCGCCGGCATCGCCGACCTCGGTGCCGACCAGCGCCTGTTCGAGCGGACCGGCTATCCCATCCGCGTCGCGCGGAGAGAAATTCCAGCTGGTCGGCGCGATGATCTGATAGCGCTCGATGCGGCCGGAGCGCACCGCGAGCCAGTGGCCCAGGCTGCCGCGCGCAGCTTCCACGAGCCCGACGAAATTGCCGTCGGCCGTACTGGCGCTGTTGTCGCAGAACGGCTCGTTGAGACGCAGTGCCTTGATCCAATGCTCGATCGCCAGCGCGAGGCGCGCGGTCTCGATCAGCCGGGCGATGACACGATTGCGGACATTGCTGCGACCGCCCGCGAGCAGCGCGGAGATCAACGGCTGACCGTCGATGGCCTGCCTTGCGAGAGCGCCGACCTCGACCGGTTCTCCCGCAAGCCGCGGCGCCTTGCACCAACTATAGGCGTCGGGCTTGTCGGCGTCGGGCTCGGTCCGGCTCTCGGCCGGATCGAGCGAGGTCGCACGCATCCAGGCGTGCGACACGTCCTCCGTGATCCGATTCGACGGCAGCGCTTCGATCGTTCCATCGCGGGTGCGAAGCCCGGCCCGGAAGTGCGCACTGTCAGATTCGTGATAAGCGCCGAAACTCATCAGCAGGCTGGAGCCCGGGCCAAGATGCGCCAGATCGAGCGCGTCGGCGATGCGCAGGAAATGCGCGAAGTCGCCGGCGCGGCCCTCGCGCCAACGGTCGAGCTCGTCCGACGTCGACAAGGCGAGCACATTCTCCAACCTGTCGGCAAACACGGCGCGTTCAAGAAAACCGCGAAACGACGCCGCGATCGCGTTGAGGCGCACGCGCTCGCCGAGCTCGATCGCGCGCGTCGTCCCGCCCGGCTGGAAGGCGAGACTGTGCGGCCATTTGCCGGCGATCAGGCCCATGATCTCGAGCAGCCGCGCGCGCGCCGGCAACGCTTCGCGAGCCGCGCTGCCCTTCGTCGCCGCGAAACGCTCGGCCGCAGCCGAATGCCAAGCGTGCGCGACGTAGGCGTCGCGGGCGAAGTCCGGCATGAAGAAGATGTAGAAATGCGTCAGATGGTCCGCCGCGTTCTCGGCCGCATGGGCGATGTTGGCCGCGAGGATGCCGTTTGGCGCTGCCGCAATGCCCATGGCCTGGCGCAACGCGGCGGCGGCGGCGATCGATTGCGACACCGAGCAGATGCCGCAGATTCGCGGTGCGATCACCAGCGCGTCCAGCGGCGGCCGCCCCTCCAGGATCTGCTCGAAGCCGCGATAGAGCGGCGCCGTCACTTCCGCCCTGGTGACGCGGCCGCTCTCGATATCGAGCCTGACCTCGAGGTCGCCTTCGACACGATTGAACGGCCCGACCGTGATCCGCGTCATGGACGGCGCTTGTCACTGGGCCGGCCCGGCGGCACCACGACGTGATCCGCCGTCGCATTGACCCGCACGCGGCGCGGCGTGGCCGATTTCGACAGCGCGGCGAGCGCCACGAACCAGGCTTTCGGCATGTCGGTCGGAAGGCCTACGGGAATGCCGGCGAGCTTCGCCGTCTCCAGATAGTTCTGCGTGCTCTCGAAGCCCGGCGAGGTGCAGGCGATGCAGGCGTACCCGCCCTTGGTGCAGGAGCCGCCGCCATTCCAGGAGCGCTGATTGCAATCGCCGACCGCCTGCGTCGCCCGGCAGCCGAGATGCTCCATCAGGCAGCCGCGCTCGGACATCGTCTCAGCGCTCGCCTTGAACTCGTAGAACTCGTTGCGCGAGCAGCCGTGATGAGCCAAGTGATTGGCGATGAAGGTCGGACGTCCCACTGCGTCGAGGCCGTCTGCCGTCAGATCGCCCGAGGTGAGCGCCAGCAGGCTTTCCATCATCCAGCCCGGATGCGGCGCGCAGCCTGCGACGTTGATCACCGGCAGCCCGCGTTTCGAGCGGAATCCCGCGCCGAGCGCGCCGCCGATGTCACTGCCCTCGAACTGCAATCCGACCGCGTCGGTCGGGTTGATGCCGGCAGCAGGAATGCCGCCATAGGCCGCGCAGCTGCCGACGGCGACGACGTAGTCGGCCAGCGGCGCCAGATCGAGCAGCCAGTGATAGATCGAGCGGTTGGTGCCGGCGAGCATGTTGAAGCGGCCGGTCTGACCAGGTCCGCGCGCCACCGAGCCTTCGAGCACCAGCAGATCGAGCCGCTCGCGACCGTCGCGGATCGCCTCCAGCAGCTCCACGACCTCGTCTCCGGTCTGCTCGCTGACGGAGGGATGCCAGATGAGGTCAATGCCGGACTGGCGCAGCTCATCGAACCAGCCGGACGCACCGCTTTCCAGGATCGACATCGTGCAGCCGCCGCAGCTCGCGCCCTGCAGCCACAGCATCCTGGTCATTTCGTCCGAGCCGGCCATCATTCGTACCCGCGCGCTCGATCCTATTTCGCCCTCGGGTTTAGCGCCCCGGCGCGAACGCTGGCAAGCTCCTCACCCGGCGCATCCTCGGAACCGCCCGGACGGCGGCCAAGCAGCATGGCACCCGCCCAGATCAGGCCGAACAGTCCGATGGCGACGATCCCGAGGTTGGCGAGATCATCGCCCAGCGCAGTGACGACCTCGGTCCATCCGCCGGTGAAGCCAAGCCGGGGCGTCAGCAGCGCGACGGCCTCGACGCCGCCGATCACCAGCGCGATCGCGACAGAGGCGCCGGTGATGACCAGATTGTAGCGCCGCTTGCGCGCGGGATCCGTGAACGCCCAGCGATAGGCGCCGGCCATCAGCATGCTGTCGGCGGTGTCGACGGTGGCCATCGCCGCCGCGAACAGCGCCGGGAATACCAGCACATGCGCCAGGCTCGCGCCGCGCGCTGCCTCGGTCGCCGACAGGCTGAGCAGCCCGATTTCGCTGGCGGTGTCGAAGCCCAGGCCGAACAGGAAACCGAGCGGGTACATGTGCCAGGCGCGAGACACGAGGCGGAGCACCGGCCGCAGCAGACGAATGAGCAGGCCCCGCCCGGCGCTACCTGCGGCATCGATGTCGGAATGCGGGTGGGACGGGCGGCGCCAGAGGTTCACGAACAGCACCAGATTCGCGAAGGCGATCAGCAGCAGGAAGCCTGCGGAGACCGAGGTGCCGATGGTGCCGCCGATCGCGCGGATGGCGCTGTCCTCACTCAACAGATCTGAGCCGGCCACCAGGCTCACTACGATGGTGGCGATCACGACGACGCTGGAATGGCCGAGCGCAAAATAGAGGCCGGCGGCGCGCGGCGCGCTGCCGTCCTGCACCAGCTTCCGCACTACGTTGTCGATGGCCGCGATGTGATCCGCATCGACCGCATGGCGCAGTCCGAGCAGCCAGGCCAGCAGCGCGGTGCCGACGATGGCGGGCCGGTCGGCGTAGAGCGCGAACGCCCAGACCCAGGCCAGCGCGTTGGCGGCGACCAGACCGCCGACCAGCGCAACGTTGCGGCCGGGCTGCGACCGCCACCACAGCAGCCGTGGGGCACGAGGATGATCAATTGGAACAATCGTCATACTCGGACCATAGCAAGAGCCAGGCCAGTTCGGTAAGGCCCCGCGGCAGGCGAAAGCTGCAGGAAAAATCGGCTGCAGTTCGCGGTTCGCCCGCTCGCTTGGCAACCCGCTATCCAGTCACGCACAGATCATGACCAGCGGCGGGACCTCTCTCGTCCCCTCCTCCTTCAGCCCGACGAGGCACTCTGCGCCGCGATCTCGCGCCGCACGACCGCTTCGAACTGGCTCGCGGGAGCAGCGAACATCAGCCGGGTCTCCTCGTGGAACGCCGAGAAGATGCCGACCACGACCGGCTGCCCGCCGACTTCGGCCATGATGGGGGAGCCTGAATAGCCGAAATTGGCGAGGCAATGCACCGTCAGCAGCCGGGCATCGCTGGTCATGCCGGCGCTGCAATTGCGCTGGCCGGTCGGCGAATAGCGGCGCTCCTGGCCGTAGCCGATCTCGGAGATGGTTCCGGCTGATGTCGCAGCCTGCAGTTCCTCCCGCGTCAGCGCCTTGACCGCGACCGGCTTCGAGGGCAGCGCATCCTTCAGCACGATCAGCGCCCAATCGGCGGGCGAGCGGTCGAGCGACCATCTGTCGTGCCGGGTCGGGACGAAGTCCGGCGCCACGATCAGCTTGTCGGCGACCGACGATGCCGCCGGCGTGCCCCTGTTCATGCCGGCCAGGAAGCGGACATTGCCGGGGCTGACCTGCGCGACGCCGTTGAACACGCAATGCGCCGCGGTGAGCACGACGCGCGGCGCGACCAGCGTGCCGGT
This sequence comes from Bradyrhizobium sp. HKCCYLRH3073, assembly GCF_051167995.1. Lineage (NCBI taxonomy): Bacteria > Pseudomonadati > Pseudomonadota > Alphaproteobacteria > Hyphomicrobiales > Nitrobacteraceae > Bradyrhizobium > Bradyrhizobium sp. HKCCYLRH3073. Next base: position 52,043 of record NZ_JBNPUD010000010.1, read on the forward strand.
GCACCAGCCGCCGGTCGAGTATTGCGCGACGGTGACGACGCCGATCGACGACGCCGGCCACGAGGTGGGATCGACGACCTCGCCGATGTGGCGGTCGAGCCCGAGCAGTTGCTCCGGACGCGGAGCGGCGACGCCCGCCTCCGCCGATTCCGGCTTCGGCCGCCAGGCCGCAATGGCGCTCTGGGCCTGGACGCGCTGCGGCTCGGTCAGCTTGACCCGCTGCACGTCGCGGCCGGCCGATCGCACGCCGCTGCGACCCGCCATCACCAGCCAGGCGTAGCCCTGCACGACGTCCTGCTTCACGCCGCGACCGTCCAGCAGCATCAGGCCCAGCATGTATTGCGACTGGGCGAAGCCCTGCGCTGCCGCGCGGCTGAACCAGCGGCCGGCTTCGCCATAATTGCTCGCGACACCTTCGCCGTTGACATAGGCGATGCCGAGATAATGCTGGGCGACGGCGAGGCCCTGATCGGCGGCCTTGCGATACCACGCCAGCGCCTCGGCGGGGTTGCGCGGTTGGCCCCAGCCGAAGGCCTCCATGAAGCCGACGTCGAACTGCGCCCGCGCATCGCCCTTGGCGGCCAGCGGCAGCAGGCGGCGCATCGCCGCGGCGTGCTGTCCGTTTCCCGCCGCGGCGACCGCGTCTTCGAGCTCGGCGGCCGCGGCGCCCGCCGCGCTGCCGAGCAGCACGGCTAGAGATATGATGATGGTCTTGATCAAGGGCGTCCGCTGGGACCGAAACATCGTGACGGGCCACGAAGCAGACACGATCAAGACGGCGGCGGCGTGGCGGAAAGCGGACCGCGATCTCCTCAATCGGGCCCCCTCGCGCCTCACACCTGCTTCATCCTCACGCCCGATCGCCCCTTACACCTGCTCGCTCTTGGCGAAGCGATCATCGAGCGCATAGCCGGCGCCGCGCACGGTGCGGATCGGGTCCTGCTCGCGGCCCGGATTGAGCAGCTTGCGCAGGCGGCCGATATGGACGTCGACCGTGCGCTCGTCGATATAGATGTCGCGGCCCCAGACGCTATCGAGCAGCTGCTCGCGGCTGAACACGCGGCCGGGATGCTCCAGGAAAAACTCGAGCAGGCGGTATTCGGTCGGGCCGAGATCGATCGGCCGTCCCGAGCGCGCCACGCGGCGCTTCTCGCGGTCGAGCTCGATGTCGCCATAGGACAGCACGGTCGCCAGCCGCTCCGGGCTCGCCCGCCGCAGCAGGCCCTTCACGCGCGCCAGCAGCTCCGGCACCGAGAACGGCTTGACGATGTAGTCGTCGGCGCCGGTCGCGAGGCCGCGCACGCGCTCGCTCTCCTCGCCGCGCGCGGTGAGCATGATGATCGGCAATTGCCGGGTCTCGGACCGCGCCCGCAGGCGGCGGCACAGCTCGATGCCGGACAGGCCCGGCAGCATCCAGTCGAGCACGACGAGATCGGGAACGCGCTCCTTCAGCCGTGTGTCGGCCTCGTCTCCGCGCGCCACCGTCTCGACCTCGTAGCCTTCGGCCTCGAGGTTGTAGCGCAGGAGCGTCGTCAGCGCCTCCTCGTCCTCCACCACCAGAATTCGGGCGCCCATGTCAGAACCGTCTCTCTCAGTTGCCGGGGATCGTCGATGCGAAGCTCGTCATGTCGCCCTTCGGGCGCTTGTCCATGATCTGCTGGCCTTCGATCATATAGAAGACGGTCTCCGCGATGTTGGTCGCGTGATCGCCGATGCGCTCGATGTTCTTGGCGCAGAACATCAGATGGATGCAGAACGAGATGTTGCGCGGATCCTCCATCATGTAGGTCAGGAGTTCGCGGAACAGCGAGGTGCAGATGGCGTCGACCTCCTCGTCGCCCTTCCACACCGTCATCGCCGCCGGCAGGTCGTGCGCGGCATAGGCGTCCAGCACCGTCTTGACCTGCGACTGCACCAGGTCGGTCATGTGCTCGAGCCCGCGGATCAGCTTGAGGGGATGGAAGTCGCTCTCCAGCGCCGCGACGCGCTTGCCGATGTTCTTGGCGAGATCGCCGATGCGCTCCAGATCGGTCGCCACGCGCATCGCGCCGACGATCTCACGCAGATCGACCGCCATCGGCTGTCGCCGGGCGATGGTGAGCACGGCGCGCTCCTCGATGATGCGCTGCAGCTTGTCGACCTCGGCGTCGGTGGCGACCACCTTCTGGCCGAGCGCGATGTCGCGCCGCACCAGCGCATCGACGGAATCGACGATCAGCCGCTCCGCAAGGCCGCCCATCTCGGACACCAGCCGGGTGAGATCCTGCAGATCGCTGTCGAACGCCTTGGCGGTATGTTCACTGGCCATGATGATCTCCTGAAGTCAATGTCGTCGGCGTCAGCCGAACCGGCCGGTGATGTAATCCTGGGTCCGCCGATCGCTCGGCGAGGTGAAGATCTTGCTGGTGTCGTCGAACTCGATGAGCTCGCCGAGATACATGAAGGCGGTCTTGTCGGAGACGCGGGCCGCCTGCTGCATGTTATGCGTCACGATGGCGATCGTATAGTTTTCGGCGAGCTCCTGGATCAGTTCCTCGACCTTGGCGGTCGAGATCGGATCGAGCGCCGAGCACGGCTCGTCGAACAGGATCACCTCCGGCCGGACCGCCACGGTGCGCGCAATGCACAGCCGCTGCTGCTGGCCGCCTGACAGCGACAGGCCCGAAGCGTTGAGCTTGTCCTTGACCTCGTTCCACAACGCGCCGCCGCGCAATGCCTTCTCGACCCGGTCGTCCATCTCCGACTTGGAGATCTTCTCATACAGCCGGATGCCGAAGGCGATGTTCTCGTAGATCGTCATCGGGAACGGCGTCGGCTTCTGGAACACCATGCCGACCCGGGCCCGCAGCAGGTTGAGGTCGAGCTTGGGATCGAGGATGTTGGTGTTGTCCAGCATGAGCTGGCCAACGGCGCGCTGGCCCGGGTAGAGATCGTACATCCGGTTGAAGATGCGCAGCAGGGTCGACTTGCCGCAGCCGGACGGGCCGATGAACGCGGTGACGCGGTTGGTCCCCAGCGACAGGTTGATGTTCTTCAGCGCGTGGTGATCGCCGTAATAGAAGTTCAGGTTGCGCGCGGTCACCTTGGCGGGGGCTTCCGGCAAAACCTTGCCGTTCAGCGCGGCGGGATTGGGCTGGCTGACGGATACGGACAGGTCGGTCATTTTGCGTTCCTCTCGGCGCCGAGAATGCGTGCACTGACATTCAGGGCGAGCACGGCCAGAGTGATCAGAAGGGCTCCGCTCCAGGCCAGCTGCTTCCAATAGGCATAGGGGCTCTGGACGAAGTTGTTGATGGTGACGGGCAGGTTGGCCATCGTCTTGGAGAGGTTGAGGCTCCAGAACTGGTTCGACAGCGCGGTGAACAGCAAGGGCGCGGTCTCGCCGGCGACGCGGGCGGTGGCCAGCAGCACGCCGGTGATCAGGCCCGAGCGCGCCGCGCGATAGGCGATGCGCCGGATCACCAGCGATCGCGGCAGGCCGAGCGCCGAGGCCGCCTCACGCAGCGGGTTGGGCACCAGCAGCAGCATGTCCTCGGTGGTGCGCAGCACCACGGGGATGACAATGACAGCCAGCGCCAGCGAGCCTGCGAGCGCCGAGAAGCCGCCCATCGGCACCACGACAGCGCCATAGATGAACAGGCCGATGATGATCGAGGGCGCCGACAGCAGGATGTCGTTGATGAAGCGGATCACCGAGGTCAGGCGGTCGTTGCGGCCGTACTCGGCCAGATAGGTGCCGGCGAACAGGCCGAGCGGCGCGCCGATGCCGACGCCGATGACCGTCATGATCAGAGAGCCGACGATGGCATTGCGCAGTCCGCCTTCGCTCGAGCCCGGCGGCGGGGTGTCGGCGGAAAACACTTGCAGGCTGAGGCCGGCGAGGCCGTTATAGAACAGCGTGAACAGGATCAGCGCCAGCCAGGTGACGCCGAACAGCGCGGCGGCGACGCAGAGGCCGCGGATCACGATGTCCCTGCGGCGTCGGCGCGCATAGATCGGATTGACCGGCGTATCGGCGGTGAGCGAATCTGCGCTGGACATGGCTTATTTTCCCGCCTTTGCTTGGAGCCGCATGAGCATCAGGCGCGCGCTCGCCAGCACGAAGAAGGTGAGCACGAAGAGCAGCAGGCCGAGCAGGATCAGGCTCGACTGGTGCAGGCCGTCGCTCTCCTGGAACTCAGAGGCAATGGCGGCCGAGATCGTGGTGCCCGGCGCGAAGATCGACGATGAGATCCGGAACGAGTTGCCGATGATGAAGGTCACCGCCATCGTTTCGCCGAGCGCACGACCCAGCGCCAGCATGACGCCGCCGATGACGCCGACACGGGTGTAGGGAATGACGACGCTGCGCACGACCTCCCAGGTGGTGCAGCCGACCCCGTAGGCCGCTTCCTTCAGCACCGGCGGGACGGTCTTAAACACGTCGACCGAGATCGAGGTGATGAAGGGCAGCACCATGATCGCCAGGATCAGCGAGGCGTTGAACAGACTGAGATAGGACGGCGGACCGGCGAAGATGTCCTGCAGCACCGGGATGCCGGAGCAGAGATTGATCATGAACGGCTGGAACGTGTAGGCCAGGAACGGGCCCAGAACGAAGAAGCCCCACATGCCGTAGATGATCGAGGGAATGCCGGCGAGCAGCTCGATCGCAATGCCGATCGGACGGCGCAGCCATTGCGGGCACAGCTCGGTGAGGAAGATCGCAATGCCGAGACCCACCGGAATCGCGATCAGCATCGCGATGAAGGACGTGACCAGGGTGCCGTAGATCGGGCCGAGCGCCCCGAGCACCGGCGGATCGGCCGACGGCGCCCAGCGCCGCGTCCACAGGAATTCGAAGCCGTAGGCCTTCATCGCCGGCCAGGCGCCGATGATGAGAGAGATGATGATGCCGCCGAGGATCAACAGAACCGAGATCGCGGCGAGCCGGGTGATCCAGTAAAAGGTGACGTCGCCAAGCTTGAAGGCACTGAGCGCGCGCGCCCGGTCGTAGGGCCCGGCAGCAGCCGCGATGTCGCCGACTTCGGTCTGAACCGCCATCTCTGCCAATTCCGCCCCCTGTTCCTTGGACACGCCTCAACCCCGGTAGCACCCCTCCCCCGGCGGCCGGGAGAGGGGAATTTTCGATACGTCCAGCTCAGCTCTTGATGTCGGCAGACCAGGTCTTCTCGATCAGCTTCACGACGCTGTCGGGCATCGGGATGTAGTCGAGCTCCTCGGCCATCTTGCCACCCTTCTCGAACGACCACTTGAAGAACTTGATCGCCTCGGCGGACGCGGCCTTGTCGGTCGGCTCCTTGTGCATCAGGATGAAGGTCGCGGCCGTCATCGGCCAGGACTTGTCGCCGGGCTGGTTGGCGAGGATCACGTAGTAGCCGGGGGCCTTGGTCCAATCGGCATTCGCGGCGGCGGCCTGGAAGGCCTCGACGGTCGGCTGCACGGTCTTGCCGGCCTTGTTCACCATGGCCGTGTAGGTCAGCTTGTTCTGCTTGGCATAGGCGTACTCGACATAGCCGATCGAGTTCTTGGTCTGGCCGATGTTGCCGGACACGCCCTCATTGCCCTTGGCACCGACGCCGACCGGCCACTCGACCGCGGTGTTGAAGCCGATCTTGCTCTTCCAGTCGGCGCTCGCCTCGGAGAGATAATAGGTGAAGTTGAAGGTCGTACCCGAACCGTCGGAGCGGCGGACGACAGCGATCGCGTCCGACGGCAGCTTGACGCTGGGGTTGAGCTTCTTGATCGCGGCGTCATCCCACTTGGTGATCTTGCCGAGATAGATGTTGGCGAGCGTCTCGCCGTCCAGCACCATCTCGCCCGGCTTCACGCCCTCGAGGTTGACGACCGGCACGATGCCGCCCATCACCATCGGCCACTGCACCAGGCCGTCCTTCTCGAGCTGCTCGGCCTTGAGCGGAGCGTCGGTGGCGCCAAAGGTCACGGTCTTGGCCTGGATCTGCTTGATGCCGCCGCCGGAGCCGATCGACTGGTAGTTCAGACCGTTGCCGGTCTCCTTCTTGTAGGCGTCGGCCCACTTGGAATAGATCGGGAACGGGAACGTCGCGCCCGCACCGGTGATGTCGGCAGCGAACGCCGACGTCGATGCGGCGACCAAGCCGGCAGCGACGATAGCTTTGACGAAATTCATAGCTGGTCTCCATGCTCGGGAAGCGAAGCGCCATCTGCGCCCGATTGCGCTTCCCCGGCCGCTTTACGGGGCCTCAGTGTGGCTTTTATAAAGGTTCGATGACAGTCGGATGACAGTCACAAGCCGTTGATAATTCTTGATATTTAGAATTTGACCGGAGTTTTTACGGAGCGCGGGCGGGGTTTCATGCGGGCCTCCGCCCCTCGCCGTTTGCGAGCACTGCTCAACGAGATTGGAGGACCCGGCGATGCCGCGCGCAACCTCATCGACCCATGCGGCCGCTGCGCCCGACGTGGAAGTTGCCACAAGGGGCCGCCAAATCATCGGTGTCGTTCCAGGCAAGGTCGGCGACGGGAAGCGGTGACGGCCGCCGACCCGGGACCCACTCCGCAGCGGTTGTGGCTTGGCGGCCGGTCCATCATCGTGCCTCGAACTCCTCCCTGGGGTTATGGATCCCGGATCTGCGCGCGCTTTGCGCGCTTGTCCGGGACGACAGCGGAAAGGTTGGTTGGCCGCTCCGCCGCCTCATGACACGCGTCATCGCGCCCCACGGCACACCGTGCCCGAGGTGATGCATCGATCATATCGCCCTGAAACGAGAGGGCGCGAGGAAGGCCGGACCTCGGCTGAGGCCCGTGGCCCGCCTGCTCAAAAGAATGCAGGCGGCAGGTACCACAGGTACAGCCGGACAGACCCGGCCTTCCCCGCGCGATGGCTTTACGGTGTCCTTCGTGCTCTCCCTGGGGATCGGCTTTCTTGCCCCCATCGCCCGCGTGTGCCGTCAGGCAACCACCGCAGACTTGACCTCAGCGTCGAGAGGCCAGGACCACACGACTTCGCCGTCCGTGCCAACCGCGCTCGTCTGGCGCAGCCGTCACGTCCATCGCAGCCCACCTCAACGTATCGTGACGACGCGTACGTCCCTCTGCTCGAGGCGGGTTGCACGCAAGAGAACATGATTTCAGAAAAATAGCAAGCTATTTATTTTTTTCGGAACACACCCTCCCCCCGGCACGCGGGGCATCGGCTCAATCCGGCTTCGGCGGCTCGATCCAGATCCCAGGGTCGGAATGGGTCCGGATGTGGTCGACGAGGAAATCGGCGAACACCCTGATCTTGGCCGGCAGCCTGACGCGGTTCTGGTAGGCAATGTTCATCGTCAGGAGCGGCAGCTCCCAGTCGAGCAGGACCGGCACCAGCCGGCCGGCCAGAATGTCGCCCTGCACGATGTAGAGCGGCTGAATCAGGATGCCGAGCCCGGCCAGCGCCGCGCCCCTGATCACCTGGCCGTCATTGCTGTCGAGCGTCGGCGCGATCCGGATGCTCTGGGCCGTCGTTCCGTTGCGCAGGGACAGGGAATAGGGATCGTTGGCAAGGTTGTAGATCAGCATGTCGTGGCGCACGAGATCGGCGGGAACGACGGGGCTGCCGCGGCTGGCGAGATAGGACGGCGCCGCCGCCAGCACACGCCGCATCTGCCCGATGCGGCGGACGACGATGCCCGAGTCCGGCTCATGCTCGCGGGTGCGGATCGCGACGTCGATGCCCGCCTCGATGAAATCCGGATAGCGGTTGGCGGCGATGATCTGCAGGTTCAGCTTCGGATACATCGCGCGGAACGCCGGCAGCATCGGCGCGAGATAGATCGTCGCGAACGACAGCGAGCTGGTGACGCGCAGCATGCCCTGCGGCGACAGCGCGCGGTCGCTGACGGCGTCCTCGGCCTCGGCCAGCTCGTTGAGCAGCGTGCCACAGCGCTGCAGCAGCTCCTGCCCGGCTTCGGTCAGCCAGAGACGGCGGGTGTTGCGCTCGATCAGGCGCACCGCGAGCCGCTCCTCCAGCGCGCTGAGATGCCGGCTCGCCGCTGCGTTGGACATCCGCAAGGACTCGGCGGCCTTGGACAGGCTGCCCAGCTCCGCCGTCCTGGAAAACACTTCGAGCTGGAGCAGACGGTCCATTGTTGCGCCGAATTGTTACGCTGAGCGGAAAACAGAGTTACAATTTTTGGGCTTTATTTCCATTTCCTGCAAGGCAAAATCGCCCGACAAGAACAAGGCACAGGTGAGGACGCACGAATGACGGGGCCGATCAGGCACATCGTGATGTGGCGGCTACGCGCCGAGACGGCCGCCGACCGCGCCGCAGCCCGGCTCAAGGTCAAGACCCTGTTCGAGGGCCTCAAGGGCCGGATCGACGGCCTCACCCACATCGAGGTTGGTCTCGATGTCAGCGACGTCGACTACGCCTGCGACGTCGTCCTGTTTTCCGAATTCGCCAGCAGTGCCGCGCTGCACGCCTATGCCTCGCACCCCGAGCACCTGCGCGTGCGCGAGGAGCTCGGCGACATCAGGATCGGCCGCTTCCAGGTCGACTATCCCATCGCTGCGGCGACCGGCGCGTGACCGGGGCGTTCATCTTCGACGGCCTGCCCGGCCGCCCCCTGCCCGGCTCCAGACCACATGGCAGATCAAGCCAATGACGGACGGCATCGATGCCCCTTCCTGACCAACGCCTCGCCTTCATCGGCATCGGCAAGATCGGCCTGCCGATCGCGGCGCGGCTCGCCAAGGCCGGCTATGACGTCACGGCGTTCGATCCCAACGCCGAGCGGCTCTGCGAGGCGCGCGCGCTCGGCATCGTCGCTGCAACATCCGCGACGGAGGCGGCGCGTGACCATGCGGTGGTCATCGCGTCCCTGCCCGACGACACCGCGCTGCGCGCGGCGATGCTCGGCGACGGCGGAGTGATCGCGGCCATGGCACCGGGCGCGATCCTGATCGAGACCAGCACCGTGGGCGTCGACGCCTCGAGCGCAGTCGCCGCGGCCGCCGGCGCGCGCGATGTCGCTTATCTGCGCACGCCGATCTCCGGCAATGCCAGCATCGCCCACACCGGCGAGCTGACCTGCTTCGTGTCCGGGCCGAAAGCGGCCTTCGCGCGGATCACGCCGCTGCTGCAGGCTTTCACGCGCGCGCAGACTTATCTCGGCGCGGCCGAAGAGGCGCGCTATGCCAAGCTCGCCGTCAACCTGATGATCGCGACGACCGCGGCGATGATGGCCGAGAGCCTGGCGCTGGCGCGCAAGGGCGGCATCGCCTGGCCGGACATCCTGCAGGTGCTGCACGACAGCGCGGTCGCCTCGCCGATGGTGAAGTACAAGACCGCGCCGCTGCTGGCGCGCGACTTTGCCGCGACGTTCTCCTGCGCGCAGATGGCCAAGGATCTCGATCTCATTCTCGGCGCCGGTCACGCCGTCGGCGTGCCGCTGCAGCTCGCGGCGCAGGTCCGCGAGACCTATGCCGCGCTGATCGCGCAGGGCGAGGCCACGACCGATTTCCTTGCCACTGTCCGTCATGTCGAACGGCTGTCCGGGCTCGGCGAGCCCGTCTGAAAGGAGCCGCCTCGTGCGCAACTTCAACGAGACCACGATCACGGATGCCGTGCTCGACCGCCTGGCGGGCGCGAGCGATGCGCGCATCAAGCAGGTCAGCGAGGCGCTGGTGCGCCATCTCCATGCCTTCGTGCGCGAGGTCCGTCCGACCCAGCAGGAATGGGAGTTCGGCATCGACTTCCTCACCCGCACCGGCCGGATGTGCGACGACAAGCGCCAGGAATTCATCCTGCTGTCTGACACGCTCGGCGTCTCCATGCTGGTCGACGCCATCAATCATCCCGTGCCTGAAGGCGCCACCGAGACCACCGTGCTCGGCCCGTTCTTCGTCCAGGCCGCGCCGGAGCGCGCCAATGGCGACGACATCGCGGGGCCGATGAAGGGCGATCCGCTGCTGGTGACCGGCTCGGTGTCGCGCACCGACGGCCGGCCGCTCGCTGGCGCCGTGGTCGACGTCTGGCACTCCGACGATGACGGCTATTACGACGTGCAGCGGCTCGAGCAGATCGGCGATCTCGCCATGCGCGCGCGCTTTCGCACCGATGCCGGCGGCCGCTTCCATTTCTGGTCGATCAAGCCCGCCGCCTATCCGATCCCCGATGACGGGCCGGTCGGCGACATGCTGGCGGCGCAGGGACGGCATCCGTGGCGGCCGGCGCATGTGCATTTCATGATCTCGGCGCCGGGCTTCGAGCGGCTGGTGACCCATGTGTTCGTCGCCGGCGACCAGTATCTCGATTCCGACGTCGTGTTCGGCGTCAAGGACAGCCTGATCCGCGACTTCACGCGCTGCCCGCCGGGCCGTGCGCCAGATGGCCGCATGGTGGCGGAGGGATATTTCCATCTCAACTACGACTTCGGCCTGAAAGCGCTTGCGGAGCGCGGCGATCGGGCTTGAGCTGAGCGGACGACAAGGACCGTCAAGAGTCCTGTCATCGTCGAGGAAGCGGACGGGAGGAATGATGGAGTTGCGGGTCGGCACCGGCGCATTGGCCGAGCGGCTTTCGTGCCTGATCGGACCACGCGCGAGCGTCGCGCGCGGCGTGCTGGATCAGCACGGCCGCAGCGAGTCGTATTATCCCGCGATGCCGCCCGACATCGTCGTATTCCCGGAGACGACGCAGGAGGTCAGCGCCATCGTCGGGCTGTGCGCCGAGGCCGGCATGCCGATCGTGCCGTTCGGCGCCGGCACCTCGCTCGAAGGCAATGCCGCGGCGGCGGCGGGTGGCGTCTGTTTCGACTTCGCCCGCATGAACAAGGTGCTGGCCGTGCATGAGGCCGACATGGACGTCGTGGTGCAGCCCGGCATCACCCGCAAGCAGCTCAATGCGGAGCTGCGCACGACCGGCCTGTTCTTTCCGATCGATCCCGGCGCCGACGCCTCGATCGGCGGCATGAGCTCGACCCGCGCCTCCGGCACCATGGCGGTGCGCTACGGCACCATGAAGGACAACGTCCTCGCATTGGAGGTGGTGCTGGCCGACGGCCGGGTGATCCGCACCGCGAAGCGTGCGCGCAAATCCGCCGCCGGCTACGACCTGACGCGGCTGTTCGTCGGATCGGAGGGGACGCTCGGCGTGATCACCGAGATCACGCTGAAATTGCATCCGCTGCCCCAGGCGATCTCGGCCGCGACCTGCAGCTTCCCGACCCTGCACGACGCGGTCGACACCGCGATCGCCCTGATCCAGTCGGCGGTCCCCGCCGCCCGCATCGAGCTCGTCGACGACGTCATGATGCGCGGCATCAACGCCTACTCCAAGCTCGGCTATCGGGAAGCGCCAACCTTGTTCCTCGAATTCCACGGCTCCGAGGCGGCCGTCGCCGAGCAGGCGCAGACGGCGGAGGCGATCGCGACCGAGCATGGCGGCCGCGGCTTCGCCTGGGCCAAGGCGGCCGAGGACCGCAGCCGGCTGTGGCACGCGCGCGACAACACGCTGTACGCCGGCCTGGGCCTGCGGCCCGGTGCGCGCGCCGTCATCACCGATGTCTGCGTGCCGATCTCGCGGCTGGCCGAATGCCTGACCGAGACGCGCCGCGACGCCGATGCCAGCGGCTTCCTCGCGCCGATCGTCGGCCATGTCGGCGACGGCAATTTCCACATGCTGATCCTGGTCGATCCCAGCGATGACAGCGAGCTCGCCGGCGCCAAGGCGCTGCAGGCGCGCATGGTGGCGCGCGCGATCGCGATGGATGGCACCTGCACCGGCGAGCACGGCATCGGCCTCGGCAAGATCGACTATCTCGAGGATGAGCTCGGCGGGGCCGTCGCCGTGATGCGCGCCATCAAGGCCGCGCTCGATCCCGCCGGCCTGATGAATCCGGGCAAGATCTTCGCCGGCGGAGCACCGTCATGAGCGCGGCGGCCGCCATCGCAGCTCCATCGCCCGCGCCGCTGCTGGAGCTGCGCGGCATCAGCAAGTCGTTTCCGGGCGTCAAGGCGCTGGACGACGTGTCGTTCGCGATCTACCCGGGCGAAGTCCACATGCTGCTCGGCGAGAACGGCGCCGGCAAGTCCAGCCTGATGAAAGTGCTGTGCGGCGCCTACAGCGCCGATGCCGGCGAGATCATCTCCAAGGGCGCGAAGGTCGAGATATCGTCGACGGCCGACGCGCAGAAGCTCGGCATCGCCGTCATCTTCCAGGAATTCTCGCTGGTGCCGTTCCTCGACATCGCGCAGAACATCTTTCTCGGCCGCGAGCCGAAGGGCCGCATCCCCGGCACCATCGACCGCCGCAGGATCCTGGCCGATGCACGGCGCGTGCTCGACAGCATCGGCTTCGACATCGATCCCTCCGTCATCGTCGACACGCTCGGCGTCGCGCAGCAGCAGATGGTCGAGATTGCCAAAGCGATCAGCCAGAATGCGCGGATCCTGGTGATGGACGAGCCGACCGCGGCGCTGTCCGACCGCGAGGCGGAGCTGCTGTTCGCGCTGATCAGGCGGCTGAAGGCCGACGGCGTCGCCATCGTCTACATCTCGCACCGCATGGCCGAGGTGTTCGCGCTCGGCGACCGCATCACCGTGCTGCGTGACGGCCGCCGCATCGACGATCTCAGGCCCGCCGACGTCACCCCCGACCAGCTCGTGCGCATGATGGTCGGGCGCAATATCGACATGAGCTATCCGCGCCATTTCGTGGAAACGCCCGGCGAGCTCGTGCTGGAGGTCAAGGGGCTGAGCGCGCCGAGCGGGATTGCCGACATCAACATCGAGGTGCGGCGGGGCGAGATCGTCGGCCTGTGCGGCCTCGTCGGCTCCGGCCGCACCGAGGTGGCGCGCGCGATCTTCGGCGCCGATCCGGTCAGCGAAGGCGAGATCATCTTCGACGGCAAGCCGATCGCGGGCGAGCCCGACATCGCCGCGCGCCGTGGCATCGCGCTGATCCCCGAGAGCCGCAAGAGCGAGGGCCTGGCGCTGCTGCGCTCCGTCGGCGACAACCTCGTGGTGTCGGCGCTGAAGAAGCTGTTTCCCAGCGGGCTGTACGATCCCCGCGGCGCGCAGCGCACGGCCGACGGGCTGATCCGGCAGTTGCGCATCGCAACGCCCACGGCGCGGCAGACGGTCGGCCTGCTCTCAGGCGGCAACCAGCAGAAGGTCGTGATCGGCAAGTGGCTGGCGGCCGGCGCCAGGCTGTTCATCTTCGACGAGCCGACCCGCGGCATCGACGTCGGCGCCAAGTCGGAGATCTTCGCGCTGATTGACCGGCTGGTCGCCGACGGCGCGGCGGCGCTGATGATCTCGTCCGAGCAGATCGAGATCTGCCACGTCTGCGACCGCGCCTATGTGATGCGCGAGGGCCGCATCGCCGGGCATTTGTCACGGGGCGAGCTGACCGAGGAGAATATCGTGCGACTGGGGATGCATGATGAGTGACACCGCCATCGTCTCGCCGATCCGAACCTTGCAGCGCATTCCGGGCGTGGCGATCGTGCTGGTGCTGCTGATCGCGCTGTTCGGCGCGATCGCGCCCGGCTTCCTGTCGGCCGCAAACCTCTCCAACGTGCTGGTGCAGTCGACGATCCTGACCATGCTCGCGCTGCCGATGACCCTGATCATCATGACCGAAGGGCTCGACCTGTCGATGGGCGCGGTGCTGACCTTGACCTCGCTCTGCGTCGCCATCGTCTCGCTCGCGACCAAGTCGGTGCTGCTCGGCCTCGGCGCCGCGGTGCTGGCCGGCGCCGCGTTCGGCACCGTCAATGGCTGGCTGGTCGCGGTCGTCGGGATTCCGCCGTTCGTGGCGACGCTCGCCACGCTCGGCATGGCACAGGGACTGTCGCTGATCGTGAGCGACGGCCAGAGCGTGGTCGGCATTCCCCACGGCGTCCGCGACATCTATGCGGCGACGCTGCTCGGCATCCCCGTGCCGATCGTGATGGGGCTTGCCACCTACGCCGTGTTTCACGGCCTGCTGTATCATACCAGGTTCGGCACCTACATCTTCGCGCTCGGCGGCAACCGCGAGGCGCTGCGCTATGCCGGCCTGTCGCCGACACGGCTCCTGATCGTGGTCTATGCGATCGGCGGCACGATGGCGGGCATCGCCGGACTGCTGATGACCGCGCGGATGAATTCGGGACATCCGACCGCGGGACTCGGGATGGAGTTCGACGCCATCGCGGCGGTCGCGGTCGGCGGCACCTCGTTCGAGCGCGGCAATGGCTGGCTGCTCGGCACCGTGCTCGGCGTCATTGCCGTCGGCGTGCTGCGCAACGGGCTCAACCTGGTGTCCCTGCCCTCCTCGGTGCAGGTCGCGAGCGTCGGTGCGCTGGTCATCGTCGCGATGTTCCTCGACGGCCTGCGGAGCCGATCATGACCGACATCGCCAAGGACACGCTGCCGCCGCCGCGCTCGCTCCTGTCGCAGAACGCAGCGCAGGTGTTCTATCGCATGCTCGCCGCGCTGTTGATCTGCGCCGCGCTGACCGTGCTGAGCGACTCCTTCCTCAGCCTCGGCAACATCCTCAACGTGCTCAGGCAGGCGAGCCTGACCTTCTTCATCGCCTCCGGCCTGACCCTGGTGGTGCTGACCGCCGGCCTCGATCTGTCGGTCGGCGCCAACGTCGCGCTGTCGGCGTGTCTCGCCGGCACCGTGATCCATCAGACCGGCTCGCCCGTGCTCGGGATCCTGACCGGGCTGCTCGCGGGCGGCAGCGTCGGCTTCCTCAACGGCTTCATGGTCACGGCGCTGCGCATCCCCTCCTTCATCGCCACCTACGGCATGCTGTGGGTGCTGAACGGCGTCACCTATTGGTACATGGCGGGCGAGACCATCCACGGCTTTCCGGCCGGCTTCCGCCAGATCGGCAGCGGCTATCTGCTCGGGCTGCCGATCCCGGTCTATCTGCTGCTGGTGTTCCTCGCGATCGGATCGTTCTTCGCGCAGCGCACGATCTGGGGCCAGGAGATCTACGCCATCGGCGCCAATCCGGTCGCGGCGCGGCTGTCCGGCATTCCGGTCGCGCGCCGTCTGCTGCTCGTCTACACGGTGTCCGGCACCATGGCCGGGCTCGCCTCCATCATCTTCCTGTCGCGGCTCAACTCGGCCGAGGCCGACATCGGCGAGAGCCTCACCTTGCCGGCGATCGCCGCGGTGCTGATCGGCGGCACGTCGCTGTTCGGCGGCGTCGGCACGGTGTTCGGCACCTTCATCGGCGCCCTGATCCTGACGCTGGTGCTGAACGGCATGAACCTGCTCGCGATCAGCGCCAACTGGCAGCCGCTCGTCACCGGCATCATCGTGATCATAGCCGTCTGGCTCGACATGAAGACAAGGCGCCCGACGCAATGAACCTTCAATACAACCAAAAAACGAGGGAAGGAAACGACATGCAACATCGGATCACGCGCTGTCTCGCTCTGTCACTGCTGATCGTCGCAGGCGCGACGCAGGCCCGCGCCGACGGCGAGACCATCGCCGTCTTCACCAAGAACCAGACCAATCCGTTCTTCCAGACGGTGCGGGTCGGCGCCGACAACATGGCGAAGGTGCTCAACGCCAAGGTCCTGCACTACATCCCGACCAAGCCGGACTCGATCCCCGAGCAGCTCAGCCAGATCGAGGACGTCGTGGTGAAGAAGCCGAGCGCGATCGTGTTCACGCCGGTCGACTACAAGGCGATGGTGCCCGGCGTCGAGAAGATCAACGACGCCAAGATCCCCGTCGTCAATATCACCGACCGCTCCGCCGGCGGCAAGTTCATAGCCTTCGTCGGCGCCGACGACTACAGCCTCGGCCTCGAGACCGGCCGGTTCCTGCTCAAGACGCTCGGCGGCAAGGGCAACATCGTCATCATCGAGGGCGTCAAGGGCTCGCTGACCAATGTCGACCGCGTCCGCGGCTTCAACGACGCGCTCAAGGAGAACCCCGGCGCGAAGCTGCTGGCGTCGCAGCCCGGCAACTATCAGCGCCTGCAGGCGCTGCAGGTGATGGAGAACCTGATGCAGTCCAACCCGCAGATCGACGGCGTGCTCGCCGCCAACGACGCGATGGCGGTCGGCGCGATCGAGGCGCTGGACGGCGCCAACCGCAAGGCGCAGGTGATCGGCATCAACGGCACCAAGGAGGCGATCGACGCGATCAAGTCCGGCAAGCTGCTCGCCAGCGGCGACTACAACGGCTTCGCCCAGGGCTGCCTCGGCACCATGATGGCCGTCCGCGCATTGCGCGGCCAGCCGGTGATCAACGAGATCGTGCTGAAGCCGACGGTCATCACCAAGGACAATTATCAGCCGTTCGACGTGGCGCTGGAACAGCGGACCTGCCCGAGCTTCGAGGATGCCGGCAAGCTCGGCGCGAAATAGGATCAGCCATCAGTCCGGAAGCAGGACGGCACGCCGCCGTTCTGCTTCGACTTGCGGAGAGAATTCATGCTGTTTGCGATTCATGCCCTCGACAAGCGCGACGCGCTGCCGGTCCGGCTTGCCAACTACGACGCGCACAAGGCCTATCTCGGCGACAGTGCCCGCCTTCCGGTCACCATCGTGATGTCCGGTCCGCTCGTTTCCGACGACGGATCGAAAATGATCGGAAGCCTGTTCCTGGTCGAGGCTGCCGGCCGCGCCGAGGTCGAAGCCTTCAATCGCGCCGACCCGTTCGCCGCGGCCGGGATCTGGGAGAAGGTGACGATCACCGGCTTCCTGCGGCGCCAGGGGTAGTCAGCCCTTCAGCTCGACGCCGGCCAGCGCCTCGCTCAGCTTCGCCAGCGCCGTGTGGTCCTGGCCCGGTCCGAGCAATCCCTGCGCGCTGGCGCT
Organism: Bradyrhizobium sp. HKCCYLRH3073; assembly: GCF_051167995.1. Taxonomy (NCBI): domain Bacteria; kingdom Pseudomonadati; phylum Pseudomonadota; class Alphaproteobacteria; order Hyphomicrobiales; family Nitrobacteraceae; genus Bradyrhizobium; species Bradyrhizobium sp. HKCCYLRH3073. Next base: position 68,842 of record NZ_JBNPUD010000010.1, read on the forward strand.
CAGTTCGCGGCAGAGATTGGAGAACGGCGCAGCGACGCCGCTGGCGCGCGCGACCTCGAGCGCGATCGACAGGTCCTTCACCATCAGGTCGAGGCCGAAGCCGCTGTTGAACTGGCGCGACAGCACGAACTGCCTGAACTTCTTCTGCGTCGAGTTGTTCATGCCGGTCGACGCGTTGAGCACGTCGGTCATCAGGCCCGGATCGATGCCGAACTGCTGGCCGATCAGCAGCGCCTCGATGCCGATCAGGAAGCCGCCGGCGGAGACGAGATTATTCAGCGCCTTCATCGCCTGGCCCGAGCCGAGGCCGCCGATGCGGTGGATCGTGGTGCCCATGGCGCGCAGCAGCGGCTCGACGCGGTCGAGCGCGCCCGGCTCGCCGCCGGCCATGATCGCGAGCTCGCCGGTCACCGCGCGCGGCACGCCGCCGCTGACCGGCGCATCCAGCATGGTCACGCCGAGCGGGGCGAGATCGGCCGCAATCGCCTGCGTCGCCGCCGGCGCGCCGGAGCTCATGTCGATCAGGACGTGGTCCTGCTTCAGGCCGGCGCGCAATGCCGCGACCGCGTCGGCGACATGTTTGCTGGTCGGCAGCATCGTGATGATGACCTCGGCCTGCGCTGCCGCCGCGCCGAGATCCGCCGCCAAGGTGCCGCCGACCTGGCGCACGAAATCTTCGGCGCGCCCCGCCACCGCGTCATTGACGGCAACCGCGAAGCCGGCGCCGAGCAGGCGCGCGGCCATCGGCCAGCCCATGTTGCCGATGCCGACGAACAGGACCCTTTGCGGCGCGCTCATGTGCCGTCCTTTGCGCCGTCCTTCTTGGCGATGGCGCCCTCCGCGACCAGCACCTCATGGGCCGCCTTGAACGCCTCGAGGCCCGCGGGAATGCCGCAATACACGGTTGCGTGCAGCAGGATCTCCTTGATCTCGTCGACCGTGACGCCGTTGGTGAGCGCGCCCTTGACGTGCAGCTTCAATTCGCTCGGCTTGCTGAGCGCGGTCAGCATTGCGAGATTGATGATGCTGCGGGTGCGGCGATCGAGCCCGGGCCGGGTCCAGGCATAGCCCCAGCACATTTCGGTGGTGATGTGCTGGAACGCCATCATGAAGTCGTCGGCCTTGGCGAGGCTGCCATCGACATAGGCCGCGCCGAGCACCTCGCGGCGCACCTTCAGGCCCTTCTCGAACAATTCCTTTTCGTCGCTCATCCGCTCGTCTCCCTTTTAACACCTGACGTCATTAGCGCTTCGCCGCGCGGACTGACAACAACGCCGCACGGCATGCGTCGTCGCGTCCGTGCGGCGGAATTGACCGGAGCCCCGGCTCCACTGATCTAGCCGTGCTTGACGATCAGGGTCTTCATCGCGGCGAGCTCGTACAGCGCCTCGAAGCCCTTCTCGCGGCCGTGGCCCGACTTCTTCATGCCGCCGAACGGCAGCTCGATGCCGCCGCCGGCGCCGTAGCCGTTGACGAACATCTGGCCGACCTTGACCTTGCGCGCGACGCGCATCGCGCGCGAGCCGTCGCGCGACCAGACGCCGGCGACCAGGCCGAAATCGGTGGCGTTGGCGAGCCTGACGGCGTCGGCCTCGTCGTCGAACGGCATCGCCGCCAGCACCGGACCGAACACCTCCTCGCGCGCCAGCTCGGAGTCGCGCGCGACGTGCTGATACAGTGCCGGTGCGACGTAGAAGCCCTCGCCGGGCACGCCTTCGGCGATCCTGCCTGTCGCCACGCGCCTGGCCCCGCCGCTTTCGGCGCGCGCCAGCATGTTTTCGATCCGCGTCTTCTGGACCGCGCTGATGACCGGGCCGAGATCGAGGTCCATCTCCGGCGTACCGGCCGTGATCTTCTCGAAGCGCAAGGTGAGGTCGGCGAGGAAGCGGTCCCAGATCGAGCGCTCCACCAGCACGCGCGAGCCGGCCGAGCAGGTCTGGCCGGCGTTCTGCACGATCGCCGCGGCCACCGAAGTCAATGCCGCATCGAGATCGGCGTCGGCGAACACGATCTGCGGCGACTTGCCGCCGAGCTCAAGCGTGCAGCCGATGTGATTCCTCGCAGCCGCGGTCTGCACCAGCGTGCCGACCTCGGGGCTGCCGGTGAAGGAGATGAAGTCGATGCCGTCATGCGCCGACAGCGCCGCACCCGCCTCCTCACCGAGACCCGGCACGACATTGATCGCACCGGCCGGGAAGCCGGCTTCCGCCGCGAGCTCGGCAAGACGCAGCGGCACCAGGCAAGCCTCCTCGGCCGGCTTGATCACGGTCGCGTTGCCCATCGCCAGCGCCGGCGCGACGGTGCGGCCGAACATCTGCCCCGGATAGTTCCACGGAATGATGTGGCCGGTGACGCCGAGCGGCTCGTACACCGTGGTGACGAAGAAGCCGTCGAGGAAGGGAATGGTGTCGCCATGCACCTTGTCCGCTGCGCCGCCGTAATATTCGAAATAGCGCGCGACCGCGACGACGTCCGCCTTGGCCTGCTTCATCGGCTTGCCGGTATCGGCCGCTTCGAGCTTCGCGAGCTCCTCGGCATCGTCCTCGACGAGGCGGCCGAGCTTCAACAGCAGACGCCCGCGGTCCACCGCGGCGAGCCGGCCCCACGGGCCTTCGAGCGCGCGGCGCGCCGCCGCCACGGCAAGATCGATGTCGGCCGCGTCACCGGCGGCAATCGAGGCGATCACCTGTCCGGTCGCCGGCGCCAGCATCGCAATGGTGCGGCCCGACTGCGCGGGCTGCCACTTGTTGTCGATGAAGACGCCCTTGGCGGCAGGCAGTTTGACATTGGCGTTCATGGCAGCTCTCCGACTTCCTTTGCAGCTCGTCCGCGGGTCATATCAGACCTCGGCACGGCGCATCCCCTCGCGGCCGCGCGACAGCCCGTCGGCAACGGAGGCGTGTCACCAGGGCCGGACTGACCGGCCCCTCTCTCCGTTTGCGCTGCAGCGGTCATGATGCCCGATGGATGCGTCCGACGTTTCTGTCAGACAATCCGGGAGCCGTCCAGAACGGGGCGTGGGGTGCACGAGAACGTGCGGCGCGCGGCCCTGCGGGGCTCGCGCGCGATCGGCCGCGACATGTTCGTCGCAAGGCTCGTCATCTGGCTTACCGCCTGGTCCGCCAGGCGGTCGGGAACGCTCGTGGCCGGCGCGCGACTACGCGCCGGTTCTCGCCTTGCTCGCCGCGATCTGGTGCAGCGCCCATCTCGCATTCTTGCGCACGTCGGGATCGAGATCGTCGGCGACCAGCGCGAGGTATGGCTCGCCGTCGGGCGCGGCGATCTCGCCCAGCGCAGCCGCCGCCTCCTTGCGCAGATTGGCCTGCTCGTGGGTGATGCAATGGCCGATCGGCCGCACCGCACGCAGCACCTTCATGCGTCCGAGGCTGCGGATCGCCTTCAGGCGTACCTGCCAGAACTCGTCCGCCAGGCAGGCGATCAACGGATCGGCGGCGACTGCACCGTTGACGTTGAGCCCGAGCGTCTCGGCCGCCATCTCCCGCACCATCCAGTCGGAATCCTTGAGCGCGCGGGTGATGGTCTCCGCGGCGATCTTCATGTGCGAGAAGGCGAGCGCGCTGACCGCCGCGCGCCGGACATGCGCATCGGGATCACCGATCAGCGCGGTCAGCGCCGGAATCGACTCCTCGAGCTTGAGGAAGCCGATGACGCCGATCGCCTGCACGCGGACCGCGGCATCCGGATCCTGCAGCGCCTCCAGCGCCGGCTTGAGCGTGTCCTTGCGCCGCAGCTCCTTCAGCGCGCGCAGCGCGCCCATCCGGACGAAGGCGTGGGCATGCTTCACCAGCGGCAGGATGGCGTCGGCCGAAGCGGGATCCTTGAACTCGGCGAGACTGTCGGCGGCTGCCGATGCGACGATCCGCTCGGGATCAACGAGCAACTGGACCAGCGCCTCCGCCGCCTCCGGTCCATCGAACTCGCCGAGCGCCATGGCGACCTGCTGCCGCACGCCAGCGTCGGGATCGGCGACCATCTTCGCCAGATGCGCGACCGCGGCGGGATCGCCGGAATGTCCCAATGCGATGATCGCGACCCGCCGCTCCGCCGGATCGGCAGCACCGAGCCGCTCGTCGGCGTCGTCGAGATCGTCGTAGGATTCGAACGGGCTCGACATGATCACCTCAACAGATAGGGAATGTTGACGGTGACGGCCCCGGTCGGGCAATCCGCCTCGCAGGGCATGCAGTACCAGCATTCATCATAGGCCATGAAGGCCTTGCCGGTCATGTCGCTGATCCTGAGCACATCGAGCGGGCAGACGTCGACGCAGACCGTGCAGCCCTTGTCGGCGATGCATTTGGCGTCGTCGACGACGACCGGGACCGACGTCTGATAGGTTGCAAGAGGCATGTCTCGTTCTCCTTCTGATCGTCAGGCGCTGGCGCGGATGCGCTGCTTGTCGTAGAGGTCCTTCTCGTCGTCCGCGATCGGCACGACATAGGGCTGCACCGCCCGCTTCTCGCTGGTCATGCGGCCGTCCAGCTTGCTCAGCAGCGTGTGACAGAACCAGTTCTCGTTGTCCTTCTCCGGAAAATCGGTGCGCCAGTGATAGAGCCCCCAGCGGCTCTCCTCGCGGAACAGCGAGGCATGTGCGGCCATGTCCGCGCAATCCATGATCGACTGCACCTCCAGTGCGCGCAGCAGTTCATGCGCGTTGCGTGCGATCATGCGCTCCTGCATGTCCTCGCGGACCTCGGCGAGCCGGCGCATCCCGAGCTCGTACTTTCGCGTCACCTTCGGCGGCTGCAGATAGTCGTTGACGAGCCGCCGCGTCTTGTACTCGATCTGGTTCGGCGGAATGCCATCCTCGCGCTTCGTCGGCGCCAGCACGCGCTCGCGCTCCAGCGCGATCTCGGCAGCATCGATCTCGCCGAAATCATGATTGTCGGCGAACTCCATCGCGTCGAGCCCGGCGAACGAACCGTTGGTGAATGCGCCAAGCATGTAGTTGTGCGGCACGCTGGCCATGTCGCCGGCCGCGTAGAGCCCGGGCACCGTGGTGCGGGCATTGTCGTCGACGAACACGCCCGACGCGCTGTGGCCGGAGCAGAAGCCGATCTCGGAGATGTGCATCTCGATCGACTCCTTGCGGTAGTCGACGCCGCGGCCCTCCTGGAACAGCCCCCGCGTGGGCCGCTCGACCTTGTGCAGGGTTTGCTCGATCTCCTCGATGGTCTTGTCGTGCAGGTGCTTGAGCTGCAGGAAGACCGGCCCCTTGCCCGACAGCAGCTCGTTGTAGAACTCCAGCATCATCTGGCCGGACCAATAGTCGCATTCGATGAAACGGCGATCCTCGTTGTTGGCCGTATAGGCACCGAAGGGACCGGCGACATAGGCGCAGGCCGGACCGTTGTAATCCTTGATCAGCGGGTTGATCTGGAAGCATTCGAGATTGGCGAGCGCCGCGCCCGCGTGATAGGCCATCGCATAGCCGTCGCCGGAATTGGCGGCGTTCTCATAGGTGCCGAACATGTAGCCCGAGGTCGGCAGGCCGAGCCGTCCTGCCGCGCCCATGCACAGGATGACAGCCTTGGCCTTGATCACCAGCATCTCGGCGGTGCGGGTGTTGACGCTGACGGCGCCGGCAATGCGGCCATCGCTCGACTTCAAGAGCCGCGTCGCCATGTAGCGGTTGGAGATCAGGATGCGCGCTCGGCGCAGTTGCCGGTACAGCGCCTTCTTGACGGTCTCGCCGTTCGGCATCGGCAGCACGTAGGTGCCGATGTGGTGCACCTTCTTGACGGCATAGTCGCCGTTCTCGTTCTTGAGGAAGCGAATGCCGAAGCTGTCGAGCTCCTCGATGATCCCGTAGCAGCTCTGGGCGTATTTGTAGACCGCCTTCTGATCGACGATGCCGTCATTGGCGATCGTGATCTCCTTGGTGTATTGCTCCGGCGTTGCGTAGCCGGGGATGACGGCGTTGTTCAGGCCGTCCATGCCCATCGAGATCGCGCCGGAGCGCTTGACGTTCGCCTTCTCCAGCAGAACGACGTTCGCCTTGGGATTCCTCAACTTGGCCTTCAGGGCGGCCATCGGTCCGGCGGTGCCGCCGCCGATCACCAGCACGTCGCAGGACACCTCCGAGAGGCCGTCGACGATCGCATCCATTGCCATTCTAAGCTCCTGCTTGGCCGGGGTCACACCGGTCCGGATCAGACTTGTTCAGCGGGGGCACCCGGCGATAGCAATTAGTTGTCGCCGGGACGCAATTCTTCCGCCGGCGCTCAGCGCTCGACGAACGCCTTCTCGACCACGAAATGGCCGGGCGTGCTGTGGTTGCCTTCGACGAAGCCGCGGTCCTCCAGCATGGCCTGCAGCTCGGCCAGCATCGCCGGGCTGCCGCAGAGCATGACGCGGTCGGTCTCGACATCGAGGTCGGGCCCGCCGATGTCGGCGAACATCTGCCCCGATGCGATCAGATCGGTGATGCGGCCACGATTACGGAACGGCTCGCGGGTCACCGTGGGGTAATGAAGCAGCCGGCCCTGGACCAGCGGTCCGAAGAATTCGTGGCCGCGCAGGCTGTCGACGAGTTGCTCGCCATAGGCGAGCTCGGAGACCTGGCGGCAGCCATGGGCGAGCACGATGGTCTCATAGGTCTCGTAGATGTCCTGGTCCTTGACCAGGCTGGCGAACGGCGCCAGCCCGGTGCCGGTCGACAGCAGCAGCAGACGCCTGCCGGGAATGAGGTTGCCCGCGATCAGCGTTCCCGTCGCCTTGCGCCCGACGAGAATGCGATCACCCTCCTTGATCTTCTGCAGCCGTGACGTCAGCGGCCCGTCCGCGACCTTGATGCTGAAGAACTCCAGCTCCTCCTCGTGATTGGCGCTCGCCATGCTGTAGGCGCGCATCAGCGGCCGGCCATCGACCTCGAGCCCGATCATCGCGAACTGCCCGTTCTGGAAGCGGAAGCCGGGATCCCGCGTGGCGGTGAAGCTGAACAGCGAATCGGTCCAGTGCCGGACCGACAACACCGTCTCAGTCTGAAAAGCGCTCATCGTCGTCTCCTGAGGCGCGGGGCGCGCCGTGTGGCGGTTGCTGACGACGATGTCGCGGAAACGGCGCGGTTCGGCAATTTCGAACGCGCCGCGGCGGTGGATTAGTTGCAAAGATTGTTCCGCGGGAAGGCGAGCGCGCGGCAACGAGGCGCCGGCCTTCCCCATTGTGCCGAACCTGGCAATTAGTTGCTCGGTGCTCCGGACCGCCTCGCCTAGCGTGACGGCAACGACCCCACGCACAATCAGGAGGCGCCATGATTGCAGTCGACATCGCAGACGGCGAGGTCAGTCCCGACCTGGCATCATTGCGGCTGCGGAACGCCGGCGGCGCCTCCGCGGTGCTGTCCGCCGAACGGCTGCGGCTGGCCTGCATGTGTGCGCATTGCCGGCGGGCCCGCCTCGACGGCCGCTTCCCGGCGCAGTTTCCCGGAATCGGCATCGTCGGGGTCGGCGATCTCGGCTACGGCCTCAACATCGCGTTCTCCGACGGCCATAGTCGCGGCATCTATCCGAAATCATACCTCTGGGAACTCGTTGCCGGTTGAGGCCGGTCACGCGGTGACGGATGGCACGAACATTGCTCCGCTACTGATCAGTATGATCGATGCGGAGGCGAGACATGTTGCTGCAGGCGGCCAAATCAGCTGCGGAAGCCGTGCCCTCTCCCATGACGTCGGCACGTGCGGTGACCAGTTCGTCTCTCCTGCTCACCGAAAGCCAGCAATCCATCGGCGGCCAGCCGTCGCTGATCGAAAGGCTCAGCCTGCGCGAGCGTGAGCAGGTGCTCAAGCAAGGCCGCCGCAAGGTCCTGAACCGCGGCCAGACGCTGTTCAGCCAGGGCGCCCGGCACGACGGCATCTTCCTGGTCGAGAGCGGCCGCATCCGCGTGTTCTATACGTCGCCGCAGGGGCGCGAGATCACGCTGGCCTATTGGCATGTCGGCAATTTCGTCGGCGGTCCCGAGGTGTTCGACACCGGCGTGCATCAATGGTCCGGCATCGCCGCCAGCAATGCCAGCGTGATCCAGCTTCCGGGCAAGGAGCTGCGAACGCTGGTGGCGGAGATCCCCAATCTCGCGATCGGACTGATCGAAGGGTTGAGCTTCAAGGGAAAATGCTACTCCGCCCTGGCCCAGATGCTGGGGACGCGTTCGATCACCGAGCGGCTCGCCCATCTGCTGCTGCATCTCGTCGACCTCTACGGGGTGGATGATCCCGACGGCAAGGTCATTGCCGCGGCCTTCACCCATGCCGACATCGCCCACATGGTCGGCGCGACGCGGCAGTGGGTGACGATCAGCCTCAAGCGGATGCAGGAGAAGAATATCGTCCGCACCAGGCGGTCGCAGATCGTTGTCTGCCGGCCCGACGTCCTGGACGAGATGCGCGGCCAGGCCGCGGATTAGCCGGCCTGCTCATGCAAGCGGCTGTCATGAGCGAAATTGCCCAAGGAGTACGCAACCGGATTTTGACGGCAACTAATCCACCCGCTGCCGAACTCCGGATTTGCGCTCGTGGACGCGGCCCTCATCATGGCGCCATCAGCCATCCAACCGAACGGGGATGAGAATGGTCCGCTGCCGTCACGCGCTCTTACTATCCGCCACCTGTCTGTCCCTGATCGCGGCGCAGCCCGTCGCGGCAGAGACAGTCACGATCGGCATAGGCACCCAGGACACCACGACCAACACGGTGACTGCCGGCACGATCGTGCGGCAGCTTCACCTGCTGGAGAAGTATCTGCCCAAGGACGGCAAATACGCCAACATCAAGTTCGAGATCGAGTGGCAGAACTTCACCTCCGGTCCGCCCGTCACCAACGGGATGATGGCGAACAAGCTGCAGTTCGGCATGATGGGCGACTACCCGCTGATCGTGAACGGCTTCACCTTCGAGAACAATCCCGAGAGCAAGAGCCGGCTGATCGCCGTCGCCGCCTACAGCCTCGCCGGCTCCGGGAACGGAATCGTCGTTCACAAGGACTCGCCCTACTACGAACTCTCCGACCTCAAGGGCAAGCTGGTCAGCGTGCCGTTCGGCTCGGCCGCACACGGCATGGTGCTGAAGGCGCTTCAGGACGGCGGCTATCCGGCGGACTTCTTCCAGCTGGTGAGCCAGACGCCGGAGGTCGGCTCGACGAACCTGCAGGAAAAGAAGATCGACGCGCACGCCGACTTCGTGCCGTTCGCCGAGCTGCTGCCGTTCCGCGGCTATGCGCGCAAGATCTTCGACGGCGTCCAGACCAACCTGCCGACATTCCACGGCGTCGTCGTCCGCACCGACTTCGCGGAAAAATATCCCGAGGTCGTCATCGCCTATGTCAAGGCCGTGATCGCCGCCAACCAGTGGCTGCGCCAGGATCCGAAAGCGGCGGCCGAAAAGATCCAGGAATGGACCGGGATCAACAAGGAGGTCGTCTACATCTTCCTCGGCCCCGGCGGCAACATGACCACGGATCCGACGATCAAGCCGGCGCTGGTGGATGCCGCCGCGACCGACGTCAAGGTGTTGCAGAGCCTCGGCCGCATGAAAGAGTTCGATCCGAAGTCATGGGTCGACGACAGCTACATCCGCAAGGCCTATGCCGAGCTTAAGCTGGACTACGACAAGGATCTCGCCAGCACCGCGAATTACGAAATCTCCGGCGAGGACAAGTTCTGCAACAGGCCGATCACCGAGCCGCGCAAGGCGGGCGAGGTCTGGGTCGACGGCGAGGGCATCATAGCCTTCAGCAGCGCGACCTGCACGCTCGGCGCCTATGCCGACTACAAGGCCAAGGGCAAGAAGATCAACGTCGCCTACGTCTTCGACACCGCGCGCGGCATCAAGCTGTTCGCCGACCAGGCGTTCTTCGCCGCCGCCAATGGCGAGATCGCGCCGTTCCTGCTGAAGAAGGATGCCGAGGCCTATGCCGCCAAGATCGGCGGCAAGGTGGTGGGACTTGATGACGCCGTGAAGCTGGCGGTGGCGGGAGGCAAGACTTGAGCAGCCCCGCTTTGATGACATCCCCCGACCAGGCCGCGGCGACCGCCGCGCCTGGCACCGCGATCCCGCCGAGCCGTCCGGACGTCACCGCCCGCGCGGCGCGCTGGTTCCGGCTGAACCAGGACAGGCTTCAGTCGGTGCTGATCGGCACCGCGTCGCTGATCCTGTTCCTGATCGCCTGGCACCTGCTGACGACCTACCGCGTCGTCTTCTTCGTGAAGTTCACCAACGTGCCGGCGCCGCTGGCGGTCTATGCGAGCTTCACCAAGGCGATCCACGATCCGAAATTCCTGATGCACATCCTGCTCAGTTGCCGCCGGATCTTCATCGGCTTCTCGCTGGCCGCACTGGTCGGCGTGCCGCTCGGCCTGATCATGGGCCGCTTCAAGCTGGTGCACGAGATCGTGTTTCCGGTCGCCGAGGTGCTACGTCCGATTCCGGCGATCGCCTGGGTGCCGATGGCGATCATGCTGTGGCCGACCAACGAGCAGAGCATCGTCTTCATCACCTTTCTCGGCTCGTTCTTTCCGATCCTGGTCAACACGCTGCACGGCATGACGCTCGTCGACCCCGTGCTGGTGCGCGCCGCCAAATGCCTCGGCGCGCGGGAGACCGCGATCTTTCGCGAGGTCTATTTCCCGGCGTCGCTGCCGCACATCTTCACCGGCCTCACCGTCGGCATGGGCGTCGCATGGGTGTCGCTGATCGCGGCCGAGATGATCTCGGGACAGTTCGGCATCGGCTACTTCACCTGGGAAGCGTATTCGCTGGTCCAATATGCCGACATCGCGCTCGGCATGATCGCGATCGGCGTGCTCGGGCTCGGCTCGAGCCTCGTGATCCGCGCGGCCGGACAGTTGGTGATGCCCTGGAGGTCGCGATGAGCCAAGCCGCAGCGGATGTGAGACAAGGCCACATCGAGGTCCGCAACTTCGCCCTGAGCTACGAGACCATCGACGGCGCCGTCGAGGCCGTCACCGACACCCAGATCCACGTCGAGCCCGGTGAGTTCGTCTCGATCGTCGGACCGTCGGGTTGCGGCAAGTCGACACTGCTCAACGCCGTCGCGGGTTTCCTCAAGCCCACCAGCGGCGTCGTCACGGTCGACGGCCATGCCGTGACGGGTCCGAGCGCCGAGCGCGGCATGGTGTTCCAGCAATATTCGCTGTTTCCCTGGAAGACGGTGCGCGAGAACGTCGAGTTCGGGCTGAAGATGCGCGGCATGGCGAAGTTCGAGCGCGCACGCGCGGCGCGCACTTTGCTCGGGCTCGCCGGCCTCGAGGCGTTCGAGAACCATTATCCCGAGCGCCTCTCCGGCGGCATGAAGCAGCGCGTCGGCATCGTGCGCGCGCTCGCGACCGGTCCCAAGGTGCTGCTGCTCGACGAGCCGTTCGGCGCGCTCGACGCGCAGACCCGCATCATCATGCAGCAGATCCTCACCAACATGTGGCAGCGGCTGAAGATCTCGGTGCTGTTCGTCACCCACGACATCGACGAGGCGATCTTCCTGTCCGACCGCGTCTACTGCATGACCGCGCGCCCGGGCTCGATCAAGGCCGAAATCCAGATCCCGCTCGAGCGCCCCCGCCAGCAAGCGATGATGATGTCGTCGGAATTCCTGGCGCTGCGGCGCGGGCTGATGTCGCTGATCCGCGAGGAAAGCCTGAAGGCGATGGGCGGCGAGATCACCGATCTCGGCATGCAGGGACTCAGTATCGAGCTACAGGGTCAGTCGATCGCCGAAATCCTCTGAGGCGCTCGACCCGCGACGTCCGCTCCAGCTACGCCCGAAAGCGCCCGATGGTCGCACCCGGGCGGCGCATCAGTGCTGGCGTCCCTGCCGGTCCTGACGCAGAATGCCGGAAAGCCAAACAAGGACATCGCAGGGGGAAGCGCCCGGATCCGTCAGCATCGACATCGGGCGCGAGAGTTGCTCGCAGGCGCACACGAAGGGGTACAGGCGAACGCGCACCGGCCGTGCATCGCACGGCACGGACGGCGTTCGAGATCCGGCCAGTGTCGTCGTCGGGCGCGGCTGCTCTCCAGGCGCAACTGAGAGGAAGCCAATGCAGGGCACCATCTATCCAAGCCTCAAGGATCGGGCCGTCCTCGTGACCGGCGGCGGCTCCGGCATCGGGGAAGCGATCGTGCGCAATTTCGTCGGCCAAGGCGCGCGTGTCGGATTCATCGACATCGATCTGGAGGCCTCGCAGCGATTGCTGGCGAGCCTGCCTGCGGAGGCCAAGGTGCACTTCGCGCATGCCGACCTTCGCGACATCGGTGCGCTGAGGGCCGCGGTCGCCGGCGCCCGCGAGGCGCTGGGGCCGATCACCATCCTGGTGAACAACGCCGCGCGTGATGACCGCCACGCGATCGAGGACGTCACGCCGGACTATTGGGACGAGCGCATCGCGGTGAACCTCAAACATCAGTTCTTCGCGGCCCAGGCGGTCGCGCCGGACATGATCCAGGCCGGAGGCGGCGCGATCGTCAATCTCGGCTCGGTGAGCTGGGTGCTCGGCCAGGGCAACATGCCCTGCTACACCACGGCGAAGTCGGCGATCCAGGGACTGACGCGCGCCCTCGCCCGCGATCTCGGACCCAATAACGTGCGGGTCAATTCCATTCTTCCGGGCTGGATCATGACCGAGCGGCAGCAGAGACTCTGGCTGACGCCCGAGGGCGAGGCCGAGCTCATGCGCCGCCAATGCCTCAAGCGCAAGCTCGTGCCGGACGACATCGCCCGCGTGGTGCTGTTCTTCGCCGCCAACGACAGCGGCGCCTGCACCAACCAGAACTACATCGTCGACGGCGGCTGGGCCTGAGGCTCGACCGTCATCACGAAGCCACGAGGTGCGGTCCGGTGCTGCCGCGTGCGACGATCTCGAAGCCGAGGTCGATCCGCCGCGTTCTCGGCCGCTTGCCGGTGGCAATCACCTGAAGCACCAGTTCGGACGCCACGCGTCCCATGTCGGCGCGCGGCGTCAGCACGGTCGACAGCGGCGGATTGGAGGCCGCCGCGAATTCCAGGTCGTTGAAGCCGATCAGCGAGATCCGGCGCGGGACCTCCAGCCCCGCCTGCTGGCAGGCGAATAGCGCACCAAGCGCGATGTTGTCATCGCAGCAGAAGATCGCGTCGGGGGCTTCGCTCGCGAGCATCTCCTCGGTCAGCTTCCGCCCCAGCGAGATCGTCGCCTGGGCCGGGAGCCAGGCCACCAGCGACGCGCCGTCCAGCCCGGCTTCCGCCAGCGCTGCGTGATACCCCTCGAGCCGGGCGCGGGCCCGGTCGTCGCGCTGTCCCGAGAGATAGGCGATCCGCCGATGTCCCAGCTCGATCAGGAAGCGGGTCGCGGCATGGCCGCCCTGGCGCTGCGAAAGTCCGACATTCAGATCGATCGGATCGTCGGTCAGCTCGAACGTCTGCACCACCGGAATCCGCGAGCGTTCGAGAATGCGCCGTGCCGCCCGCGTCTGGTTCACCCCGACCAGGATCAGCGCCTCGATGTTCTGGCCCAGCAAGGTCCTGATCGCCCCCTCTTCCTCCTCCGCCGAGTAGCGGCTGCTGACGACGACGGGGCGAAAGCCGAGCGGCAGCAGGGCGTCGTAGATCGCCTGCAGGTAGTCCGCGAAGATGCCGTTGGAGAGCGACGACACGACGATGCCGATGGAATGCGTGCGGGTCGAGGCGAGCCGGCTCGCCGCGAAGTTGGGCACATAGGCCAGCCTGTCGACCGCCGCATCGATCCGCTTGCGCAATTCCGGCGACACCATATCGGGCCGACGCAGCGCCCGCGACACGGTGACAGCGCTGACATTGGCGATGCGCGCGACGTCCTCCAGCGTGGTGCGACGCTTCTGAGACATGATCCTTGCAGCAATGATTCACGCGGATTTTTCCGAACCACATTCATGACATGCGACCGGCCGCTTGGCAAAAGCGGCACGACGGTAATTGACAGCGCTGTCATTGATCAGTAACGCTTGGCGGGTCGAGACGACGAGCATTGCTCGCACAACCTCCGGAAACAAAGAGGCGTCTCGCACATGCGTCATTGATCTGGCGCCACAACAACAGGGGAGGTCACGAATGTCGTCCAAGTCGATGAGGGCGCGATGCCTTGCCACGTGTGCATCGCTGGTGCTGGTCACCGCGTTTGCCAGCAAGGCGCTGGCGGAGCCGGAGATGGTCAAGGGACCGGCGAGCGAGCCTGAATGCATGGTGCCGTGGACCAAGGACACCAAGTTCTTCAAGTTTCCGGCCAAGAAGGGCCCCTACCGCATCGCACTGGCGAACGGCTACATCGCCAACACCTGGCGCATCCAGATGATCCAGACCGCGAAGGCCTATGCGGCGCAGCCCGAGGTGAAGGCCAAGCTCAAGGAGTTCAAGGTCGTCTCGACCGGCGAGGACGTGCCGGCGCAGATCTCGGCGATCAACAACTTCATCGACTCCGGCTATGACGCCATCGTCGTCAACGCGCAGAACCCGACCGCCTTCGGGCCGGTGATCAAGCGCGCCAAGCAGGCCGGCGTGATCCTCGTCGCCTTCGACAACATTCTCGCGACGGAAGACGCGATCAACGTCAATGTCGACCAGAAGGGCCTCGGCGAGCTCTGGGCGAAGTGGCTGGTCAAGAACGTGCCCGGCGGCGGCAAGGTGCTCGAGGTGCGCGGCGTCGCCGGAACCTCGGTCGACACCGACCGTCACAACGGCTTCCACTCCGTTCTCGACGGCTCCGGCAAGAAGTGGCAGGTCACCGAGGTCGTCGGCAAATGGGACGACGGCGTCGCCCAGAAGGCCACGGCCGATGCGATCGCGACCAACGGCCCGTTCGATGCGATCTCCGGCCAGGGTGGCGACACCGGCATCGTGCAGGCCATGCTCGACGCCAAGCACAAGATGGTGCCGTTCGGCGGCGAGACCGAGAACGGCTTCCGCAAGTTCTGCGCCGCCAAGGCCTCGGAAGGCCTGAAATGCTCGTCCGCTGGCACCGGACCTGCGCAGGTCGCGGTCGCGATCAAGGTCGCGCTCGCCGCCCTCGAAGGCAAGGTCGTGCCGCAATCGGTCAAGCTGCCGCTCGCGGTCGTGGAAGATCCGAACTTCAAGAAGGATCAGGACTACTTCCCGGCCCAGTCCGACAACTTCTTCGTCGGCAACTCCTTCCCGACCTGCGGCATCAACTTCACGGCGCAGGAGATCATGGGCCAGTCGAAGGAAAACCAATAGGCCGGTGTGATCGCTGGTCCGCGAGTTTCTCTCGCGGCCAGCCCGTCCCTATTGCCCAAACGACTGGGGAAGCAAGCATGATCGCGGCTGAGCCGCTGTTTCGCGCCGTAGGACTGTCCAAACGCTACGGCGGCGTGATCGCTCTCGACGGTGCGGACCTGGAGGTCCACCCCGGCCGCATCCACGCCATTCTCGGCGAGAACGGCGCCGGCAAGTCGACGCTGATCAAGCTGATGGTCGGCGTGGTCGCACCGGACGAAGGCCGGATGACGCTCGAAGGGCGCGAGGTCGCCTTCAGCGGTCCCTCCGCCGCGAATGATGCCGGCGTCGTCTGCATCTTCCAGGAGCTGTCGCTGATTCCCGACCTATCGGTCGCGGACAACATCATGATCTCGCATCCGCCGACGCGGTTCGGCATGATCGACCGGCGCGCCCAGCGCCGGCTTGCCGAGGAGGCGCTACACCGCGCCGGCGCCGGCGACATTCATCCGCGCGCGCTGGTGAAGGACCTGCCGCTGTCGCGCCGGCAGATGGTCGAGATCGCGAAAGCGCTGTCGCGGCGGCCGAAGATCCTGATCCTCGACGAGGCGACCTCGGCGCTGACCGCCTCCGACGTGACCAAGGTATTTACGGTACTGAAGCGCCTGCGCAGCGAGGGGCTGGCGCTGCTCTACATCTCCCACCGCATGCACGAGATCGCCGAGCTCGCCGATGAATGCAGCGTGTTCCGCAACGGGCGCCGCATCTCGACCTTCCCGGCCGGCACCAGGACGGATGCCGAAGTGATCGAGCTGATGATCGGCCGCGAGTACAAGCACGCTTTCCCGGACAAGCCGCAGCGCAAGACCGATGGGCGGCCGCCCGCGCTGCAATGCACGAGCATCAGTTGGGGCGACCGGCTGAAGGACATCTCGTTCTCGCTGCAGGCCGGAGAGATCATCGGACTCGGCGGGCTCGACGGCCAGGGCCAGCGCGAGCTGCTGCTGGCGCTGTTCGGCGTGCTGCGCGACTGCCGCGGCGACATTCTGATCGACGGCAACAAGGTGACGATCAACAGCCCCGTCACTGCCAAGTCGGAGCGCATCGGCCTCGCGCTGATTCCGGAGGACCGCAAGACCGAAGGACTGATGCTGCCGATGTCGGTGCGCGACAATCTCTCGGCCGCCGCCTTCGACCGGTTCGCGACATTCGGCATCATCGACCGGCAGCGGCAATCGGCCCTGATCGAGGAGATGATCCGCCTGATCGAGATCAAGACCGCCTCCCCCGATCTCGCCGTCAGCGCGCTCTCCGGCGGCAATCAGCAGAAGGTCGTGATCGCGAAATGGCTGATGAACAAGCCGCGCATCATCCTGCTCAACGATCCGACGCGCGGCATCGACGTCGGCACCAAGCAGGAGATCTACCGGCTGCTGCGCCGGCTTGCCGACGAGGGCGCCGCGATCCTGCTCTATTCGACCGACTATGACGAGCTGATCGGCTGCTGCGACCGCGTGCTGGTGATGTATGATGGCGCGATCAGGCGCGAGCTTGCGGGCGCCGAGATCACCGAGCGCGCGCTGGTCAGCAGTGCGCTCAATGTCGACGAGGGCGAGCGAGCGGAAGCGAGTCTGGCATGACCGAGTGGCGGTACTGGCTCGCCGAACAGCGCGGCACCCTGCTCGCGATCGGCATCTTCGTCGCGATGTTCGTGCTCTATGCGACCAATCATCCGGCCGGCTTCAGCGCCAACATGGTGCAGACCGCGGCCAACAAGGCGACGCTGCTGGCCTTCGTCGCCATGGCGCAGGCGATCGTGGTGATCACCGCCGGCATCGATCTGTCCGTCGGCATGATCCTGACATTGACCAACTGCCTCGCGTCGTGGATCGTGGTCGGCACCGCCACCGAGACCGCGCTCGGGCTCGCCGGCGTGCTCGGCACCGGCATCGTCTGCGGCATGATCAACGGCGCGATCGTGATCTTCGGGCGCCTGCAGCCGATCGTGACCACGATCGCCACCGGGGCGATGTACTACGGCATCGCGCTGTTCCTGCGGCCCAATCCCGGCGGATCCGTCAACGAGACGCTGGCGGATGCCTTGACGGGAAGATTATTCGGCGTGCTGCCCACGAGCCTCGTGGCACTGGCTGCGGCGGCACTGCTGATCTGGGTGCCCTATAGCCGCTCGGTCGTCGGCCGCGCCGCGTTCGCGACCGGCTCCTCCGAGGTCGCAGCCTACATGTCCGGCGCGCCGATCCGCGCGGCCAAGTTCGTCGCATACACCTTGGCTGGCCTGCTGTCGTCGATCGGCGGCCTGTTCCTGACGTTCTTCTCCTACACGGGCGAGGCCGCCTATGCGAGTGGCAATGCCTACACCCTGTTCTCGATCGCGGCCGTGGTGCTCGGCGGCGTATCGCTGATGGGCGGACGCGGCAGCGCGATCGGGGCGATCTTCGGCGCACTCGCGTTCCGCACCATCGGCGATCTGCTGTTCGTGTTCGATTTCGATCCGCTGTGGCAGCCGCTGTTCCAGGGGCTGGTGCTGATGCTCGCGGTCTCGATCGGCGCGTTCGGCCTGGTGCGGGTGCGCAATCGGCTGGAGTGGTTCGGATGAGCGACGCAACGGCACCACAACCGGCCCATCGCGGGATCGCCATGCTGCGTCGGATCGATCCGGCGGTGGCGGCCTCATTCGGCTGCATCGTGCTGCTGCTGCTGGTCGGCAGCCTCTATTCGCGCAGCTTCCTGTCGCCGGATTATCTGCTGCAGCAGTTGAAGGTCGCGAGCTTCCTGGGCGTGATCGCCACCGGGATGATGCTGGTGATCCTGCTCGGCCAGATCGACCTGTCGGTGCCTTGGGTGGTGACGACGGGCGCGATGATGGCCTGCGCGGCGGCCGCGCATGGCACGACCGGCGCCATCATCGCGATTCCCTGCGGCATTCTCTGCGGCGCCGCCATCGGTCTCCTGAACGGCATCGGCGTCGCCTATCTGCGCATTCCCTCGATGATCATCACGCTGGCGACCAATGCGGTCGCGCAAGGCCTGATGGTCGCCTACACCGGCGGCTTCGCGCCGCAGGATTCCGCCTCCAAGGCGATGCGCTATCTCGCCACCGGCACGATCGTGCCCGGCCTTCCCAATGCGGTGCTGGTCTGGGCGATCATCGGCGGCGCAGCGATCTGGCTGTTGTCACGGACCACGTTCGGCCGCGCCATCTATGCCATCGGCAATCGCGAGCGCGCGGCCTATCTCTCAGGGATCGATACACGCCGCATCACCATGCTGGCGTTCGCGCTGTCCGGCGCGCTGTCCGCCTTCGGCGGCGTGCTGCTCGCGGGCTATGCCTCGAAGGCGGCGCAGTCGATGGGCGACGCCTATCTGCTGCCCTCGATCGCCGCCGTCGTGCTCGGCGGCACGCACATTCTCGGCGGCCGCGGCAGCTATCTCGGCACCGTCGCCGGCGTCGTGCTGATCACCCTGCTGCAGTCCATTCTGTCGGTGATGCAGATCAGCGAGGCCGGCCGCCAGCTGATCTACGGCGCGGTGATCATCCTGATGCTCCTGATCTACGGCCGCCAGAAGCTGTGATCGAACAGCGACTGGTCCCGCAAGCCGGCCGGTGATCTGCGACGGATGCCGCTGCACCTCACACTTCGAGCCACTCCTGCCGAACCGCGGTGTTGGCCTTGAGCTGATCCGGCGTTCCTTCGAACACGACACGGCCGTGGCCCATGACATAGACGCGCTTCGAGATCCGCATTGCGATCGAGAGCTTCTGCTCGACCAGCAGGATCGCGACGCCAGCCGCCGCAATCCGGGCGATCAGGTCGCCGACCTGCTGTACGATCAGCGGCGCCAGACCTTCGGTGGGTTCGTCGATCATGATCAGGTCGGGGTCACCCATCAAGGTCCGGCAGGTGGTCAGCATCTGCTTCTCGCCGCCCGACAGCACGCCCGCCGGCGTATCGGCGCGCGCGGCGAGATTGGGAAACATGTCGAGCATGTCCTGGAGGCGCCACTTCCCCGGCCGCCGGGTGTCCTTGATGCCGAGCACGAGATTTTGCCGCACGGTGAGGCTCGGAAAGATGTCGCGATGCTCGGGCACATAGCCGAGCCCTAGGCGCGCGATCTTGTAGCTCGGCAGGCCGGCAATGTCCCGGCCCTTGAAGCGGATCGTCCCCTGCGGACTGACCTCGCCCATGATCGCCTTCACGGTGGTCGAGCGGCCGACGCCGTTGCGGCCGAGCAGGCTCACCACTTCGCCGGCAGCGACGTCGAGGTCGACGCCCTGGAGGATGTGACTCTTGCCGTAATAGGCGTGGAGGTTCCTGACTTCGAGCATCAGTGGGCCTCCTCGCCGAGATAGGCTTCCCTCACCTTCGGGTCCCGACGGATCTCCTCCGGCGTGCCCGACGCGATGATGTGGCCGTAGACCAGCACCGAGATGCGATCGGCGAGACCGAATACCACGCTCATGTCGTGCTCGACGATCACCAGCGTCCGCCCCTCGGTGAGCCGCCGGATCAACGAGACGGCGCGCTCGGTTTCCGCATGGCTCATTCCGGCCGTCGGCTCGTCGAGCATGACGACCGTCGCACCGCTCGCAATGGTGACCCCGATCTCCAGCTCGCGCTGCTCGGCATAAGTCAACAACCCCGCGGGGATGTCACGCCGATGCGTGAGATGAATGTCGTCGAGGATCTGGGCGGTCCGCTCGCGCACCTCCGGCAGGCTGTCGACGTTCTTCCAGAACGCGTAGCGATGTCCGGTCGCCCACAGCACGGCGCAGCGGACGTTCTCCCACACGGTCATGCGGGCGAACACGTTGGTGACCTGGAACGAGCGCGACAGGCCGCGCCGGTTGATCTCGAACGGTCGCAGGCCCGAGATGACCGCGCCGTTCAATCGCACCTCGCCCGAGGTCGGCCTGATATGCCCGCTGATCAGGTTGAACGTGGTTGACTTGCCAGCGCCGTTCGGGCCGATGATGGCGTGACGCTCGCCCTGGGCGACGCTCAGGTTGAGGTCGCGGATGACGCCGACATTGCCGAAGCGCTTCTCGACGGCACGGACTTCGATCGCCGCGGTCATGCCAGATACCCCCGATCACGCGCCACGGTGGCGGCCCCGTCCCAGGCTCCGGCAATCCGCTGCCACGTCGACCGCGCGACGAAGAAGCCGGCGACCACCAGAATCGCGGCGACGCCCCATGTCACGGGGGATTGCGGATTGAAGGCCACGCCGAACAGGTTGATGGCGTCGCCACCCGAATAACGCGCGACCGTCTCGATGGTCAGGATGACGCCGCAAGCGAACGCCGCGGTCGGCACGATGGCAACGAGATAGGACGGGATCACCATTCCGAGCGTTCCGGCACGGACCAGCGGCCGGTGCATCATCAGCAGACCGGCGATGCCACCGGGTGAGAACATGACGATGCCGATGAAGATGATGCCGAAATAGAGCTGCCAGACGCTGGTGAGGCTCGTCAGCCCAAGCTGGAGATAGGTCACCAGGATCGCGCCGAGGATCGGACCGAAGAAGTAGGCCGTCCCACCGATGAAGGTCGCGAACAGCACGAGGCCCGACTGGATTGCACCGAGATAGGCGGAGTTCGCGATCTCGAAGCTGATCGCCGCGAGGCCGCCCGCGACGCCGGCGAAGAATCCGGCGAAACAATAGGCGAGATAGCGGACGACGTGCGGATCATAGCCGATGAACTGGACCCGTTCGGGATTGTCGCGCACCGCATTGCTGATCCGCCCCAGGGGCGTCCGGGTCAGCGCATACATCGCGATTGCCGATAGCACCAGCCAGAACGCGATCAGGTAATAGACCTGCAGCTGCGGCCCGAAGGTCCAGCCGAACATGCGCGGCAGAGCGGTGCGGTCCGTGGTGATGCCGGCTTCGCCGCCGAACACCGAGCGCAGGATCAGCGACGACGACGCCACGAGCTCGCCGATGCCGAGCGAGATCATCGCAAACACCGTGCCGGCGCGCTTGGTCATGACCCAGCCGAGGATGATCGCGAAGGCGAGGCCGCCCAGCCCGCCGAACAGCGGAATGAAGGGCAGCGGAATCGGCCAGCCATGCGCCACCACCGCATTCATCATGTGACAGGCCGCGAAGCCGCCCAGGCCGTAGTGAACCGCGTGACCGAACGACAGCAACCCGGTCTGACCGAGGAGGATGTTGTAGGAGAGCGCGAAGACGATCGCGATCCCGATGAGGCTGAACGAGGTCAGCGATCCGCCCGAATTGAAGAGCAGCGGCAGCACGATCAGCACGGCCACGCCGATCACCCAGACGGCATAGAAGCGGAGACGGGATCCGGCGGGCTCTGCCGCGAGACGAGACGCGGAGGTCACTGCTGCGGTCATGATTCGCGAGTCCCCATCAGGCCCACGGGGCGCACGATCAGGACGAGCACCAGCAGCAGGTAGGGAACGATCGGCGCGACCTGCGCGATCGTCACGTTCCAGATGTCGGTGAGCACCGATGGCCCGGCGGATGGATCGAGCGGACCGAAGGCGCTTGCCAACGAGCCGTTCAGCGCCACGGCGAAGGTCTGCACCAGGCCGATCACCAGCGAAGCGATGAAGGCGCCCGGCAGCGAGCCCAGGCCGCCGAACACGATCACCACGAACAGGATCGGCCCGAGCGCCGCGGCCATGTCGGATTGCGTCACCAGGGCAGGACCGGCGATGACGCCGGCGAGACCGGCCAGCGCGCTGCCGACCCCGAACACCACCATGAACACGCGTCCGACATTGTGGCCGAGATGGCCCACCATGTGGGGATGGGTCAGCGCCGCCTGAACGATCAGGCCGACCCTTGTGCGCTTGAGCACGATCAGCAGCGCCACGAAGATCGTCACCGACACCGCCAGCATGAACAGCTTGTAGGCCGGATAGTTGGTCGAGAAGATCGTAAATGCGGGAAAGTCCAGCAGCGCCGGGACGCGGTAGTCGAGCGGCGTCTTGCCCCAGATCATCGAGACGATTTCCTCGATCGCGAATGCGAGGCCGAAGGTCAGCAGCAGCTCGGCGACGTGACCATGCTTGTGCGTGTTGCGCAGACCGTAACGCTCGACCGCCATGCCGATGGCCCCGACGAGGAGCGGCGCGAGCAGGAGGGCCGGCCAGAAGCCGACCCATTTCGTGAGCTGGAAGCCGAAGAAGGCGCCGAGCATGTAGAAGCTGGCGTGAGCAAAATTGAGCACCCCCATCATGCTGAAGATGACGGTCAGCCCGCTCGACAGCAGGAACAGCAGCATGCCGAACAGCACGCCGTTGAGGGTGGAGATGACGATGAGTTCAAGCACGGTGCACCCGCGAATGTCCGGGGCCTCGATGCCCCGCCGCTCATTCCCTAACAGATCGACGCAGGGCCGACGCCGCTTCCCGCACGGTGAGGCCGTGCGGGAAGCCAGCGCCGATCGATTACGGCCGCGCCATCTTGCACGTCGTCGACACCATGGCCTGGGGCGTATCGACCCTGGAGACCAGGTGCCATCCCCAGCCGGTGTTCTCCTCGTCGAACGGCTCGTTCGCCGCGAGCTTGCCGAAGGACGAGACGTAGATCGGCTGGAAGAACTGGTGATCATCCTTGCGCATGAAGCCGGTGCCGCCATCCAGCACCTCGAGCTTGAGGTCCTCGAGCGCGGCCGCGACCTTCACCGGGTCGATGGAGTTGGCCTTCTCGGCCGCCGCCTTGAACATGCGCATCTCGTTGACCGCCCGCGGATACCACAGCGACATGTTGACCTTGGCGCGGAACGCCTTCTCGTAATCCATCGCAGACTGATGGCCCGAATTGGCGAAGCCTTCGGTCAGCTGAAAGACCTGATGATCCAGGCCCGTCTGCTTGATGGCGGTCGGGCCGCCGGCGCCGCCCGCGTAATAAGTGTACCAGTTGACCTTCAGGCCGGCATCCGCGGCGGCCTTGAGCAGCAGCGCGATGTCCTGGCCCCAGTTGCCGGTGATGACGCTGTCGGCGCCGGACGCCTTGATCTTGGCAATGTAGGGCGAGAAGTCCGTGATCTTGAGCAGCGGATGCAGCTCATCGCCGACGATCTGGACATCGGGTCGCTTCGCCGCCAGCATCTTGCGCGCGTCGCTGCGGACCGACTGGCCGAACGAATAGTCCTGATTGATCAGATACACCTTCTTGATGGACGGGATGTCCTTCATGTAGTTGGTGAGCGCCTCCATCTTGATGTCCGAGCTGGCGTCCCAGCGGAAATGCCAGTAGCTGCATTTCTCATTGGTCATGCTCGGATCGACGGCGGCATAGTTGAAGTACAGCACTTCCTTGCCGGGGTTGCGCGTGTTGTGCTTGTTGACGAAATCCTCCAGCGCAAGCCCGACGGACGATCCGTTGCCTTGCGTGATGTAGCGGACGCCGGCGTCGATCGCCTTCTGGGCCTGGACCAGGCTCTCTTGCGGATTGGTCTTATTGTCGAACGGCACGATCTCGACCTTATGGCCGAGAATGCCGCCCTTGGCGTTGAGCTCGTCGGCCAGGTACTGGAACGTCTTCAGGCCGCCCTCGCCGACGCTGGCACCGCCGCCGGACAGCGGATCGATATAGCCGATCTTGACGGTGTCTTCGGCCTGCGCGGCATGACCGAGCATCGGGACGATCAGGGCAATGGCTAAAGTTAACTTGCGCATAGTTTTGTTTCCTCGCTGGCTGTCGACTTCAGTCGATCGATCGATGCGCATGATCGCGCAATTTGAAGAAGCACTGAGCAGAATAACGGCCGGATGACAAGCTCGGCATGAGATGAAGCCGTGTTTGCCGCTCCGGCAATGGGCCGGCAAGCAGCTCACCGCCGATCGGACGTTTCATCGAGCGGAATGTGGCGTCCACATCGTGGACATATGCTTCCGACTCGCGGGGATGACGGCACTTGCCGGTCATGTCGCTTGTTCCACAATGTGGGACAGCGCGCCGTAAGTTCCACGCTGGAAGACGGGCAGAGCACGGCGGCCGACGGCGCCCCGACCGGTGGCAATCGTGGCTCCTGCCCCGGCCGAGACCGGCACGTGATGCTGGATCAGATAGATCATGATCAGATCATTGACCGGATCGGCCTGCCACCAGGTGCCGAAGATGCCCGGCCAGGTCATCGAGCCCGGTGCGCCACAGGCATAGGGATTGCCGACGGCCTCCTCGGCGATCGCCAGTCCGAGCCCAAATCCGGAGGTCTGCCACAGCGGCATGCCGGCGAAGGGTATCTGGCGCTGCCCATCGGTCAGCCGATTGGTTCGCATCAGCTCCACGGTTGCGGGCCGCAGCAACCTGACGCCGCCCAGCTCGCCTCCTCCGAGCAGCATGCGCGCGAACCGATGGTAGTCCGGCGCCGACGAGATCAGCCCGCCGCCACCCGGCGTATAGGCCGGCGGCTCGTCATACATGACCGGCTCGACCTTCGCGAGCCGCCCCGTCGTCTCGTCATATCCGTACAGGCTCGCCAGGCGATTTCGCTTGGCGAGCGGCAACCAGAAATCGCTGTCGTCCATGCCGAGCGGCGCGAAGATGCGCTCCTGCAGTACCTGCCGGAACGGCTTGCCTTCGACCCGGCCGATCAGGAAGCCGAGCACGTCGGTCGAGTGGCCGTAGTGGAATCGGTCACCGGGCTGATAGGCCAGCGGTAGCGCGCCGAGCGCCGCGAGCCATTCGTCCGGCGTCGAACGGTTCATCGCGGGATCGCCGAGCGCGCGCTCATAGGCGACCTTGAGCGGGCCTTCCGAGAAGAACGCGTAGGCGATGCCCGAGCGGTGCGTGAGCAGATCCTCGATGGTGATCGCGCGCTGGGCGGGCACGGTCTCGTCGAGCGGGCCGGCGGCGTCGCGCAGGACCCGTAAATCGGCCAGCTCTGGAATCCACTGGGAGACGGGGTCCGCCAAGGCGATCCTGCCTTCCTCGACCAGCATCATCGCCGCCACCGAGGTGATCGGCTTGGTCATCGACGCGATCCGGAACAACGTATCCGGGCGCATCGGGCTGTTCGTTTCGACGTCCCGCCAGCCGATCGTCTCGGCATGAACGATCTCGCCGCCGCGCGAGGTGAGAGACACGATGCCTGCGAGCTCGCCGCGATCGACGAATTCGGCGAGCGCCGGGCCGATCGCTGCAAGCGCCGCAGGATCGAAGCCCCGGCGGCGGCGGACGGCTTCACTGATCATGAGCGGCGCTCCGACGGACAGGGTTCAGCTTTCGGCGCCGGCCGGCGCGGATGACGGAGAGACAGCTGGGCATCCTGGCGCGCAAGCGACGCCCGGACAGGCCATGGCCGACGAGAGGATCAGTCCGCCTTGAAGTTGTCGGTCAGGATCGGACCCGAGATGATCCAGCGCTGACCGTCGAATTTCATCATCTGGAATTGCTTGCTGATGCGGTAATCGTCGGGCGTTGTCGTCACCGACATTCCCGGCAGCCCGAGATCGGGAACGAAGCCCTTGATGTTGGTCGCCTGCTTCATGATGTTGGCGCGCGTCAGCTCGTCACCGCATCGCCTGAGAATGTGGACGAGCAGAGCGGCCGTCGAGTAGCCATAGGTCGCAAAGCCGCTGTTGGCGTCCTCGCCGGGCGCGTATTTCGCCATGAACGCCTTGTAGCGCTTCATGCCCTCGTCATCGGCCCATTGCGGATCGAGCGGATCCTTGCCGTAGGCGACCGAGATGATGTCCTTGGCATTCTCGAGCCCCGCGGGCACGAGCACCTGACCGACCGCCGTCGCGTTGACCTCCAGGATGTGGACGGGCTTCCAGCCAAGCTCGGCGGCCTTCCTGATCGATTGCGCCGCGAATTTCGGCGTCGACATGTTGTAGAACAGATCGGCACCCGACGCCTTGAGCGTCACCAGCTGCGAATCGATCGTCGGATCGGACAGCTCGTAGGACAGCTCTTTCACGATCATGCCGGCCTTGGCGCCCAGCCCGTCCTTCAGCCCCTTGACGTAATCTTTGCCGAGATCGTCGTTCTGATACAGGATGCCGATCTTCGCGTTCGGATGGTTCTCCAGAATATATCTTGCGTAGATGTGCGCTTCCGACTGGTAGTTCGGATTGGCGGAGATCGTCCACGGATAGTTCTTCGGATCGGTGAAACGGGACGCTCCACTTCCCGCCAGAAGCTGCGGGACGCCCTTGCCGTTCAGATATTTCTGGACCGCGGCGTTCGGCGGCGTGCCGATGATCTGGAACGTGGTCAGCACCTCGTCGCTTTCGACCAGCTTGCGCACCTGCTCCACCGTCTTCGGCGGACTGTAGGCGTCGTCATACTGGATGAGGTTGATCTTGCGCCCGTTGACGCCGCCCTGCTCGTTGATCATGCGGATATAGGCCGCTTCCGCCTTGCCGATGGACCCGAAAGCAGAAGCCGGCCCGCTGAGCGGGTTGGTCTGGCCGATCTTGATCTCGGTGTCGGTGGCGCCGACGTCGTATGTCTTCTGCGCGAACGCCGGGGCTGAAAGGGCCACGCCGAGCATCAGCACGGCAGCCGCCGTCGACTTGATCCGTATCATGTGTCCTCCCGTGAGCGGCTGATCCATCGCCAGCCGATTGTCCTTGATGATGTCAGCGCGCGACCAGACTGGCAGCGCGCTGCCCGCCGCCCGACCGTCGACCGCTATCCTTCAGGTCTCCGAGACCTACCGTCCGGCCGGCCGCCGGTCAAGCTCATTCATTTAGCACTAAATGAAAATGTTGGAAGCCCGAAGTCCCGCTTGACCGGGCGCGCCCACCCCCTCATCGTCAAAATGACAACGGCGCCGTTCCTGCGCGCGCCGATCAGGGACCACGGAGAGCATGCCAGCAGAGCCGAAGCCCGAGGGGCGCCGCACGCGCGCGGAACAGCGCGCGACGACGGTGAAGCTCATCCTCGACACCAGCGAGGAGCTGTTCGCGCAGCTCGGCTATTTCGGCGTGACGATCAAGGATGTGGCCGACAGGATGGGCATCCATCCTGCGCTGATCCATTACTACTTCGAGGGCAAGAAAGCGCTGTTCGACGCGGTGTTCGAACGCCGCATGGAATACGCTGTCACGGTGCGCACGGCCGGGCTGGATGCCTACGAGGCCAAGGTCGGAGATCGCCCGACCGTGGAAGGCGCGCTGCGTGCCTATTATGACGGCGCGTTCGACGTCTACGTCAACGAAGAGGACAACTGGCGGCACTTCGGCCGCATCTTCGCGCAGGTCGCCAACGCGCCGGGCTATGGCGTGGAGATGATGGACACCTATCTCGATCCGCTGGTGCTGCGTCTCATCGGTCTGCTGCAGAAGGCGCTGCCCGACGCCAGGCCCGAGGATCTGTTCTGGAGCTTCCAGTTCACCTCCGGCGCCTATTCGCTGATCCTGTCACGGACCGGCCGCATCGACCGCCTGTCCGGCGGTCTGTGCAAGTCCGACGATTTCGTGGCCGTCCGCGAGCGGTTCGTAACCTTCATGGCCGGAGGCTTCAACGCGCTCTACAAGCGGCGGAAGCAGAAGTCGAAATGAGCGTCTCGGCGTCTCCCATCGGTCGACGCGACACAAACAACCAGCCGGAACCAATGATGACAGCTCCCTACGTCCCGCAAATGGCCCTCTATCGCCAATGGCTGAACGATCATCGCGGCCTCCACTTCGAAAGCTTCGAGGAGATGCGGCAATGGTCCATCCGCGACCTCGACGGATTCTGGCGCAGCATCTGGGACTATTATGACCTGCAGTCGCCGACCGCGTTTTCGACCGTCCTGGGCGAGCGCACGATGCCGGGAGCGGTCTGGTTTCCCGGCGCTTCGGTCAACTACGCACGGCAGGTGTTTCGGCACGTCGAAGCCGCCGATGCGGCGGGCCTGCCTGCGATCATCAGCAGTCACGAGGATGGCCGGCTCACGGAGACGACCTGGCCGGAGCTTCGGAAGAAAGCTGCCGCCCTGGCGCTGCATCTGCGCGAGCAAGGCGTGGCGCCCGGCGACCGGGTCGCCGCCTATCTGCCCAATATCCCCGAAGCCATGATCGCGTTTCTCGCTGCCGCGAGCATCGGCGCAATCTGGAGCGTTTGCGCGCCCGACATGGCCGCGCCCGCCGTGATCGACCGGTTCAAGCAGATCGAGCCCAAGGTGCTGATCGCCTGCGATGCGGTCACCTATGCCGGCCGCCGGCACGATCGCCGCGATGTCGTCGAGGAGCTCCGCCGCTCGTTGCCAACGGTCGGTCACATCATCCTGCACAGCGACGATGCCGGCGCGCCGGTCGCCGGGGGCGTCCATCTCTCGGATGTCCTGTCACGAACAGGCCCTGGCGTCGATGCCTTCGAACCGGAGTGGCTTCCGTTCGATCATCCGCTCTGGATCGTGTATTCGAGCGGCACCACCGGATTGCCGAAGCCGATCGTGCATGGTCACGGCGGCATCATCGTCGTCACGCTCGCTCTGCTTGGGCTGCACAACGACATCGGCTGCTCCTATCAGCCGAATTCGTTCGGCGAGCGCTATCACTGGTACAGCTCGACTGGCTGGATCATGTGGAACAACCAGGTCGGCGCGCTTCTCAACGGCACCACGTGCTGCATCTTCAACGGCAGCCCGGCCGGGCCCAAGGATCATCCGGACTGGACCACACTGTGGCGGTTCGTGGCGAACTCGAAGTCGACCTTCTTCGGCGCCGGCGCGGCGTTCTTCGCGAGCTGCGTCAAGGCTGACATCAACCTGGCCGACGCGGGCGATCTGTCCCGACTGCGTTGTCTCGGGTCCACCGGCTCGCCGCTCAGTGCCGACACGCAGGCCTGGTTCGATCAGCGGTTCGCGGAGCTGTCGCGGGTCAATGGCAGCCGGGCGCAGGCGCAAATGTGGTGGTCCAACATCTCCGGCGGCACCGACTTCGCCGGCGCCTTCATCTGCGGCAACCGCGAATTGCCGCAGATGCCCGGAACCATGCAATGCCGCGCACTCGGCGCGGCCGTCGAGGCCTTCAATGACCAGGGCGAGCCTGTTATCGGCGAAGTCGGAGAGCTCGTCTGCACCGTACCGATGCCGTCGATGCCGCTGCGGTTCTGGAACGATTCGGGGAATGCGCGCTATCTCGCGAGCTACTTCGACGCCTTCGAGGCGCGCGCGGGCGGGCCGGTCTGGCGACATGGCGACTGGCTCAAGGTCAATCCGGATGGCTCCTGCATCATCTATGGCCGCAGCGACGCGACCATCAATCGCCACGGGCTGCGCATGGGGACGAGCGAATTGTACTCGGCCATCGAGGCGCTGCCGGAGATCCTGGATTCGCTGGTCGTCGATCTCGAATATCTCGGCCGCGACAGCTACATGCCGCTGTTCGTGGTGCTGCGCGACGGGGTCGCGCTTGATGCGGCGATGAAGCGGAAGATCAACATGGCGGTCGAAGCCGGCCTGTCGCGGCGTTTCGTGCCTGACGAGATCTTTGCGGTTGCCGAGATCCCGCGCACCTTGTCCGGCAAGAAGCAGGAGCTGCCGATCAAGAAGCTCCTGCTCGGGCAGCCGCTCGACAAGGTCATCAACCGCGACGCCATGGCCAATCCCGGTTGTCTCGACTGGTACATCGCGTTCGCCCGGAGCCGTTTGCAGAGCGGCTCAGGCGCGACATAGCAGACGCGCCCGAGCGAGCAGCTAGACCATCAGCCGATCGAAATCGACCGCAACATGGCTGTTGGTAAAAATCTCCCGCGCCTCGCCGAGGATCTCCTCGTCGGGATAGCGGCCGGAGATGTGGTTCAGGACAAGCTGCCCGACGTTGCTCGACGCCGCGAGCCCGGCAGCCTCCGCGGCCGTCAGGTGGCCGTAGTCACGAGCCATGGCCGAATCCCGCCGGAGAAAAGTGGCCTCGATCACGAGCATGTCCGCGTCGCGAACATGCTCGTGCAGACCCTCGGTCGTTTCAGCATCGCCGACGATGACGAGCTTTTTCGGTCCCTGCGGAGGCCCCAGAACATCCTCCGGATCGATGGTTCGTCCGTCCTCCAGCGTGACCGGCCGGCCCTCCGCCAATGCCTTCCGCACGGGCCCATCAGGGACCGCGAGCGCCGCCAGACGGTCTGGCAGCAGATGGCGGCGAACTTGACCTGCGAATTCGAAGCCGAAGCTGTCGGTGTCGCGGTGCCGGACGGGAAAGCAGTTGATCGTAAACTCGCCGGCATCGAGAACCGTCCCGCGCCCGAGCGGAACGAGCTCGAGCGGGATCGGCGCGCGGCCCTCGCCCCACAGCCCCGCGAGCATTCGGACCACGACATCGAGCGTGTCGGGGCCGCCGTGTATGCGCATAGTGTCAGCGCTCCTGCGCAGCCGCAGGGTGGAAAACAGTCCGGGAATGCCGAGGACATGGTCGAAATGGCCGTGGGTGAGCAGGATCCGATCGAGCCGGCGAAAGCCTGCCCCACTGCGGAGCAGCTGACGCTGGGTCCCCTCGCCGCAATCGACGAGAATACGATGCCGGCCTGCTCGAACGAGAAGGGCTGGATGGTTGCGGTCCGCCGACGGAACGCTCGCCGAGGTCCCCAGGAAAGTGAGCTCGAACATCACAGCCGCTTCAGGCCCATGGTCGCAGCGTCGTGAGCGGCTTTGACGACAGGTCCCGGCTGCGCTGCTTCGTCTCGATCACGGTCGGCGGTCCCTTTTCTCATGAGCGTGTTTCCCTCGTCGCCGATGAAAGGCTGTGAGGGAGAGGGACATTGCAACGTCCTTGTAAGGGACGTTGCTGGTAGCCAGCACTCGGCTGTGCAGACTTCATCGCCTCGCTCTGATAGAGCTTGACCATGCCAAGCTCTGGTCCGGAACAGGATGCCGCACCGCCGGCAACCCGCAAGATCATCCACATCGACATGGATGCATTCTACGCGTCGGTCGAGCAGCGGGACAATCCCGAGCTGCGCGGCAAGCCCGTGGCCGTGGGAGGCTCGCGCGAACGCGGTGTCGTGGCAGCCGCAAGCTACGAGGCTCGGGCGTACGGCGTGCGCTCGGCAATGCCGTCGGTGACGGCAAAACGCCAGTGTCCGGACCTGATATTCGTCAAGCCTCGCTTCGAGGTCTACAAGGCCATCAGCCAGCAGATCCGCGCCATCTTCGCCCAGTATACGCCGGTCATCGAGCCTTTGTCGCTGGACGAGGCCTATCTGGACGTCACCGAAAATCTGCAAGGCATTCCGCTGGCACGCGACATCGCCTTGCAGATCCGGGCCAAGATCAAGGCCGAGACCGGACTCAATGCCTCCGCGGGAATCTCCTACAACAAGTTCCTCGCCAAGCTGGCCTCGGACCATCGCAAACCCAATGGCCAATACGTCATCTCGCCGGAGATGGGTCCAGCCTTCGTGGAGGGGCTGCCGGTCGGCAGGTTTCACGGCATCGGCCCGGCGACCGCCGCGAAATTCAACGCGCTCGGAATTCATACCGGGCTCGACATCCGCAATCAGACCCTGCCCTTCCTCCAGCAGCACTTCGGCAAGGCCGGCCACCACTACTATTGGATCTCGCGCGGCATCGACAATCGCCCGGTCCGCGCCAATCGCATCCGCAAATCAGTCGGCGCCGAAAACACCTTCTCGACCGACCTGACCGACTTCGAGCCGATGCTGGCGGAGCTGCAGCCGCTGATCGACAAGGTCTGGCAGCATTGCGAAGCCAGCGGCAACCGAGGCCGGACGGTCACCTTGAAGGTCAAGTTCGCGGACTTCGAAATCATGACGCGCAGCAGGTCCGTCGCCAACCTGGTCGCGAGCCGGGAGGACCTGGCACGCTTGTCCATTGCTCTCCTGCAGAGCGAGATGCCCTTGGCCAAGCCGGTGCGCCTCCTCGGCGTTTCGCTGTCATCCTTGCAGCAGCACGACACCGGCGTGGAAGCCCAGCTTCCCTTGCTGATCTGAGGCGGGTCGGCCCCGATAGCGATCGCGACGGTCCCCGATCGTTCCAGCAACGGGACGGGTTGACAGCCGAACAACCGAGCGCTTTATTCTGCCGCACGGGGATGTGCGATCTCCCCGCGAGGCGACATGCCCAAGAATCGCGTCCTGGTCACCAAGGGCGCAGCATGTCATCATCATATACGTCCATCTCACCCGAAAAATTGTCTCGACTGATCGGCACGGCGGCCGCGCCGGCGCTCGTCGACGTGCGTATCGACGAGGATTTCGCCGCCGACCCGCGCCTCATCCCCGGCGCCGTCAGGCGTTCGCATCTCGATGTGCAGCAATGGGCGCCGAGCTTCACCGGCCAATCCGTCATCGTGGTCTGTCAGAAAGGCAAGAAGCTCAGCGAAGGCACCGCAGCCTGGCTCCGGTGCAGCAACATCGCGGCCGAGGTCCTCGACGGCGGACACGTCAGCTGGAGGGAGGCGCAGCTCCCGACTGTGCCCGCGAACAGGATTCCCGCGAGGGACAGCCGCGGCCGCACGGTCTGGGTCACGCGATCACGTCCGAAGATCGACCGCATCGCCTGTCCATGGCTGATCCGCCGCTTCGTCGACCCCGCCGCGGTCTTCCTGTTCGTGACACCGGCCGAGGTGGAAGCGGTCGCCGAGCGCTTCCAGGCCACGGCCTTCGACGTCGAGAACGTCTTCTGGAGCCATCGCGGCGAACTTTGCACCTTCGACATCATGGTCGAAGAGTTTGGCCTGCGGACGCCGGCATTGGAGCGACTCGCCACGATCGTGCGCGCCGCGGATACGGCGCGGCTCGATCTGTCTCCCGAGGCTCCCGGACTGCTCGCGGCTTCACTCGGGCTGTCGCGAATGTACGACGACGATCTGGAGCAGTTGAGCGCAGGGCTTCTGCTCTACGACGCCTTCTACCGCTGGTGCCGCGACGCCACCAAGGAGGCGCACAACTGGCCGAACAGCAAGGTGAAGTCATGACGGACATCGCAGCATCGCGAAAACCGGTTGCGGCCGAGCACACCCATGGCATCTCCTTCAATGACGCGCTTCTGGTGTGGATCCGGGTGGCCTGTCTGAGTTTCGGCGGCCCCGCCGGCCAGATCGCGGTCATGCATCGCATCCTCGTCGAGGAGAAGAACTGGATTTCGGAGAGCCGCTTCCTGCATGCGCTGAACTACTGCATGCTGCTGCCGGGACCCGAGGCGCAGCAGCTTGCGACCTATATTGGCTGGCTGCTGCATCGGACCACCGGCGGCATCGTTGCGGGCACGCTCTTCATCCTGCCGGGCATTTTCGCCATCATGGGCCTCAGCTACATCTATGCAGCCTATGGCCATGTCGGCGTCGTCGACGCCTTGTTCTTCGGCCTCAAGGCGGCGGTGCTGGCGATCGTGATCCAGGCCGTGGTCCGCGTCGGCAAGCGCGCGCTACGCAATCGGATCATGATCGGACTGGCGGCGGCGGCGTTCGTCGCGATCTTCTTCTTCGGGGCGCCGTTTCCGACCATCATCATTGCCGCCGGAGTCATCGGCTTCGTCGCTGCCCGCCTCGGCCGGCCGGAGTTCGCAGCCCTCGAGCACGGCGGCAAGATCGCCGGCGCGATCGACAGCATGCTCGGCGAAGCCGTGCCGGATCACGTCCGTCCGAACGCGTCGCGCGCGCTGCGGGTGGCGGCCGTCTGGCTCGCGATCTGGCTCGTCCCCGTCTTCGCCCTGCTGACCCTGCTCGGGCCGAACGACGTCTTCGGTCAGATCGCGATCTTCTTCAGCAAGATGGCGATGGTGACGTTCGGCGGCGCCTACGCCGTGCTCGCCTACGTCGCGCAACAGGCCGCGGATTACTATCACTGGGTTGCTCCGCGCGAGATGCTCGACGGCCTCGGCATGGCGGAGACGACTCCCGGTCCCCTGATCATGGTCGTCCAGTTCGTGGGCTTCATGGCCGCGTTCCGCGGGGAGAGCGGGCTGTCTCCCTTGCTCGCCGGCACGCTGGGCGGACTGCTGGCGACGTGGGTGACGTTCGCGCCCTGCTTCCTCTGGATCTTCGTCGGCGCCCCGTACATCGAGGCGCTGCGAGGAAACAAGGCGCTCGCCGGCGCGCTCTCGGCGATCACCGCCGCCGTCGTCGGCGTGATCCTCAATCTCTCGATCTGGTTCGCGCTGCACACCCTGTTTCGCGAGACCTTTCCGATCCATGGATTTGGACTGTCATTCGACGCGCCCCGGCCGATGAGCATCGACCTGCCGGCCGTCGTCCTGTCGATTGCGGCCGCCACGGCCATTTTCCGCTTCAACGCGGGAATGCTCGTCGTGCTCGCCGCCTCGTGCATCGCGGGCATGCTGATGCGCTTTGCAGGCGTCATCTGAGAGCACGCTGCGACGGAATATGGGGCAGTGCCAGACCAAAAGGAGCGAACGATGAGAAGCACGATCTGGAGTCTGTTGGGCCTCGGCGCCTGCCTCCTCGCACACGGCGCCGGACCGATCGTCTCGACGGCGCGAGCACAGGACATCGATTGGCAGAAGGTCGACGAGACATTGGGCCGGAAGCCGTCCGTGACGGGAGACGTCCGCCGGTACGGCTTCCCGCGCACCGATCTCTCGGTGACCCTGGACGGCGTAACCATCAGGCCGGCGCTCGCGCTCGGCGGCTGGGTCGCGTTCAAGCCGGCGCATGGCGGCACCATGATCATGGGCGATCTCGTCCTGCTGGAATCAGAGGTCAATCCGGTGATGGCGAAGATGATCGCCGGCGGGCTCGAAATCAGCGCCGTGCACAACCATCTGCTCCGCGCGAGCCCAGCAACGTCCTACATGCATGTCGTCGGTCATGGAGATCCGGTCAAACTCGCGTCCGCCATCCGCGACGCCCTCGCCGACAGCAAGACACCGTTGACGGTTGCGGCATCGCCGACCACGCCGCCACCGGCCATCGATCTCGACACGGCCCAGCTCGATCAGATCCTGACGGTCAAAGGACAGGCCAATGGCGGGGTCTATCAGTTCAGCGTGCCGCGACGCGATCCCATTGTCGAGGGCGGACTATCCTTGTCTCCCGTCGCGTCGATGGGCGTCGCGACGGGCATCAACTTCCAGCCGACCGGCGCAGGCAAGGCCGCCGTCACCGGCGACTTCGTACTGAGCGGGGAGGAGGTGAACCCCGTGATCCGGACGCTCCGTGCCCACGGCATCGAGGTCACGGCGCTGCATAGTCACATGCTGGACGAACACCCCCGCATCTTCTTCATGCACTTCTGGGCGAATGATGATGCGATCAAGCTCGCCAAGGGTTTGCGGGCGGCGCTCGACAAGACGGCAAGCACCAAGAGCTAAGAGCAAAGGAGGAAAGGCGCGGTCCGAGAGTGTGCGGGCCTTGCTCTGCCGGCAGATGCGGCAACCTTCCGGTCTGGCCCACCTGCAACGGCCGCGCATGAGTGAGACGCCGATCGGTGGCAAGGCGACGCGCTGCCGGAGTCCATGCGAGCTCTCTGGTGGTGGTACCGAAGATTGGGGACGGGGGCAGATCCCGTCCCTCGACCCACGCGCGATCCTATGGCAAGTCTGGACGACGCCGATGTGGCGCAGCCGGATGTCGTGATGCCGTCGAAGCAGGACTGGACGCTCGCTTTCCCGCCGTTGCGACAACTGCCGGAGGAGATCTTCGCGCAGTTGCGCGAGGCCAGCCTTATCGTCGAGCTTCCGGAAGGCAGCCGGATTTTCGGCCCCGGTCAGGCGCCGGATTCCTTTCTGCTGCTGCTGGACGGGACCATCCGCGTGCAGCAGACGTCCGAGTCCGGCCGCGAGATCGTGCTCTACCGCGTCCAGGCAGGCGAAAGCTGCGCGCTGACCACGGCCTGCCTGATGGGTTACGAGGAATACCAGGCCGAGGGGATCGCGGAGACCCGGATCCGTGCCGTGGCGATCCCGCGCGCGCTGTTCGACCGGCTGATCGCCAGCTCGCGCGAATTCCGACAGTTCGTCTTCACAGCGTTCAGCCGCCGTGTCACCAATCTCTTCCGCATCATCGAGGAAGTCGCGTTCGAGCGGATCGATGTGCGGCTCGCGCAGAAGCTTCTGGACCTCGCCGGGGCAAGGCAGCAGATCGCTGCAACGCATCAGGAGCTCGCCAACGAGCTCGGCAGCGCACGCGAGGTCATCAGCCGCCAGCTCAATGAATTCGCGCGGCGCGGCTGGTTGCGAATGGCTCGCGGAATCGTCGAGATCACCGACAGACCGGCGCTTGTCCACCTGGCCCAGCATGGCTAGGAACCGGCGTCTCTTGGTGACTTAGTTACATACCCGCGCTGTGTCCCGCTCTATCGTCTGCATCATCGCAAGCCAAAGGGGAGCGCGACATGACACAGAACATTGGCAAGATCGACCGGCTGCTCAGGATCATCGTCGGACTGGCGATCCTCAGTCTGACGGTCGTAGGACCGCACACCCTGTGGGGCCTTCTGGGCCTGATCCCGCTCGGCACCGCACTGATCGGCTGGTGCCCGCCCTACGCGATGCTCGGCATCAATACATGCGGAACGAAATCCAGTTCGATGTCTTAGACCGCGCAGGACGACAAACGCGCCGTGGGCGGCGATGCCGCCCCGGAGCCAAATCGTGGAGCAGCAGCCATGTCCTATCGAATCGATTCCTATCCAATCGATCTCCGCATGCAGCCGAAGGTGGCCGGATTTTTCGATCCTGACACCAGCACGATCAGCTACGTGGTGAAGGACCCGTCATCGCCGTCCTGCGCGATCGTCGATCCCGTCCTCGACATCGACTACGCGGCCGGCCGAATCAGCACACGCTCCGCCGACATGCTGATCGACTACGTGAAGATCAACGGCCTCAGGCCGGAGTGGCTGATCGAAACGCATGCGCATGCCGACCATCTCTCCGCTGCGCCCTACATCCAGGACAAGCTCGGCGGCAAGATCGGCATCGGCGAACATATCCTGACCGTGCAGGAGACCTTCGGCAAGGTCTTCAACGAGGGCACGGAGTTTCGCCGCGACGGCAGCCAGTTCGACCGGCTGTTCAAGGATGGCGACACCTATCAGGTGGGACAGATGACGGCCTTCGTGATGCACACGCCCGGCCATACGCCGGCCTGTGCCACACATGTGATGGGCGATGCCGCTTTCGTCGGCGACACCTTGTTCATGCCGGACGGGGGAACGGCGCGGGCCGACTTTCCAGGCGGCAATGCGCGCACGCTGTACCGCTCGATCCGGAAGATCCTTGAGACGCTGCCGCGCGAGACCCGGCTGTTCATGTGTCACGACTATGCCCCCGACGACCGCACGGTGCGCTGGGAAACGACCGTCGGCGAGGAGCGGCTCCACAACATCCACGCCCGAGACGGGATGACCGAGAACGAGTTCGTCGCGCTCCGCGAGGCCCGCGACAAGACGCTCGGCATGCCGCGCCTGATCATTCCATCGCTGCAGGTCAATATCCGCGCCGGACATCTGCCTCCCGCGGACGCGACAGGAAAGACATTCCTGAAGGTACCGATCAACGTACTTTGAGAACCACTCGCTTTGCTCACGCGATGCGGGTTTGTCCGCAAGTTCGCGGCGTCACGAAGATGTCAGTTGCCAACAGCGGTCGGTCTGCGCGACCAGTCCAGACTGGAGAAGATGATCCACGATGAGATGTGCTGAGCTCGAGATGCCCGCGATGACACGCCGCCTGATGGCGGCGCTGATCGCGCTCGTCTTGAGTCTGGCGCCTCTGCTCGGAACCTTCGAGGTAGCAACGGCCGACGCCGGCGCCGGTGTGCACCAATGGTCCCGAACGACCACCAGCGCGCCCAAGCCATGCAGGAAGGCCGTCATCCCGGGCATGATCAACGCGTGTCCGTTTGCCGCGGCGGGTCTGACTGCCGTCCCCGCGAGCGACAGTGGGGCGGCACAGCCGGTTGCCGCGTCCCGGACGCTGTCCTGGCGCCCCTATGACGAGGCGCTGACGACGCAATGCGACGCGTCCTCGCCCTACCGTCCCCCCTGTCGCCACGCCTGATCCTTCCGTCGTCATCGGCTCGCGGGCCGCGTAACGTCGTGACTTGAGCGGACGAATATCCACCATCGATCGTGCGTCGTGCAGGTCGGCTTAAGGTGCCCATTGCCAGGCGCGCCTTGCGCCGGGTCGCGCAGCGCAACTGCCACCGCAACGCACGATCAGCGCGCGGGAGATCATCATGTCCATCCGTCATCTTGGCCGGCTCGCATGGCTGCTCGGCCTGCTCCATCTTGCGGCGACGACCGCTGTCGCGGGCGAATTGCGACCGCAGGCGAACGTCGACACGCGCCTGCTGGTCGGCGACGTCACGCGAGCAGACGGCGGCCCGGCCGCGGCATGGGCCGGACTGGATGTCAGGCTGGATGCAGGCTGGCACACCTATTGGCGCTCGCCCGGCGACGCCGGCGCGCCGCCCGAATTCGACTGGACCGGCTCGCGCAACGTCGCCGATGTCACCGTCGAATGGCCGGCACCGAGCCGCTTCAGCGAGCAGGATATCGACACGTTCGGCTATGCCGAGCACGTGCTGTTTCCGTTGCGCGTGCGGCTCGAGGATGGCGCGGCGCCCGCGCATCTCACGCTGAAAACCGTGCTGTTCGTCTGCTCGGTCATCTGCACCCAGCAGGAGGCCCATCTCGAGGCCGACATCCCCGCCGTGTCGCGCCGGCCGAACGATCAGGCGCTGATCGACGAATGGCGGCAGAGCGTCCCGCGCGCGAGCGCGCCCGGGCTTTCCATCACGGCGTTGCGCATCGATCGGCAACCAAAGCCGCACCTGCAGCTCGAGGCGCATGCGACGCCGCCACTGCACGCGCCCGACGTCTTCCTTGATGGGAACGACGCCGTGTCCGGCGGCCGTCCCCAGGTGAGCCCGATGTCGGACGGCGGCGTCCGGATCACCGTACCGGTGCAAGGCCTCGATCAGGCCGGTCCGGTGCAACGCCTGCGGGTCACCCTGGTCGATGGCGATCGATCGATCGAAGCCATGCTTCCGGTGGATGCCGATCAAGCTGCTCGCGCTTCTGCGGCCAAAGCAGCCACAGCGGCACCGCGTCCTTCGGCGGCATCGATCTGGGCCATGCTCGGCGTGGCCCTGCTCGGCGGCTTCATCCTCAACTTCATGCCATGTGTGTTTCCGGTGTTATCGTTGAAGCTCGTTTCGCTGGTCGATCACGATCCCGCACGCGCGCCCTCGCCGCGCCGGGCATTCCTGGCGACGGCGGCCGGCATCGTCGCCTCATTCGTGACCCTTGCCACCGTCCTCTCCGCGCTCAAGGCCGCGGGCGCCGAAGTCGGCTGGGGCCTGCAGTTTCAGCAGCCAGCTTTCCTCATCGCGATGATCATCGTGCTCGCCGCATTCGGTGCCAACCTGCTCGGCCTGTTCGAGATCGGCCTGCCGTGGTGGATCGCCGGCCGCCTTGGCAACGCCGCGAGCCACAGGACGATGGCAGGTCATGCCATCAACGGCTTCGTCATGACGCTGCTGGCCACGCCGTGCTCGGCGCCGTTCGTCGGCACCGCCGTCGCCTTTGCGCTGTCGCAGGCCGCGCCGCAGATCCTGCTGGTGTTCACCACGCTCGGGCTCGGCATGGCAGCGCCCTATCTGTGTCTGGCCGCAGCGCCCGGCCTCGCCGCTCTCTTCCCGCGGCCCGGCCGCTGGATGCTGAAGCTGCGCGCCGTCGCAGCGGCCGCGATGGCGGCGACCGCGCTATGGCTGCTGACCGTGCTCGCCGACATCAGTGGCCCGGCGACTGCGGCCGTCCTCGCCGCTGCGCTGCTGGTCCCCACGCTGATCATGGCGGCGCTCCGTTTCCCGTTGCGGCGAACGATCGCTGGAGCCGGCCTCGCCGGCATGATCGGACTAACGCTGATCGCCGCCACCTCCATCAAGCAGCCGGATGGCGGAAGCCGACCGGCCGGAATCGCCTGGCAGCCGCTGGTGCCCGCCGAGATCGCGGCACAGGTGCGCGCCGGTCGCACGGTCTTCGTCGATGTCGGCGCCAGCTGGTGCGTCACCTGCAAGGTGAACGAGAAGCTCGTGCTCGACAGCACGGCCGTGCGCGGTCGCCTTGCGTCGGGTGTCGTTGCCGTCAGGGGCGACTGGACCTCCCCCAGCGATGCGATCGCGACCTATCTGCGATCCTTCGGCCGCTACGGCCTGCCGTTCAACGCCGTGTTCGGCCCGGGCGCTCCCGCCGGCATCGTGCTGCCCGAACTACTGACTCCACAGATCGTGCTCGACGCGATCGACACCGCCTCAACCACCCCTCATCAGGAGAACGACAAGACATGACCACGAAGACCTTCGCCGCATCGATCGCGACGCTGCTGCTGCTCGCCACGGCGATCCTGCCGATCCAGGCCCGCGCCGAGGACGACGACACCGACATTCTGAGCGAGGCGCGCATCCTGAACGATCCCGCCATCCCCGCTGTCGGCAACGCCGAGGGCGACATCACGATCGTCGAGTATTTCGACTATCAGTGTCCGTATTGCCGCAAGATCAGCCCGGAGCTCGCCAAGGTGGTTCGCGACGACGGTCACGTCCGCCTCGTCTTCAAGGATTGGCCGATCTTCGGCGGCGCCTCGATCTACGCGGCCCGCCTCACCCTGGCGGCGAGATATCAGGACAAGTTCGCCGAGGCGCACGAGGCGCTGATTTCGCTGCACGACAAGCTGTCGGAAGCCAAGGTCGATGCGGCGCTCAGCGGCGCCGGAATCGATCTGGGCCGCGCCAAGGCCGACCTCGCGGCCAAGCACGCCGACATCGACGCCGTGCTCGCGCGCAATCACGAGCAGGCCACGGGCCTCGGCTTCCGCGGCACGCCGGCCTTCATCATCGGCCATTTCCGCATCCCCGGCGTCCCCAATGCCCAGGCTTTCAAGCAGGCCATTGCGGATGCCCGCGCGGCTGCATCCGCCAAGTGAGCGGGCCCCTGGCGCTCGCCACGGACACGCCGCGCCCCCAAGGTGCGGCTCAATGGCGGGTGCAAGGGTTAGGGTGATCTCGTTCCAGACGTCTGGGACAGCGGGGCTCCCTGATGCTTTCCGCGATGGAGCGAGGTCCTGATGCGGTCGGCCACCGCGGTCAGGCCGATCTCGGTATCAGTGAGGCGGTCGCCGCGGCCGCCGATCCCGCCGACATTCCCACTGCCCCAAATCGATGCTACCAAGCCCAGATCGCCTGCCCGATCCATGCCGAGGATGCATCGATGTTCGACCTCAACCAGCTGCGCTGCTTCGTCACCGTGGCCGAGGAGCTGCATTTCGGCCGCGCCGCGATCCGGCTCAACATGACGCAGCCGCCGCTGTCGCGGCAGATCCAGGTGCTGGAGCACATCATCGATGCGGTGCTGCTCGAGCGCACCAGCCGCTCGGTGAAGCTGACGCCGGCGGGCCGCAGCTTCCTGCCGGAGGCACGGCGCATCCTGAAGATGGCCGAGAGCGCCGCCCAGGTGGCGCAGCGCATTGCCAGCGGCAAGAGCGGCTCGCTCAAGATCGGCTTCACCGCGGCCGCGGCCTACAGCTTCCTGCCCGATCTGGTCGCCGCCTGCCGCAGCGAGCTTCCAGAAGCCGATCTGTCGCTGAAGGAGATGGTCTCCGGCGACCAGATCGAGGCGCTCGCCTCCGGCCAGATCGACGCCGGCCTGCTGCGGCCGCCGATCGCGCGCCCCGAATTCGCCACCCGCCGCGTCGTCGCCGAGCCGCTCTGCGCCGCGCTGCCGCGCCGCCATCGTCTCGCCTCCGCCGAGAGCGTGTCGATCCGTGATTTCGACGGCCAGAACTTCATCATGTATTCGCAGACCGAGGCGCGCTATTTCCACGATCTCCTGGTGTCGCAGTTCATGCGCGCCGAGGTGCTGCCGCGCTACGTGCAGCATCTGAGCCAGATCCATTCCATCCTGGCGATGGTGCGCGCCGGCCTCGGGCTTGCGATCGTGCCCGAAGCGGCCTCCAGCCTGAAGATCGCCGATGTCCGGCTGCGGCCGCTGAAGCTGCGCAATCCGACGCCGGCCGAGCTGTTCCTGGTCTGGCGGCGCGATCACGACAATCCGCTGCTGCCGGCACTGGTCGATCTGGCCGGCAATCTCGCCGTCAAGCCGGTCGAGGATTGATACCCGATCCACATCAATCAATACCGTCATTGGCTTGGACCGGCATCGAACTTGGTCCTACGACATCGCCCGGGGGAATGCGCGCCGGCGCCTGCCGCGCCCGTTCCCAAGGACATTCGTGAAGGACCCGCGCGATGAGCAAGATGACCCCGACGGAAATGGCTGCGAAGATCGGCAGCGGCCTGCTCTCCTTCCCCGTGACGCCGTTCAAGGCCGACTATTCGTTCGACGAGGCCACCTATCGCGCCAACATGGACTGGCTGTGCGGCTACGACGTCGCCGGCCTGTTCGCCGCCGGCGGCACCGGCGAGTTCTTCTCGCTGACGGCGGCCGAGGTGCCTGAAGTCGTGCGGGTCGCGGTCGAGGAGACCAAGGGCCGCGTGCCCGTGCTCGCCGGCACCGGCTATGGCACCGCGATCGCCCGCGAGATCGCCATCGGTGCCGAGAAGGCCGGCGCCGACGGCCTCCTGCTGCTGCCGCCCTATCTGATGCATGCCGAGCAGGACGGCCTCGCCGCCCATGTCGAGGCGATCTGCAAGTCGGTCAAGATCGGCGTCATCGTCTATAACCGCGACAACGCCATCCTGCAGCCGGATACGCTGGCGCGGCTGTGCGAGCGCTGCCCGAACCTGGTCGGCTACAAGGACGGCATCGGCGACATCGAGCTGATGACCCGGGTGTACAGCAAGATGGGCGACCGCCTGACCTATATCGGCGGCCTGCCGACGGCCGAGACCTTCGCTCTGCCCTATCTCGACATGGGCGTGACCACCTACTCCTCGGCGGTGTTCAACTTCGTGCCGGAATTCGCCACGAACTTCTATGCCGCAGTGCGCAAGCGCGACCACGCCACGATCCATGCCGGATTGAAGGATTTCATTTTGCCGCTGATCGCGATACGCAACCGCAAGAAGGGCTACGCGGTCTCGATCATCAAGGCCGGCATGAAGGTGATCGGCCGCGACTCCGGCCCGGTCCGCCTGCCGCTGACCGACCTCACCGAGGCCGAGATGGCCGAGCTGACCGCGCTGGTGAAGGCGCTGCCGGGCGCCGTGACGGCGCAGCAGGCGGCGGAGTGATTTCGCAGTCATTCCGGGGCAAGGCCGCAAGGCCTTGAACCCGGAATCTCGAAGTTGATGGAAAAGAAGCGGCGCAAGCCAATCTCTGGATTCCGGGTTCAGCCCTGACGGGCTGCCCCGGAATGACGGAGGTAAGAAGACGAGGAGGAGCACATGAGTCACGACGCCACCCGCGCGGACATCTCCGGGGCGCCGGTCGTCACCGGCATGGAGGTCATTCCGGTCGCAGGCCGTGACAGCATGCTGCTCAATCTCTCAGGCGCGCATGGGCCGTTCTTCACCCGCAACATCGTCATCCTCACCGACAATTCCGGCCGCACCGGCGTCGGCGAGGTGCCCGGCGGCGAGAAGATCCGGCGGACGCTGGAGGATGCGAAGAGCCTGATCGTGGGCCAGAGCATCGGCGCCTGCAACACGATCCTCGCCGCGATGCGCACCGCCTTCGCTGACCGCGACGCCGGCGGCCGCGGCAAGCAGACGTTCGATCTGCGCGTGATGATCCACGCGGTCACGGCAGTCGAATCCGCACTGCTCGACCTGCTCGGCCAGCATCTCGGCCTCCCGGTCGCTGCGCTGCTCGGCGAGGGCCAGCAGCGCGCTTCCGTCGAGGCGCTCGGCTATCTCTTCTTCATCGGCGACCGCAGGAAGACCGACCTGCCCTATGCCACCGGCGAGGGCGAGAAGGACGGCTGGTATACGCTGCGACACCAGGAGGCGATGACGCCCGAAGCGGTGGTGCGGCTCGCCGAGGCGACGCACGAGGCCTACGGCTTCGTCGATTTCAAACTGAAGGGCGGCGTGCTCGCCGGTGAAGCCGAGATCGACGCGGTGACCGCCATCGCCAAGCGCTTCCCGCAGGCCCGCGTCACGCTCGATCCCAACGGCGCATGGTCGCTGGATGAGGCGATCCGGCTGTGCAGGGACATGCACGGCATCCT
Source organism: Bradyrhizobium sp. HKCCYLRH3073 (assembly GCF_051167995.1). Lineage (NCBI taxonomy): Bacteria > Pseudomonadati > Pseudomonadota > Alphaproteobacteria > Hyphomicrobiales > Nitrobacteraceae > Bradyrhizobium > Bradyrhizobium sp. HKCCYLRH3073. Next base: position 113,101 of record NZ_JBNPUD010000010.1, read on the forward strand.
GGCCTATGCCGAGGATCCCTGCGGCGCCGAGGCCGGCTTCTCCGGCCGCGAGATCATGGCCGAATTCCGCCGCGCCACCGGCCTGCCGACCGCCACCAACATGATCGCCACGGACTGGCGGCAGCTCAGTCATGCGCTGCGCCTCGGCGCGGTCGACATTCCCCTGGCCGATCCCCATTTCTGGACCATGCAGGGCTCGGTGCGCGTCGCCCAGACCTGCCGCGACAATGGCCTGACCTGGGGTTCACACTCCAACAACCATTTCGACATTTCGCTGGCGATGTTCACCCATGTCGCCGCCGCAGCTCCAGGCAAGGTCACGGCGATCGACACCCACTGGATCTGGCAGGACGGCCAGGCGCTGACCAGGCAGCCGCTGCAGATCAAGGCCGGCAAGATCGCGGTGCCGGAGCAACCCGGGCTCGGCATCGAGGTTGACCGCGACGCCATCGAAAAGGCTCATGCGCTGTACAAGAGCCACGGGCTCGGCGCACGCGACGACGCCGTCGCAATGCAGTATCTGATCCCCGGCTGGACCTTCGACGACAAGCGTCCCTGTCTCGTGCGATGACGGGGGCGATCGGTTAGATTGTCCGAGCAATCGCGCAAAGTCTGGAGAACAACATGAACGCGATCCTCAAGAATTTCATCGCCGGCGAGTGGGTCGACGGCAGCGGGGTCACCCGCAACATCAACCCCTCGAACACCAACGACGTCGTCGGCGAATATGCCAAGGCCGACAAGGCGCAGACCGAGAAGGCGATCGCCGCCGCCAAGGCCGCCTTCCCGGCCTGGTCGCGCTCGACCCCGCAGGAGCGCTATGACGCGCTGAACAAGATCTCGGCGGAGATCCTGTCGCGCAAGGAAGAGCTCGGCCGCCTGCTGGCGCGCGAGGAAGGCAAGACCCTGCCGGAGGGCATCGGCGAGGTCGCCCGTGCCGGCCAGATCTTTGCGTTCTTTGCCGGCGAGGCGCTGCGCCTGACCGGCGAGAAGGGCGCCTCGGTCCGTCCGGGTCTCGACGTCGAGATCACCCGCGAGGCCGTCGGCGTCGTCGGCATGATCACGCCCTGGAATTTCCCGATCGCGATCCCCGCCTGGAAGATCGCGCCCGCGCTCTGCTACGGCAACACGGTGGTGTTCAAGCCGGCCGAGCTGGTGCCCGGCTCCGCGCATGCGCTGTCCGAGATCATCGCCCGCTCCGGCCTTCCCGCCGGCGTGTTCAATCTCGTCGTCGGCTCCGGCTCGGTGGTCGGCCAGACCTTGCTCGAACACCCGGACGTCGCCGCCATCTCCTTCACCGGCTCGGTCGGGACGGGGCGCAAGATCGCGCAGGCCTGCGTGCTGTCGAACCCGATGAAGAAGTTCCAGCTCGAAATGGGCGGCAAGAATCCGCTCGTCGTGCTCGACGATGCCGACGTCAAGGTCGCGGTCGAAGCCGCCGCCAACGGCGCCTATTTCTCCACCGGTCAGCGCTGCACGGCCTCCTCGCGCCTGATCGTCACCGAAGGCATTCACGACAAGTTCGTTGAAGCGCTGACGGAACGTCTGAAGGGCCTCGTCGTCGACGACGCCGTCAAGCAGGGTACCCATATCGGCCCGGTGGTCGACGGCAATCAGCTCGAGCAGGACCAGCGCTATCTCAAGATCGGCCAGGACGAAGGCGCCAAGCTGACCTGGGGCGGCGAGCTTCTGAACCGCGAGACCCCCGGCTTCTACATGCAGCCGGCGCTGTTCACCGAGGCCACCAACACCATGCGCATTGCCCGCGAGGAGATCTTCGGACCGGTCGCCTGCGTCATCCGCGCCAAGAACTACGACGAGGCGCTGGCGATCTCGAACGACACCGAGTTCGGCCTCGCCGCCGGCGTCTGCACCACCAGCCTGAAATACGCCTCGCACTTCAAGCGCAACAGCGAGGCCGGCATGGTGATGGTCAACCTGCCGACCGCCGGCGTCGACTACCACGTCCCGTTCGGCGGCCGCAAGGGCTCGAGCTACGGCGCCCGCGAGCAGGGCTCCTACGCGCGCGAGTTCTACACCACGGTGAAGACGGCCTACACCTTCCCGGTGTGAGCCCTCATCATTGCGAGCGAATGAGATCGCGGCAGAGGCGGTCTGCTCCCTCTCCCCGTTCTTACGGGGAGAGGGCTGGGGTGAGGGGCAGCCGCACGGACAGTCTCCGCGGCGAGCCCCCCTCACCCGGATCGCTTCTCCGATGCAATCCGACCTCTCCCTGCGGGAGAGGTGAAGAGAGAGCTGTAGGGTAGGCAAAGGCGCGACAGCGCCGTGCCCACCAACAGTCGACCAAGACGAAAGGCGGTGGGCACGCTTCGCTTTGCCCACCCTACGGAGCACAACGGAGCCAGCATGAACCAGCAGGTCGTGAACCAGGAGCCCCGCACCATCAAGCTCAACGCGCGCGACAACGTCGCGATCGTGGTGAACGATTTCGGCCTGCCTGCCGGCACCAAGCTGCCCGACGGCCTGACGCTGAGGAGCTTCGTCCCGCAGGGCCACAAGACCGCCCTGGTCGACATCGCGCAAGGCGCGCCGATCGTCCGCTACGGCGAGATCATCGGCACTGCGAAGTCGCCGATCGGAGCCGGCGAATGGGTCGACGAGGCCCGCATCGACATGCCGGAGGCTCCTGCCCTCGACAAGCTGGAGATTTCGACCGCCGTCCCGGCGCCGCTGCCGCCGCTCGACGGCTACACCTTCGAAGGCTATCGCAATCGCGACGGCTCGGTCGGCACCCGCAACGTGCTCGGCATCTCGACCTCGGTCCAATGCGTCAAGGGTACGCTCGAATTCGCGACCAAGCGCATCAAGAGCGAGCTGCTGCCGAAGTACCCAAATGTCGATGACGTCGTCGCGCTCACCCATGCCTATGGCTGCGGCGTCGCGATCACGGCGCCAGATGCCGTGGTGCCGATCCGCACCTTGCAGAACCTCGCACTGAACCCGAATTTTGGCGGCGAGATCCTGGTCGTCGGCCTCGGCTGCGAGAAGCTCGCGCCGGAGCGGCTGCTGCCGGAGGGCACGGAGGACTCCATCGTCCGCATGCAGGACGAAGCCTTCGACGGCTTCGGCGCCATTGTCGATGCCATCATGACCCAGGCCGACCGTCGCCTCGCCGAGCTCAACAAGCGCACGCGCGAGACCTGTCCGGCGTCCGATCTGGTCATCGGCCTGCAATGCGGCGGCAGCGACGCGTTCTCCGGCGTGACCGCCAATCCCGCCGTCGGCTTTGCAGCGGACCTGCTGGTGCGCGCCGGCGCGACCGTGATGTTCTCGGAAGTCACGGAAGTCCGCGATGCCATCCAGCTGCTCACCCGCCGCGCCATCAACGAGGAGGTCGGCCGCGCGCTGATCCGCGAGATGGACTGGTACGACGCGTATCTGGCGCGCGGCGGCGCCGATCGCAGCGCCAACACGACGCCCGGCAACAAGAAGGGCGGGCTCGCCAACATCGTCGAGAAGTCGCTCGGCTCGATCGTGAAGTCCGGCTCCGGCCCCATCCATGGCGTGCTGGCGCCGGGCGAGAAGGCCAAGCAGAAGGGCATGCTGTTTGCGGCGACGCCGGCAAGCGACTTCATCTGCGGCACCTTGCAGCTCGCCTCCGGCATGACCCTCCAGGTCTTCACCACCGGCCGCGGCACGCCCTACGGCCTTGCCGCCGCCCCAGTCATCAAGGTCGCGACCCGCAGCGAGCTGGCGCGGCGCTGGAAGGACCTGATCGACTTCGATGCCGGCCGCATCGCCACCGGCGAGATGACCATCGAGGAGACCGGCTGGGAGCTGTTCAAGCTGATCCTCGACGTCGCCTCCGGCCGCACCAAGCCATGGTCGGACCGCTGGGGCATCCACAACGATCTGACGCTGTTCAATCCGGCTCCGGTGACCTGAGGGAGCAACATCGCTCATCCTGATATGGCGATGATTTCGCTCAGACCTGTCCCCGTCATTGCGAGCAGAGCGAAGCAATCCAGAGTCCCGCCCACTATTCTGGATTGCTTCGCTTCGCTCGCAATGACGCGTATGTTGAAGCGACGAGTCTGGATCACGCAGGCCGGGAGGGAAAATCAGATGTCGAGCTTCAGCCGCTTTGCCGTCCTTGCGGTCACCGCCCTCCTTCTCTCCGCCACCCCCTCCCGCGCCGACGACTCCATCCCCGGCGTTCCCCGCGAGCTGCTCGAGGACATCGCGACCGGCAGCCGCATCCTCGCCGATCTCGGCGTCGTCGACGCCTTCGGCCATGTCAGCGCGCGGCATCCCACCAATCCGCACCACTTCCTGATGGCACGCTCGATCGCGCCGGCGCAGGTCACAGCCAACGACATCATGGAGTTCGACGAGAACGGCGAACCGGTCGATGCGAAGAACCGTGCGGTGTTCCTCGAACGCTTCATCCATGCCGAGATCTACAAGGCCCGTCCGGACGTCAACGCCGTCGTGCACACCCATTCGCCGGGCGTCGTGCCGTTCAGCGTCAGCCATACACCCTTGAAGCCGCTGTATCACAACGCCGCCTTCCTCGGCGACGGCGCGCCGGTGTGGGACATCGGCAAGGAGTTCGGCGCCACCGACATGCTGGTGCGCAATAATGCGATCGGCAAATCGCTCGCATCCGCGCTCGGCGACAAGTCCGTGGTGCTGATGCGCGGCCATGGCGACGTCACCGTCGGTCCTGCGGTCAAGGCCGCCGTGTTCCGCGCCTATTACACCGACGTGAATGCGAAGCTGCAGGCGCAGGCACTCGGGCTCGGCTCCGAGGTGACGTATCTCAGCGCCGAGGAGGCTGCCAAGGCCGATGGCGTCAACATGGTGATCATGGATCGTGCCTGGGCGCTTTGGAAGCAGAAGGTGCAGTCGGCGAAGTAGTCCTGGAGGTTGAAGATCATTTCACCGCAGCGGTGCCCCGGAATCCTGTGACGCGTTGGGCCACGACGTGACAATGTCATCGGTTTCTCCCTGTCGTTGTCGTGTTGGGCCGTTGTTCCGGCCGTATCGATCCCATGGGGCTTGCGTCCCGGAACTTTCCATTGCTTTTGCGGTATCGAACGACCACCGGCGCGGTTCAGCGTCGGGCTCTGCACGGGTGCGATCGGAGGTGCACAGCGCTGCTTCCGACCTCTTTTTGCCGCAAAGCTGACACATCGCTTGACCTCTCGCGCCGTCCCGATTCCTCCAGGCTCTCCCCGCGGATGCCCCTGCATTTTCCTCGCCTCGCCGTCCTTGCGCTCGCGCTCTCCCTGGGGACGCCATGTCTGGCTCAGCAGCCGATGCCGGTGGCGAGCGCGCCGGAGGACCGGCCCGACATCGATCTCTATGCGCTGATGTCCGGCACCTGCCGCACCGCGAAGGTCGATGGCCGCGAATATTCGTGCAAGACGGTGGCGTTCTTTCACAGCGAGAAGGGACGCGCTCATTTCACCGTCGCGCTCGACGATCCCGCTGACGAGAATCACATCATCGCGTTCTCCGGCGTCAATGGCCGCAGGTCGATTCAGAACGTCTACGAATTGCCGATCGACCGCATGCTGCTGAACTCCAAGCATCGTCCGAAGGTCGATGGCATTCCGGTGCCGGCCACGAAGAGCTCGGCCGGCGTGTGCCGTCAGGTCGGCAATTTCGCGATGCTCAAGGTCACCAGCGTGACCTGCTCCGCCAAGGACGACAGCGGCCGCGCCTATGAGCTGGTGTTCGTCTCCGACGGCACGCCCATCACCTTGCGCCGGGTGCGCCAGACGATGACGAACGCCGAGCACAATCCCTATGAATAAGCGCGTAGCGATTGCGGCGACCGCGCGCATCCGCGTCGCCTGACGCGCATCTGCTCCAATCCGCATCTCGAACAGCCATGAACATGAGGGCGCGTTAACATGAGGGCGCGTTCTCGCGGCAGATGATGCCCGAGGCTTACGATCCATCTCGCCCCTTCGAAGTGCAAAGGGCGCAGGGAATGCCGGGTGAAGGCCCCACCCATGGCCCGCCTGCGAAAAAAATGCAGGCGGCAGGTACCACAGGCAAAGCCGTACACTCCGGCATTCCCTGCGCGATGGTCTTCACGCTTATACGCAGTCTCCCTGGTGCGCCGGGCTTGTTGGCCACCATGGCGCAATGCGCTTGCGCGCATTGCGCTGGACACCAGCGTCGGGGTGTCAGGACCCTGCGACTTCACGTCCGCAGCCTCGCCGTTCGTCCATGCATCCAAAGACACGTTGCGGCTTGATCGCGGCCATCGCATCCCCGCCTCGCGTGTCGTGACGATCGCGCGCAACGCCCCTCTGCGGTGAGGCGGGATGCGCAACCAAAGCATGATTTTCGAAAAAACGAAAGCGGAAAATGCGAGCGCGCGACCAGGCATCGAGAGGCCGTTGAACGGATTGAACAAAATTACGACGGCTTGTTGCGCGCAACCGCTGGCGGCGGCCTCTGCACAGGCGCGCAGACGTTCAGAGCGGGGCTGATTTGCCCGACGTGCCGGCTCGGCCACACCCGTAACATCGACAAGCGACGCTCAGCGCGGGCGCGCAGCCGCGCCCAGGAGATCCTGTGCAGCGCGCCCGAGCCGCCTGGCGGCGTCGGCGAGATCCTTCGCCGCAAAGCCCGAATAGCCCAGGATGAAACCGTCAGGCCCGCGCTGCACGATCCGCGCATCCGACAACAGCCGGCACTCGATGCCGGCGCGGTCGCGGATCAGTTTCGCCGTGCCCTTCGGTGTTGCGGGCGGCAAGGTCGCCAGCAGATGCAATCCTTGCGAGGGCGCGGCCAGTTGCAGGCTGCCTTTGCCGTGCCTGGCCAGCGCTTCGGCGACGACATCGCGCGCCTGGCGGTAGCGCGGGCGCATCCGCCGCATGTGGGCCGCGAGCACGCCGTCGGCCATCAGGTCGGCCAGCGCGTCCTGCATGAAGGCCGGGGGAAACCGGTCCTGCGCCGCGCGCGCCGCGACCACCCGCGCGACCAGCGCCGGCGGCACCACGAGATAGCCGAGCCGCAGTCCCGCGAACAGCGTCTTGCCGAAGGTGCCGAGATAGATCACGCGCTCGCCGCCGATGCCGGCCAACGCCGTCAGCGGCGGGCCGGCAAAGCGGTACTCGCTGTCGTAGTCGTCCTCGAAGATGTAGGCGTCCGCCCTGCGCGCCCAGTCGAGCAGCGCGATGCGCCGCGCCATGCTCATCGCAACGCCGGTCGGAAACTGATGTGATGGCGTCACGTAGGCGGCCTTGGCCGCGCCGTACGCCGTCTCGCCCGCGCTCACCATGAGGCCTTCGTCATCGACGGGCACCGGGACCAGCTTCGCACCGGCCGTGCTCAACGTGTGGCGCGAGGCGACGTAGCCGGGGTCCTCGAACCAGACGGGATCGCCCGGTGCCAGCAGCGCGTCGATGCACAGCCGCAGGCCGTGCTGGGTGCCGCTCACGATCAGGATGCAGCTCGGGTCGCAGCGGACGCCGCGATTGGCCGCAAGATAGTGCGCAACCTCGGTGCGCAGATGCAGGCTGCCGCGCGGATCGCCATAGCCGAGCTCATCCGGCGCGGCGTGGGCGATGCGGCGCCGGCTGGCCGCGGCGAGCCGCCGCAACAGCACGGGATCGACCAGCGTGCAGCCGAGCGCGAACGGCCGGCGCGGCGGAATGCGGATGTCCAGCTCGGCCACCGGCGCGGCGACCTGCGGCGCCGGCAGCCGTGCCGCGACATAGGTGCCGGCGCCGTGGCGCGCCTCGACCAGGCCATCTGACAGCAGCGCTTCATAGGCTGCGACGATCGCGTTGCGGCGGACGCCGAGCTGCTCGGCGAGCCCGCGCGTCGAGGGCAGACGAAGACCCGGGGCGAGCAGGCCATCGACGATGCCGGTGCGCAGCGCGCCATGCACCTGCTGCGACTGGCTGCGGATGCTGCGGTCGAGCCGGATCGGCAGCGCCAGCACGTCGTCGCGGCGCCGCGAAGTGGTTGATTGCTTTCGCATCGAAGTGGAACTCCCGGCAACCACTTTGCCATGGCATGACGTCGGCGGAAACAGGAGACTGACGATGTCCGAGCAACAGATGCCGAGCTATGCCGTCGACGACACCAACCGGGTCAAGCGGCGGCATCAGCGCGCCCACTACGATCATGCGACGGTCCATGCCGTGCTCGACTCCGCAACGCTGTGCCACGTGTCCTATGTCATCGACGGCCAGCCCTATTGCACGCCGACGCTGTTCTGGCGCGAGGGAACGACGCTGTATTGGCACGGCTCGAGCGCGAGCCGCATGCTGCGCAACCAGTCGGAAGGACAGCCGGCCTGTCTCACCGTCACCCATCTCGACGCGCTGGTGCTGGCGCGCAGCGCCTTCCACCATTCCGCCGACTACCGCTCGGTGATGGCGTTCGGCCATGCCCGGCTGATCGAGGATCAGGCGGAGAAGGAGCGCGCGCTGGTGATGATGGTCGACCGCCTGTTTCCCGGCCGCACGGCGAGCCTGCGCCAGACCACTGAGCAGGAGCTCAAGGCGACATCGGTTATCACCATGGAAATCGAGAAGGCATCGGCGAAGATCCGCGCCGCCGGCGTCATCGATGACGAGGAAGATTATGCGCTGCCGATCTATGCCGAGCGCATTCCGGTCCACACCCTGATCGGCTCGCCGGAGCCCGATGGCCGATTGCTAGAGGGCGTCACCCGTCCCGCAACGCTGTCAGGTTTCAGCTCTGGGCGGCGGCTGGATGAGGCGCTGACGGAGGCGTATGCAGCGAGCTATCCGGCGGGTAGTTAAGATAACGGAAGTGTAGGGTGGGCAAAGGCGCGTCCCAGCGCCGCGCTTGTTGCTGGCTAGCGATCGCGCCGTGCCCACCCTACGGCCCGATCAGACCAGTCAGGGCTACGCTGCCCAATGAAGTGCCCTCTCCCCTTGTGGGAGAGGGCATCGGCGGCCTATCCGCATGCGCGTTTGGGTGAGGGGTTCTCTCAACGAACGATGCTCGTGGACAAATACCCCTCACCCAACCGTGATTGGAGCACCGTCCAAGATGCCCTCTCCCACAAGGGGAGAGGGCACATTCACGAGCACCGCGTGCCAAGCGTTACGACTACGCTTCAACGCGGCTTACCGCTCGATCATCCTGTTCCATCGCGTATTCCATTCGGGGCGCTTGGCGTTGATGACGTCCCAGTCGAGCGTGATCGCGCTCTTCATGTAGGTATGAAACGTCGCGAGCTTCTGCTCGGCTGCCGGGGTGGTCGCCTTCGCGGTCGTGTTGGACGGCACGATGTTGCCGGCCGCCAGCGCCTTGGATTGTGCCTCCGGTGACAACAAATAAGCCGCCAGCTTCTGTGCCAGCTCGGCTTCGGAGTTGTTGGCGATGACGCATTCGGCGACCATCAGCACGACCGAGCCCTCCTTCGGCTGCGCATACTCGACCGCGATGCCCTTCTCCTTCAAGGTCGATACCGCGGTCGGCGTCAGCGGGAAGATCGCCGCTTCGCCGGTCTGCGCCATCTCGGAGATCTTGGCCGAGTTCGGGATGTATTCGAGCACGTTCTTGCCGATCGAATCGGCGAACGCCTTGAAGCCCGGCTCGACATTGGCCTCGCTGCCGCCGTTGATGCGGTTGAACATCAGGAAGGCGTGCAGGCCGAAGGTCGAGACCGAGGCCGACTGGAACACGACCTTGTCCTTGAATTTCGGATCGGCGAGATCGAGCCACGAGCTCGGCGCCGCCCAGCCTTGCTCGTCGAACAGCTTCTTGTTGTAGGCTAAGCCTGTCATGCCGATGTCGATGCCGGCGGCGATGTCGTCCTTGAGCCGTGCGAACGGCTCGAGCTGCGCCAGGCCGTCGCTCGGCTTCAGCTTTTCGCACAGGCCGAGGCCGGCGGCGCGGATCATCACGCCGTCGTCGAGAAACATCACATGCATCTGCGGCTTGTCCTTGGCCGCAATCGCCTTGGCGAGAATCTCCGAGGAGGTGCCGGGCACCACGACGATCTTGACGTCGTTCGCCTTCTCGAAGTCCGGAAACACGGCCTGCGTATAGGTGCGCTCGAAATTGCCGCCGTTCATGCCGACATAGAGCGTCTTGGTTTCAGCATGCGCGGCTGATGTGGCGAGCATCAGCGCGAGGGCTGGGCCGAGCGCGGCGCGAGCATCGATCATGGCGAGGTCTCCTTCGATCCTGTCGTCATTGCTGCTTGAGATGCATCGCCCGGCTGCGATGCGGGTGGGAAACGTGTGATCGCGAAGGCGCCGATCGGCGTCGAGGTCTCGCCGTCGCGCACCAGCTCGGCCAGGACCTCGCCGACACCCGGCGCGATCTGGAAACCGGCGCCGGAGAAGCCGAAGGCGTGGATCAGGCCCGGCGTCGTCGCGCTCGGCCCGATCACCGGATTGCGGTCGGGCATCGTTGCCTCGGTGCCGCTCCAGAACCGGATCGCCTGGGCGTGGCGCAGTGGACCGAACAGCCCGCTCGCCCGCTGCATGATGGCGAGCACGCCGTCGCTGCGGGGACGCGAAAAATCGGAGTCGGCGAGCGGCGCAGCGCGCTCGCCGCCGACGACGACGTTGCCGCGGGCAACCTGCCGCGCGTAGATGCCGCCGCCCTCGATGCCGATGTTGACGCCGAGAAACGGATCGAGCGGCTCGGTCACGATCATCGAGGGATAGGTGCGCTCCAGCGGCACCGGCTCGCCGAATGCGGCGGCAAAGCCGTCGGCCCATGCGCCGGCGCTGTTGACGACGGTGCGCGCCTTGATGGCGACGTCGCCGGCTTCCAGCGCAAACCCCTCGAACGTCCTGGTGGCGCCCGTGACCTCCGTGGTCTCCAGCACCTCGGCACCGGCGCGACGCGCCGCTGCGGCGAAGGCGGTGGCGACCAGCCGCGGATTGGCGTGGCCGTCGCCGGGACAGAACGAGCCGCCGACGACGTCGCCGCTGATGCCGAAGCGCTCGCGTAGCTGGTTATGACCAACCAGCTCGAGACCGAGTCCGAACGGGGCGACATCGGCGGCGTAGCGTTCCAGGCTCGCCATGTCCTCAGCGCAGCGCGCGAGCTTGAGATGGCCGGAGCGCACGAACTCGCCGTCGATGCCGATCAGCGCCTCGAGCCGCGGCCAGATCGCGTGGGATCGCTGCGACAGCGGCAGTTGCTCGAACGGGCGTCCCTGCCGGCGCACGCCGCCGTAGTTCACGCCGCTCGCCTGCGCGCCACAAAAACCCTTGTCGAGCAGCGTGACGGAGAGGCCCATGCCGCGCAAGGCGAGCGCGGCGGAGCTGCCGACCAGCCCGCCGCCGATGATCGCGACATCGCTGTCAATGCGCCGGGTCATGCTGCCTCTCGTCGACCGACAGGCCGGCCGCCAGCGGGATCGGCTTGATCGGCGCCTGCGCGCGCAGCCGGCCGACAGCGTCGATGTCGCGGCGCGTCTGCCCAGCCAACAGCTCCGCGGCGGCCGCGCCGCACATCCGGCCCTGGCAGCGGCCCATGCCGATGCGCGTCACCGCCTTCAGGCGATTGATCTCGGTCAGCGAGAAATCGCTGATCGCGCGCCGCGCCTCGCCGGCATCGATCTCCTCGCAGCGGCACAGCAGCGTGTCATCGGCGATGTCGCCTACCCAATGCGACGGATAGGGAAACGCGGCCTCCAGCCCGTCGCGCAGGCGATCGATCGTCGCAAGCCTGCGCTCGAGCGCGGCAACCCGCCCGGCATCATGCGGCAGGCCGCGATCCTCCAGCAATGCGAGCGCAACGCGCTCGCCGGCGGCTTCGGCGGCATCAGCCCCGGCGATGCGGGCGCCGTCGCCGGCAAGGTACACGCCCGCGACGCTGCTGCGGCCACTGGCGTCGCGCACCGGCAGATGCGCCCGGTCGCGCGCATCAAAGCGGAAGGCGCAGCCGGCGAGATCGGCCGCCTGGGTTTCCGAGCGCAGATTGAGGCCGTAGCCGACGCCGTCGCAGGCGATCGCGTGCTCCCGCCCGCCGGCGTGAAAGGCGATGCAGGCCACCCTGCCCTCGCCCTCGATCCGCACCCGGGACACGCCGAACCGCACGCGCGTGCCGCGCAGCGTCAATTCCGCGGCCATGCGCACCCCACGCAGCACGATGCCGGGGGCCAGCGGCAGCGCGCGCAGCAGATTGAGCTTCGCCGACAACGGCGCCACGTCGAGCACGGCGGCGACGTCGACACCGGCCTTCATGTACTGCCACGCCACCAGATAGAGCAGCGGGCCGGAGCCGGCGAACACCACGCGCCGGCCGATCGCGCAGCCCTGCGCCTTCAGCGCGACCTGCGCGCCGCCGAGCGTGAACACGCCGGGCAAGGTCCAGCCGGGGATCGGCAGCACGCGATCGGCGGCGCCGGTCGCGAGGATCAGTCCATCATAACTGATGCGATGGCTGATGCCGTCGCGGAGAATGTCGGCCGCGCCGTCGCGCAGATTCCATAGCAGCGCATTCGGCCGGTAGTCGATCGCAGGGCCGAGCGCCGCGAAATCGCGATGCAGTCGCACGGCCTTCGCCGCCTCCGAGCCGTAGCGCGCGGTGGCATCCCGACCATCAGGACAGAGCGGCTGGCGATAGATCTGGCCGCCGCAGGCGTGGCCTTCGTCGATCACGACCGGCCGCAGGCCGGCGGCGACCAATGTCGTCGCGGCGCGGATGCCGGCCGGGCCGGCGCCGACGATCAGGGGCGGCGCGCGCTCAGCCATGGCTGCGTCCCCGCTGCGTGACGATGTGCATGCCCGCGGCGAGTTCCGTCGTGCAGGCGCGCAGCCGCTCGCCGCTCGCGAGCTGCACCCAGCAATCCTGGCAGGCGCCCATCTGGCAGAAGCCGGCCCGCGGCGCGGCGGAAAACTCGCTGTGGCGCAGCCGTTCGACATGACAGAGTACCGCCGTCAGCACGGTGTCGCCGGCGCGGCCGTCGCAGGGCACGCCATCGATCGTGAAGGAGATGACGGCGCTGTCGTTGCGGACGAGGCGATGCAGCAGCGGCATGGTGTCAGCCCTGTCCGACGAGGATCTTGTCGAGACCGAAGATGCGGTCGAGCAGCAGCATCGCCGCCGCCGTCACCGCGATCATCAGCGCCGACACCGCGGCCATCATCGGATCGATCGATTCGGTCGCGTACATGTACATGCGCACCGGCAGGGTGACGGTGGCGGGCGAGGTGATGAAGATCGACATCGTGAGCTCGTCGAAGGAGTTGATGAAGGCAAGCAGCCAGCCGCCGGTGATGCCAGGCAGGATCATCGGCACGGTGATCCTGCGGAACACGATCCAGCCGGAGGCGCCGAGCGTGACCGCCGCCTGCTCGGCGCTGCGGTCGAGGCCCGACAGTGCCGCCAGCACCAGCCGGAGCACATAGGGCGTGACCACGACGATGTGGCCGGCCGTCAGCCAGACCAGGCTGCCGGTGGCGCCGATCAGCGCGAACAGCCGGAGCAGCGCGACGCCAAGCACGAGATGCGGGATCATCAAAGGCGACAGGAACAACGCGTTGAGCGCCGCGCGGCCGCGGAAATCGTAGCGATCGAGCGCGAGGCCGGCGGCGACCGCGAGCACGACCGCGATCGTCGCGGCTGTCGCCGCCACCCACAGGCTGTTCAAAAAGGAGGCGACGAAATCCGGATGCGCGAACACGGCCGCGAACCAGCGCAGCGAGACCTGCGTCGTCGGCAAGGTCAGGGTGTTGGCCGGCGTGAACGCGACGAGGCCGATCACGATCAGCGGCGCCAGCACGAAGCCGACGACGAGCGCATGAAAGACCAGGGCGATCGGACCGTTGTGGCGCATGCCGCTCACCCCAACATCCGTTTCGCGCGCGCTTCGACGGCGCGCTGATAGGCCAGCATGATGACGAGGTTGATGACCAGCACCAGGATCGCGATGGCCGCGCCGAGCGGCCAGTTCAGCTCGTGCATGTATTCGTCGTACACCAGCGTGGCCGCCATCTTCAGCCGGCGTCCGCCGAGCAGCGCGGGAATCGCGAAAGCCGACGCGGACAGGCCGAACACGACCAGGCTGCCCGACAGCAGCCCCATCGTCACCTGCGGCAGCACCACGCGGCGCAGCGCCGTGAAGCGCGAGGCACCGAGCGTCCAGGCCGCGGCCTCGACCATCGGATCGAGCTTCTGCAGCGAGGTCCAGACCGGGATGACCATGAACGGCAGCATCACATGCACCAGCGCGATGACGATCGCGGTCTCGGTGTAGAGGATCCTCACGGTGCCGAGACCGAGCGCGCGGAACGCCTCGTTCACCAGCCCGGTGGGACCGAGCAGCATGCTCCAGCCGAAGGCGCGCACCACGACCGAGACCAGCAGCGGGCCGATGATCGCGAGCAGGAACACCGAGCGCCAGGGCTCGCGCATGCGCGCCAGGATGTAGGCCTCGGGCGCGCCGATCATTGCGCAGATCAAGGTCGTGAGCGCGGCGAGCCGCAGCGTGCGCCAGAAGATATTGAGGAAGTAGCTGTCGGACAGGATCGCCGCGTAGTGCGCCAGCGTGGTCTCGTCCTTGACGCCGGTCGCGGCGTCATAGACGTGGAACGACAGCGCCAGTGTCAGCACGAGCGGCACGACCACCAACGCGGTGAACAGCAGCGCGCCCGGCGCCGCCAGCAGCCATGGTGTCGTCGCGCGGGTGCTCATGCCGGTGGCGCTCCGTCAGGCTTCGACGCGCGCGCAGCGGCGCTGCTCCAGGCGAGGCCGACCTGATCGCCCTCACGCGCCGGCTCCTCGCCGGCATTGGGCAGGGAGACGCCGATCAATCCGGCCGGCGTCTCCACGGTGAAGAACCAGGTGCTGCCGAGGAAGAACCGCGCCTGGATGCGACCGTCGAGCACGCCGGCGCCAGGCGAGGTGAGACTGATCTTCTCCGGCCGGATCGCCAGCATGGCGGCTGCGCCGTCGGCGAGACCCGCAGCCTCGCACGGCAGCACGCGCCCGCCGATCTCGACGCCACCATCGCGCCAGATGCCGGACAGCCGGTTCATCTTGCCGACGAACGAGGAGATGAAGGGTGTCGCGGGACGTTCGTACAATCGATAGGGCGCATCGACTTGCATGATGCGGCCCTGCTCCATCACCACGACGCGGTCGCTCATCGACAGCGCCTCGCCCTGGTCATGGGTCACCATGATCGTGGTGGTGCCGACGCGCTGCTGGATGCCGCGCAGCTCGAACTGCATCTCCTCGCGCAGCTTGGCGTCGAGGTTCGACAAGGGCTCGTCGAGCAGCAGCACCGGCGGATCGATGACGAGCGCGCGCGCCACCGCGACGCGCTGACGCTGGCCGCCGGAGAGCTGGCGCGGATAGCGGTCGGCGAGCGATGCGAGCTGCACCAGCGCCAGCACCTGGCTCACGCGCACGTCGCGCTCGGCCCTGGCGACCTTGCGCATCTCCAATCCGAAAGAGACGTTCTGCGCCACCGTCATGTGCGGAAACAGCGCGTAGCTCTGGAACACGATGCCGAGGCCGCGGCGGTCCGGCTTCTCATTGGTGATGTCGCGACCGTCGAGCGTGATCCGGCCCGAGGTCGGCTCGACCAGGCCGGCGATCATCTGGAGCGTCGTGGTCTTGCCGCAGCCGGAGGGGCCGAGCAGCGAGATGAACTCGCCCTTGGCGACGCTGAGGCTGACATCGCTGACCGCAGCGATATCGCCGTAGCGCCTGGTGAGACCGTCCAGCGTCAGGAAACCCATGCGTCCTCGCGCGGGAAGCTCCCTTCGCCATCAGCAGGGATTGCCGCCCTGGGGCTCTTTCATGCCGGCGGGCCATGCAGACGGTCAATCATGAATTCCGATATCCTGAATTTATCTATCTGGAATTCTAATATATGAAATCTATACGACAGATTTGCCTCCAACATTCATCACTTCAGATGACGACAGCCGACAGCGATTCGTCCTCCAGCCTTCGCCGGGCCCTGAAGCTGCTGCGCATCCTCGCCGAGGGCGACCCCGACGGGTTGCGGCTGAAGGACATCGCGGAGGCCGCGGGCTGCAGCCAGCCGACCGCGCATCGCATGCTGCAGGATCTCGCCGCCGAAGGTTTCGCCGAACAGGCGGCCGGCAAGCGCTATCGCCTGGCGCTCGACTTCTACGTGCTCGCCGCACGCGCGGGCCAGGCCAGCGGCCTACGCGAGGCGGCGCGGCCGGCGCTGCTGCGGCTGTCGGCAACCTTGAGCGACACGATCTTCCTGCTGGTGCGCAACGGCTTTGACGCGGTCTGCCTCGACCGCGTCGAAGGACCGTTTCCGATCCGCTCCTTCACCGGCGACATCGGCGGCAAGGTGCCGCTCGGGCTGGGCCAGGGCAGCCTCGCGATTCTCGCCAACCTGCCCGAGGACGAGCAGGAGGCGGTGATCCGCTTCAACATCCCGCGCCTGCTCGATCGCGGTTTCCTGGACGAGGCCTCGCTGCGCAGCGCGCTGGCACAGGCCCGCGCCCAAGGATGGGTCAACACCAGCACCGGTCTCATTCCCGGCATGGCCGGCGTCGGCGTGCCCGTGCTCGACGCGCAGGGCCGCGCCGTCGCGGCGCTCAGTGTCGGCACGCTGGCGGAGCGGCTGAACGCCGACCGGCTGCCGCATGTCGTGAAGATCCTGCAAGGCGAGGCGAAGGCGCTGGCCGGCAAGCTCAACCCGTTCGATGTCGCCTTGCGCTATCCGTCGCGCAGTTTGAGCACGATCGGGGGAAGCTGAGCACGCGACGGTCGAGGCCTCATGGTTCGAGAAGCGCCGCGCGCGGCGCTCCTCACCATGAGAGTCAATATCTCGCCGCGCGTGTTCGAACCGTTATGTCACCCACTCGGCGCGAATGCCACGCGGCGCGTCCCTGCTCTCGGGCTCGCGCCAAGAGAAGCTGAACATGCCTATTGGCTCGACCTGTTCGAGCTCAACTCGGACGATGTCGCGCGCGATCACGACGATGAACGGCGCCGGCGGTTTCTCGGCCGTCAATTGCCGCGGCGGCGAGAACACCGTCCCGACGCTTTCCACCAGCAGCGGCCGCGGCGCCTCGTGAACCTTCACGAGGCCCTTGATGCGCAGCAGCCGCTCGCCGAGCCGGCCCGCGACATTGTCGAGCCAGCCGGCGAGGTCGGCATAGGCAATCTCAGCCGGCGGGCGGACGAGGCAGAGCGCGAGACGCGGATGCGCGGCGGACAGATCGGGCGCGACCTCGCGCAGCGGCAGCGATGTTGCCAGCGGCGCGAATGCGGCCGTCACGATGGCCACGCGATTTGCGCTGGCAATCGCCTCGGCCACGGGATTGAGCTGCGCGATCGCAACCTGCGCTCCGGCAAGCGCGTCAAGCGCGAGATCGGCCTTGGTCGCGACGATGCGATGCGCCGCCGCCCATTGCGCGGCAGCTTCCTCGAATGTCGCGACGCCGAGCCCGCGTGTGAGATCGTAGGTCACGACGACGGCGACGCGCATACGGTGCTCGGCGAGCGTCGCGAGCTGGCGCAGCACCGGGCCGGGCATTGACAGGCCCGAGGTCTCCAGGATGATCCGCCGCAACGGCGGCAGCCCATCCGGCCGCGGCGCCATGATCAGGCGATCGATGGTGAAGGCGAGATCGCTGCCGACCTGACAGCACACGCAGCCGTTCGACAGCATCGCCATCGGCACGTCGTCGCCGCTCTCGCGCAGCAGCACGCCGTCGAGCCCGACCTCGCCGGCCTCGTTGACGATCACGGCCGTATCCGACGCCGTCTCCGCGGTGAGCACGTCGCGCAGCAGCGACGTCTTGCCGGAGCCGAGGAAGCCGGTCAGGACGAAGAAGTCGATGCTAGAGGCGCTCATGGCGCCGCGGCGTCCTTGGTGGCGTACTTCTCCGGCACGTCGCTTTCCCAGCTCGCCTTCACCAGATCGCGGACGTCGGCGAGCAACTCTTCGGTGTCGTAGATAATGCCGTCCTTGATCGTGAATTTGAGGCCGCGATGCCACTCGACCGCGTTGGTCGCATCGTTGAAGCGCATCGCGCCGGTGCCGTAGAGCAGCTTGAAGTCGGTCAGCGGATTGTGGTCGTGCACCAGCAGGTCGGCGCGCATGCCGACGTCGACCGTGCCGATCTCATTCTCCAGGCCGCACAGCGCAGCACCCTGCGACGTCGCCGAGCGGATCACCTCCAGCGGATGGAAGCCGGCCTCCTGCAGCAGCTCGAGCTCGCGGACATAGCCGAAGCCGAAGATCTGGTAGATGAAGCCGGAATCCGAGCCGGTGCAGACGCGGCCGCCGCGGTTCTTGTATTCGTTGATGAACGCCATCCAGAGCCGGTAGTTCTCCTTCCACTCGATCTCGTTCTGGGTCGACCAGCGATACCAGTACGAGCCGTGGCCGCCGCGCTGCGGAGTGAAGTAGTCCCACATCGACTTCCAGGTATACTCCTTGTGCCAATACGCCTGGCGCGCCCGCATCAGGTCGCGGTTGGCGTCGTAGATCGTGAACGTCGGCACGAAGGTGAAGCCGATCTCCAGGAACTGCTCCAGCACCTCGTTCCACTTGGCCGAGCCGGGCTCGGCGCCCTGCCGGAACATCTGTCCGGACACCGAGAAGCGGAAATATTCGTCGGTGTAGTTGTAATCGAGCGGGAAGTTCTGGATGACGCGATCCTCGAACAGCGCCTCCGGCAGGCCGTAGTAATGCTCGGCGCTGGTGAGGCCCCATTTGGCCGTGGTCAGCGCGTTCATGCGCGACACCGCCATCTGGGCGTGGTGGCAGCCGGTGCGCAGGCCGATCTTTTTGCACTCGTCGAGCGCGGCTTCCATGATCGCAGGCGGCGCGCCGAAGAACTTGATGCCGTCGGCGCCGCGCTCCTTGACGGCACGCAGCCAGCTCCGCCCCTGCTCCGGCGTATAGATCGTCTTGACCATGTCGTTGACGGCCGGAAAGTACGCATAGGCCAGCAGCCGCGGCGAGGCGATGCCGTTGTTCTCCGCGCGCTGCTTCTGGTCGAGCATCCAGGACAGGCCGTTCATCGAGCCCATCTCGCGCACCGTGGTGACGCCGTGCGCCAGCCAGAGCTTGTAGACGTAGTCGACCGGCGGCACCCAGCCGTTGGCGGAATGATAGGCGACGCCGGCATGGGCGTGGCAGTCGACGAAGCCCGGCGTCACCCATTTGCCGCGGCAGTCGATCTCGTGATCGGCCGGCTCGCCGGCGTTGCCGGCATAGCCGTAGCCCACGACCTTCTTGATGCTGACGATCCGGCCGTTCTCGACGATGATGTCGACCGGCCCGATCGGCGGCGCGCCGGTGCCGTCGATCACGGTGGCGCTGCGCAGCGCCAGCCGCTTGAACGGCCCGATGCCGCGATCGCGGCTCGTTGCCTTCGGCACGATCGGCGCGGCGCCCTTGTTCCTGATGAAGGCGAGCTCATCGCCGGGCAGTGTCGTGGCTTGGTCGGTCATAGCGACAATTCCTTTGATCCAATTAGTAAACCAAGCGCACAGTGCGTTCCCTCTCCCCGTTCTTACGGGGAGAGGGTTGGGGTGAGGGGCAGACGCACGGGTGGTGTTTGTGGTGAGACCTGTACCCCCTCACCCGGATGGCATCTGACGATGCCATCCGACCTCTCCCCGCAAGCGGGGCGAGGTTACACCGCGCGCGCGATGAAGTTCTCGCGCCACACATTCCACGCCTATCCCGTCCTGTACCGCCGCGCGAATGCCACGCTGCCGAACACCGTGAACGCCATGGTCACCGCCAGCAGCATGAAGGCGAGTGCGGCGCCCATCGGCCAGTTGTTGCCGCGCACGAACTGGTCATACACCGCAGGCGCCATCATCTTGAATCGCGGGCCGCCGAGAAGCACCGCCGTTGCATAGGTGTTCATGCACAAAACGAACACCAGAATCGAGCCGGCGGCGACGCCGGGGCCGGACAGCGGCAGGATGACCCGCCAGAACACCCGCGCGCCGGAGGCGCCGAGATTGGCGGCGGCATATTCGAGATCGCGCGGAATGCTCTCGATCACCGCCGACAGCGTCAGGATCATGTAGGGCAGCACCACCGCGATGATGCCGATGATCACCGCCTTGGTCGTGTACATGATCTCCAGCGGCGTCGAGATCAGGCCGAGCTTCAGCAGGCTGGTGTTGACGAGGCCGTCGCGTGCGAACAGCGCCATCCAGCCCGCCGAGCGCACGACGTTGCCGACCAGCAGCGGGAACAGGGTCGCGATCACGACCAGGCTCTTCCAGCGGCTCTCCATGCGGCCGAGCCAATAGGCCGCCGGGAAGGCGAGAATCAGCGTGAGCAGAGTGCACAGCAGTGCGATGCCGAGCGTCGCGAGGATGATCTGCTGATAATATGGATCGGTCGCGGCCTTGATGTAGTTGTCCGGCGACAGCGCCTGCATCATCAACTGGGTCGGGCTGAACTGGTTGAGCGATATCCGGAACATCAGGATCATCGGCCCTACCAGCAGCGCCAGGACCAGGAGACAGGCAGGGACGACCAGCAGCGCCATCGCGCGAGCTCCGATTGCGAAGGTGTCGGCTGTTCAGCCGCGGCCCCTGCGGCGAGGCCGCAGGGAGCGCATCATCCAAGGCCTACGCCTTGAACTCCTTGTTCCAGAAGTCGAGCGTGCGCTGCGAGCGCCCGGCGGCATAGGCGTAGTCCGGCTTCAGCAGCCGCGCGCGCTCGGCCTCGGTGAGGCTGACCTGCTTCGCGAGATCCTCCGGCAAAGGCGCGTCGGTGACGGTCGGGACGTAGCCCATCTTGTCCGCGAAGCCACCCTGCGCCTTGGCATCCAGCATCGCGTCGAGATAGGCGAAGCCGCCGGCCTTGTTCTTGGCGTTCTTCGGCACCGAGGCCTGGAACACGATGGCCGGCGTGCCCTCCTTCGGCACGACATGGGCGAGCGGAATGCCGGACTTCTTCCACATGAAGCCACGGGCGAGCCACATCGTGGTCAGCCATACCTCCTCCGACTTCAGCGCTGCCGCCAGCGCCTCGTTCGACGGATAGATCTTTACGTCGAGCGAGCGCCATTCCATCAGCTTCTTCTCGGCCGGATCGAGATTGCTGACTCCGCCGCCGCCGGCCAGCGCCGCCGCCAGCGTGTTGTTGGGATAGAGGATGTCGGCGAGACCGATCTTGCCGCGCCATTTCGGATCCCAGAGATCGGCGAAGGATTGCGGCGGCGTCTTCACCTGGTTGGTGTTGTAGAGGATCACCTGCGCCGAATAGATATGCGGAATCGCGATCTCGCTTCGAAGCTCCGGGAACACCTTGTCGAGCCGCTTCACCTGGGCGGCATCGACCTTCTCGAACACGTCGGACTGCGACACGATGTAGGCGTCGTTGTCGGACAGGCAGGCGACGTCCATCGAGCCGCGCCGGCTCTGCCGCTCGGCCAGCAGCTTGGTCTTGCGCGGATCGGCGTTGGCGACGTCCTGCACGATCTCGAAGCCCTTCGGCGTCATGATCGGCTTGTCGATGATGTCAGAGAGCAACTGGCCGTAGTCGCCGCCCCAGGTGCCGACCACGACCTGTCCGCCTTCGGCGCGGGCGGTCGGCATACCGGAGGCCAGCGCGGCCATGCCGGCGCTGGCGGAGAGAAAATGACGTCGCGAAATCATGGCAGAACCTCTCGCTGTGGATGGGATGCGTTACGAAGATGTCTGAGGCACGAGACGCGGGACCTTGCGGTCCCATTGCAGCGACACCGGATCATCGGGCCTGAGCGCCGCCAGCGGCTCGCCGGCGTCGGGCGTCGGGCTGATCGCGACCAGCGTCTCATCACCGAGTGCCACCACATATTCGGTCTGCGCGCCCATATAGGTGATCGCCTGCAGGCGGCCGCGCACCTCGCCGGACTCGCCGGGCGCGATGACAATCCGTTCCGGACGCAGCGCGAAGGCGTCGGCATTGTCGCGCTCGCCGCTGCTGACATCGACCGGCAGCAGCAGGCCGCCGCTGGTGCGGAACTGGCGCTCATTCGCACGCCGGCCCGCCACGATGTTGCAGCGGCCGACGAAGTCCGCCACGAACGCATCCTTCGGCGAGTCGTAGAGCTCCTGCGGCGTGCCGATCTGGCGCACGCGGCCGCCCTCCATCACCACGAGGCGGTCGGCCATGGTCAGCGCCTCCTCGCGGTCATGCGTCACCATCAGGGTCGTCAGGCCGAGCCGCTGCTGCAGCGCGCGGATCTCGAGCCGCACCTCGGCGCGCAGCTTGGCATCGAGATTCGACAGGGGCTCGTCGAGCAGGAAGATGCGCGGATTGATCACCAGCGCGCGCGCCAGCGCCACGCGCTGCTGCTGTCCGCCGGACAATTGCCGCGGCAGCCGGTCGGCGAGATGCGACAGCCGCACCAGCTTCAGCGCCTCCGCAATTTTCGTCTTGCGTTCGGCCGTACCGAGGCCGCGCATCTCCAGGCCGAAGCCGACATTGTCGGCCGCGCTCATGTGCGGAAACAGCGCATAGGACTGGAACACCATGCCGGTGGCGCGCTTGTAGGCCGGCAGATGCGTGACGTCCTCGCGGTCGAACAGCACGCGGCCACTGGTCGGCGGCAGGAAGCCGGCGACCATGCGCAAGGTCGTGGTCTTGCCGCAGCCGGACGGGCCGAGCAGCGCGACCAGTTCGCCCTCATTGACGGCAAGATCGAGCCCTTCCACGCCGATCGACGTGCCAAAGCGCTTGGTCAGCTTCTCCAATGTGAGCTGCGCCATCACACCACCCGCGACAGTTTGACGAAGCGGTCGGTGATCACCATCAGCAGCCCGACCAGCGCGATCTGCACGGTGGCGACGGCAGCGAGCGTCGGATCGATGCGGAATTCGAGATAGTTCAGCATGGCAACGGGAAGTGTGATCCGTCCGGGCCCGACCAGCAGCATCGACAGATCGAGATTCTCGAAACTCTGGATGAAGGAGAACATCGCAGCCGCCACGATGCCGGAGCGCATCATCGGCAGGGTGATGCGGCGGAACACCTTGAACGGGCTGGCGCCGAGATTGGCGGCGGCCTCCTCGGCGGCACGGTCGAGTCCCTGCAGGCTGGCCACGACGAGCCGCACGGTCCAGGGAATCGCGAGCAGGGTATGCGCGGCGACGAGGCCTTCGGTGGTCGCCTTGATGTCGCGGTCGAGCAGATCCTCCGCCAGCACGTAGAGCATGTAGAGGCCGGAGCCGGCGACCACGCCGGGCACGGCGAGCGGCGCCAGCAGGAACGAGCTCAGCGCCTGGCGGCCGCGGAACTCGCCGCGCACGATGGCGAGCGCCGCCGCAGTGCCCAAGGGCACGCCGATCGCGGTCGCGAGCAGCGCGACCTGGAAGCTGGTGATAAGGCCGCGCAGGAATTCCGGCTTGCTCAGCGCGTTCGCATACCATTTCAGCGATAGCGCCGGTGGCGGAAAGCTCACGATCTCCTGCGCGAAGAAGCTGGTCACCACGATCATGATCACGGGCGCGAAGATGGTGGCGTAGGCGACGACGATCAGTGTCCGCACTGCGAATTGGCCGAGTGATGGTTGTCCCGTAAAACGGAACAGCATTGCAGACACCTCAACAAACAAAGGAGCACGTTGTGCGGCGGCATCGTAGTTGGCGGCTCCGCCGCCGCCAAGCCCGTGACGCGGGTTATCGCAATGCACATACGCATGGGCGAGACGATGCCGATCCTGACGGGTGACGTGGCGGCAGCGCCATCTTGGCGCTAGCGTCCCGCGTCTCTGCCGCGTCGCCGACACGGCGGACTTTTGACTTTCGGAATTTTCGAGGACAGAGCTGGCTCACTCGCCGCGCGCGCGACGGTCCGTCGCAGCGGCGCGGTTTTGGGCAATGCGTGCTCAATTCTTGCACCGGCACGATCCAATATTTTGTGCGTCCACGGACAAGTCAGCCGCGCGGGCGCGCACCTAAGCTTCGCCCCGAGCTTGGACCGGGGCGACGGCACCAATGCACCGCCGGACCAGCGCGACATCATCGTTCGAAGGAGCTGGCAACATGCAGACGAGGCTATTCACTGGGGCGCGGCGCGCGTGGCTTGCCGCGCTCGGCGCCATCATCGCGGCGGGACTTCTCGCGCCGATCGACGCTCAAGCGGCGACGCCCACGGGCTGCGCGGCGCTGAAGGAGAAATATCCGGACTGGAAGGGCAAGACGCTGGTCAATGCCATCAACCCGCACACGCCGGGCTACGAGTCGATCGACCCGAAGGATCCGAGCAAATATGTCGGCTTCGACATCGATCTGGGCGAGGCCATCGGCGACTGCCTCGGCTTCAAGCTGACCTACAAGCCGGTGACCTTCGCAGCGCTTCTGACGACGCTGGCGAGCGGCCAGGCCGACATCGTGATCTCCGACATCTACGCCACCAAGGAGCGCGCCAAGGCCGCCGACTTCATCACCTACTCCAAGGTGTTCGACGGCGTGCTGGTCGCCAAGGGCAATCCGAAGGGCATCAACGGCATCAACATGTCGATGTGCGGCGCGGCCGCGGCCGAGAACACCGGCTATGTCGAGGTGCCGCTGATCCAGGATCTCGCGCCGAAATGCAAGGAAGCCGGCAAGCCCGAGCCGACGATCCAGCTCTATGACAACAACGCCAACTGCATCCAGGCCATCCTCGCCGGCCGCGCCGATACCTATGTCAACGACGTCAACACGGTCGACCAGGCGGTGAAGGCCTATCCGGACAAGCTCGAGAAGGCGATCGCCGTCACCATCCCCTATTCGGTCGGCATCGCCGTGCCCAAGGACAAGCCGAAATTCCGCGATGCCGTGCTCGCCGCCCTGATCGAGGTGCAGAAGGAAGGCATCCACCAGGAGCTCCTGAAGAAGTGGCAGCTCGACCCGGCCAATTTCAAGGAGCCGGACATCCTGACGGCGGACTAACAGGCGCGGCTTCGAAAGCGAAGCTGCTGCCGCGGAGACGGTGCGCTCCCCTCCCCCTTGCGGGGAGGGGTCGGGGGTGGGGGTCGACACGGGCACGGGACAGTCTTTCCTGGGTACCCCCCTCCCCAACCCTCCCCCACAAGGGGGGAGGGAGCGCAGCACCGCAGCTGTGACACCTTGCCTCACAGCGACAGCTTCAAGCAGCAAGCGGCTGCTGAATTTCGATCAAACGCTGAGCTTCGCGACTGCTGACCATCTGAGTTCCGATACCGCGCAACAACGCACGCAGACTTCGTAGGGTGGGCAAAGCGCAGCGTGCCCACCTTCTTTCTTCCTTTCTTCCTTCTCTCGAACCACCGCGGTGGGCACGGTGCTTTGCGCCTTTGCCCACCCTACGTAGCCAGGCCGCCCCCTCATGTCCCTCTTCCTGCATTATCTCAGCATGCCGTATCTGCTGCAGGGCATCGAGCTGACCCTGCAGGTCACCGCGCTCGGCCTGATCGGCGGTCTCATTCTCGGCCTCGTGCTCGCGGCGATGCAGCTCAGCCGGTTCTGGCTGCTGGCCGCGATCGCGCGCGGCTACACCGTGATCTTCCGCGGCACGCCGCTGATCCTGCAGATGGTGTTCGCCTACGACGCGCTGCCGCATATCGGCATCAAGTTGCCGGCGGTGCTGGCGGCGGGCCTCGCGCTCGCCTGCAACGAGGCGCCGTTCATCGCCGAGATGCTGCGCTCCGGCGTGCTCGGCGTCGATCGCGGCCAGCTCCTGGCCGGCCAGGCGCTGGGCATGACACCCGGCGTCCTGATGCGCCGGATCATCGCGCCGCAGGCGATCCGCACCATGATTCCCGCGTTCGGCAACGAGGCGGTGAGCGCGCTGAAGAACTCCTCGCTCGCCTCCGTCATCGCCGTGCAGGAGCTGACCCTGCGCTCGACGCAGCTCGCGTCCTCCACCTTCGACTTCTTCTCGATCTTCTTCGCCTCGGGTCTCATCTATCTCGTGCTGACCGGCGCGATCAGCGTCATCCAGCTTGCGCTCGAATGGCTGCTCGATCTCGACCGCACGGCGAAGCAGCGCAAGCTGGCGGACTACCTTGCGCTATTGTTACCTCGGCGCCGCGCCGACTTCGCGACGAAGCTGGAGCTCGCGGAGAAGACAGCCCCGGCCATCGAGGCCGCGCCGCCCGAGCCCGCCGAGCTGAAGGAGACGCCGCCGCTCGCCTTGTCGATCGAAGACCGGGCCCGGCGTGCCGCAACGATCGCCCGCAACAACGTCGCCGTCGAGGTCACGGATCTGCGCAAGGCCTATGACGGCAACAAGGTGCTGGACGGCCTCGATCTCACCGTACGCATCGGCGAGGTGATCGCGCTGCTCGGGCCGTCCGGCTCCGGCAAGAGCACCCTGCTCCGCTGCATCAATCATCTGGAGAACTGGGACGCCGGCAACATCCGCGTCGGCGGCCGCAAGCTCGGTTTCGACGACCGGGGACGCAAGCTGACGCCGCGCGCCATCGCCAACGAGCGCGCCAATGTCGGCGTCGGCATGGTGTTCCAGCAGTTCAATCTGTTCGCGCATCTCACGGCCAAGGAGAATATCGCCGGTCCCTTGCGCTGGGTGCATGGGCTCGGCCGCTTCGAAGCGGAGCGTCGCGCCCTTGAGCTGCTCGACCGTGTCGGCCTGTCGCATCGCGCCGATGCGCTGCCGCGGCATCTCTCCGGCGGCCAGCAGCAGCGCGTCGCGATCGCCCGCGCGCTGGCGCCGAATCCGAGCGTGCTGCTGCTGGACGAGCCGACCTCCGCGCTCGATCCGGAGCTGGTCAACGAGGTGCTGGAGGTGATCCGCCGTCTCGCCATCGACGACGGCCTCACGATGATCATCTCGACGCACCAGATCCGCTTCGCCGACGAGGTCGCCGACCGCGTCGCCTTCCTCAATGGCGGCGTCATCCTCGAGGAAGGCCCCGCACACGAGGTGCTGACCAACCCACGCCATCCGCTGACCGCGCGCTTCCTCTCGGTGATGGAGGCCGAGCGGCCGAAGGACGCGGTGGCATGAGTTCATCCTTCACGTTAGGAGCGAGCGCTTGCGTGCGGCCATCCTTCGAGACGCCCGCCTGCAGCGGCCTCCTCAGGATGAGGTCCGTGGGTGAGGTGGCCTCGCTTCCGACCCTCATGGTGAGGAGGCGCGCAGCGCCGTCTCCGGACGATGCCTCCGGCATCGCCTTGAGAACCATGAGGCCCGCCCTCGAATTCACCGCACGACAATCTCGATCTCTGAGCAAAGAGGCCCTCGCATGAAACACCATCTGCTGCCGGTGTCCAACAAGACCGTCCATTGGGGCTATTTCTCCAAGGTGGTGACGCCCGCGCTCACCCTGCGCTCCGGCGAGCGCGCCACGATCGAGACGCTGACGCATCACGCCAATGACGACTATGAGCGCATGATCAAGGACGATCCCGGCGCGGAAAGCGTGTTCAAGTGGACGAAAGAGCACAAGGCCGTGGCGCGGCGCGGCTCCGGTCCGACCGAGGGCCCGTTCATCCGCGGCTCCGGTGAAGGCATCGGCGTGCATCTGCTGACCGGACCGGTGGCGGTCGAAGGCGCCGAGCCCGGCGACGTGCTCGAGGTGCGCATCCTCGACATAAGGCCGCGGCCGAGCCGATGCGGCTGCCATGCCGGCAAGTGCTTCGGCTCCAACGCCGCCGCCAATTGGGGCTTCCACTATCACGACCTGATCGAGGAGCCGAAACCGCGAGAGGTCATCACCATCTTCGAGCTGGACACCGCGGGCGAGCCGTTCGCCAAGGCGGTCTACAACTACGTCTGGACGCCGCAGACCGATCCCGACGGCATCGTGCACCCGACCATCGACTATCCCGGCGTGCCGGTCGACCACGCCACGATCAAGAAGCGCGAGAACATCCTGCCCAATGTGAAGGTGCCGGCACGGCTGCATTTCGGCACGATGGGGCTCGCGCCATCGGAGGCCGACTATGTCTCCTCGATCCCCCCGAGCTACACCGGCGGCAACATCGACGACTGGCGTATCGGCAAGGGCGCGCGGATGTACTATCCGGTCGCCGTACCCGGCGCCTATTTCTCGGTCGGCGATCCCCATGCCGCGCAGGGCGACAGCGAACTCGGCGGCACCGCGATCGAGACCTCGCTCACCGGCGATTTCGAGTTCATCCTGCACAAGAAGAGCGACCTCGGCGGCACGCAGCTCGAGGGCCTGACGCATCCGCTGCTGGAGACCGACCAGGCGTGGTCGGTCTACGGCTTCACCTATCCGAACTATCTCGCCGAGCTCGGCGCCAATGCGCAGACCGAGATCGCCAACCACTCCAGTCTCGACCGCGCCATGCGCGACGCCTTCCGCAAGCTTCGCCGCTTCCTGATGACGGTGCACCACCTCAGCGAGGACGAGGCGATCTCGCTGATGTCGGTCGGCGCCGACTTCGGCGTCACCCAGGTGGTCGACGCCAATTGGGGCGTGCATGGCACGATCCGGAAGAACGTGTTCCGGTGTGAGTGATTTTGCGAAACGTATAGCCAGCTCCCGCCCCGCGGATGGTGCGCTCCCTCCCCCCTTGTGGGGGAGGGTTGGGGAGAGGGGTGCCCCGGGGCGAGACCGCCGTTGTGGGCCCCCCTCCCCTAACCCCTCCCCACAAGGGGGAGGGGAACCGATCGCGCCTGTGGCACGAGCACCGATCCAAATGAGTGGAGGAATAGCGAACTGAACAACACCGATACACGGCAGGTCATGAAGCTCATCTGGCACGGGGGTTGCTTAGAATTCCCCGACCCGGGGCGTGCCATGAGTTTTCGTCCGTTCACCAGCGAATCCTATGCCGAGGGCGAGCGTCCGGAGGCGTGGCGCGACGTGCTGAATGCGGTCGGGCTACAGCCCGCAGCGAAGACACCATTTTATGATGGTCATGCCACCGCCTCGCATCGCCAAGCGCCGGGCATCGCTCTTTCGCGGCTGTCGGCGGGCGCGCAGGCGATCACTGCGGTTCCGCAGGCCCATGCGGATCTGCCGATCGCCCTGCTCGCGATCGAGGACGGCGCCCTGCTCCGCTGCAGCGACGGCCATCGCATCGTCCCCGCGGGACATCTGATGCTGTTGCCGCGCGCCGGCGACTGGAGCATCGCGTTCCAGCGCGGTCTGCGCGCCATCGTGCTGTCGGTGACGGCGGACGCTCTGCATGGCCGCATCAGCGGCAGGCTGAAATTGGCCCAAGCCCAGGTGATCGCGCCGAGCGGCCTAGCCGACGTGGTCTGCCGCACCATCGAGGCCACCGCACGCGCGCTCGACACCCTGAGCGATGCCGAATGGAGCACGGTTGCGCAGAGCATGGTCGATCTGCTGCTCACACTCGCCCATCAACAAGCCGCGCCGGCGGCGGAGGCCGGCAGCAGCGCGACGCAGGCCGCGATCCTGCACCGGCTCTGCCAGACCATCGAGCGGCGGCTCGACGATGCCGAGCTGACGCCGGCGCGGGTGGCCCAGGCCGAAGGCATTTCCGAGCGCTATCTGCAAAAGCTGTTCGAGAGCGCCGGCGACAATTTCAGCCACTACGTCAAAGAACGGCGGCTGCAACGGGCCTGGACCGACCTGTCCAATCCGGCCGAAGCCAACCATTCGATCTCGGAGATCGCCTATCGCTACGGCTTCGCCGATTCAGCGCATTTCAGCCGCAGCTTCCGCGCCCGCTTCGGCCTGTCGCCGCGCGAATTCCGGCAGCAGAAGGCCGAGCAGGCGGTGACGGCGGCGGCCCCGCGCGGCCAGCGCGGATGGCCGCAGGACGCGCTGGCGCAGCAGCGCGCCTGCGAGAGGCCGGCGTCGGCCAGGAGCGATGTCGCCCTGCCCGCGCCGGCCAACGACCAGGACGCGCAGCGGCATCACCATCATCTGGCGGTGTCGGCCGAGCGCGTGCATTGGGGCTATTTCAGCCGCTCGCTGCCGCCGCAGATCGAAATCGCGTCCGGCGACACGATCACGGTGGAGACGCTGACCCAGCATGCCTCGGATGATCCGGAGCTGATGATCGCAGGCGACGCGGCTGCGCTCAGCGTGTTCGGCTGGACCAAGGCGAAGAAGAACGTCGACCGCCGCGGCGCCGGCCCGATGGACGCCAGTGTGTTCGGCCGCGGCGCCGGCGAAGGCTTCGGCGTGCACATCTGCACTGGTCCGGTGGCGATCAAGGACGCACAGCCCGGCGACGTGCTCGAGGTGCGCATCCTCGACATCGTGCCGCGGCCAAGCCGCAACCCGAAACATGCAGGCCGCGTGTTCGGCTCCAGCGTCGCGGCGTGGTGGGGCTATCACTACAACGAGCTGATCGCCGCGCCGGCGCCGCGCGAGGCGGTGACGATCTACGAGATCTTCGCCGATGCGCCCGAGCCGCATGCCCGCGCGCTGTATTCCTACCGCTGGGAGCCGCAGACCGATCCCAACGGGATCGTGCACACAACCTACGACTATCCCGGCGTGCCGGTCGCCCCCGACAGCATCAAGCGCCGCCACGGCGTGCTCGACAACATCCGCATTCCCTTGCGGCCGCATTTCGGCGTCATCGCGGTGGCGCCGCGCGAGGCCGATTTCGTCGATTCGATTCCGCCCTCCTATTTCGGCGGCAATCTCGACAATTGGCGGCTCGGCAGGGGATCGACGGTGTATCTGCCGGTCGCGGTGCCCGGCGCGCTGCTGTCCGTCGGCGATCCCCACGCCACCCAGGGCGACGGGGAGCTCGGCGGCACCGCGATCGAATGCTCGATGACCGGCACGTTCCAGGTGATCCTGCACAAGAAGGCGCAGCTCGCGGGGCAGCCGTTCGCCGATCTCTCCTACCCGCTGATCGAAACCGCGACCGACTGGGTGCTGACCGGCTTCAGCCATCCGAACTATCTCGCCGAGTTCGGTGCGCAGGGCCAGAGCGAGGTCTACGCGACCTCCTCGCTCGACCTCGCGATGAAGGACGCGTTCCGCAAGATGCGCCGCTTCCTGATGCACATCAAAGGCCTCAGCGAGGACGAGGCGGTCGCGCTAATGTCCGCCGCGGTGGATTTCGGCGTGACGCAGGTGGTCGACGGCAATTGGGGCGTGCACGCGATCCTGAGCAAGCGGCTGTTCGAGGATGAACGCTGACGTTCATTGCGCCCCAACGCCATCCCAGATCTTCGTCATTGCGAGCGAGCGAAGCAATCCAGGGCGTCACGTGCTGCCCTGGATTGCTTCGTCGCTTCGCTCCTCGCAATGACGACCATTGCTGTCGCTACCACGAAGCCCAACAACAAAGGACCATCCCTATGCAGTTCCACATGATCTCCGGCGCGACCAGGCCGGTGGCCCCCTTCAGCCACGCCGTCGAGACCGACGGCTTCGTGTTTGTCACCGGCCAGATGCCGGACTCGCCGGAGGCGCCGGGCGTGCTGCCGGAGGGGATCGTGGATCAGACGAAGGCGGTGATGCAGAACTTGAAGTACATCCTCCAAGGTCTCAACCTCGGCCTCGAACATATTGTGATGTCTCGGATTTACCTGACCGAGTTCAAGCGGGATTACGCGGCGATGAATGAAACCTACCGTTCATTCTTCCCGCCGGACCGGCTGCCGGCCCGCACCTGCGTCGGCGTCACCGGCTTGGCCTATGACGCGCTGATCGAGATCGATCTGGTCTGCCGAAGACCATAGTACCCATTGGTAAACATCTCCTCAACGCGAGGCCCCGTCATTCGATCCGGGCTGGGGAGCGTCCCGCTGTCGCCGATTGCGCGCCGACGCCGGCCGGTGTCAATTCGCCGGGCCATCAGGCGGGATCGTGGGGAGTGCCATGCCGTATCAGTTTTCCAATCGTCAGCAGATCCGCAAGCCGGCGGTGAGCAGCAAGGGCGGCATCGTCGCGGCACAGTCGCGGCGCGCCGCCGAGATCGGGGCCGAGGTGCTGGCCGCGGGCGGCGACTGCGTCGATGCCGTGGTCGCGACCGGCTTTGCGCTCGGCGTGCTCGAGCCGTGGATGAGCGGCCTCGGCGGCGGCGGCGCGATGGTGCTGTACCGCGCCAGGGACAACCATGTCGAAGTGATCGACTACGGCATGCGCGCGCCCGACAGCCTCGATGTCGCCGACTATCCGCTGGCCAATGACGGCAGCGTCGCGGCCGACATCTTCCCATGGCCCCGCGTCAAGGACGACCGCAATCTGCACGGCCCCGGCGCGATCGCGGTGCCCGGCGTCGTGGCCGGCATGGAGGCGGCGCATCGCCGTTACGCGCGGCTGCCATGGGCGGATCTGGTCACGCCGAGCGTGAAGCTCGCCGCCGAGGGCCTGCTGGTGGACTGGTGGACCACCGTGATGATCTCGAGCTGCGCCGCCGACCTGCGCCGCTATCCCGGCAGCGCCGCGGCCTATCTGAAGGATGGCCTGCCGCCGAATCCGCAATGGGGCGCCAAGGCGGTGACGCGGCTGCCGCAGGAGCAGTTGAAGGCGACGCTGGCCCATCTTGCCAGCGCCGGCGCGCGCGACTTCTACCGCGGCGACATCGCCCGCTCGCTGACCCGCGACATCCAGGCCGCCGGTGGCGCGCTTTCGGTGGATGACCTCGCCGCGTTCGAGGCGCATGTCCGAGAGCCGCTGCGCATTCCCTATCGCGGCGGCGCGGTGTTCGCGACGCCGGAGCTCACCGCCGGCCCGACGCTGGCTCACGCGCTGCGGCTGATGCAGGCGAGCGTAACGGCTTCGGGCAAGGCGCCGGATGCCGGCGCCTTCATCGCCTATGCCGAGGCGGTGCAGGCCGCCTATCGCGAGCGGCTCAACGACATGGGCGACGCGGCGGGCAAGCGCGCGATCGGCGCCGAATATCTGGCACCGGCCTGCACCACGCACTATTCGGTGGTCGATCGCGACGGCAACATGGCGGCGGTGACGCAGACCCTGCTGTCCGGGTTCGGCTCGAAATTCCAGGCACCGCAGAGCGGCATCATGATGAACAACGGCATCATGTGGTTCGACCCGACGCCGGGCACGACGAATTCGCTGGCGCCCGGCAAGCGCTGTCTCACCAACTACACGCCGGTGGTGGCGCAGGCCGCCGACGGCCGCCGCCTCGCATTGGGCGCCTCCGGCGGCCGCCGCATCCTGCCCGCGGTGGCGCAGATGCTGTCCTTCGTGATGGACTACGGCATGGACCTCGATGCCGCGATCCACCAGCCGCGCATCGATGCCAGCGAAGGCGACGTGGTCGGCGCCGACACCCGGCTGCCGGCGGAGGTGATGGACGCGCTGACGGCGAAGTTCGAGACCGTGCCGGCGCCGGTGCAGACCATGCCGATGAAGTTCGCCTGCCCCAGCGTCGTGCTGCGCCAGGGCGACGCGAACAGCGGCGCGACGGAAATCTTCCATACCTGGGGCGATGCGGTCGCGGAGAGCTGATCGAATGCGAGACACCGGCTGAACGGCAGTCCGCTCTCTCCGTTCTGCCGAGGCCGCGACGAATACCGCGACCCTACACAGGAGCGGTCTCCGACATCCCATGACGGGGCACAGAATTCACGGCCCATCCATCTAGCAACTCTTGAAATTGACCGCTGTGGTGTTGGCGCCGCAGACCAGAACCGCGACGCGCTCGGACGGACCCGCACGGTAGGCACCGGATAGCAGCGCGGCGAAGGCCGCGGCGCCGCCCGGCTCAGTTACGACGCGCAACGTCATCCACAACGCGCGCTGCGCCGCCCTTATGTCGTCGTCGCTGACGATGATCACCTCCGCCGCCGCGAACCGCTGCACGATCGGAAACACGCGCGCGCCGATCTGGCGCGGCGCAAGACTGTCGGCAGCGACGCCACCGGCGGGCGCGTCGACGGGGTGTCCGGCCGCCAGCGCGTCGCGCAGGGTCGGCGCGCCGTCCGACTCCACCGGCACGACCTTGACGCGTCCCTCGTACCACGCGGCGATGCCGCCGATCAGCCCGCCGCCGCCGACCGCCACCAGCAGCGTGTCGATATCATCTGCGTCGCGCTCCACCTCCAGCCCCACCGAGCCCTGCCCCAGCATGGTCTCGGGCTGATCAAACGCATGAATCGGCAAGGCGTCGCTCTCGGCGACATGTCGCTCGCTCGCCGCCAGCGCGTCGGCATAGCGTTCCCCGCCGATGTGGATCTCCGCGCCGAGGCGCTTGATGAGGTCGATCTTCGACGGCGAGGCGATGCTCGGCACGAAGATCGCTGCTCTCAGGCCAAGACGTTGCGCCGCCAGCGCCACCGCAACACCATGGTTGCCGCCGGACGCCGCGACCACCCGGCACATCGCGGGTCAGGAGATTGGCGAACGCCCCGCGCGCCTTGAACGAGCCGCCATGCTGCATGAATTCGAGCTTCAGTCGCAATGGGGAAGACGGCAGGCCGAAATCGCCACCATCGACCGTTATCATCGGCGTGCGCCGGACGTAAGGCCGGATCAGCTCATAGGTGGCCGCGATCTGCTGCCGGGTTACCGCTGTCGATATGTCTGACATGCCGCACCTCGTTCCGATCGGCATGCCTTGACATAAATTAGCTAATTGGCAAAGTACCAAAATGGCGCCCGACCGCGTGTTCCGTGCACTGGCCAACGACAAGCGGCTGCAGATCCTGGAGTGGCTGCGCGATCCGACGCGGCATTTTCCGCCACAGAACGATGGCGACCTCGTCAAGGACGGGGTCTGCGGGCTATTCATTGCCGAAAAGCTCGGCGTCTCCGCGCCGACACTGAGCGAGCACATGCGCGTGCTGGTGGCCGCCGGCCTCGTCAAGGCCAAGCGCGCCAAGGGCTGGACGTTCTACAAGCGCGACGAGCAGGGATTGAAGGCGGCGCGACGGCTGCTCAGCGACGCGCTATAGGAATTATGCGAACCTTGGCGGGCAACGGGAATTGCGGCGAAGCGCGCCGAAGCATCATCCTGTCCACGACGACGGCGCAGCGATTTCTGCGAGGAAAGCTCGCCATGCGCGAAAGGGAGGCGGCGACGGCGTCCTCCTTGATCTTGTCGCTGTCGCTGCGATCGACCCGCTGCACCTCGACTCAGCACCAATCCGGTCGAGGCGTCGATTGGCCCTAGAAGTGCTTCGCGCGCCCTGGCCCTATGCGGCGCAGCCGTCGGGTCGCAAGCGAAGCCCGTTCGGCACAGATCCGAGCTATGGCTGCACGCCCGCTCCCGTCAGCCTCTCGGCGAGAAACGTGGTCAGCTCCCCCACCGTGCGGGAGTTGCTGCGGCCGCGCGCATAGGCGAGCTCGACGGTCGGCAAGCGCGGCAGACCGAGATCCTGCCGGATGATGCGCAACGGCGGCTGCACCAGGGCGCGCGCAAGGACGGTGATTCCCAGCCCCTCGAGCGTCGCCGCCTTGAGGCACTCGAAGCTCGGACTGACGAAGCTGAGATGCCAACGCCGGTCGTTCTGCTTCAGCGACGACATGGCGAAACGCCGATACGTGCAGCCGTCCGGGAAGAGGACGAGAGGGATCGACGCATCGTCGGGCGTGTAGTTCGGCCCGCAGACCCAGACCAATTGCTCTGTCAGCACCGAGGTGCCGGTTCGAGCCCCGGCCTCCTGCTTGAAGAAGGCGAGGTCGAATTCGCCGCGGGCGCTCCGCTTCATCAGGCTTTCCGACTGATTGGCTTCGACCTCGATGCCCACCATCGGATTCCTGGTCTTGAACCGCGCGAGCCACGTGGTGAAGTCGCGGCCAAAAAAGTCGAGCGGAACCCCCAGACGAACGAAACCGAGGAGGACATCCTCGCACATCGAGGCATAGGCCTCGTCATTGAGCTGGAGAATACGCCGCGCGTATTGGACGAAGCGGTCACCCTCGGGGGTCAGCTCCAGAACGCGGCCCTTGCGCCGCGTCAACAATGGCTTGCCCACCTGCAATTCCAGCTTGGACATCTGTTGGCTGATCGTCGACTGCGATCGCCCGACGGACTCTGCGGCCCGCGAGAAGCTCATCGTGTCCGCGATCACGAGAAACGATCTGAGGCAGTCGATATCGAAGTTCACGACAGTCCCCGCTATCGAAAAAGACGATACCAACATCGTCATAATTCACTTTGTCGGTCGGAACACACTTCGTAAAGACCAGAGTTGCGGCATGGGATGCCGGAACTCGCGTCAAGTCCCTGACGCGACGCAACGGGACTGCATTGCGGTCCCTTGCCGCACTTCGCGTACAAAACCGCTCCGACACAAGGACCATCCCCGTGGCGATCAGCACCGTCGTCTTCGACGCCTACGGCACCCTCTACGACATTCAATCGGTGGCGTCGGTCACCGAGCAGGCTTTCCCGGGTCGTGGCGACATGATCACGCAGATCTGGCGGATGAAGCAGCTCGAATACACCTGGCTGCGCTCGCTGATGCGGCGCTACGAGGATTTCGAGGCGGTGACGCGCCAATCCCTGGTCTATACGCTCCGGGTCCTCGGCCTTGGCTACGAAGAAGCGCTGCTCGAGGTGATCATGGACAAATACGTCCACCTCGATCCCTACCCGGACACGCTGTCCACCCTGGAGCGTCTCCACGGCCGCAAGCTGGCGATTCTTTCGAATGGTGCGCCAGCAATGCTGAACGCGCTCGTGCGCAACACCGGACTCGATCGTTTTCTCGACAAGACCATCAGCGTCGACAGCAGAGCGATGTTCAAGCCGAGTCCCGAGGCCTATTCCCTGATCGAGTCCGAGCTCGGAGCCGCGCCCGCCGAAGTCCTGTTCGTGTCCTCGAATCCGTGGGACGCGATCGGTGCCAAGGCTGCCGGGCTGACCGTGGCATGGATCGAGAGGGTCACGCCCGAAGCGATGGCCGCAGCCTGTGAAAGCTGCGCGCTCGTTGCGCCGCTGACGATGTTCAAGGCGATGCGGATGCAGATGGACGAGCTCGGGCTCGCGCCCGATCACCGGGTCCGGGGACTGTTCGATCTGCCTGGGCTGCTGCCACCCACTGCCAGGCCGTAGATCCCCTCAGATCCCGCGCCGCATCCGACGAGCACCTGCTGTCAGGACGACGTCATCCTTCACTGGTAGCACGCCTCCAGTGCGGAAGCCGCCCGGTACAACGTCGACTCGTCGAGGTGGCGCGCGACCAGCATCGCGCCGATCGGACGGCCGTCCGCCGTCTTCCCAACCGGAACGGAGATCGCGGGATGCCCGGTGAGGCAGGTCGGCGCGGTGTTGCCGACCATCTCGAAGGCGCGGCCGATGATCTCCTCCCGCGACGCCCCGGCGGACGGCAGCCGGGTCGCCGCCATCGGCGTGGTCGGCATCAGAAGCAGATCGGCCTGTTCGAGCGCGCGATCATAATCTCCCGTGAGCAGGCGGTTGAGGTTCTGTGCCTTGCCGTAGTAGCGGCCGCGATTGCGCGACGACATATAGTGGCCGGTCAGGATGCCGAGCTTCAGCGTCTCGGACAATTCTCCGGCCCGATCGCGCCAGCGCGCGTGGGCATCGAGCAGGCTCTCCAGAAACACGCCCTTCATGTTGGTGCCATAGGCGTTGCTGCGCATCATCAGATCGGTGGCGCCTTCGAGAAAGATCGGCGTCCAGATTGCAGCCCCGGCGGCATGCAGCGGCACTGCGACCTCACGGACGTCGGCCCCCTTGGCGGCGAGACGACCGGCCGCCTCGCGCACGCGGTCGTCCACCTCGGTCTCGGCGCCGGCCGTGCCGAACCCTTCGGGCACCACGCCGATGCGCAAGCCGGCCACGCCTTGCCGCAGCGCCTGCGTATAGGGCTGTGACGAGGCACCGCGCTGCCGCGGATCGAGCCCGTCCGGCCCTGCCATCACCTCGAGCATCAATGCGTTGTCGGCCACGGTGCGGGTGATCGGGCCGGCGTGATCGACCGTCAATTCGACCGCGAAGATGCCCGTATAGGGCACGAGGCCGTGCGTCGGCTTCAGGCCGACGGCACCACAATAGGACGCGGGGATGCGGATCGAGCCCCCCTGGTCGCCGCCGGTGGCCATGTCGACGATGTTGGCCATGACCAGGGCGGTGGATCCTGAAGACGATCCACCGGCATTGTAGCCGGGCACGACCGGATTCTCGACGACCCCATTGGCTGAGGTGTGACTGCCGCCGGAGGCGCAGTAGTATTCGCAGACGGCCTTGCCCAGAATATCCGCGCCGGCGTCCAAGAGGCGCGTGACGATGGTCGCATCGATCTCCGGGACGTAGCCCTCGAGGATGGTCGCACCATTCATCATGGGAAGGCCGGCGACGCAGACATTGTCCTTGATGGCGACGCGCTTGCCCTTGAGCTTGCCGTCCGCGGCGCCCTGGATGTGCGCGGTGACGGCCCAGGCGCCGAACGGATTGTCCTCCGGCAGCGGGCGTGTTCCTGAGGGCCTCGGATATTTGACCTCGGGCAGCGGCGCCGCCATCTCGTCGACGAGATCGTACGCGTCGAGCTGCCCCTGCATCAGCGCAAGGAACGACAGCGCATTGGCATCATCGAGATCGAGGCCGATCTCGCGCGCGGCCTGTTGCAGCTCGGTAGCAGTCGGACGTCGGACTGGCATCAAGGCCTCTCGATCGCGGTGCGACCACGTCCACGCGCAACGGAGCAAGGTGGACGAGGTCGACGTTCAACACGCGAAAGAGTAGCCAGCCGCCGAGGTGTTCCAAAATGAGTTATGTCGATAGCCGTAATTTGCTTTGACGATTAAGCGTGGCCGCGACCTCGAACCCACGCGGGAGCTGCCTACATCTCCAGCAGCGCCTTCACCAGCCCGCTCTCCGCATCAGCCAGATCGTCGATCACGTCGAAATGGTGCCGGTCCGGCGCCTCGACATAGGCGGTCGTAGCACCCAAGCCGATCCAGATGTTTGCGAGCAATTGCGCCTGACGGCGGAATTCGTTGCGCTCGGCGCCGCCGACCCAGGCGGTGACCTTGACGCCGTCGATCGGCGCGAGCAGCGCCGGGCTCTCGCGCAGCGCCGTGGCGTCGTCGATATGTAGCGTGTCGTTCATCACGGTCCGCTGCAGCGGGCGCAGATCGTGCAGGCCGGAGAGCGAGACCACGCTGGTGATGCGCGCCTGTCGCTCCGGCGACAGCGGGGCGCCGCGGCAGATCATGCGGGTGACGAGATGGCCGCCGGCGGAATGGCCGGTCAGCGCCACGGGACCGGCAACCTCGTCCATCG
Organism: Bradyrhizobium sp. HKCCYLRH3073; assembly: GCF_051167995.1. Taxonomy (NCBI): domain Bacteria; kingdom Pseudomonadati; phylum Pseudomonadota; class Alphaproteobacteria; order Hyphomicrobiales; family Nitrobacteraceae; genus Bradyrhizobium; species Bradyrhizobium sp. HKCCYLRH3073. The sequence continues at coordinate 152,098 of NZ_JBNPUD010000010.1, forward strand.
CCTTCGCGACCGCCTGCGCGACATCGCCCGAAATGTCGGCGATGCCGACCTCGGGACACAGCCGGTAGGACGGCATCGCCACGGCAAAGCCGCGCGCGATTGGACCTTGCGCGAGATGCGACCAGAAGCTCTTGTCGAGGCGCATCCAGTAGCCGCCATGCACGAACACGACGAGCCCCTTTGGCGTGCCCTCAGGCAGGAACAGGTCGAGGCGCTGGCGCTCATGTGCGCCAAAGGCAATGTCGAGCCTGGCGCGGCCCTGCCCGGCCAACGCCGTTCGATACGCCTCGGCCGGCGCGACCCACAGGCCGGGCCAGCGCTCGCCGCCGGCGATGTTCGGGCCGTTGGCGTAGGCGTTGTCCCAGTCCTTGACGGCATACAGCATGATAATCTCCTGATCGAATGAGCGCGCGATGGCTCAGAGGCCGGTGCGCAGCTTCCAGAGTTCGGGGAACAGCACGATCTCCAGCATCTTGCGCAGATAGTTGACGCCTGACGTGCCGCCGGTGCCGGTCTTGAAGCCGATGATGCGCTCCACCGTGGTGACGTGATTGAAGCGCCACCGGCGGAAATAGTCCTCGAAGTCGACCAGCTTCTCGGCGAGCTCATACAGCTCCCAATGCCGCTGCGGATCGCGATAGACGCTGGTCCAGGCGGCCGCGACCTCCGGGCTCTCGGCGCGGGTGCCGCGCCAGTCGGTGCGCTGCCCGTCGACGCCGATGAAGAAGCCGCGCCGTGCCAAGAGCCGCAGTGCTTCGTCATACAGGCTGGGCTTCGCCAGGATCGCCTCCAGCTCGGCGGTCAGCTCCGGATGATGCGCATGCGGGCGCAGCATCGCCAGATTGCGGTTGCCGAGCAGGAATTCGATCGAGCGATACTGGAACGACTGGAAGCCGGAGGACTCGCCGAGCTTGTCGCGGAACAGCGTGTACTCGCTCGGCGTCATCGTGCGCAGCACGTCCCAGGCGCCGTTGAGCTGCTCGAAGATGCGCGACACTCTTGTCAGCATCTTGAACGCCGGCTGCACGTCGTCCCGGGCGATCGCCGCCATGGCGGCCTTGATCTCGTGGATCGCGAGCTTCATCCACAATTCCGAGGTCTGGTGCTGGATGATGAACAGGAGCTCGTCGTGCGCCGACGACAGCGGCGCCTGCGCATCGAGCAGGCGATCCAGCATCAGATAGTCGCCATAGGACATCCGTCCCTTGAAGTTCATCCGCGCCCCCTCGGTGGCGGGATCGTAGGGCGCGCTGCTCACGTCACGAGCTCCTTCTGGCGATACTCGGGCTTGTCCCACAGCTTGTCGGCAAGCACCTCTTCGAGAATGTCGACGGCGCCGCGCACCTCGCTCTCGCCGATGTAGAGCGGCGTGAAGCCGAAGCGCAGCGCGTCGGGCGCGCGGAAATCGCCGATCACGCCGCGCGCGATCAGCGCCCGCATGATCGCATAGCCGTCCGGATGGCGGAACGACACCTGGCTGCCGCGGCGCGACGCATCGCGCGGCGAGGCCAGTGTCAGCGACGGACAGCGCCTCTCGACCTCGGCGATGAACAATTCCGACAGCGCGATGGAGGCTTTGCGCACGTCCTGCATCGACACGCCGTCCCAGGCGTCGAGCGCGGCATCCAGCGCGGCCAATGCGATGATCGGCGGCGTGCCGATGCGCATCCGCTCGATGCCACCGCCGGGGCGATAATCGAGATCGAAGGCGAACGGCGCCTCGTGGCCCATCCAGCCGGACAGCGCCGGCGGCGCGATGTCTGCGTAACGCGGCGCGACATAGATGAAGGCCGGCGCGCCGGGACCGCCATTGAGATATTTGTAGGTGCAGCCGACCGCAAAGTCGGCCTCCGCGCCGGCGAGATCGACCGGCACCGCGCCGGCGGAATGCGCGAGGTCCCATACCGTGAGCGCGCCGGCCGCGTGCGCCTTTGCCGTCAGCACCTTCATGTCGTGCATGCGGCCGGTGCGGTAGTCGACCTCTGTCAGCATCAGCACCGCGACGCTGTCGTCGATCGCAGCCTCGACCTGCTCCGGCTCGACCACCTTCAAGGTGGCGCGGTCGCCGAGCATGCGGACCAGGCCCTGCGCCATGTAGAGATCGGACGGAAAATTGCCGCTGTCGGACAGGATCACGCGACGGCCCGGATTGAGCGACAGCGCCGCGGCCAGCGCCTGATACACCTTGATCGAGAGCGTATCGCCCATCACGACCGTGCCGGGCGCGGCCCCGATCAGCCGCGCGATACGGTCGCCGACGCGGCGCGGCTGCACCATCCATCCCGCGCTATTCCAGCCGCGGATCAGCTCCCGTCCCCACTCAGCCTCGATCATCCGGGCAACGCGGGCGGGCACGGCGGACGGCAGCGCGCCGAGCGAATTGCCGTCGAGATAGATGACCCCGTCAGGGATCGTGAAGAGCGATCGAGTCGTGGAAAAATCGGTCATGCGGCTCCTGCTTCGTTCACGGCCTGAATGCATGATTCGCGCCGGATCAGGCCAGATCAAGCCGATCCCATCGCGACCGGCACCGCGCGGGCCGCATGGCTCGCGAAGACGTGACGATGGCGACACAATCCAGCCGGTCGATCGCCGCCGGCCCGCGACATTGACGCGCGACGGCAGGCTTGTCACGCGCGGTCCATGGCGCATGATGGATCGACCCGACCTGCCGATGGAGGACATGACATGCGCATTCTGATGCCGCTCGTCCTGCTGCTGTCACTGTTGGCCCACCCCGCCGCCGCGGCGGACGCCAGCGCGGCGCAGAGCGTCATTCGCGCCCAGGAACAGGCCCTGGCGCGCGACGACGGCGCGACCGCCTATGCCCAGGCCGCGCCGGAAATCCAGGCGCTGTTTCCGAGCGCCGAGATCTTCATGAGCATGGTCAAGAGCGGCTACCCGCCGGTCTATCGCCATCGCAGCTTCGAATTCGGCGCCGCGCAGGTCGAGGACGGCAGCGTCGCGCAGCGCGTCCACATCGTCGATGCCGAAGGCGAGGCGTGGGAGGCGCTCTACACGCTGCAGACCCAGCCCGACGGCAGCCTCAGGATCACCGGCTGCTCGCTGTTGAAGACGGGCCAGTCGGTCTAGCGCGAAGCGGTTCAGGTCACGCCGAACCGCTTCTTGAACTGCGCGACATTGATGAGGCCGCGGCCGTGGCGGCCGTCGCCGATCTTGACGTCGCCATGATACGCCTCGACCGAAAAGCGGATGACGCGGCGCTCGACCTCGATCACCTCGGCGACGGTGCGGATGGTCGCGCCAACCGGCGAGGCCGCGAGATGGCGGACATTGACCTCGGTCCCGACCGTGACCCAGCCCTGTGGCAGCACCGGGTTGATGGCGTCCCCCGACGTCATCTCCATCTCCAGGATCATCATCGGCGTCGCATAGACCATGGGCATATGCGGAACAAAGTGCCCCACGGTGCGCTCCGGCGGCACCACGAGCAGGCGCTCGGCGCGCATGCCCGGCTTGATGATCTCACGTGCGTCCATGGTGGCTCCAAGGTCAGATGTCGTCCCGGACAAGCTGCGACGCGCGTCAGTGCGGCGTAGTGCCGATCCGGGACCCATACGCCGCGGCGGTCGTGATGAGCAAAAGGCCAACGACCAGCATGCCTCAAACCGCTTCCTGGGGCTGTGGTCCCTGGGCCGCGCGCAATTGCGCGCCGAGCAGGGACGACAGCAGCGCCTACTTCTTCTGCTCGGCCAGGCGTTCGACGAAGGTCTTGCCGCCCTTCATCTTGTGCGTCAACGGCGCCTCGTTGATCTGGATCACCACCGCTTCCGGATCGACGCCGAGATGCGTCACCAGGGCCTTGGTGATGTCACGCATCATGTTGGCCTTCTGCTCGTCGGTGCGGCCGGCGGCCATGCTCACTGTGATCTCGGGCATTCGTTGCTCCCTGTTAGTTAGTCCTGTCCCAAGCCTGTCATTGCCGGGCTTGCCCCGGCAATCCATCATTCTGAAATGAAAGGCCGTCGTGAAGCGATGGATGCGCGGGTCAAGCCCGCGCATGTCGGGTCTTGTTACCCCCAGCTCACGTCGTGGCGCGCGAGCACCTCGCGGACACCGGCGACGAGTTCGTCCTCCTTAGCTGAGAACTGCGCCGGGCGGCTCTCGCGCCATTCCTGGTTGGAGGCGATCGCGGCCGCCGCCTTGGCGCCCTCGATCAGGTCCTTGATCTGCACCTCGCCGCGCGCCTTCTCGTCCGAGCCCTGGATGATCACGCAGGGTGCGTTGCGGCGGTCGGCATATTTGAGCTGGTTGCCCATGTTCTTGGGATTGCCGAGATAGAGCTCGGCGCGGATGCCGTGATTGCGCAAGGTCGACACCATCTTCTGATAGTCGGCGACGCGGTCGCGGTCGAAGACCGTGACGACGACGGGGCCGAAAGCCGGCCGCGTGTCGAGCTTGCCGAGCAGGGTCAGCGCCGCCTGCAGCCGCGACACGCCGATCGAAAACCCGGTCGCCGGCACCGGCTCGCCGCGGAAGCGCGAGACCAGGCCGTCGTAACGACCACCGCCGCCGACCGAGCCGAAGCGCACGGGGCGGCCCTTCTCGTCCTTGGTCTCGAGCAGGAGTTCGACTTCGTAGACAGGGCCGGTGTAGTATTCGAGACCGCGGACGACGGAGGGTTCGACGCGGACGCGGCTGTAACCGTAACCGGCCGCGCTGCACAGCCTGGCGATCTCGGTCAGCTCGTTGACGCCTTCCACATAGGCCGGCGAGGACATGAACAGCTTCTGCTGCGCAACGCTCGCCAGGACCTCGGCGTTGAACTGCAGATCCTGCTCCTCACCTTGAATTTGCGGCTCCGCGATCTTCATCTCGAAGAAGGCCAGCAGGGAGTCGATCTGACTTTCAGTCAGGCCCGCGCCCTTGGTGAAATCACCCTTGCCGACTTCGCCGCCGTCCCAGCGGCCCTCGCCGAGCAGCTTCTTGATCTCTGAAATCGGAAACTTGTCGGCCTTGTCGATTGCCCTGAGCACCGTCAGCCGACGGCCCGCGTGCTCATCACCGCCGATGCCGATCGCCTCCATCACGCCGTCGAGCACCTTGCGGTTGTTGACTTTCACGACATACGAGCCGCGCGGAATCCCCAGCCCCTCCATCGTTTCCGCCGCCATCATGCACATCTCGGCGTCGGCCGCCGGCGAGCCGGAGCCGACGGTGTCGGCGTCGAACTGCATGAACTGGCGGAAGCGGCCGGGGCCGGGCTTCTCGTTGCGGAAGACGTAGCCGGCGCGATAGCTGCGATACGGCTTGGGCAGCGCATCGAAATTCTCGGCGACGTAGCGCGCCAGCGGCGCGGTGAGGTCGTAGCGCAGCGAGATCCACTGCTCATCGTCGTCCTGGAACGAGAACACGCCCTCGTTCGGACGATCCTGGTCGGGCAGGAACTTGCCGAGCGCGTCGGTGTATTCGAATGCCGGCGTCTCCACCGGCTCAAAGCCGTAGCGCTCGTAGACGGCGCGGATCTTCTCGACCATCTCGCGCGTCGCGGCGATCGCCGCGGGGCCGCGATCCTCGAGCCCGCGCGGCAGCCGCGCCTTCAGCTTCTGGGGTTTCTTGGGTTTGTCGGACATCTGGGACCGGAACGTAGGGTGGGCAAAGCGCAGCGTGCCCACCATGGCTGACATCGCAGACAGTGGGCCCGGCCCGCTTGCGCGGTCCTTTGCCCACCCTACGGGATGGAATGCGTTGCCGGGTTGGTAGCAGCCGCGACCGCGTGCGGCAACCCGCAGGGGCGTCGTGCACCTGCGCCTATGACAGTGAGAGCTGAGCTCCCTCAGCCCATGCGGTGCGCCCCCTCCCCGCAAGGGGGAGGGGAGCAGACCGTCATCGTGGCTGGGCTGTGCGCAAAATCTGGCAGCCCAAGCGCGCCCTGCCCTACTTCACGTCCCTGATCCAGTTGTGCGGATCCGGGCTGCGGCCGTACTGGATGTCGACGAGCTGCTTGCGCAGGCCCATGGCGACCGGGCCGGCGTCGCCGCCGTTGATCAGGACGTCGCCGCTCGCCGAGCAGACCTTGCCGATCGGCGAGATCACCGCGGCGGTGCCGCAGGCGAACGCCTCCTTCAGCCTGCCGCTCTTGGCATCCGCGCGCCACTGGTCGATCGCATACGCCTCCTCGCGCACCTCGCGGCCGGCATCGCGCGCCAGCGCGATCAGGGAGTCGCGGGTGATGCCCGGCAGGATGGTGCCGAGCGGCGGCGTCGACAGCGAGCCGTCGTCGAACACGAAGAACACGTTCATGCCGCCGAGCTCCTCGACATAGCGGCGCTCGATCGCATCCAGGAACACCACCTGGTCGCAGCCATGCTGGATCGCCTCGGCCTGCGCCTTGAGGCTCGCCGCGTAATTGCCGCCGCACTTCACGCCGCCGGTGCCGCCGACGGCGGCGCGGGTGTAGTTCTCCGAGACCCAGATCGAGACCGGCGCCGGGCCGCCCTTGAAATAGGAGCCGACCGGCGAGGCGATGACGGCGAAGATGTACTCCGCCGACGGCTTCACGCCGAGGAACACCTCGCTGGCGATCATGAACGGGCGCAGATAGAGGCTGCCCTCGCCGCCCGGGATCCAGGCGCGATCGATTTGAACCAGCCGCTCGACCGCCTCGATGAAGACCTCCGGCGGCAGCTGCGCCATCGCCATGCGCTCGGCCGAATTCCAGAACCGCTTGGCATTGGCGTCGGGGCGGAACAGGTTCACGCCGCCGTCGTCGCGCTTGTAGGCCTTGAGCCCCTCGAAGATCTCCTGCGCATAGTGCAGGACGGCCGCCGCCGGATCGAGCGGGAAGTTGGCGCGGGATTCGATCCGCGCGCTGTGCCAGCCCTTGTCCTGGCTGTACTGGACCACGGCCATGTGATCGGTGAACACCCGGCCGAAGCCCGGGTTGGCGAGCCTGGCAGCACGCTCCTGGTCGGAGGTCGGGTTCGTCGTCGGCTTGATGTCGAATGTCAAAGTCATGTCCTTGCTTCCCCCGCTCTGATCGCCATTCGCGAGTTCTGGCGCCGACCCGTCCGATCGGGCCAGTCGGCGTCTTGAATTTCGGACCTGCCGCGACCGGCCTGTCGGCCGGTCCCCGGGCAAGCATGCCACCACAGGACATGCTTTTGCGCCCGGCGGAAGTCCAGTATGGTTTGCCGAAATGCCGCTCGACATCACACGGTTGTTCGATACGTCGCCCAAGGATGCCCGTCGGGGTTGCCTACGGCCCGTTCAGACACGCCTGGAGACCATCGCCCGCCGATGAAACGATCAAAAATTTCGTAGCGGGCGATTGTTTTGTAACATTGAACCGCAGAAACGTCAATATGGCTGACATAAATTTCTCGTCTCCGACGTTGAGCCCCGAGCTGCGCGCGGCCGAGCCGTCCGCAGGCGCCGGCGAGCCGCTGCGCTGGGACATCATCGAGCTCCTGTTCTTCGCGTATCGCGACTTCGTCGGCGATGCCGACCACGAGCTCGAAGCGTTCGGCTTCGGCCGCGCGCATCACCGCGTGATGCATTTCGTCACACGCTATCCCGGCCTCAAGGTCGCCGACCTGCTCGACGTTCTCCGCATTACGAAGCAGTCGCTCGGCCGCGTGCTCAAGCAGCTGCTCGACGAAGGCTACATCGTGCAGAAGACCGGCAACAACGACCGCCGCCAGCGCCTTCTTTTCGCCACGCCGAAGGGCGAGGCGCTGGTCGCCAGACTCGCCGGGCTGCAGACGCGGCGCATCGATCGCGCGCTGGAGCAGATCGGGCCTGCTGGCGCCGAGAAGGTCCGGCAGTTCCTGCGCGCGATGATCGATCGCGACGATCCGGACAAGGTGCTGGAAGCCATCTTCAAGACGCCTGTCGCCGCCGCCAAGGAGTGACCGTGACGATCGCTGCCATCGCCCCGCACCATCAGCAGACGCCGGCCGACGACGCACCGCATCTCCTGCTCGTCGACGACGACCGCCGCATCCGCGATCTCCTCTCGCGCTTCTTGCGCGGCGAGGGCTATCGCGTCACCACGGCGGCGAGCGCAAGCGATGCCCGCGCCAAGCTCACCGGGCTGCATTTCGATCTGCTGATCCTCGACGTGATGATGCCCGGCGAAAGCGGCTTCGACCTCGCCCGCTTCATCCGCACGCAATCCTCGGTGCCGATCGTGATGCTGACCGCGCGGACCGAGCCGGAGAGCCGCATCGAGGGACTGCAGCTCGGCGCCGACGACTACGTCGCAAAGCCGTTCGAACCAAGAGAGCTCGCGCTGCGCATCGGCAACATCCTCAAGCGGGCTGCGCCGCCGCCGGCGGAAGAGGTCGTCGAGCAGATCGGATTCGGCCCGTTCGTCTATCATCTGGCGCGCGGCGAGCTGAAGCAGGGCGAAGAAATCGTCCACCTCACCGACCGCGAGCGCGAGATGCTGCGCATCCTTGCCAATGCCCGCGGCGAGACAGTCCCGCGCGGCGCGCTGACCGGCAACGGCACCGTCAACGAGCGCGCCGTCGACGTCCAGATCAACCGCCTGCGCCGCAAGCTGGAGAGCGATCCGGCCAACCCGCTGTTCCTGCAGGCCGTGCGCGGCATCGGCTATCGGCTGATGGTGACGGGGTGAGATGAGAGTTCCGGACAATCGCTCCGAGACGTGTGCGTTTGCTCTCTCAGCGTCCTTGCGAGCGAAACGAAGCAATCCAGAGTCCCGCGATGACGCTGGATTGCTTCGCTTCGCTCGCAATGACGGCAGCGCCACCCGTGAGAGCAGATCCGCATGACCACGCTCGACACCGGCCTCACCCTCATCCGTACCGCCTCCCGCCGCGTGTCGCGCGCCAACAGCATCGTCGGCAACGCCTTCAAGGGCTGGATGCCGACCGGCCTGTATGCGCGCGCGCTGCTGATCATGATCGTGCCGATGGTGATCCTGCAGACGGTGGTCGCCGGCGTGTTCATGGAGCGGCACTGGAACACGGTGACGCGACGCCTCTCCGCCGCCGTGGTGCAGGACGTCGCTGCACTGATCGACATCTACAAGGGCTATCCGCAGGACAAGGACCGCACCATGCTGCGCCGGATCGCGCAGCAGCGGCTCAACCTCGTGGTCGACTTCCTGCCGGCCGGCGACATGCCGCCGCCCGGACCGAAGCCGTTCTTCAACCTGCTCGACCAGTCGCTGTCGAGCCAGATCGGCCGCCAGATCAGCCGTCCGTTCTGGATCGACACCGTCGGCCGCTCCAACCTGGTCGAGATCCGCATCGCGCTCGATGACGCCGTGATGCGCGTGTTCGCGCAGCGCGGCGCGGCCTATGCGTCGAACACCGACATCTTCCTGTTCTGGATGGTCGGGACGTCGTCGATCCTGCTGATCGTCTCGGTGCTGTTCCTGCGCAACCAGATCAAGCCGATCCTGCGCCTTGCCGATGCGGCCGAGAGTTTCGGCAAGGGCCGCGAGGTGCCGAACTTCCGGCCGCGCGGCGCGCGGGAGGTGCGACGCGCGGCGCATGCCTTCCTGGAGATGAAGGCGCGCATCGAGCGCACCCTCGAGCAGCGCACCGCGATGCTCGCCGGCGTCAGCCACGACCTGCGCACCATCCTGACGCGCTTCAAGCTGGAGCTGGCGCTGCTCGGCGACAGCCCCGAGATCGACGCCATGCGCAAGGATGTCGACGAGATGTCGCACATGCTGGAGGATTATCTGGCGTTCGCGCGCGGCGACAATGGCGAGATCGCGCAGCCGACCGACATCTCCAACGCGCTCGAGGAGCTGCGCAGCGACGCCGAGCGCAACGGCCATTCCGCCACGGTATCGTTCCACGGGCTGCCGGTGGTGACCGTGAAGCCGCAGGCGCTGAAGCGCTGCCTCGGCAATCTCGTCTCCAACGCCGCCCGCCATGCCGACGCGATCGCCATCACCGGCCATCGCGACCACCGCTATCTCACCATCACCGTCGACGACGACGGCCCCGGCATTCCCGCCGACATGCGCGAGGAGGTGTTCAAGCCGTTCCTGCGCCTGGACGACGCGCGCAACCAGGACGAAGGCGGCACCGGCCTAGGCCTTGCCATCGCGCGCGACATCGCGCGCTCGCACGGCGGCGACATCACGCTGGGTGACAGCCCGATGGGCGGCCTGCGCGCGAGCGTGCGGATCCCGGTGTAGATCGACGGTTCAGCTCATTCCTGCGCGATCACCGCGTCGAGCCACGCGCAGTTCAGCGGCGGAACGCGCGGGTCCGGCACGCGAACGCCGCGTGCAGCCGCGGAGAGGCGCATATCGCGCATGCGCTTGCGCGGCTCATCCGGCAAATACAAGCGCTCGTGTCCCCACAATGACGGACCATCGAAGGTCTCGTGCGGCCGCCAGGTCGCGGGATCGATCACCCGGCCGCCCCAGCCATATTCGATGAAGAAGCCGGAGGGCGTGTTGACGTAGAACGAGGTCATGTGGTCGTTGGTGTGACGTCCCAGCGTGTAGGCCACGCGCCCGTCCTCGAGCTGCGCCAGATCGTAGCCCTGGCCGACGTCGTCGAGACTGCCGAGCTCCACCATGAAATGATGCAATGTGCGGCGGCCGGAGCCGACCATCGCGAAGCTGTGGTGGCGGCCATTGACGTGGAAGAAATACAGCTTGTACGGCGTCAGGCCGAAATCGGACACCTGGAAGCCGAGCAGGTCGCGATAGAACGCCAGCAGCGGCTCGACCTCCTCGACGTTGAGCACGACATGTCCCATGCCGAGCGGCCCGGTGCGAAAGCCGGAGATCGGACGTCCCGGCCGGAACGGATCGGCGGCGACGGCCGCCCCCCAGAACACCTCGATCGTGTTGCCGGCGGGATCCTGAAAGCAGATCAGCTCGGTGACATGACGCTCGTCGGCCAGCGCCTGCGAACCACGGGCGACCTTCACGCCATTGTTCTCGACACGGCCGACGAGGCGCGCGAGCGCGGCGGCGTCGCCGACCTCCCAGCCCATGACGGCAAGCCCGTCATCACCGCTGCCATCGACGATCAGCCGCTGCTTGCGGTCGTCCATCCGATAGGCCTGCATCCCGGCGGCGCGATCGATGCGCTGCATTCCCAGGAGCTCGGTTGCCATCCGTCCCCACTGCTCCGCCTGGGACGACTTGATGCCGATGTAGCCGAGCGCCGTGATCTCCATCCTGTTTTCTCCCGAAAGGCGCGGGCCGAATTTCGTATCAGCTCCGCGCGGTCCTGCAGTAGACTGCCGCCCCTGCATCCGGCTCGCGTTCTCAAGACGCTATCGGCGGACGGAAACGAAGACCAGGGAGGATTTTCCAAGTGTCCAAGCAACGGACGCGATCTCCGCAAGCCCGTCCTGCGGAGGGTGTCCGCGCCTTCAAGCGGGGCCTCGACGTGCTGCGTGCGGTCAATCGGTCCGGCGGCATTCGCGCCGGCGACGTCGCCCGCCAGCTCGACCTGCCGCGGCCCACGGTCTATCGCCTGCTCGAAACACTCGAGGAACTCGGCTATGTCGCGCGCAGCGCCAGCGACGACCGCTTCCGGGTGACGCGCCACGCGCTGAGCCTCGGCGACGGCTATGATCCCGGCATCGTCATCTGCCAGGCCGCCGCGCCCTATCTCGCCGAACTCAGCCGCACCCTGGTCTGGCCGGTCGACCTGTCGACCTACGAGAACGGCGCGATGGTCATCCAGGAGACCACGCATGCGCGCAGCCCGCTCTCGATCGACCGCAGCATGATCGGCAGGCGCCTGCCGATGCTGCAGACCTCGGCCGGCCGCGCTTATCTGGCGGCCTGCCCGCCTGCGGAGCGCGACCTCATCATCCGCCACCTGCGGCGCATCGAGAATGCCGAGGACGTTCCTTTCCTGTCGCCCGAGCGGCTGCAGCGCATGATGAATGAAACGGCCCAGCGCGGTTACGCGATCCGCGACGAGGGCGAATTCAATCCGAAGACGTCGTCGATCGCGGTGCCGATCGTGCGGGACGACATCGTGTTCGGCTGCATCTCGATCATCTGGATCCGCTCCGCCATGACCCTGGAGGAGGCGGTCGCGCAGTACGCGGCGCCGCTGCGCGACACCGCAGCCGCCATTCCCGTCCAGCCTTGAGCGTCCGCTGGGCGGACAGTTCGTGACCGCGCCTTGAAGGTGCGAGGCGGTTGCGGAACAGATGCGACCATGAGCAACATGGCCGCACACTCCGGAAGCTTCGAGGTCGTCATCGTCGGCCGCGGGCCCGTCGGCTCGACGCTCGCCAACCTGCTCGGCCTGTGCGGCATCCGCACCCTGGTCCTGGAGCGCGAAGCCAAGGCTTATCACTTGCCGCGCGCAGTGCATTTCGATGACGAATGCATGCGCGTGTTCCAGACCATCGGTCTCGCCGACGCCATCCTGCCCCACATCACTTTAAGTCCCGGGATGCGCTTCGTCGATGCGGAGGGACGGTTGCTGCTGGACTGGCCGCGCCCCAGCGCGCCGACAGCGATGGGCTGGAATCTGAGCTACCGCTTTCACCAGCCCGATCTCGAAGCCGTGCTCAACAATGGACTCGAGCGCTGGCCTCATGTCGAGCTGCGCACGCGCTGTGATGTCTTCGCGCTCGAGCAGGACCAGGACGGCGCCCGCGTCCGCTACGAGGACCTCGCCAATGGCCGGCTGGTCGACATCTCCTGTGCCTATGTGGTCGGCTGCGACGGGGCACGCTCACTCGTGCGACGCTTCATCGGCTCGGCGCTGGACGATCTCGGCTTTCACGAACGCTGGCTGGTCTGCGACGTGCTGCTCAAAGAGGAACGGCCGGACCTCGGCGATTTCAGCGTCCAGCACTGCAACAAGCAGCGTCCCGCGACCTACATTCGCGGCACCGGCAACCGCCGACGCTGGGAAATTACGGTTCAGCCTGACGAAGACGCCGCCGAGATCACGCGGCCGGCGCGCGTGTGGGAGCTGCTCTCGCCCTGGCTCCGGCCCGCTGAGGCCGAGATCGAACGCGCCGCTGTCTACACCTTCCACTCAGCGGTGGCGCAGCAATGGCGCAGCGGACGGTTGCTGCTCGCAGGCGATTCCGCGCATCAGACCCCGCCCTTCCTCGGCCAGGGCATGTGTGCCGGCATTCGCGACGCCGCCAACCTCGCCTGGAAGCTGGCTCACGTGATTGCCGGAAAGGCAACGCCTGATCTTCTCGACACCTATCAGAGCGAGCGCGCCCCGCATGTGCGCGAGTTCATCGAGCTCGCGATCCGGCTGGGCGGACTCATCAATACCAAGGCGGTCGAGGCGGCGCTCGCGACCGGCACGGCACAGGGCGACGGCCAGCTCAAGCTCGACGTGCAGAAGCCGCTGCTCGGCCCGGGCCTGGCCTGCGGCGAACGCAGCATGACGGGACGGCTGGCGCCACAATTCCGCAGCCGCGATCACGGCCTCAGCGACGACCGTGTCGGCTATCGCTTCGCGCTGTTGTGCCGCTCAAGACTCGGTGCCGCAGTGATCGCGCAGCATCATGCCCGCCTCACGGAAGCTGACGTCGCCGTCATCTGCGGCGAGGACGCTGGCGGCCTCGACGGCTGGCTCGATCAGCACGGCTTCGACGCCGTGCTGGTGCGCCCTGACCGCTACATCCTGGGTGCCGTCCGCACGGGCGAAGATCCCGCGGCGCTGTTGTCAGGCCTCGCCTTCCTCGCACCGCTGCCGAGCGCGGCCTGAGCGTTTCCGTTCTTCTTGAGAGGGTTCACGTATGAAGCTGGTTTCCTTTGTCATCGACGGTCGCCCCGGCTACGGCGCGGTGAAGGGCGACGGTGTCGTCGACCTCGGCCGACGGCTGTCGTCGAAGAGCCTGCGTGCGCTGCTCGAGGCGGATGCGCTTCGCGACGCCGCCGCGCTGCTCGCCTCCGAACAGCCCGACTATCCGCTCGCTGCGATCGCCTTCGCGCCCGTCATTCCCGATCCCGGCAAGATCATCTGCGTGGGACTGAACTATCGCGACCACGTCGCCGAGACCGGACGAACGGTCACCGAGAAGCCCGCGCTGTTCGCGCGCTTTGCGACCAGCCAGGTCGGCCATCTGCAGCCGATCGTTCGCCCTGATGTCTCCGATCATTTCGACTACGAGGGCGAGCTCGCGCTCGTGATCGGGACAGCCGGCCGGCATGTCCGGCGCGAGGACGCGCTCACGCACATCGCCGGCTATTCCTGCTACAATGAAGGCAGCATCCGCGACTGGCAGCGCCATACGTCGCAATTCCTGTCGGGCAAGACCTTCGACCAGTCCGGCGCGTTCGGCCCCTGGCTCGTCACCGCCGACGAAATTCCCGACCCGTCCAGGCTGACGCTGCAGACCCGCCTCAATGGCGAGACCGTGCAGCGGACCACCACGGACCTGCTCATCACCGACGTGCCTGATCTGATCGTCTATTGCTCGGAGATCATGACCTTGCTGCCGGGCGACGTGATCGTCACCGGCACGCCGGGAGGCGTCGGCTTCAAGCGCACCCCGCCACTGTTCATGAAGCCCGGCGATACGGTCGAGGTCGAGATCTCGGGCATCGGCGTACTGCGCAATCCCGTGGCCGCCGAACCGGCGGCCTGACGTCTCCGCCTCGCGGAACCGCGCGGCGCACCAACCAAACACGACATAACAAACAAAGTCGTTGAATCCGGGGAGGATCATCATGTCGCGACGTCTCACAGCGGGCATCGCCGCGCTGTTGCTGCTTGCAGGCTCATCCGCGCAGGCGGACATCAAAGGGAAAGCCATCCGGATTGGCGTGCTCACCGACATGACCGGCATCTTTGCGACCGCGATGGGGCCCGGCTCGGTGGAAGCGGCACGGATGGCCGCAGAGGAATTCGGCGGCAACATCAACGGCAGGCCGATCGAGATCCTTCAGGCGGACCACCAGAACAAGCCGGATATCGCGGTCGCGATCGCCCGGCGCTGGTTCGAACAGGACGGCGTGCAGGCGATCGCGGACGGCGGCAGCTCCGGCGCGGCGCTCGGCGTCCAGGAGCTGGTGCGCAGCAACGGCAGGATCTTCCTCGTCTCGGGGGCCGGCGCCAACCAGCTCACCGACGAGGCGTGCGCGCCGACCTCGGTGCAATGGACGCACGACGCCTATTCGACCGCCACCGCCGTCGTCTCGGGCATCATGCAGACCAGCAAGGAGCCGTGGTTCTTCATCACCGGCGACTATGCGTTCGGCCATTCGGTCGAGGCGACCGCGCGCGCCCGCATCGCCGAGCTCGGCGGCACGGTCGCCGGCAGCGTCAAGGCGCAGCTCGGCACGCCGGATTACGGCTCGTTCCTGTTGCAGGCCCAGGCCTCCGGCGCCAAGATCCTGGCGCTCAACGTCGCCGGCGACAATGCCACCGCCATCAAGCAGGCCGAGGAATTCGGGCTTGCGGCGCAGGGGATCAAGATCGTGCCGATGTCGTTCCAGAACGTCGACATCGAAGCCATCGGCCTCAAGGCGACGCAGGGCGATCTCATCGTCACCAGCTTCTTCGAGGACGCCTCCCCCGCCGCGCGCCGCTTCTCCGACGCGTTCTACGCGCGCCGCAAGGCGATGCCGTCACAGATCCAGGCCGGGGTTTATTCGGCCGTGCGGCACTATCTGCAGGCGGTGAAGGATGCGGACAGCGACGACGGCGCAACGGTGATGGCGAAGATGAAATCCACACCGGTCTCGGACGCCTATGCGGACCACGGTCAGATCCGCGACGACCAGCGCATGGTGCACGACCTGTACCTCGTCCAGGTCAAGACTCCCGCCGAATCGAAGGGCCCCTGGGACTTCGTCAAGCTGGTGACGAAGATCGCCCCCGATCAGGCGTTTCGTCCGCTCGACCGCAGCAAGTGCGGCCTGGTCGGCAAGTGAGCACATGAGCGACTACACATGATTCCGGACGATCAGCACGCCGTCATCATCACCGCCGCGGGCGGCCCGGAGGTCCTGTCAGAGCGACAGGACTGGCCGGTCCCGCGGCTCGGCCCCGACGACGTCCTGATCGAGGTCGCCGCCGCCGGCATCAACCGTCACGACTGCAACCAGCGCGCTGCCGGGCCATCGCGGGAGCCCAATCCCATACCGGGATTGGAAGCCTCGGGGCGCATCGTGGCCTGCGGCGCCGACGTTTCCCCGGAACGGCTGGGTCAAGCGGTGATGGCGCTGACCGACGGCGGCTCCTACGCGCAATACGTCGCCACCGATCAGCATCTTGCGCTGGACCTGCCGAGCAGCCTCGACTGGATCCAGGGCGCCGCCCTGCCCGAGGCGCTGTTCACGACCTGGTTCAACTTCTTCGAGCTGATGCGCATGGCGCCCGGCGAGACCACCCTGATTCACGGCGGCAGCAGCGGCGTCGGCACGATCGCGATCCAGCTGCTGCGCGCGCTGGGACATCCCGTCATGGCCACCGCCGGCACCGCGGAGAAGCGCGCCCTGGCACTCAGGCTCGGCTGCAGCGCCGTGTTCGACTATGCCGATCCCGATCTCGCCGAGCAGATCCGCGCGGCGACGGGGACGCGCGGGGTCGACTGCATCCTCGACACCTCCGCCGGCGCTCACATCGCCCAGGACCTTGCGGCGCTCGCGATGGGCGGACGGATCGCCCAGCTCTCGGCTGGACAGGGCAAGGAGCTGGCGGTGCCGCTGCGCAGCCTGATGGTGCGCCGGGCCAGCATCACCGGCGCGTTCCTGCGGTCGACGTCGCTCGATCTCAAGCGGCGCATCGCGACCGAGCTGCGGCAGCGGATCTGGCCTCTTCTCGGAACGGCCATTCGGCCGCACATCGACAGCACCTATCGCCTGTCCGAGGCGGCCGCTGCGCATGCCCGCATGGAGACGGGCCGGCACATCGGGAAGATCGTGCTTTGCGTCCGCGAATGAGCGACGATCCACGTCGCTGCGCCCATCACGCGCAACGAGCGCCCGCCTACTGCTTCACGCCCGGGATCAGGGCCTTCAGCTTGGCCATGTCCTTGACGTTCATCTTCATGCCGCCGGGCATCACGATGTCCCCGGGCTTCTGGTCGGGCTTGCAGGCGCCGAGCCACTTGGCCTCGATCGTCATCGCGGTGTCCTTCACCCCGGTGCCGGCGGCGCCGCCCGTGACGCGCGACATCGTCTTCACCGTATAGGCCGAGTTGAAATCGCCGGTGATGTCGGCATGCGACGTCGTATTGATGCCGCCGAAATTGCAGACCGAATCGGAGACGTAGCCGGTCGCGGTTTTCTGGATGTCCTGCTTGGAGCAGACCTGCTGCGCCATCGGAGAGGCGAAGTTGTTCATCTCCTTGTCGGTGGCCGCGTCGGTGCAGTGCTGTATCGTCGCCTCCGGCAGCTGACCGCCGGATCTGATCATCTTCAGCTCCCACAGGCCGGCCTTGCGCACCGGCAGGTCGACGGCCCGAGCCTCATGGCTCGCGGTCACGCCCAGGAGGCAGCAGGCCAACAGCCCGATTGCGATGCGTGTGCAGGTCATGTGCCCCCGTTCCGGCTCGTTGATCGATGCCAGAGCGAATGCCGCCAAAAGATGGCAATTAGGAGAACGGCAGTTGATGGAAGGTCAGTAGAGCGTCCGCAGCGGCCGCTGCGCCGAGCCGTACGGTACCCAGCGGCAGGAGAACGAGACGTAGCCGCCGTAGCGCGCATCGACGGCGCCGAACTTCGCGACCTTGCCGTAGGAGGCGCAGTGGTCGACCGCGAGCTGGCGCGCATCCGTGGTCTGGGCCAGCTGATAGGCGATGATGCCGCCGGTGTCATTGCCCTTGAAGGGCGGCACCACGTCGGCCTGGGCGGACGCGGCAACCAGAACCATCCCAGCGGCCACGAGGCCTGCAGTCTTCACGAATCCGGCCATCAGCGTCCGCATTGCATTCTCCTCGATCTGGCCTGCCATTCTAAAGGTCCCGTGCGGTCAAGAAAAGAACACCGGCCCCGGGTTAACAGGACTAATCGTGGAGTGTTGCCGCGTTGCACTTGACCTCCTGTGGCCACCGCGGCACGGTCCACGCTCCCGGATCAGCCTTGCGGACGGCCCATGCGCGACTTCAGCTCAGCTTTCAAGACGTTCGGTGCCGCATGCGGCGCGCTGCTCGCGGTCGCGACCGCGCCGGCCCAGGCGGCCAACCCGCTCGAGATGAACTTCTGGCTGTCCGGCCCGAAATATGACGGCCGGGTCGCGCCTTGCGAGGCGGCCATTCCGACCATCGTCTCGCGATTCCAGGACAAGGAGAGCACCTTCTGGAATTCCTCGCTGACGATTACCGGCGTCGCCAATGTCCATGAGATCGCCTTCCGGCCCTGGCAGTCCGACAACATCCCGCGCCGCTTCTGCACCGGCAGCGTGATGATCAGCGACGGCAAGGCGCGCACCGTCAACTTCTCGATCATCGAGGATGGCGGCTTCGCCGGCTATGACCAGGGCGTCGAGTTCTGCGTCGTCGGCCTCGATCGCAACTGGGCCTTCAATCCGGCCTGCCGCGCCGCCAAGCCCTGATTCGCCTTTCCCGGCGCATCGCCCGCTCGCGCGAGCGGCCAGCTGACCAATGGCTGCCTCGGGGCAGCCATTTTTGTTCTTGAAATGTTCCCGCGCGCTGGTAGGCTCCTGGCATTGTCCGGGGAGTATGCCATGTTCGATTGCCTGCGCCGACCTGCCGTCCTGTTGTCCAGAACGATCGCCTGCTTTGCCCTCTTGCTCGGTGTGCTCGCGGCTGGCTCCGCCGCGGCGCAGGACCGGCGCCAGAATGCGCCGGGCGCGTTCGACTTCTACGTTCTCTCGCTGTCGTGGTCGCCCTCGTACTGTGCCGAGGCGGAGGAGCGCGGCGGCCGCGGCAGCCGGTCCCAACAGTGCACCGGCCGGCCCTACTCGTTCGTCGTGCACGGGCTGTGGCCGCAATACGAGAACGGCTACCCCGAATATTGCGAGCAGCCGGCGCCGCGCCTGCCGCGCAACATCATGACCTCGATGCTCGACCTGATGCCGGCGCCGGGCCTGATCTACAACGAGTGGGACAAGCACGGCACCTGCGCCGGCATGTCGGCGAAGGCCTATTTCGAAGCCATCCGCAAGGCGCGGGCCGCCATCAAGATCCCGCCGGAATTTCTCGATCTCGCGGAAGCCAAGACAGTGGCGCCGGCGGCGGTTGAGGAAGCCTTCATCAAGGCCAACCCCAAGCTCACGACATCGGGCATTGCCGTCACCTGCAATCGCACCCGGCTGAGCGAGGTCCGGATCTGCCTGTCGAAGGACCTCGAGTTTCGCAATTGCGACGAGATCGACCGGCAGGCCTGCCGGCGCGACGAGGTCAACATGCCGCCGGTCCGCGGCGGCTAGCGACTGCGAATCGGGCGACCGCAGCGCGTCGGCCTGCGGCGCCTGTTGCGGCGGCGATGATCCGCGGCTCTCCGAAAGGGCATCCGGCGCATCGACGGGGTACCCTTTTGACGCGGAACGGCGTAACCCGGACGGCATGAACTACCGACACGCCTTTCACGCCGGCGGCTTCGCCGACGTCATCAAGCACATCGTGCTGACGCGCATCCTGGTCTACCTCCAGGAGAAGCCCGCTGCATTCCGGGTGATCGACACCCATGCCGGCGCTGGCCTGTACGATCTCACCGGCGACGAGGCGACCCGCAGCGGCGAGTTCCTCACCGGCATTGCCCGCCTGCTGCAGGCGCGGCTGTCGGATCAGGTCTATGCGCTGGTCCAGCCCTATCTGGATATCGTCCGATCGTTCAATCCGACGGCCGAGCTCGTCGCCTATCCCGGCTCGCCGCTGATCGCGCGCGCGCTGCTGCGGCCGCAGGACCGCATGACCCTGTGCGAGCTGGCGCCGATCCCCCGCAAGCAGCTGATCGATCAGTTGCGCCGCGACACCCAGGCCCGCGTCGTCGATCTCGACGGCTGGGTCGCCCTGCCCGCCTTCGTGCCGCCGAACGAGCGCCGGGGCGTGGTGCTGATCGATCCGGCGTTCGAGGCGAAGGATGAGTTCGAGCGGCTCGCCGACCGCTTTGCCGCGGCCTTCGCGAAGTGGACCACCGGTATCTACGTGCTTTGGTATCCCGCCAAGAGCCGACGCGCGACGGAAGAGCTGAGCGATCGCGTCGCGGCGCTCGCGGCCGCGGCCAAGCCGCCCGGCAAGGTGCTGCGGATCGAGTTCAGTGTTGCGCCGCAAATCGAAGGCGAGGCGCTGACCTCGACCGGACTGCTGATCGTCAACCCGCCCTGGACATTGCATGACGAGCTGAAGCTCATCCTGCAGGAACTGCAGAAGCCGCTCGGCCAGGGCGGCGCGGCGCGCTTCCGAATCGAATTCCCCAAAGCTTGAAACGGCTACTGGTCGAAAAGCCGTAGTCAATCGGCGCGGAACCGTATTATTGTGTCCGATTGTAAGACTGGCTTTACGTTCCGCTTCCGCGAATGGTTGCGGCGGGGTGATCAAGGCCTAACAAGATCCGGCGATCCGGCGCGGCGAGCGCTGGGCGTTAAGGTGGCCAACGCTTTCCGATCAAAGTGATGTCCGGTCGGACGCTGCGCAGGGCGCGCAGTGGAGGAAGCATTGCGGGGGAGGAGTTTCCCGATGGCCATGACTGGGACGGTCAAGTTCTTCAACGGTGAACGCGGCTACGGCTTCATCAAGCCGGACGACGGTGGACGCGACGTGTTCGTGCACATCACGGCGGTGGAGCGCGCGGGCCTGAAGGACCTGACCGAAGGACAGCGGATCAGCTTCGAGGTCGAGCCGGACAAGAAGGGCAAGGGCCCGAAAGCGGTGAACCTGGTGCTATCGTCTTAGGACGAGCCCGCCTGGCGGTCGTTCGCGCGCCGGCGTGATTGCAACCGGACGCGCCTCGACGCCACCTCTTCGTTGGTTTGGAAGCTGTCGGCAGCGCCTGTTTGCGTGCACAGCATTGCCGGCTCGTACGTGCAGGCCGCGCGCGATGATGCACGATTGCACGGAGCGCTCCGACAAAAAAATCCCGGCCGCGCGAGCGGCCGGGAGGTTGTCGTTGGACGTTTCTTCTTCCTATTCCCTCGTTGCCATCAGAAGTGGAAGTTGATGCCTGCGCGCACAATTCCAAACCGATAGTCGTTCTTCGCCCCCGTGATCACGAAATTGCTGCTGTCGAGATCGACGTAGAGATACTCGATCTTGGCGGTCCAGTTCTGCGCCAGGCCGAACTCGGTGCCGGCGCCGAGCGTCCAGCCCACCGTGGTGTGCGATTCCGAAAGACCGAAGGTCTCGGCGCGCAGGCCGCCAAAGGCGAGGCCGCCGGTGCCGTAGAACAGGATGTTGTTGAAGGCGTAGCCGGCGCGGCCGCGCAAGGTGCCGAACCACGGGTTGGAGAACTTCCACGGCGCGAAGGTGTCGTTGGCGCCGGTCAGGTTGATGTCGCCCTCGGCGCCGAACACCCACGGGCCGTTCTGCCAATTGTAGCCCGCGGTCAGGCCGCCGGTGAGACCGGACGGCTTGGTCGGGTTGTTGCCGACGGTGCCCCATTCATAGCCCAGCGTGCCGCCGAGATAGGGGCCGGCCCAGCTGTAGGCGTTGAGGGGCTGGTTGACGGTGTAGGGCGCGCCGCGCCCGTAGCCGAGGTCCGCCGCCTGCGCCGAGACCGATCCGAGAGCCGCCGCGCCCAAGCCCGCCGCGGCGGCAGCACCGACCAAGAACCTGTTCATCGCTCACTCCACGCCACTCGCCGTCACCCGCCGGAGCATGCGCCGCGCGACTGTGCTGCGCGGGCCGGCGTGGTTACGGAACTCTCGCTTCTTTCGTGAGCATTTATCGAGAGTTTTAGGTTAAGCCGTTGTTAAGCCGGGTTACCCGGCCATTAACGTGCTTAACGGAGCGTTACCGCCCTGCCCTGTGCATGGCGCGATCGCAAGCTGGCGAGACGGCGCGGCAGCGCTTAATTTGCGGACATGACCACCCACAGCTCCGATCCACCCAAGGCGCCGACGCCCCCGAGCCGGCGTGGCGCCACGGCCGACCTGCCACCCGAGGCCATCGACACGCCCGATCTCGACCCCGCCGCCTCGGCTGCAGACGAGGACGATGACGGCCGGCTGCCGGAGCTGGCCGAGGAGAGCCTGGAGGCGGTCGGGGAAGGCCCGCTCGCGATCGGCCACGCGGCGATCGAGAACGCGGTGCGGCTGGCGCCGACCTCGCCCGGCGTCTACCGCATGCTCAACGCGGCGCATGACGTGCTCTATGTCGGCAAGGCCAAGAACGTCAAAAAGCGCCTGTCGTCCTATGCGCGTGCCAACGCGCCGCTGCCGGCGCGCATCCTGCGCATGATCGCAGCCACGGTGACCGTCGAGATCGTCTCCACCACCACGGAGACCGAGGCGCTGCTGCTCGAAGCGAACCTCATCAAGCAGCTCAAGCCGCGCTTCAACGTGCAGCTGCGCGACGACAAATCGTTCCCTTACATCCTCATCACCGGCGACCATTGGGCGCCGCAAATCCTCAAGCACCGCGGCGCGCAGTCCAGGCCGGGGCGCTATTTCGGTCCGTTCGCCTCGGCCGGTGCCGTCAACCGCACCATCACGGCGCTGCAGCGCGCCTTCCTGATCCGCTCCTGCACCGATTCGTTCTTCGAGAGCCGTACCCGCCCCTGCCTGTTGCACCAGATCCGCCGCTGCGCCGGTCCCTGCACCCAGGAGATCGATTTCTCCGGCTATACCGAGCTGGTGCGCGAGGCGACCGACTTCCTGTCCGGCCGCAGCCAGGCTGTGAAGGCGCTGCTGGCGAGCGAGATGGAGAAGGCGTCGAGCGAGCTCGAATTCGAGACCGCGGCCGTCTATCGCGACCGTCTCGCCGCACTGTCGGCGATCTCCTCCCAGCAGGGCATCAACCCGCGCACGGTCGAGGAAGCCGATGTGTTCGCCATCCACCAGGAGGGCGGCTATTCCTGCGTCGAGGTGTTCTTCTTCCGCACTGGCCAGAACTGGGGCAACCGCGCCTATTTCCCGCGCGCCGAGAAGACGTTCACACAAGAGGAGGTGCTGTCCGCGTTCCTGTCGCAGTTCTACGACGACAAGCCGCCGCCGAAGCTGATCCTGCTGTCGCATGAGATCGAGGAGGCCGAGCTGCTCGCCGAGGCGCTCTGCGTCAAGGCCGGCCACAAGGTCGAGGTGTCCTGTCCGAAGCGCGGCGAGAAGAAGGACCTGGTCACTCACGCGCTGACCAATGCGCGCGAGGCGCTCGGCCGCAAGCTCGCGGATACCGCGACCCAGAGCCGCCTGCTGGAGGCGATGACGACCACGCTCGGCCTGCCGCAGGTGCCGAAGCGCATCGAGGTCTACGACAACAGCCACATCCAGGGCACCAACGCGGTCGGCGCGATGATCGTCGCCGGCCCCGACGGCTTCATGAAGAACCAGTACCGCAAGTTCAACATCCGGTCGGAAGGGCTGACGCCCGGCGACGACTACGCGATGATGAAGGAGGTGCTGCAGCGCCGCTTCAAGCGGCTGGTGTCACCGTCGGAGAAGGATGTCGCCCGCGCGGCCAAGGAGGACGACGTGCCGCAATGGCCCGATTTCGTCATCATCGATGGCGGCCGCGGCCAGCTCAATGCCGTCCGCGAGATCTTCACCGAGCTCGGCGTCACCAATGTCGCGCTGATGTCGGTCGCCAAGGGCCCCGATCGCGACGCCGGCCGCGAGACCTTGTTCATCCCGGAGCGGGAGGCGATCAAGCTCGAGCCGCGCGACCCCGTGCTGTATTTCATCCAGCGGCTGCGCGACGAGGCCCATCGCTTCGTCATCGGCTCGCACCGCAAGCTGCGCAAGAAGGACATCCGCGAGGCCGGCCTGCAGGAGATCCCCGGCATCGGCCCGTCGCGCAAGCGCGCGCTGCTGCACCACTTCGGCACGCTCAAGGAGATCGAGCGCGCCTCGATCGCCGACCTCGGCAAGGTGCCGGGAGTGTCAGCCGAAAGCGCCCGCAAGATCTTTGAGTATTTTCACAGCAACGCCAGTTGAAGGACGCCTTCTGCGCTCGCGCCGGCCTCTCAGAACGGCTTGACGACGACGAGCACGGCGATCGCAGCGGTGCTGCCGACGATCAATGGCGGCATGTGAGACGGCCAGCGCGCCGCCGGCGTCTCTGACCGCGAGAGCCGTCGCAGCGTTCCCGCGAGCACGCCGTGCAGCGCAGACAGCGCGACCACGATGCCGAGCTTGATCGTCAGCCAAAGCGCGCCGAACCATTGGCCCTGCATGGCGAGTGCGAGGCCTGCGCCCCACACGACGAGCATGGCCGGCGTCGTGACACGCCGGTCCCAGCGGCTGACGATCTCGACCATGGTGGCGGCACCAGCCGCTTCTGCCATGGTCGCAGCCGCCGCGATGGTGATCGCTGCGGCCAGCAACCCGCCGCTCCAGCACAGTACGGCGGCGACGTGCAGCGCCTTGAGCCACTCGACCATCATGGCGCCGCCAGCAGCATCTCGCGTCGCGCCAGGACGCGGGCATTGACGAAGCCGCCGAACGGCACGAACGCAGCCATTGTCATCCGGACGATCTCCGTTCTCGACCAGCCGCCGCCGGCTGCGAGCTGGATGAGCATCCAGATGTAGCCCATGAAAGCGAGGCCGTGGACAGGACCCATGATCCTGGTGGCGACGGCGAAGCCGGCAAAGTGCTTCAGCGGCACCGCCACCAGCACCAGCAGCAGCAATGTGCTGCCTTCGACGAGCGAGACTGCGCGCATCCGCTTCAACAGCGACAGCTCCTCGGCCTGATGTTGAGTGGTCATCATTCGACCTCCTTCAGCACCTTCTCGACCTGGGTGAGCCGCAGCTCGATCTGCCCCAGACTGCCCTTGAGGGCGGCGAGCAGCTCTGCACTCGTCTCCTGCGCTCGAACGGCTCGCTCGGTCAGCGCGCGGAAGCCCTCCTCCGTCGCGACCTGCCGTCCGGCCTGCCGGACCGCCGCAAAATACTTCATCGCAAACACCAGGATGATGGTGACAAGGACGAGGATCGTGACGAGCAGGAAGATGGCGGCTTTGTCAGCCATGTTGGTCTCCTTCCGGTTTGATGGAGGATGGAACGACGGACAGCGTCTCCGCTGCTTTGGCGATCGAGGACGGCGTCAGGGCGATCTCGAAGGGAGCAACCTCGAAGTAGTTCAGCGCCTTGCCGTCGGCGGAGAGCTCCAACCGGCTGGTGACCAGCCCCGCCTCTTCGAGCTTGCGCAAATGAAGGTGCAGCAATGGCCGGCTGATGCCGAGCTCGCGGGCCAACTGGCTGACATAGGTGCGCCCCCGGGCCTGCAAAGCAGCCACCACCCGCAACCGATGCGGATTGGCCAACGCTGCCAGCCTGTCCAGCAGTTGATCGCCTTCAGTGGGCATACGTCGCGGCTCTCCACCTGTAAGGATATTATTACAGGTTAGGTCCGCTCCCGTCAACTTTACGATACATCTGTCAGGAAAAAATTTCGATTTCCATATATTTACCCGGACAAAAATAAGCTCTACATGAGCTGAGCCCACCTCACTTTGGAGCGACACCTCATGACCCCCGATCAGCGCAAGGCGGCGGTCGCCGCCTACAAGGAGCGCAAGAGCCCTGCCGGCATCTTTGCCGTCACCTGCGCCGCCACCGGCGCGCGCTGGATCGGCTGCGCGCCGGACCTCGACAAGATCCAGAACCGTCTGTGGTTCACCCTGCGCCAGGGCGGCCATCGCCGCGGCGGGCTGCAGGCGGCCTGGGCCGCCCATGGCGAAGGGTCGTTCAGCCTGGAGGTGATCGAGACCTTCGACGACGAAACGCTGGCCTATGTGCGCGATCGCGTGTTCGCGGAACGGCAGGCGCATTGGTGCGCGGTTCATGGGGCCGAGGCGATCTGATCACCGGCGGCATTCGGGCCGCTGTCATTGCACCGCAATAAGACCGATCGGCGCGCCCACCGCGGCACGCCGATCTCCCCACTGGCGCGACCGCGTGCGGTTGCTTAAGGAAGCGTTACCGCTCTTTGTATCGGGGCGGGAGAGTTCCTATCTCCGCAAGACTTCGTTGCGAACAGCGTCATATCTGCGTCATCCTGCCGAAGCGGCTCGGCTCGGAGGTTGACGTCCGAACGGCGGCAGTATTGGTACACCGGATGAATATTGCGACCACACGCGTGCCCAGCAAGACGTCGACGTCCCTGCCGAACATCCTGACCTATACGCGCATCGCCGCGATACCGGTCGTGGTCGGCTGCATCTACGCGCAGTCGGTCTGGATGTATCCTTTGTGGCTCCGCTGGGTCGCCGTTGCGGTGTTCATTGCGGCTGGGATCACCGACTATCTCGACGGTCATTTCGCGCGGATCTGGAACCAGCAATCGGCATTCGGCCGTATGCTCGACCCGATCGCGGACAAGCTTCTGGTCGCCTCCTGTCTGCTGATGCTGGCCGCCGACAGCACCATCCAGAACTGGTCGCTGTGGGCGGCCATTGTGATCCTGTGCCGCGAGATCCTGGTGTCGGGCCTGCGCGAATATCTCGCCGCGCTGCGCGTCTCGGTGCCGGTGACCAAGGTCGCCAAATGGAAGACCACGATGCAACTGGTGGCGATCGGCTTCCTGCTCGCGGGCGAGGCCGGCGATGCGGCGGTCGCCCAGATCTCGACGTCCGTGGGTCCGATCGTGAGCGGGATCGGAATCTGGCTGCTCGGTTTGTCGGCGGTCTTCACCATCTACACCGGCTACGACTATTTCCGCGCCGGCATCCACCACCTCATCGAGGCAGACTCGCGATGAAGGTGAAGTATTTCGCCTGGGTGCGTGAGCGCGTCGGCAAGGCCGAGGAGACGATCGAGCCGCCGGCGGACGTGCGCACGGTCAGCGAGCTGATCGCCTGGCTCACCACGCGCGGCGAGGGCTACGCCTATGCGTTCGAGAAGCCGAAGGTGATCCGCACCGCGATCGACCAGACCCATGTGCAGCCGGATACGGCCATCGCCGGCGCCCGCGAGATCGCGTTCTTCCCGCCGATGACCGGCGGCTGACGCAACGGAAGATCCGTCCATGACCGCGATCGTCACCGTCCGGGTGCAGCAAGAGGATTTCGACACCGCGGCCGAGATCGCAGCCCTCAGCCATGGCCGCACCGACATCGGCGCCGTCGTCAGCTTCTCCGGCCTGTGCCGCGGCAACGACCATGACACGCCGATCACCGCGCTGACGCTCGAGCATTACCCGGGCATGGCGGAGGCCGAGATCATGCGGCACACCGAGCAGGCGATGGCGCGCTGGCCGCTGCAGGGCCTGACCGTGATCCACCGCTTCGGCCGGATACGGCCGGGCGAGAACATCGTGCTGGTGGTGACCGCCTCCAGCCACCGTCAGGCGGCGTTCGAGGCGGCTGAGTTCCTGATGGATTATCTCAAGACCAACGCGCCGTTCTGGAAGCGCGAGGAAACCAATGATGGCGGCAGCTGGGTCGAGGCCAAGAGCCACGACGATGCCGCCGCGGCGCGCTGGAAGTCGTGATGGCGAAGAAGGTCAAGACGGCAGCGCCGCGCAAGGCGGCGGCGCCGAAGCTGCCGAAGGTCAATGCGGGCGAGCTGGTCAGCCTGCTCGACTATCTGCGCTACGCGGTGAGCTGCTTCCAGGACGCCGATCTGGTGTTTGCGCACGGCACCACCGATCCGGTGTCGGAGGCCGCCTTCCTGATCGGCGAGGCGCTGCATCTGCGCCCCGATCAGTTCGAGAGCTTCGTCACGGCCCGGGTCACCGCGGCCGAAGGCAAGATGATCCTCGACCTGATCACGGCCCGAATCACCACGCGAAAGCCGGCGGCCTATCTGGTCAACAAGGTCTACATGCGCGGCCTGCCGTTCTACGTCGACGAGCGCGTCATCGTGCCGCGCTCGTTCATCGGCGAGCTGCTGGAGACGCATTTCGGCGGCGCCGAGGCCGATGGCACCTCGCTGATCGATGATCCGCTGGCCGTGGACAGCGTGCTGGACCTCTGCACCGGCTCTGGCTGTCTGGCGATCCTGGCCAGCCGCCACTTCCCCAATGCGGTGATCGACGCCGTCGACATCTCCAGGGACGCGCTCGCGGTCGCCGCGAAGAACGTCGCCGACTACGACCTCGGCGAGCGCATCTCGCTGCACCGCGGTGACCTGTTCGCACCGCTCAGCCAGCGCCGCTACGATTTGATCATCACCAACCCGCCCTATGTCGACGCCGAGGGCATGGCCGGCCTGCCCCGGGAATGCCGCGCCGAGCCGGCGCTGGCCTTCGACGGCGGCACCGACGGGCTCGACATCATCCATCGCATTCTCAGCCAGGCCCGCGACCATCTGACTGCGGAGGGCGGATTGTTGTGCGAGGTCGGGCGCGACCGTCCGCAGATCGAGGCGGCCTATCCCGACCTGCCGCTGCTCTGGCTCGACACCGAGGACTCCGAGG
This sequence comes from Bradyrhizobium sp. HKCCYLRH3073, assembly GCF_051167995.1. Taxonomy (NCBI): domain Bacteria; kingdom Pseudomonadati; phylum Pseudomonadota; class Alphaproteobacteria; order Hyphomicrobiales; family Nitrobacteraceae; genus Bradyrhizobium; species Bradyrhizobium sp. HKCCYLRH3073. The sequence goes on from NZ_JBNPUD010000010.1 coordinate 180,483, forward strand.
GCGAGGTGTTCTGGATCACCGCGCGCGATCTCGTGTGACGCGCGACCCATTCACCTCCCCCCTTCGAAAACCGTCGGGGAGAGGTGAACCTCCGCTGCCGCGCGAATCGAACCCCATCCACCAGTCAATTCAGGCTATTGGCCGGTGGACACGGTGCCCGTGTGACGCGGATTTGCCGCGGACCGTGCCGCTTGCGGCGCAAGCATGCAGCTGATCGAGCCCACGGTGTTGCCGCCATACTGGACAAAGCCCGCGGGGGTCGGCGGCGAATGCGGCGCGCTGATCGGCAGGTAGATGTAGCAGACGGTGCCGTCGGCCGGATCGCGCCAGCGCTGCACGATGGTGTCCTGCAGCGGGCCTGCGAACTGCCGCTCGAGCTGCATCCGCGGCATCGTCGCCCATTGTGACGATTGCTGCGGCTGCGCCTGAGGCGGCGGCGGGAATTGCGGCTGCTGCGGTTGTTGTTGCTGTTGGACTTGCTGCGGCGGCTGAGCCGCTGGTGGCCGTTGCGGCTGCGAGGCCTGCTGCGCCTCGGCGGCGCGCGTCCCCAGTCCGACAAGCAGCGCGACCCCTGCGATCAGCAGCGCACGGAACAGCGGTCGATCTACCATGCGATCTGCATCCCGACCCGTCCGCCGAACTGGCTCGTATCAGTCCGCATGCCGTAGCTGGCCGAGCCGGAGACGACGATGTTGTCGCTCACCCGCGCCAGCGCGGTCATCGCCACCGCGCTCTGGCCGGCGAAGGTGCCGTAATTGGCGGCCACCGCAAACCGTTTGTTGTCCGGCAGGAAGCCGCCGCCCATCGCCATGGCCATCGCGATCCCCGAATTGACGTGGGTGATCTGGGTCTGCAACCCGCTGACCTGCGACTGCAATCCACCGATCTGCGCCTGCAACGCCCCGATCTGCGACTGGACGCCGCTCGCAACGCTGCTCAGCTGCGAGACGTTGACCGCATCGGTCGGCGAGATGCCGGCGGCGACATTGGTCAGCCGCCGCTCGTTGCCGGCGGAGCCGAACGACACGGTGTTGGGCGCGCTCGCCACCGAGTTCTGGCCGATCGCGACGGAGTTCGCCGCAACGGCATTGGCGCCGCTGCCGATCGCGACGTTGCCTGCGGCCCCGACCTGGGCGCCCGCGCCGTACACGGCAGCATTGGCGTAGTTGTTGTCGGTGGCGTTGGGGCCGACCACCACGGAGTTCGGCGCTGAGATCGCATTGGTGCCAATCGCGACCGCATTCACGCCGTTCGCCTGCGCACCGTTGCCGAGCGCGACAGCGCTCGTCCCATTCGCGGTGCTGGCGACGCCGACGGCCACGCTGTTGTCGCCGATGGCCTGGCTGTTGACGCCGGTCGCGGTGCTGAGTACTCCGGATGCCGTGCTGAAGGCGCCACTCGCCGTGCTGAAGGCACCGCTGGCCTTGCTGGAGGCACCGGTCGCCGTGCCGTGGTCGCCGCTCGCCGTACTGAACGCCCCGCTCGCGGTACCGGAATCGCCACTCGCGTTGCTCAGAACCCCGAGTGCCGTCCCATTCATTCCGGCCGCGTTGCTAAACACGCCGAGCGCGACGGCGTTGCTTGCGCTTGCCGTGCTGCTACGGCCGATCGCGATCGCCGAAACCCCCGTCACCGTCGTGCCATTGCCGATGGCCACTGCATCGGTCGCATTGACCGTCCCGCCATTGCCGAGCACGGCGGAGCCGGCGGCGCTCGCCGTGGCGGCGATGGCGTTGTTCGAGCCCACCACGTTGACGTTATCGCCCCAGCCGGCTGTACCGGCGCCGGCATTGGTCGCCGTATTCACATTGTTGTTGTTGCCGAGCACGAAGGTGCCATTACCGTTGATCGTGCTGGGATCGCCGATCGCAAAGCTGCCGGTGCCGACCACATTCTGCCCGGTGCCGATCGCGCCGCTCTTCGCTCCGAGCACCGTGTTCGATGCGCCGACCGCTATGCTGCCATCGCCGGTGACCGCACTGGAATAGCCAATCGCAAGCCCACTCTGGCCCAGCACCTGCGCATTGAAGCCGAGTGCGGTGGCGTTGCCGCTATCGGCGCCAATGAGGGCTTGGCTGCCGATTGCAATGCTGTTGGCAGAGTTGGCATCGACGAACGCCGCCAAGGTCCTCGTGCCGGTGATGTTACCTCCGCCGATCGCGATGGAGTTCGCGGAGGTCGCCGCCGCATAGGTCCCTATAGCGGCCGAGAACGTACCGGACGCAAAGCTCTGAGCGCCAAAGACGGTGCTGGAGTTGCCTACGGCTCTTGCGGAATAGCCCACTGCGGTGGCGTAGCCGTTCGAAATTGTCGCGTAGCCGATCGCCATCGCCCCGTCGCCTGCCGCTTGGCTGATAGCGCCGACGGCGAGGGTGCCATAGCCGCCCGCGATGGCTGACGGACCGATTGCCGTGCTGAAGGCGCCGTCGGCCGTAGCCTGCGGTTTAGGAACGGGACCGAAGGTTGCCTCGCCACAGGCAAAGGAAAAAGCGCCGTTGGCGATACCGGCGTTCGGCGCGCATGCAAAATTTTGCGCTTGCGCGGACCGCGCCGCCAACAGGGCCGATGCTAGCAAAAGGGCGATCGCAACGCCGCTGGACTGCACCGACCGGATCCCGATGCGCCGCGGCCGCGACGCGGCACGAAAGGCGCTCGACATCAGGCCACCCTTGGCTGCCGCAACTGCACAGGCTGCAGCACGCCTCGACGGACCAGCCCCAGCGACTGCAATCCTTGAAATTACGGGACGCATTCAGCACGACTCCACAACGATCCGGACCGACGAAACGCAGGGAGTGACGCGATGGCTGGGAGCGCGTGCCTCGGCCGCCTCCTCACCCACGACGATTACGCACGTCAATGTCACCAATCCCTCTGCAAAACATTCGAGAACGGCACCAGAAGCTGCTTTTGGTGCCGCAATCACGGATCGCGCGACAACGATGTCCAACACCTCGTTGCGAAGGCAGCGCTCCCGTGCTGGCTCAGCTAACAGGGTTGGATCGGAGAGGTCTCGGCAGATGACCCACTCTTAGGCAAGCGGCACACTCGCGCGATCTCGATCCTGTTTATTCCTGCCGACCGTTGTGCGCTAACAACACGAGCTTCCGATGGCCTCTCCCGTCCCCTGGGTGCAGTGCCATCGCATATGGTTGCAATGCCCCGGCGGCCTCGAGACGGCCTTACTGGCTCCGCGTCCAGATTTCATGGTCGGTCGATCCTCGACCGACCCGATAGGCGAGCGCGTGCCACTCCATTGCAATCTCCAACCAAGCGGCTTTCAGGGCCGGATCGGTCGCTTGTTCAGAGGCGCTTTCGCACGCCAAGGCCTTGATGCGGTATCTTTCTGACAGACCAATCATCGGATCTACGTTCGACATGCAGCGCGCTGCTCGGCCGCCCTTCTCGCTCAATTCAGCGTCATCGACGCACCGCCGGCCACGCCATATTCGTTGATCTACGGCGAGGCCGTGAACGAGGCGTGCACCCGCACCCAGTTGTTGACCGCATAGCCGATGCCGGCGGCGAGCCCCGATCAACTGTCACATTCGCCAAAATCACATCGATCCCCTGCATAACCTTCGAGAACATCGCCAGAGGTTGCTCCGAAAAGAGCAACCAGCAATTGCACCACGAACAACTTCCCGAGAACGCATCACGCCGAAAGCGCGCCGCCTCCGTCTCGGCTAGCAGAATGCGATCGGGCGGGTCTCGGCAGGGAGCGCACTGTTATGCAATCCGCACATTGTGGCCGCATTCTTTGAAATCTTCCGAAGTAACAGTTGTCGATTTGCAACGAAGTGTGTCTCATCAGCTCATCGCTTCCTTCAACTGCGACGCCGGATCGGCCATGGAATCCAGCTCAACACGACAGATCTCGCTCGAGTGCAGTCCCGACCACGGCCCCGACAGCCATCGCGAGTGGCAGAGGAAGATCGAGGAGATCACCGGCGGCATCCGGATCAATTTCGCCGATCTCAAGCCGTTGAGCGAGGGACCGGCCCGGATCCAGATGGGCGCCGTGACGATCGGCGGACTCAACATCAACAGGTGGTCATTGTCCCCGCTGCTGCTCGATCGCACACAGAAGCATCTGGCCAAGGCCCAGGACGTGTTTTCGATTCCGATCCCACGCTCGGGACGGCTGCTGCTGACCCAGCGTCGGCAGGAGGACGACTGTGCCAGGGAGGAGACGCGCTTCCTCAGGCTGAGCGAGCGACTCCGCTTTCACGCGCCGGAAGGCCTCGAGCTGACGGGCTTCACCATCCCCGCCGCGATGTTGTTGAAACGGCTTCCCGCGGCCGACGATCTGATTCTCCGGCGCATCAGCATGCGTGATCCGGCATTTGGTCTGCTGGCCGACTATCTCGGCTTCGCCGAAAAGGAGGCCGCACGAGCAAATCCGACATTGAAGCAACTGATGGCCGATCAGCTCATCGAGCTGACCGTTCATCTGCTGGCGCCCAGCAACGATACGATGGAGGTCGTTCGCAATGGTGCGCTCAAGGATCTGCGCCGGGAAAAGGTGCTGAGGCAGATCAGAGAGCATTTCGCCAATCCGGATTTCTCGCTGTCGTCGGCCGCCGAGGCATCGGGCCTGTCGCGCAGCTACATCCAGAAGCTATTCGACGAGGCCGGCACCAGCTTTTCCGAGACGCTGCGGAAGATGCGCGTCGAGAAGGCGGTCGAGCTGTTGAGATCTCCGGCGCACTCGGCGCTGAGCGTCGCCGAGATCGCGATGGATACCGGCTTTGTCGACCTGTCCACGTTCAACCGCACGTTTCGCCGCTTCTACGGCGAGACGCCGACCGCGATGCGCCTGGCGACGGACGACGTCGCCGGAGCGGAGCCGGCGCCACCCGTGAGCGCAACGGCGGCGCACACACGCGCCGATCGATGAGAGCACGATGCGATCAGGCCGGTCTGGCTCCGCCCGATCCGCAGCGAAGATCTACGGCGATTAGTTGATCAGAACTCGACGGCGAAGCCGGCGCTGCCGACATGCTCGCTGCCGCCGCCGTTCGAGTAGCGGCCAAAGACCACGGTCGGGACGCTGAGATTCAGCCGGTGCGAGATGCCGATTCCGGCCCCGGTCTGACCGCGATAAAAGCCGGTGTTGACGGCGACCGTAGTCTTGCCGGGTGCCGACGGCATCACGACCGGCGGGGCGGACACCGCTGCGGCAATGCCGCGGCGCGCCTCGGTCTGGTTGACGTTGATCTGGTTCTGCAGTCCGCCGAGTTGGGTTTGAAAGCCGGCCGCGATGCCGTTCAGCTGCGAGACATTGACGGCGTCGGTCTGCGAGATGCCGGCGGCAACGTTGGTCAGCCGCCTTTCATTGCCGGCAGCGCCGAATGACACGGTGTTCGGCGCCGTGGCCACCGACTTCTGCCCGATGGCGACGGAGTTGGCGGCAACCGCGTTGGCGCCTTTGCCGAGCGCGACGTTGCCGGCGGCGCCGACCTGCGCGCCGGCCCCATAGACCGCAGCATTGGCGAAGTTGTTGTCCGTGGCATTGGGACCGATCACGACGGAGTTCGGCGCCGAGACGGCATTGGTCCCGATGGCAATGGCGTTGTCGCCGTTCGCCTGCGCAGTGTTGCCGAACGCAAGGCTGTTTGCGCCGTTGGCCTTGCTGGAGCCGACCGCCACGCTGTTATCCCCGCCCGCGAAGCTGCCGCTGCCATAGGCCGCACCGAATGCGCCATTCGCCGTGCTGAAAGCGCCGGTCGCCGTACTGAATCTGCCACTTGCCTGGCTGGAGGTCCCGGTTGAGGTGCTGTGGTCGCCGGCCGCGTTGCTGAACGAGCCGGTCGCGGTGCTCAGATCGCCCGTCGCCATGCTGGCATTGCCCAGCGCGACACCATACGTTCCGGTCGCGACGCTGTTGACGCCCGTCGCCACGCTGCTGAGGCCAGCCGCCTTGCTGTTGAAGCCGAGCGCGATCGCACCGATCGCAGTGGCCTGCGCCGTCGCACCGAGCACGGTCGCGTTCATCGCTATGGCCCGGCTGGCCTGACCGACGGCGGTCGTGCCGTCGCCCTGGGCAACGCTGTTTTGGCCGAACGCGCTCGCGGTCGCACCGACTGCCTGGCTGGACTGGCCCATCGCCGTGGCGCTTGCGCCGTTGGCGTTGGCCGACGACCCTGTCGCGGTGGCCTGATCGCCGCCGGCAAAGGCGGCGTTGCCCGAGGCGGTCGCCGCCAGGCCGGTGGCGATGGCGGCAATGCCTATCGCGGTGGTGAAGGCTCCATTGGCGCTGCTACCATAACCGTATGCCGCCGCGCCGGCACCGGTCGCAGTGCTGTTCCCGCCGGTCGCCGTAGCGGCTATCCCAGCCGCAACAGCCCCCGCGCCGCTCGCATAGGCGCCGATGCCGCCGACCGCCGTGCCGCCGTTCAGGGATTGTTGGGCGTTGGCATCGCCTGCGCCTGCCGCCATGCAGATCAAAAGGACCGTCGAAGCGAGCCAGGCGCCTCGGCTCAGCGTTCCGGTGCCAGGGCTCAAGACTGGATCACGACCAATCGTCACATCCCTCGATTTCACGTGAACACCTGCCCCCTCGAAAACGACATCAGGATCTCCGCTAGCAGAGGAGGATCCTGAGGGTCTCGGCAAAGGGCCCACTGTTTTGCAGACCGCACAACGGCAGCGCATCACCGCGCTCATCCGGTCGAGGAGTTGTATGTCTGCAACATTGGGTGGTTTCTGGCGGCCCCAGGCTTCCATCGCGGAGGAACTGATTCCTCGCACCAGTCCTTACGTGGCCACCGGAACAGCGGCTCTTTACCGTGTCGCAAAAAGACACAGGGACTTCCAGATATCGGGACTTTCGCGCTGCGCTGTGCAGAAACCGCTCACCAGAGCAGCAGGAACGCCGGTCGTTTGACATTCCCGTCCGGCCGCGAAGCTGATACGTTGCGACCGGCCTTGGTCGCGGCTGATGCGAACAGCATTCCGTTCAGGTCCCTGAAGCACGAACCGTCTGTAAAACCGGCTTGTCACCTTTCCAGGGCAGGCCGTCGCCCTATTTGCCTTGAACGTCCGAGAGGTCCCCATGCTGGACAAGAGCCCCCGCCCCGCCGTCACCGTTCCGAATGATCTTGCCGCGCATTGGATGCCGTTCACCGCGAACCGCGCCTTCAAGAAGAACCCGCGCCTGCTCGCCGGTGCCAAGGACATGCACTACATCACCGTCGATGGCCGCAAGATCATCGACGCCGCCGCCGGCATGTGGTGCTGCAACGCCGGCCACGGCCGCAGCCAGATCGCCGAGGCGATCGGCCAGCAGGCCGCCGCGCTCGACTACGCGCCGCCGTTCCAGTTCGGCATTCCCCAGGCGTTCGAGCTCGCCAACCGCATCGCCGATCTTGCGCCCGCCGGCCTCGACCACGTGTTCTTCTGCAACTCCGGCTCGGAGGCGGCCGACACCGCGCTGAAGATGGCGCTGGCCTACCACCAGATCAACGGCCAGGGCAGCCGCACCCGCCTGATCGGCCGCGTCCGCGGCTATCATGGCGTCGGCTTCGGCGGCACCTCGGTCGGCGGCATCGTCAACAACCGCAAGCTGTTCGGCACCCTGCTGACCGGCGTCGACCACATCCCGGCGACCTATGACCGCGAGAAGCAGGCCTTCACCAAGGGCGAGCCGGAATACGGCGCGCACTTCGCCGATGAGCTGGAGAACCTCGTCAACCTGCACGGCGCCAACACCATTGCCGCCGTCATCGTCGAGCCGATGGCCGGCTCGACCGGCGTGATCCCCGCGCCGAAGGGCTATCTCAAGCGGCTGCGCGAGATCACCCAGAAGCACGGCATCCTGCTGATCTTCGACGAGGTCATCACCGGCTTCGGCCGCCTCGGCTACGCCTTCGCCGCCGAGCGCTACGGCGTGACGCCTGACCTTCTCACCTTCGCCAAGGGCGTCACCAATGGCGCGGCACCGATGGGCGGCGTGCTGGTGCGCGACACCATCCACGACGCCTTCATGAGCGGCCCCGAGCACATGGTGGAGTTTACCCATGGCTACACCTACTCGGCGCATCCGATCGCCTGCGCCGCCGGCCTCGCCACGCTCGACATCTACCGCGACGACAAGCTGTTCGAGCACGCCCGCGCCATCGAGCCGAAATTCGCCGACGCCGTGATGTCGCTCAAGGGCCTGCCCAACGTGCTCGACATCCGCACCGTGGGTCTCACCGCCGGCATCGACCTCGCGCCGCTACCCGACGCGGCTGGCAAGCGCGGCTACTCCGCGATGGAGACCGCCTTCCACAACAACGACCTGATGCTGCGCATCGCCGGTGACACGATGGCGCTGACCCCGCCGCTGATCATCAGCGAGGATCAGGTCGGCGAGATCATCGAGAAGGTCGGCAAGGTCATCAAGGCCGTGGCGTAAGCCATTCGGCGACCAATCGGCCATGATCGGCCAGGAGCAGAATTGGCGGCCCGCGTGGCCGCCATTTTTGTTTCTACGATCCCCAAGAACGGTCATTGCGGCTTTCCACATGTCGCATGCCGGCCGACAATAGCCTCGCGCGTGCGCAGGGAACCTTCGCAAATCCTCCACGTTCATGTCGCGAGCCGGCGGTTCGCGCGCGGCGATGGATCATCGGAGGACGCGCATGCTTGCACCGCCAGGAGAGCTGCTGCGATTGGGGCTCGAGCAGAGACTCAACCGCGTCAGGCGCGCCACCCAGGCCTACATGCGCGATCGCGCCCGGCAGGCGACGGGCACGGTGACGTCCTACGCCGTCGCCGCCGGGCTGTTCGCGACCGCGGGCATCTTCCTGATCGCCGCCTGCATCGTCGGATTGACCGCGCTGTTCCGCTGGGTGGAAATGACCTACGGCCTGTTCACCGCATTCGCTGTGGTCGGCGGCATCCTGGTCGCGCTGGCGGTGATCTGCGCGATCATCGCATCGGTGAAGCTGCGCAGTCCGACGCCGCACTATCCTTCACTCTCCAGCCGGCTGCGCGTGGCGATCGCAGCGCCCGTGGCCCGGGAACCCGACGCGGACGAGATCGATCCCGACACCATCCCCCTGGCACCGTCATCGACCTCCACGAATCACGGGAGCGGAGCTGCGGGTGCACTCGGCCGGGTCAACGTGCCCGTTGGTGTCGCCGTTGCGGCACTGCTGCTCGGTGTGGCGGCCTTGCGCCGGCGTCACCGCAGCGCGTAAGCCTGCCCCGACAGCGACAGGCGCGGTTCGACGGACATCGAAGAATCACCGGCTCGGTTGAGTTGATCAGCAACACCCGTTGATCAGCTCATGGGCATCGCGCGCATGTCTCAATGTGTCTGGAATCCGCAGAATGCTTTCCCCGGTGTTCTACGGGTCGGCGACACTACGATGACACTCCGCTTTCCCCGGTGAACTTGCGTAAATGACACGCAGACGGGAAATCATCGGCCTCTCCTGGTATTTGAATCCCGCCGACTATCCTCGCGAATCAACAGAAGTGCTAAGGTTGCATTCGGTTGGGAGCGTCGCGCAGCATGATCCGTATCTCCACGATTTTCATTGCCATTTGTATGGTTCTGGTCGCAGCCTCGCTCGGCCTGATCCTGTATTCGGTGGCCGGCATCAGTGGCTCGGAATCCGCGATCGTCGCGCTCGCCGCACTGACGTTCCTGATTCTCTACAATGCCGTGTCGATGCGGCTGCGCGACCGCACCGATATCGGCAGCCAGATCGCCGATCTGTCGCGCGGCACCGCCGACCTCGCGCGCCAGGTCGCCGAGTTCGGCCGACGCCTGTCGGCGGTCGAGGGACGCATCGTGTCGTCAAGTTCGGTCAGCGCCGATCGCCTGCAGGGCGTGATCGGCGAGATCAACGAGCTCGGCGGACTGATGAAGCAGCTCGCCGTCACCGTGGCCCAGCATGAAGACCTGATCGCGGCGATCCCGCCGGCACCACCGCCGGGAGCTGCTGCCGGCATGGTTCGCGAGGCCGATCATCCGCTCCCGGCGGCCGCTTCCTCCAGCGGCGCGCGCGAGATGACCGCGCTGCCGCCGAGCGACATCGAGCAGAGGATGCCCGAGACTCCCGGGACGTTCAGCGCGACATCGGCTGCCGCCCCCCTGCCGCCCAAACCGCAGGTCCCGGCGGTCACTGCCGTACCAGCAGCCTCCAGGATCACGACGCCAGCTCCGTCGGCGCCGGTTGCCCCCGCCGTGCCGCGCAGCCAGCCGCAGATCCTCGCCGCGGTCAAAGGCGCGATCGAGGACAACCGCCTCGACATCTACCTGCAGCCGCTGGTGACGCTGCCGCAGCGCAAGGTGCGCTTCTACGAGGCGGTGACGAGGCTTCGCGACGAGCGCGACCAGGTGGTCGCGGCCGAGGACTTCATCGGCATCGCGGAAGCCGCCGGCCTGGTCGGGCGCATCGACCACATGGTTCTGCTTCGCTGCGTCCAGGTGCTGCGCCGCCTGATGGTTCGCAACAAGGACGTCGGCATCTTCTGCAACATCTCCGCGGCGACCCTCAGCAGCCCCGCCAACTTTTCACAATGCCTCGATTTCCTCGAAGCGAATCGCGCCCTGGCGCCGTCCTTCGTGCTCGAATTCAAGCAGTCGACCCTGCGCAGCCTCGGCCCGACCGGGGCCGAGCATCTCGCGGCCCTGGCCCAGCGCGGCTACCGCTTCTCGATCGACCATGTCACCGACCTCCGGTTCGAGCCGCGCGAGCTTGCCGATCGCGGTGTCCGCTTCATCAAGGTCCCGGCCGCGCTGCTGCTCGACCCCAAGCAGAGCTCGGCCTCCGACATTCACCCGACCGATCTCTCCGATCTGCTGGGCCGTTTCGGCATCGACCTGATCGCCGAGCGGATCGAAGGCGAGAACAGCGTCGTCGACCTGCTCGACTACGACGTCCGCTTCGGCCAGGGCTTCCTGTTCGCGCCGCCCCGCCCATTGCGACCCGAGGGCGCATCTGCTACCGGCGAGGCCGCCGCCGGCCCATCAGGCGGGCAGGATATCAAGATTCAGGACCCCAATGCCGCCGGCACCACCTCTCTGGACGCGTCACACACCAATGCTTCGACGCGCAGCGGCAATGCCGCCCTCGCCCGCCGTGCCGCCGGGACCCTCTGAAATCAGCCGGCTGCCATGACCGTTCTCCGCTTCGAAGAGCGGCTGCGCGATCTGGTCGGCCGCAAGCAGGTGCTGCTGAGCGACATTTGGGGCGTGGTCCATAACGGGCTGGAGTCCTTCCCCGACGCCTGCGACGCGCTGCACCACTTTCGCCGCCAGGGCGGTACGGTGATCCTGATCACCAACGCGCCCCGGCCGGCCGATTCGGTCCAGCGCCAGTTGCGCAAGCTCGGCGTCGCCGACGAGGTCTACAGCGCCATCGTCTCCTCCGGCGACCTGACCCGCCACTACGTGGCCGATCATCCCGGCGGCAAGGTGTTCTGGCTCGGCCCCGAGCGCGACAATTCCATTCATCGCGGTCTCGACCTGGCGCTGTCGCCGCTCGAAGAAGCGTCCTACATCATCTGCACCGGCCTCTACGACGACGAGACCGAGACCGCCGAGGACTACCGGCCGATGCTGCTGCGCGCGCGCGAGCGCAAGCTGCCGCTGATATGCGCCAATCCGGACATCGTGGTCGAGCGCGGTGACCGGCTGATCTACTGCGCCGGCGCCATCGCCGAGCTCTACCGCGAGCTCGGCGGCGAGGTGATCTTCTACGGCAAGCCGCACCGGCCGATCTACGAGCGCGCCATGATGCTCGCCGAGCAGCACGCCGGCCGGAAGGTCGCGCGCGAGGAGGTGCTGGCGATCGGCGATTCCGTCCGCACCGATCTCGCCGGCGCGCACGGCTTCGGCATCGACTGCCTGTTCGTCACCCGCGGCATCCATTCCGAGGAGTTCGCCGGCGTCGAGCAGCTCGACCCGGCCTCGGTCAAGGAGCTGTTCGGCCCCCCGCCGCGCGCCCTGATGCGCGAATTGAAGTGGTGAGCGGATCCTGAAACGAAAAACGCCCGGCCGGGTGCCGGGCGTCTTTCGCATGGGATGTGGATCAGGCCGGCCTCAGGCCGTCGCCATGTCCGGGAATACCGCGTCGATCTTGGTCTTCAGGGTCGCGGCGTTGAACGGCTTGACGATGTAGTTGTTCACGCCGGCCTTCTTGGCCGCGATCACGTTCTCGGTCTTGGATTCCGCCGTGATCATGATGAACGGCGTGGTCGCCAGGTTCGGATCGGCGCGGACCTCGCGGAGCAGGTCGTAGCCGGTCATCGGCTCCATGTTCCAGTCGGAGATCACGAGGCCGTATTTCTTGGCGCGCATCTTGTTGAGGGCCATCGAGCCGTCGCTGGCATCGTCGATGTCCTCGAACCCGATCTGCTTGAGAAGATTCCTGATGATACGGATCATGGTGCTGTAATCGTCGACGACGAGCACCGGCATCGTCAAATCAACCGCCATCTTGACTCCCCCAGACGCGAACACAACGCGCAGACTGTTACAAAAACGCTCTTGCGGCACGGGTCGTAACCGGCCCCGCCATCCGCTCTGAGCAGTAGCATCAGCCGTTAAACAGCGCGTTAACTGCGCTGCGGCTGCATGTCGCTATTGCTGCGCTGCATGAGCGGAGGAACCCCTTCGGCTTGACTTCGCGGGGCCGGCCGCCCACCGTCAGGGCAATCCCCGCCCGCCGGCGGCCCACCGAAATCTGCGAGATATTTCCGTCACATGCCCGATTTCAAGGTCATCCGCGATTCCACCCCGCCGTCGGACATCCTCAAGGGCGCGGTGGTGGCGATGGGCAATTTCGACGGCGTCCATCTCGGTCACCGGGCCGTGATCGAGGCGGCCATCGAGATGGGCAAGGCGAAGGGGCGCCCGGCGCTGGCACTGACCTTCGAGCCGCATCCGCGGCGCTTCTTCAGCCCCAACACCCCGCAGTTCCGCCTGACCGACGAGGCCGCCAAGCTGCGGCTGCTGGCCGGAACCGGGCTTGCCGGCGCCGTGGTCATGACCTTCGACAAGGGCCGCGCCCAGACCTCGGCGCAGGACTTCATTCACCATGACCTGATCGGGCGGCTCGGCGTCGCCGGGATCGCGGTCGGCTACGACTTTCATTTCGGCAAGGGCCGCGTCGGCTCGCCCAGCCTGCTCGCCAACGAGGCGCCCAAGCTCGGCATCGAGGTCGACATCCAGGCTCATGTCGACATCGACGAGCGGCCGGTGTCCTCCACCGCGATCCGCGAAGCGCTGGCGGAGGGTCAGGTCAGCGAGGCGACCGCGATGCTCGGCGGCCCCTGGTTCGTGAGCTCCGAGGTCATCCACGGCGAGAAGCGCGGCCGCGACCTCGGCTACCCCACCGCCAACATGCGGCTCGATCGCGATTGCGGGCTGCGCCACGGCATCTATGCCGTCCGGGTCGGCCGCGGCCGCGGCGCGAACCGGGTGCTGATCGACGGCGTCGCCAATTTCGGCCGCCGGCCGACCTTCGACAACGGCGCGCCGCTGCTCGAGACCTTCCTGTTCGACTTCCATAGCAGCCTCTATGGCGAGGTGCTGGATGTCGCCTTCATCGGCTTCATCCGCGAGGAGGCCAAATTCAGCTCGATCGAGGCCCTGGTCCGGCAGATGGACGACGACAGCGCCCGGGCCCGCGCCTTGCTGGCGGCGCATCCCGGCCTTTTCCCCCGGCTCGGCGAGATCGGCTGACCGCCTCCCCGCGAACTGCGCTTTGCGATTTCGCAGCCCCCCTGCTATGACGGAGCCCCATGTTGATACGGCGCATCATCGGCATTAGCGGCCCGGCTTCCGCCTGAGCTTCGAGCTCGGCGCAAGACCGGGATGTCTCTGCTCGTTCCGCCGCCCGCGATCGAAATCGCGTCTCAGCGCCCTCTTAAAGCTCAGCCAGCCAGATCACGATGTCCGAAAAGCCGCAAAAGCCCGACGCCCAAAAATCCGACGCCAAGGACTATTCCAAGACCCTTTATCTGCCGCAGACGGAATTCCCGATGCGCGCCGGCCTGCCGCAGCGCGAGCCGGAGATCCTGAAATATTGGGGTGACATCGACCTCTACGGCAAGCTGCGCGAGACCGCCAGGAACAGGCCGAAATTCGTCCTGCACGACGGCCCGCCCTATGCCAACGGCAACATCCACATCGGGCACGCGCTGAACAAGATCCTCAAGGACGTCGTGACCAAGAGCCAGCAGATGCTCGGCCACGACTCCAACTACGTGCCCGGCTGGGACTGCCACGGCCTGCCGATCGAGTGGAAGATCGAGGAGGAGAACTACCGCAAGAAGGGCAAGACCAAGCCCGACTTCCGCGACTCCGCCGCCATGGTTGCATTCCGCCGGGAGTGCCGCGCCTACGCCGATCACTGGCTCAACGTGCAGCGCGAGGAGTTCAAGCGTCTCGGCGTGATCGGCGACTGGGATCATCCCTACGCCACCATGACCTATCCGGCGGAGGCGCAGATCGCCCGCGAGCTGATGAAGTTCGCCGCCAACGGCACGCTGTATCGCGGCTCCAAGCCCGTGATGTGGAGCGTGGTCGAGAAGACCGCGCTCGCCGAGGCCGAGGTCGAGTACGAGGACTATCAGTCCGATACGGTGTGGGTGAAGTTTCCGGTGACCTCGCCGGCGCATGGCGCGCTCGCCGGCGCCGCGGTGGTGATCTGGACCACCACACCCTGGACCCTGCCCGGCAACCGCGCCATCTCGTTCTCGCCGAAGATCGCCTATGGCCTCTACGAGGTCACCGACGCGCCGGCTGACAACTGGGCCAAGACCGGCGACAAGCTGATCCTGGCCGATGCGCTGGCCGACGGCGTGTTCAAGCAGGCGCGCGTCACGAGCTACAACAGGCTGCGCGACGTCCCCGGCGACACGCTCGACGCCGTCGAATGCGCCCATCCGCTGAAGGGCCTCGCCGGCGGCTACGGCTTCACCGTGCCGCTCCTGCCCGGCGACCACGTCACCGACGACACCGGCACCGGCTTCGTGCACACCGCGCCCGGCCATGGCCGCGAGGATTTTGACGTCTGGATGGCGCATGGGCGCGAGCTCGACGGCAGGGGCATTGCGACCACCATCCCCTACACCGTCGACGAGAACGGCGCGCTGACCGACCATGCGCCGGGCTTCACGGGAAAACGCGTCATCAACGACAAGGGCGAGAAGGGCGACGCCAACGAGGCCGTCATCAAGGCGCTGACCGAGGCCGGCATGCTGCTCGCGCGAGGCCGGCTGAAGCATCAGTACCCGCATTCCTGGCGCTCCAAGAAGCCGGTGATCTTCCGCAACACGCCGCAATGGTTCATCGCGATGGACAAGGACATCGCGGACCATGGCCACGCGAAATCCGGCGACACGCTGCGCGCCCGCGCGCTGCGCGCGATCTCGGTCACGCAATGGGTGCCGGCCGCCGGCCAGAACCGCATCAACGGCATGATCGCCAACCGCCCGGACTGGGTGATCTCGCGCCAGCGCGCCTGGGGCGTGCCGATCGCGGTGTTCGTGCGCGAGACCGGCGACGGATCCGCCGAGATCCTGCAGGACGAGACCGTCAACACCCGCATCACGGACGCCTTCGCCAAGGAGGGCGCCGACGCCTGGTACGCCGACGGCGCGCGCGAGCGCTTCCTCGGCTCACGCGCCAACGAGGACTGGAAGAAGGTCGACGACATCTGCGACGTCTGGTTCGACTCCGGCTCGACCCACGCCTTCGTGCTCGAAGACCCCGTGCACTTCCCCGGCCTCGCCGGCATCAAGCGCAAAGTCGATGGCGGCCGGGACACGGTGATGTACCTGGAAGGCTCCGACCAGCATCGCGGCTGGTTCCACTCGTCGCTCCTGGAAAGCTGCGGCACGCG
Source organism: Bradyrhizobium sp. HKCCYLRH3073 (assembly GCF_051167995.1). Lineage (NCBI taxonomy): Bacteria > Pseudomonadati > Pseudomonadota > Alphaproteobacteria > Hyphomicrobiales > Nitrobacteraceae > Bradyrhizobium > Bradyrhizobium sp. HKCCYLRH3073. The sequence goes on from NZ_JBNPUD010000010.1 coordinate 196,334, forward strand.
TGGCCGCGCGCCGTATGACGTGGTGCTGACGCACGGCTTCACGCTCGACGAGAACGGCCGCAAGATGTCGAAGTCGCTCGGCAACACCGTCGAGCCGCAGAAGGTGATCAAGGACTCCGGCGCCGACATCCTGCGCCTCTGGGTCTGCGCGACAGACTACGCCGACGACCAGCGCATCGGCCCGGAGATCCTCAAGAACACCATCGAGACCTACCGCAAGCTGCGCAACAGCATCCGCTGGATGCTCGGCACCCTGCACCACTACAAGCGCGGCGATGCGGTCGCGTTCGCGGATATGCCGGAGCTGGAGCGGCTGATGCTGCATCAGCTCTCGCAGCAGGCCGAGACCATCACCCGCGCCTATGCCGCGTTCGACTACAAGACCGTGATCGCGAGCCTGGCAGCGTTCATGAACACCGAGCTGTCGGCGTTCTATTTCGACATCCGCAAGGACACGCTGTATTGCGATCCGCCGTCGTCGGTGGCGCGCAAGGCGGCGCTGACGGCGATCGACCTGATCTGCGACGCCATCCTGAAATGGCTGGCGCCGGTGCTGTCCTTCACCACCGACGAGGCATGGCGGATGTATCGCCCCGACGCCGAGCCGTCGGTGCATCTGACCCTGTTCCCGGATGCGATGGACCAGTACCGCGACGATGCGCTCGCGGCGAAGTGGGAGACCATCCGCAACGTCAGGCGCGTCGTCACCGGCGCGCTGGAGCTCGCCCGCGCCGCCAAGACCATCGGCTCCTCGCTCGAGGCCTCGCCGATCATCTACGTCGCCGACCGCGCGCTGCTCGGCACCTTGTTCGATACGGATCTGGCCGAGGTCTGCATCACCTCGAACTACGAGGTCCGCGAGGGCGACGCGCCGGCCGATGCGTTCCGGCTCGACGCGGTGCCGGGCGTGGCGGTGGTCGTCGAGAAGGCCGTCGGCAGGAAGTGCGCCCGCTCCTGGAAGATTCTGGAGAGCGTCGGCGACGACAAGGACTATCCCGACGTGTCCCCGCGCGACGCGCAGGCGCTGCGCGAATGGAAGGCGCTGGGGGTGGGCGTGTGACGCGCGATCGCGCGTCACACTCCGCCGTCGTCCCCGCGCACGCGGGGACCCATAACCACCGGCCGTCTTGGTAGGCAAAGACTGATGACTCCGAGTCCTTTTCACCAATCGGCCGTCCGCGGTATGGGTCCCGGCGTTCGCCGGGACGACAGCTGTGTTTGCGGCCGGCTTGGTGATCAACTCACCGGCTTGCAATGACCCCTCGCCTCCGTCTCGGCCTCATCGCCGGCTTCGCCACCCTGGTCATCGACCAGGCCTCCAAGCTGTGGCTGCTGTACGTGTTCGACCTGCCCAACCGCGGCACCGTCAGGATCACCCCGTTCTTCGACCTCTACCTCGCCTGGAACATCGGCATCAGCTTCGGCTGGCTGCAGAGCGAGAGCGCGCTGGCGCAATATGGGCTGATGGCGGTGAAGGCCGTCGCGGTGGTCGCCCTCGGCATCTGGATGGCGCGTGCGGAAAGCAAGCTGGCGACGGCGGCGCTCGGCCTGATCATCGGCGGCGCCATCGGCAACGGCATCGACCGGCTGGCCTATGGCGCGGTGGTCGATTTCGCGCTGTTCCACATCCAGATCGGCGGCACGGTCTACAACTGGTACATCTTCAACATGGCCGACGTGGCCATCGTTGCCGGGGTGGCGGGCCTGCTGTATGACTCCTTCTTCGGGGCTCATGCCGCAAAAGCGCCCTGATCGGGGTCGATACCGGCCGGTGCTGTCCCGGAGCCAAGAGCCTGAGGTTCTTCACGTTTTCGGGACTGGCGCGGTGACCGGACCAGCCGCCTGCGGCGAGCGTCCAAATCGGTGGATTCGCGGCCGGTTCGTCGGAGCCCGAGCACTGCACAAGCGAGGACGGGAAAAGCCATGCGCAAGACCGAAGTCAGCGGCCGGATCGTGACCCACGCGGCCATTCGCGCCCTGCGGCTGTCCGCCGTCGCGCTCGGCATCGGCCTCGTCATGGCCGCCGGCGCCGCCCGTGCCCAGGACGACGAGGAAGACGACAAGACCTTCGAAGAGAAGATCATCGATAATCTGATGCGCGGCCTCGGCGGCACCAACATGGAGACGCCCTCCATCGAATACCGCGAGCGGTCGCCGCTGGTGGTGCCGCCCAAGCTCGATCTGCCGCCGCCGGCCGCCGCGGCGCAGGCGACCGCGCCGAACTGGCCGAAGGACCCCGACGAGCAGCAACGCCGTGCCGCGGCCGCCGCGCGCAAGAAGGAAAACAAGGATCCGGTCAATGCGGCCCGCCCGCTGACCCCGGCCGAGATGAAGATGGGGCGGACGGCCGCCGCCAAGTCGACTGAGCCGATTCAGCCCGGCGTCGCCAACAACCCGATGATGAGCCCGTCACAGCTGGGCTTCAAAGGCGGCCTGTTCGGCATGTTCAAGGGCAGCGACAGCGAGACCAAGCCGTTCACCAGCGAGCCGCAGCGCGAGAGCCTGACCCAGCCGCCGCCCGGCTACCAGACGCCGTCGCCGAGCTATGCCTACGGCACCGGCAAGCAGGAGCCGATCGGCGGCAAGCAGATGGACATCATGACCGGCAAGGAACGGTGACGGCGGCACCGCCCCGTTCGCCCGGAGATGCCGGCTTCGCTGGCGTTAGCGAAATTTAATGTCTCGCGGCGGCACGATGTCGCCGTTTTGTGACGTCGGGCGCCGTCCGGCGCGATGTAGCATGCTGCGCTCAAACCCGATCGCCCCTCCCTGCGGGCCTCCAGAAGGATCATGATGTCCTCGCACCGGTCCATTTCCGTCGCCGCCGCGCTCGTCTCCCTCATCGCGTTCACGGCCGGCGCTTCGGCGCAAACGACGTTCGCATCCGAGCCCCCCACCAGCTTCACCCTCCCCAACGGCCTGCAGGTCGTCGTCATCCAGGATCACCGCACCCCGGTCGTGACGCAGATGATCTGGTACAAGGTCGGCTCCGCCGACGAGACGCCCGGCAAGTCGGGCCTGGCGCACTTCCTCGAACATCTGATGTTCAAGGGCACCGAGAAGCATCCCGCCGGCGAGTTCTCCAAGACGGTCCTGAAGATCGGCGGCAATGAGAACGCCTTCACCTCGGTCGACTACACCGGCTACTTCCAGCGCGTGCCGCGCGATCAATTGCCGAAGATGATGGAGTTCGAGGCCGACCGCATGACCGGCCTCGTGCTGAAGGACGAGAACGTGCTGCCCGAGCGCGACGTGGTGCTCGAAGAGTACAACATGCGCGTCGCCAACTCGCCGGAAGCGCGCCTCAACGAGCAGATCATGGCGGCGCTCTACGTCAACCACCCCTATGGCCGCCCTGTCATCGGCTGGCGGCCGGAGATCGAGAAGCTCAGCCGTGAGGATGCGCTGGCGTTCTATCGCCGCTTCTACGCGCCCAACAACGCGATCCTGGTGATCGCCGGCGACACCGACGCCAAGGAAGTGCGCCCGCTCGTGGAGCAGACCTTCGCCAAGATTCCCGCGCAACCCGACATCCCCGCGCGCCGGTTGCGGCCGCAGGAGCCCGAGCCGGTGGCGCCGCGCACGGTCACACTGGCCGACCCGCATGTCGAGCAGCCGTCGATGCGCCGCTTCTATCTGGTGCCCTCGGCCACCACGGCTGCCCCCGGGCAGTCGGCCGCGCTGGACGTGCTGGCGCAACTGATGGGCAGCGGCAGCAACTCCTATCTCTACCGTGCGCTCGTCGTCGACAAGCCGCTCGCGGTCAATGCCAGCGCGTCCTATCAGGGCACGTCGCTCGATCCGAGCCAGTTCTCGATCGCGGTCGCGCCGCGTCCGGGCGTCGATTTCGCCCAGGTCGAGGCTGTCGTCGACAGCGTCATCGCCGAGATCGCACAGAACCCGGTGCGCGCCGAGGACCTCGAACGCGTCAAGACGCAGCTCATCGCCGAGGCGATCTACGCCAATGACAACCAGGCGACCATGGCGCGCTGGTATGGCGGCGGCCTCACCACCGGTCTCAGCATCGAGGACATCAGGAGCTGGCCCGACCGCATCCGTGCCGTGACCGCCGAGCAGGTGCGCGCCGCCGCGCAGACCTGGCTGCAGAAGAAGCGCTCAGTCACCGGTTATCTGATCAAGGACAATGCGGCCAAGCGCGAGGAGAAGCGGTCGTGATGAACACAATGACCTTCGCCCGCCGCTTCGCCTGCGCGCTCGCCGTCGGCGCCGCCGCGCTCACGATCGCTCCTGCCGCCCATGCGGCGACCAAGATCCAGCACCTGGTGTCGCCCGGCGGCATCGAAGCCTGGTTCGTGCAGGACGCCACCGTGCCGCTGATCGCGATGGAATATGCGTTCCAGGGCGGCGCCTCGCAGGACCCGGTCGGCAAGCCCGGCGTCGGCAATCTCGTGGCCGACCTGCTCGACGAAGGCTCCGGCGATCTCGACTCCAAGACCTTCCACGAGCGGCTCGACCGCCGCGCCATCGAGCTCTCCTTCCAGATCTCGCGCGATCAATTCCGCGGCTCGCTGCGCATGCTGCGCGACAACAAGGACGAGGCGTTCGAGCTGCTGCGGACAGCGCTGACCTCGCCGCATTTCGACAGCGCCGACGTCGAGCGCATCCGCTCGCAGGTGATCTCCGGCCTGCGCCGCGAGACCACCAATCCGAGCTCGCTGGCGGGCCGCAAGTTCCTCGAGCTTGCCTTCCCCAACCACCCCTACGGCCGTCCGGCCAACGGCACGCTGGACAGCGTGCCGACGATCACCGTCGACGATCTCAAGGCCTATGTCGGCCGCGTGCTCGCCAAGGACACGCTCAAGGTCGCGGTGGTCGGCGACGTCGACCCGGTCACGCTCGGCAAGCTGCTCGACCAGACGTTTGGCAGCCTGCCGGCCAAGGCTCAGCTGACGCCGGTGCCCGACGTCGTCGCCACCAGGCCGCCGCAGCGCGCGCTGGTGCCGCTCGACGTGCCGCAGACGGTGATTACCTTCGGCGGTCCCGGCATCCGCCGCCACGACCCGAACTTCATGGCGGCCTATGTGGTCAACCACATCCTCGGCGGCGGCGGCCTGTCGTCGCGGCTCTACAAGGAGGTGCGCGAGAAGCGCGGCCTCGCCTACTCCGTCTATGACGCGCTGCTGTGGATGGATCATTCGGCGCTGTTCATCGGCAACACCGCCACCCGCTTCGACCGCGCCGGCGAGACCATCGCAGCCGTCGAGCAGGAGATCCGCCGCATGGCGGAGGAAGGCCCGACCCAGCAGGAGCTCGACGAGGCCAAGTCCTATATCAACGGCTCGCAGATGCTCGCGCTCGACACCTCCTCCAAGCTGGCGCAGGCGATGCTGCAATATCAGCTCGACAAGATGCCGATCGACTACATCGAGAAGCGCAGCGAGATCGTCAACGCGGTGACGCTGGACGACGCCAAGAAGGCGGCCAAGCAGCTCTGGAGCCAGGGCCTGCTGACCGCCGTCGTCGGCCGCACGCCGCAGGCGGCCGCCGAACCGGCGCAAGCCCCAGTCACGGCTCCGGTGACGAAGACGAACTGAGCTTGCGAAGGCGCGCTCGCCTTCAACGACGCAGAATAACTATCAATGGCGACGTCATGCCCGGGCTTGTCCCGGGCATCCACGTTTTGGGGCAATTGACGCAGGTGGATGGCCGAGCCTTCGCCACTCCAAAGCGACTTCAGCCGCGCAGGCTGCACAAGCCCGGCCATGACGGCTGCTCGTGGCTTCCCACCGCGGCATCGACAAAAATGGTGTCGTCCCGGCCTTGAGCCGGGACCCATACCCCCAGGGAGGTGTTTGGGGCAGGCTGGTTTTGGGCATCTCGCGCCTCACATCTGCTGCGGCGTATGGGTCCCGGGTCGGCGCCATCGACGCCGCTTCGCGGCGCCGACGGCTTGCCCGGGACGACAGCGGGGCCAACACACCGACGTCACATACGAATAATTATCTTGCTATTTTTCCGAATTCATGATCAACTCTCCTTATCCCGCCTCACCGCAGAGGGGCGCATCGCGATCGTCACGACACGCGAGGCGGGGATGCGATGGCCGCGAGAGATCGCAGCGTCTTCTGAGCGAAGGCGCGGACGAACGATCTGTCGCGGACGTGAAGTCGCGTGGTCCTGGCATCCCGACGCTGATGCCAAGCTCGCCGGTGATGATGATCCGGCGGGCGACGGTGGCCAACAAGCCCGGTGCACCGAGGAGAGCGCGTATAAGCGTGAAGACCGTCGCGCGGGGAATGCCGGGATGCCTCGGCTGAACCTGTGGTACCTGCCGCCTGCATTTTTTTCGCAGGCGGGCCATGGGTGCGGCCAGCGCCCGGCATTCCCCGCGCCCTCTGCATTTTCAGCGAGGGCCACGACGATGCAAGCCTCGGGCAGGCATGCCGCGAGAGCGCGAAGCCGTGTCCTAGCTGATCGTCCCCGCTGTTTGAACCGTGAAGTCCGCCACACCAACCGCTGTCGTCCCGGACAAGCGCGCAAGGCGCGCGCAGATCCGGGACCCATACGCCGCAGCCGAAATGATGGGGACGAGATGTCAATGACCCGCCTGCCCCAAACTGCTCCCTGGGGTATGGATCCCGGCGTTCGCCGGGATGACAGCGGAGATTGTGATGACTGTCCCGGGTCAACGGTGCCGTCGACGCGAACCCGCGCACGCCGCCCCTAAAACCGCTATGGTGCACGCGAAAGCCTCGATTCCCCCTGGTGCTCCATGCTGCGGATTTCCCGCGACCTTGCCATCGACGAGAACGACATCGAGATCTCGTTCGTCCGCGCCTCCGGCCCTGGCGGCCAGAACGTCAACAAGCTGTCGACGTCGGCGCAACTGCGCTTCGACACCAGCCGCATCACGTTGCCGGAGGATGCCGCGGCACGGCTGGCGCGGCTCGCCGGCCAGCGCATGACCAAGAACGGCGTCATCGTGATCCAGGCCGAGCGCTTCCGCACCCAGGAGCGCAACAAGGCCGATGCGATCGAGCGGCTGGTCACGCTGCTGCGCGAAGCGATGGTGCGGCCGAAGGTGCGGCGCCCGACCAAGCCGACCTTCGGCTCCAAGCAGCGCCGGCTCGAGGGCAAGAAGCTCCGCAGCGACGTCAAGGCGGGGCGCGGCGCGCGCCGTTTCGACGATTAGTCCGTAACGCTGACATTCCTGCGTCGCGCACGACTGCTGCGCACGCTTTGTTCCGGCTGAAACAGCCGGCTACTACCACGGCGCGCCACCTGCGACCTACGCTCAGGAAAAATTGCGAGCGAGGAACGATGTCGGGACGGCGTGCGGCGCAAGATGCGCTTCTTCTGTGCGGGGGATTCATTGGCGCGGTGCTGAGCACCACGATCGCGTCGGCGCAGATGGCGCTGCCCGCGCCGAAGCCCGTCGACGGCGCCACCCTGTTCAAGCAGCAATGCGGCGTCTGCCATACGCTGAGCAGCACTGAACCAATGCGCCAGGGGCCGCCGCTGGCGAAGATCGTCGGCCGCCGCGCCGGCTCGATCGACGGCTTCCGCTATTCGGCAGGCTTTGCGAAAGCTGATTTCACCTGGGACGAGGCCAGGCTCGATGCCTGGCTGACCAATCCGCAAGAGCTGATCCCCGGCGCCGTGATGGCCTATCGCCAGGCCAAGCCCGATGTGCGCGCCGCGATCATCAACTACCTGAAGGACAATTGAGATGGCCAAACCCGTTCACTCCATGATCCGCGTGCTCGACGAGGCCAAGGCACTCGATTTCTACAGGCGCGCCTTCGGCCTGGAGATATCAGACAACCTCCGCTTCGACAGCTTTGCGCTGATCTATCTGCGCCATCCGTCGTCGCCGTTCGAGGTCGAGCTCACCGTGAACTACGACCGCAAGGAGCCATACACGCTCGGCGACGGCTACGGGCATCTCGCCGTCGTGGTCGACGATCTCGATGCCGAGCATGCCCGCTTCGAGCGCGAGAAGCTGGCGCCGGGCCCGTTGCGCGATTTCAAGCACAATGGGGCGACGCTGGCGCGGTTCTTCTTCGTCAGCGACCCCGACGGCTACAAGATCGAGGTCATCCAGCGCGGCGGCCGCTTCGGCTAGCCGCAGAACGACGCAAATACATAAGCAAAAAACCCACGGAGGATACCCATGAGAGAAGTCGATCGCCGCAACAAATACGACCGCCGCGTCTTTCTCAAGGGCGCGGCCTCGACCGTGCCGGCCGCGGCCGTGGCTTCCGCGACCGGCCTCGGGATCACCGATGCCTGGGCCGAGGATGCCAAGGCGCTGACGCCGGCGACGCTGAAGACGCTGGTGAAGGTCGCGCGCGACATCTACCCGCACGACTTCCTCGCCGACCGCTACTACATCACCGCGGTCAAGCCGTGGGACGGCAAGGCCGCCGAGGATGCCGCCGTGAAGGCGATGATCAATGACGGCGTTGCCCGGCTCGACCAGGACGCGCGTGACCGCCACAAGGTGCCTTACGCGCAGGTGCCGTGGGAGGCCGACCGCGTCGTGCTGCTCCAGGGCATCGAGCAGACCACGTTCTTCAAGACCCTGCGCGGCGACCTCGTGGTGTCGCTCTACAATCAGAAAGAGCTCTGGCCAAAGTTCGGCTACGAGGGCTCCTCCGCCGAGCATGGCGGCTACATCAACCGTGGCTTCTCCGACATCGACTGGCTGCCGAAAGCCTGACGCCGGCGAACAACGAAGAGAACACGGAGGACACCACCATGGCAAAATTCGACCAGAACGATTCGAGCGTCGTCGTCATCATCGGCTCGGGGGCCGGCGGCGGCACGCTCGGGAACGAGCTCGCCCAGAAGGGCATCAAGGTCGTCATACTGGAGGCCGGCAATCGCTACGAGATTCCGGACTTCATCAATGACGAATGGGAGAGCTTCACCCAGCTCGCCTGGACCGACATGCGCACGACCTCGGGCACTTGGCGTGTCGCCAAGGACTTCGCCAATTTGCCGGCCTGGATTGTCAAGGCGGTCGGCGGCTCGACCGTGCACTGGGCCGGCGCCTCGCTGCGCTTCGACGAGCACGAGTTCAAGGCCCGCACCACCTATGGCGGCGTCCCCGGCTCGAGCCTCATGGACTGGCCGGTGACGCTCGCCGAGATGGAGCCGTGGTACGCCAAGGCCGAGTTCAAGATGGGCGTGACCCGCACCAACGACATTCCCGGCCTGCCCGGCAACAACAATTTCAAGGTGCTCGAAGCCGGCGCCCGCAAGCTCGGCTACAAGACCGTGCACACCGGCAACATGGCGATCAACTCGCAGCCGCGCGACGGCCGCGGCTCGTGCCAGCAGATCGGCTTCTGCTTCCAGGGCTGCAAGTCCGGTGCGAAATGGTCGACGCTCTACACCGAGATTCCGAAGGGCGAGGCCACCGGCAATCTCGAAGTGCGATCCGGCAGCATGGCGATCAAGATCGAGCATGACGCCTCCGGCAAGGTGACCGGCGTGGTCTATGCCGACAGCCAGGGCAAGATGCAGCTGCAGAAGGCCCGCATCGTCGCGGTCGCCGGCAACTCGATCGAGAGCCCGCGCCTCCTGCTCAACAGCGCCTCGAACATGTTCCCGGATGGCCTCGCCAACTCCTCCGGCCAGGTCGGGCGCAACTACATGCGGCACATGACCGGCAGCGTCTATGCGACGTTCGAAAACCCGGTGCACATGTATCGCGGCACCACGATGGCCGGCATCGTGCGCGACGAGGCGGCGTTCAATCCGAAGCGCGGCTTCGTCGGCGGCTATGAGATGGAGACGCTGTCGCTCGGCCTGCCGTTCATGGCGGCGTTCCTCAACCCCGGCGCCTGGGGCCGCAGCTTCACCGCGGCGATGGAGACCTATCCGCGCATGGCCGGCATGTGGCTGGTCGGCGAGGACATGCCGCAGGAGACCAACCGCATCTCGCTCGATCCGGTCGCCAAGGACAAGTTCGGCATGCCCGTGGCCTCGGTGCATTTCGACGACCACCCCAACGACGTCGCGATGCGCGCCCACGCCTACAAGCAAGGCTCGGCGATCTACGAGGCGGTCGGCGCCACCGTGACCTACCCGACCACGCCCTATCCCTCGACGCACAATCTCGGCACCAACCGGATGAGCGAGAAGGCCAAGGACGGCGTCGTCAACAAGTTCGGCCAGACCCACGACATCAAGAACCTGTTCGTGTCGGACGGCAGTCAGTTCACGACCGGTGCGGCGTGCAATCCGACGCTGACCATCGTGGCGCTGGCGATCCGCCAGGCCGACTACATCGCCGGAGCGATGCAGAAGAAGGAGATCTGATTAGCAACGCGTGATGGGTGCGCACCTCACCCGCCGCGAATGCAGTCAGCGCCTCCCCCGCTTGCGGGGGAGGTCGCATCGCATCGAAGATGCGATGCGGGTGGGGGAACGCTCCACAAAGACTGCCCATGAAGCGCGCGCAGGAAAGACTGCCCGTGTGGCGCCCCCACCCCGCCCTCCCCCGCAGGCGGGGGAGGGAGACGAGACAGCAGACGCGTGGCTACTCCGCCGCGTCCATGATCGCGGCCGGCGCGCGAAAATCCGGCACCGCGGCGGTCGCCTTCGCCCGATAGATCAGGCAGGAACAGCGCAGCAGCGAGGCGAAATTCCTCACCTCGCCGTGGTGGTCGAGCACCTCGGCGTACAGCGTGGTCACGAACTTCGCGAGGCTCATGCCTTCCTTGGCGGCGATCTCCTCGAGCGTGTCCCAGAACGCCATTTCGAGCCGGATCGACGTGCTATGGCCGCCGATCCGCAAACTACGGGTCTGCGACGCATAATCGCGCTGAGGCTGGTGTGCAAACAGATGGCACATGGGCTTCCTCCGGCTGATCGTTATTTTTGCGAAACGATATACTGGCCCCGCCCGCCTCACAATCCCGTTGGAGAAGGTTGCTTTTCTCTGCCGCAGCGCATGAAAAAAGCTATTCTCGCCCCACATTTGCAGCGTGGCCGCCGCAGCGCCGCGCGCCTTCAAGATCCAAGCCAGCCAGCTTTCAAGTTCGTTCGCACCATGCCCGTCCGCCAGCTCCCCGAACAGATCGTCAACCGCATCGCCGCCGGCGAGGTGGTCGAGCGGCCCGCGAGCGTCGTCAAGGAGCTGGTCGAAAACGCGATCGACGCCGGCGCCAGCCGCATCGACATCTTCACCGATGGTGGCGGCCGGCGAAAGATCGCGATCACCGACGACGGTGGCGGCATGACCGCGGCCGATCTCGCGCTCGCGGTCGAGCGCCACGCGACCTCCAAGCTCGACGACGAGGACCTGCTGCAGATCCGCACGCTCGGGTTCCGCGGCGAGGCGCTGCCCTCGATCGGCTCGGTGGCGCGGCTGTCGATCACGACGCGACACAAAAGCGAGCCGCACGCCTGGGCACTTCAAGTCGATTGCGGCGACAAGTCCCCGATCGTGCCGGCCGCGCTGAACCAAGGCACCCGCGTCGAGGTCGCCGACCTCTTCCACGCCACGCCGGCGCGGCTGAAGTTCCTCAAGACCGACCGCACCGAGGCCGAGGCGATCCGCGAGGTGGTGCGGCGGCTGGCGATGGCGCGGCCCGACATCGCCTTCACCCTCGCCGGCGAGGAGCGCGCGCCGGTGACCTGGGCCGCCGCGCTGCCCGGCGCGCCGGGCCAATTGACGCGGCTCGGCGACATCCTCGGCGCCGACTTCCGCAGCCATGCGATCGCGGTGCGCAGCGAGCGCGATCACGTTGTCGTCGAAGGCTTCGCCGCGGCGCCGGCGCTGACGCGCGCCAATGCGCTCGGCCAGTATCTGTTCGTCAATGGCCGCCCGGTGCGCGACAAGCTGATCCTCGGCGCGGTGCGCGCCGCCTATGCCGACTATCTGCCGCGTGACCGGCATCCGTTGGTGGCGCTGTTTGTGACGCTCGATCCGCGCGAGGTCGACGCCAACGTGCATCCGGCCAAGACCGAGGTGCGCTTCCGCAATGCCGGCCTGGTGCGCGCGCTGATCATCCACGCGCTGAAGGAAGGTCTCGCCCGCGAAGGCCGCCGCACCGCGGCCAATGACGGCGGCGCGACCATCGCCGCATTCCGCCCGGCGTTCGCGCCGCCGCGACCCAACGTCGGTCCGATGAACTGGGACTGGCAGCGCTCGCCGTCGGCGCCGGTGATGCCGCATTTCGGCGGCTCCTTCCCTGCGGCGGCGCCCTCACCAGATCTCGGGTCGTTCGGGCTTGCGGAGTCCTCTCAAGCGGCGTTCGACGTCGGCGGCCCGCGCGCCGACGTTCGGCTGCACGAGCAGCCGGCGACGCCTGACCTGCTCGACCGTCCGCTCGGCGCCGCGCGCACCCAGATCCATGACACCTACATCGTTGCACAGACCCGGGACGGCCTCGTCATCGTCGACCAGCACGCCGCGCATGAGCGCATCGTCTATGAGCGGCTCAAGGCCTCGCTGGCGGCGCATGGCGTGCAGCGGCAGATCCTGCTGATCCCGGACATCGTCGAGCTCGACGAAGCCACCGTCGAGTCACTGCTCGCGCGCACCGATGAGCTGGCCTCGTTCGGCCTCGCCATCGAATCCTTCGGCCCCGGCGCCGTCGCCGTGCGCGAGACGCCATCGCTGCTCGGCAAGATCAATGCCGCAGGCTTGCTGCGCGACCTCGCCGAGCACATGGAGGAATGGGGCGAGGCGCTGCCGCTGGAGCGCCGCCTGATGCACGTCGCAGCCACCATGGCCTGCCACGGCTCGGTCCGCGCCGGCCGCCGCCTCAAGCCAGAAGAGATGAATGCGCTGCTCCGCGAGATGGAGGACACGCCGAACTCGGGCCAGTGCAATCACGGCCGCCCGACCTATGTCGAGCTGAAGCTCGCGGATGTCGAGAAGCTGTTTGGGAGGAGATAGCGGCTACGATTGAGGCCACGACGATAGCTACAAATCCGGTGTCGTCCCGGACAAGCCACCGGCGGCGCGTAGCGCCGTCCGGCGGCGCCGATCCGGGACCCATACGCCGCAGCAGCAGTCAGGGACATGAACGACGTTGCGAGCAGCCAGCCTCCCAACGCAATCCTGTGGCTATGGGCCTCTGCGTTCGCAGGGGCGACCGCGAGCGAGAATCAGGACCGGCGCAGGAACACGAACTCCGTTTCGTCGTAAGCGCGGCGCTCGAGCTCTTCGAACCCCTCGGGCGCCTTGAACGCGGCAGCCTTGGACTCCTCGACCACGAGCAGCGCCGATGGCACGAGCCAGCCGCCGTCGCGCAGCGAGGCCAGCGCCTTCTCGGCCAAGCCCTTGCCATAGGGCGGATCGAGGAACACCAGCGAGAACGGCTCGACCGGATGCGCCGGTCCGAGATCGGTGGCGTCGCGGCGGTAGACCTTGGTGACGCCGCCGAGCCCGAGCGATTCGACATTGTTGCGCAGCAGCGCCCTTGCCTCGGCGCCGTTGTCGACGAACAGCGTGAACGCCGCGCCGCGCGAGGTCGCCTCGATGCCGAGCGCACCGGTGCCGGCAAACAGATCGAGCACGCGTGCGCCCTCGATCGGATCCTCGTAGGCGTGCACGAGGATGTTGAACAGCGCCTCGCGCAGCCGGTCCTGTGTCGGCCGGATGTCGCGCGAGGCGGGCGAAGCGATGTTGCGGCCCTTCAGCCGTCCACCGACGACACGCATCGCCGCACCCTATTCGTCGTCCCGAGGCGTGATATCGCGCTTGCCGTGATAGCCGCGCTTCGGCCGCCGCGGCGGCCCCGGGAAACGCGCCTCCGCCTCGTGGCGCTCGCGCGCTTCCTCGCTGCCGGTACGCTGGACGAGCACGCGGCGGCCCTTGCGGTCGGCGACGACCTCGCGCTTCGGCTTGGGCTTCGGGTCCGGCAACGGCTCGCGATTGCCCTTGCCCGCAGGACCGAGATCGGCACCCGACTGCGCAATCACCTTCTCGCCGAGCTGTTCGCGCAGCACCCGCGTCTTGACTTCCTGCACCTCGCCCTCGGGCAGCTCCAGCAGCTGGAACGGACCGTAGGAGACGCGGATCAGGCGATTAACCTCGAGGCCGAGATGCGCGAGCACGTTGCGCACCTCGCGGTTCTTGCCCTCGCGGATCGCGACGACGAGCCAGACATTGGCGCCCTGGTCGCGCTCGAGCGTCGCTTCGATCGGGCCGTATTTGACGCCGTCGACCTCGACGCCCGCGGCGAGCTGATCGAGCTGTCCTTGCGTGATCTCGCCATGGGCGCGGACGCGATAGCGCCGCGTCCAGCCGGTGTCCGGCAATTCCAGCACGCGCGCGAGGCCGCCGTCATTGGTGAGCAGCAAGAGCCCTTCGGTGTTGAAGTCGAGTCGGCCGATCGAGATCAGCCGTGGCAGGCTCTCAGGCAGATTGTCGAACACCGTCGGCCGCCCCTCGGGGTCGCTGTGCGTCGTCATCAGCCCGCGCGGCTTGTGATACAGGAACAGCCGCGTGCGCTCGCGCTCCGGCAGCGGCGCGCCGTCGACCTGGATCACGTCATTCTCGGTGACATCGAGCGCGGGGGAGTTGATGACGCGGCCGTTCACCGTCACGCGGCCCTGCGTGACCATCTCCTCGGCGTCGCGGCGCGAGGCGAGGCCGGCGCGGGCCAGCACCTTGGCGATGCGCTCGCCGGCCTTCTTCGGCACGGCCGGCTCGGCGGCAATGCGGGCGCTGCGCTTGTCGGTCTCGGGCTTGCGCTCGCGATAGGCGCCGCGGCCGCCGAACGCCGGACGCTTGGCGAAGACCTTGCTGTCGTCTTCATTGTCGCGGCGCGGCCGCTCGGAGAAGCCGTCGCGGCCACGGCGTTCGCTGCGCGGATGCTCCTGCCAGTCGGTGCGCCCCTCGGGACGGCGCGGCCGGTCGAAGCTGCGCTCCTCGCCCCGATCCCGCGGGCGATCGAACTTCGGCTTGTCGAATTTGGGCCTGTCGAATTTCGGACGATCCTCGCTGCTGCGCTGGGTGCGCGGGCGATCGAAGCTGCGGCCGCCTTCGCGCGGCGGACGCGGGCTGCGTTCCGGGCGATCGCCATCCGCGCCGCGCTTCTGCCACGGCTTGCTCTCGCCGCGCGAGGGACGGTCGCCAAACTCCTTGCGCGGCCCGCGCGCGCCGGCACCGAACTTGCGCTCGCCCCGATCGCCTTCAGCGCCGCGAGAGAACTTGCGCTCTCCGCCAAACTTGCGCTCAGGGCGATCGCCGGTCCGCGGCGGACGGTCGCCGAAGCTGCGCTCGGTGCGCGGCCGGTCGCCGCGATCACGCGCGCCCTCGCCGCGTGGCGTATAGGGGCGTTTCTCACCATCGCGCTCCCGCGGAGCGTAGGGCTTGCGCTCGCCGAACTTGCGCTCGGACGATCGCCCCGCCGGACGAGCCTCGTCGCGACCGGCGCGCGGCGTATAGGGACGCTTCTCGCCGCCCCGCTCGTCGCGATCGAATTTCGGCCGGTCGCCACGCGGCTTGAAGGCGCGCTTCTCGCCATCGCCCGACCGCGCCGGGCGAGCGGCATAGGGCCGATCGCCGCGCGGCCGCTCATCGCGGTTGAAGCGCGGCTTGTCGCCAAAGGATTTGCGCGGCGCATCGCCGTCGTCGCGGCGGCGCGGGGCGCGGCCCTCGTCGAAGGAGCGCTTGCCCCGGCCACCCGCTTCCTTGTCGCCGAAGCCGCGCTTGGCGAACTTCTTTTCCGGCCCACGTGCGGCGCCCGAGCGTCCTTTGCCGCCCTCGGACCGCCCCCGCGGGGCGCCGCCGCGGCGGCCGCGGGAATCGTTGTCTTTGTCGGTGGTGCGGGGCATGAAGGTCTCACTTCGAGGTGCAGGACGACGCGTGAACCGCGCGCTTCTGAAGCAGCGCATGTCACGCAGGAAATCGGGGTCCGGTTGTGCTGAAGGGCGATCCAGTAGCAGACTTGGGCGGGCGTGACGAGCCATGAACAGCCCTTCTTTCATGGATTTGGCGCTGAAAGCGGCCGAATCGGCCGCAATTTCCGGCGAGGTGCCGATCGGCTGCGTCGTCGTCCGTGACAACGCGGTCATCGCCACCGCCGCCAACCGCACTTTGACCGACCGCGATCCGACCGCCCATGCCGAGATCCTGGCGCTGCGGCAGGCGGCCCAGGTCGTCGGCAGCGAGCGGCTGGTCGAGTGCGACCTCTACGTCACGCTCGAGCCGTGCACGATGTGCGCTGGCGCGATCTCCTTCGCGCGCATCCGACGGCTGTATTACGGGGCCGCCGATCCGAAGGGCGGTGCGGTCGAGTCGGGTGTGCGCTTCTTCACGGCGCCGACCTGCCATCACGCCCCGGAGGTCTATTCGGCGGTGGGCGAGCAGCAGGCGGCGCAGATGCTGAAGGAGTTCTTCAAGGCGCGGCGGTGAGGCCTATGCAGCCGCCTCCTTGCGCAGCGCGCGAAAGCTCATGCGAACCGGGAGGCTGGAGACGCCGCTCATGAAGGGCGACCGCACCCGGCGCACCCGCCCGGCGAGTTCGATCCGTTCGGTCCGGCGCAGCAGCTCCGCAAATAGCGCCCGCATCTGCATCCGCGCCAGCTGCAGTCCCATGCAGATGTGCGGACCACGGCCGAAGGCGATGTGCGGGTTCGGACTGCGATCGATCCGGAACGCGCTGGCGTCGTCGAACACGGTCTCGTCGCGATTGGCCGAATGGAAGAACAAGGCCAGCGCATCGCCTTCGCGAATGCGTTGCCCCCCGACCTCGGTGTCGCAGACCGCGGTGCGCATGAAGTGCCGCACCGGCGAGGTCCAGCGCAGCATTTCCTCGATCGCCGGATCGAGCAGCTCGGGCTCGGCCCGCAGCCGCACCATCTGCTCGGGCGCCGCGAGCAGCGCCGCCAGGCCGCCCGCCAATGCGAGCGCCGTCGTATCGTGGCCCGCCGTGACCAGCAGGATGAAGTAGGAGATCAGCTCGTAATGCGGCATTGCCGCGCCATGCGGCGCGGCATGCGCAATCAGGCTGGCGAGATCGTCGCGCGGTCGGGCGCGCCGGTCGGCCACGACGGCTTCGAAATAATCGCGCAGCGCCAGCATGGCCATCCGCATCGTATCGCCCGGCGCCTCGGCGAGACGGCGCCGCGGATCCTCGGCGCCCACGAAGGCCTGAGCGAGCCGCGCAAGCCGGGCATCGTCGGCCTCCGGCGTGCCCAGCATGCGGCCGATCACCCGGAAGGTGAAGGGCAGCGCCACGTCGCCTGCGAAGTCGCAACTGGCGCCGCGCGCGGAAACCCGGTCGATGATCTCGGCGGCCCATTGCGACAGCCATGTCTCCATCTCGCGCAAGACCGGCGGCGCAAAGGCGCCTTGGATGATGCCGCGATAAACGCCGTGATCCGGCGGATCCATCTCGGTCAGGCTGCGCACGAGTTGCGGCTTGCCGGTGACACGCTGCAGCACGGCCTCGGAGGTCTCGCTGGCGAGATAGGTGCGCGGGCCCGCGGCAAACTCATTGCTCCGTGTCTCGATCGAGACAATGTCGGCATAGCGCGTGACCGCCCGGAACGGACGAACGCCCGAGCGTTCAACCCAATGCAGCGGCGCGCGCTGGCGCAGCAGCGCACAGGCGCGTTCCAGCCGCGTTGGATCGGCGTGACCTCGCGAGGAGATCAGCACGTCCACAGCACGCTCGACGGCGGCGCTGCGGCGATCTGTCTGCGAGGATAGCGACGGAACAGCCGACATCAGTGCGAGAGCCCTGCTTGCGACGGGGCGGCATGAGTCAGGCGGCGCACCAGGAGCGTGAACTCCTTCATCCCGTAGTTGCCGATGACCTCGACGGCCGCCGCAAACTCCTGCTCGCAGTGGGTGGCCCAAACGTCCGGCGTAGTGCGATACAGGCGCGCCTTGGCGGGATCGCCGTCCTGCTCCTCATCAGCGGCCGCTCGCATGAAATTGACGGCAAAGCCGCGCCGGCTGGTCGCGAACATGCGCTGCAACATGGCTTTGATGTAGCCTTCCCAGGCGTCGCGCGAATAGCCGACGTTGACGTTCATGATGCCCGAGGCGACCGAATAGTCGGCGATGCGCGGGCTCTCCGACGCGACGACGAAGCGCCGCAAGGGGGCGGCAAAGCGGCGCCGCGCCCGGCTGATCATGGCGCGGGACAGGTCGATGCCGAGATAGTCAATCTCACAGGACGCAAAACGCGATTCAAGAAACGGCACCAGCGCGCCATAGCCGCAACCGATGTCATTGAGGCTGAACGGCGCCGACACGTCGCACAGCTTCATCAGTTGCACGAAGCGCAGGCCCTGCGTCGCCTCGCACGACCAGTCAACGCCGCGCGGCGTTGCGCCGTGACGCGCAACGCAGGCAGAGTAATAGGCATCGACGTCCGCCTGGATCAAGCCGAGGCTCGGAACGTCCTTCGCCGTGCGTGTGGCAGATCTGGCGCTCACTGCATGCTGAGCTCTCGAGCGCGCCGCTCCCGCACCGTCTTTGCAATCTGCTGTCGCACGACGCGGCCGGGCGTCGTCGGAATCGACACGATGACGTGCACGTCGGACGCGAAGACGACAGGCCGTCCACGAGAGACAGTGACGCGCGGATCATCGGCGGCCGAATGACAGACGAGCGAGATCGGCAACGGCGCGCCCGATTCCAGATCCTCCTTGAAAGCCTCGACGACTCGATCGTGACCATTCACGCCGTCGCGGTCCGAAGGATAGGTCTTGAGATGATCCAGGAATTTGTACCAGCGACGGCGCTCATTCCAGTCGGCAGGCACGATGCCAAGCAAGGTGAACGAGCGCTGCAGGCCATGCTCGGCAGAAAAGATCCCGAACTCGCGCTGCAACTCGGCCATCTCCGGCACCGCGTCAGCCTCGAACCGCTTGTTGAACTGAACCACGACGTCGAGCGTCGTGCTGTCCTTCATCATCGCTCCCATAACGGCTTCCTCCCGATAGCGCAGAATGCACCGGTGTCATGGTGCCTTCTTTTCTCCGGACCATCAAGGACGATCTGCCGCCAAAGGGGACAGCGAAGCTGAACGGCCCAAGGCAGCGCTCAGCTTCGCACGCACACCAGCACCGAACCGGGTCGGTGATCGCTCGAGACGGCGCGGCGCGATAGACATCGACGTCAGAACAGGGGAATCGAGCAAAGAGCCTCGTCTCCGAAGACGACCCTCGTGGTCGCCTCACTTCTTGCGTTTTTCGACCCGCCTCGCCCGTGCGGTCTCAGCGGCCTGCTTGCGTGCCTCACGACCGGGCGTCGTCGGGATCGAGATGATGACGTGCTTGTCGAGGGAGAAAACGATCGGACGTCCTTCCGACACGGTGACACGGGGATCCTCTGCCGCAGAGTGACAGACGATCGAGACCGGCAGCGGCTTTTCGCACTCCAGATCATCCTTGAACGCCTGGATCACACGATCATGGCCGTTCACGCTGGCGATGTCCGATGGATACGTCTTCAGAAACTCGAGAAACTTGTACCAGCGCCGCCGCTCGGACCAGTCGGCAGGCACGATTCCGAGCAAAGCAAAGGACTGCTGTAGACTATGCCTCAGCGAGAAGACCCCGAACTCCCGTTGCAGCTCGACCATTTCGGGCAAGGCATCTGCATCGAACCGTTTGTTGAGCTGCACGATAATATCAAGGGTAGTACTGTCTTTAATCATTACCCCCATTGTAACCCCCAAATCTGAAAAAGCCGGAATTCAACGAATCGACAATGCATGCATCATTGCATTGCTTCAAGATGCAATTGCAGTTTCTGAACTAATGAACGCAGACAGAACGCACCGGAGACATTCATGAGATGTCCTATCTGCTCAAGAAGTCCCGCAGCCTGCTCGTTCCTGCCGGCTCCGGCAAGAGCAAGGCCCAGAACGGTCGTCGCGTAACACTCCGCCACTCGATCCGTCTTTCGCTTGGCTACAAGGATCGCCTGTTTGCTGGCCTCGATGGCGGCATCGAAGTCGTCACTCCGGTAAAGCAGATCGGCATTTATGGCGGCCATGCGCGCCTCGAGCTCGAGCCCCGTCCTTGCGGCCCGAGCGGCTTCGATCGCGCCAACCATCTCATTCGTCGCGTCGGCGAATCGACCGGTCAAAGCCTGTTCGAGGCTTGCGCAGAGCAAGGTGAGCACGCGGATGTAGGGAATGCCGGATGTTTCAGCGAGATCGGAAACTCGCCTTGCGTGCTCGCGCGCAAGGCTCTGGTCTTCGACCATCCATGCCAGCTCCACGAGGTTGAAGTGCGGGACGAACTGGAGCACCGGTGCGACCTCGGATGAAGGCTGCTGCACCAATTCGAGAAGCTCGCTGCGAGCATCCTCGATCTGGCCGAGATGAGCCATTGCGCGCGCCCTGATGCATCTCACCCAATAGCTGACGTCAAAGCCGAGAATCTGGTTCGGGTTCAAACCAAGCGTGACGTGACTGTCGAAGCCGGCCTGGCTTGCCATTGCAGCGATGGCTGTATTGGCCGCCGAGAGCGCCTCGTTCATCCGTCCCGAATGTGTGTATGCCTGCGCCAGCATGGCGTTGACGGTCGCGTAGCGGCCAACATCCCCCTCGCCCGAGGTCAGCTTGATGGCGTTCTGCGCCAGGTCGACGTAGTCATCGGCCGCTCCCGTCGAAGCGAGCACGCGGCCATAAGCGCCGATCAACAACGGCTCATGCGCCTTGTCGGAGGAGCGGGCAAATCTCAACGCTTCTTCAGCAAAAGGCTTGACCTCTTCGGCCGAGATGCCTTCGCGCCAGCCGAAGTTCAGGATCTGGCCGCTGGCCAGCGCACGCAGGCGGTCGACGCGCTCCGATTGCGGCAGCGCCTGCAGCAGGGAGCGGATCTTCTTCCACAGCCGCAGCGCCTCCGCCGTGTTGGTGCGGCCGATCCAGCGCGCCGCGCGCTGCAGATGCTCGACCGCCTGCATGGTCTGGCCGGCGAACTCATAGTGCGAGGCGATCAGGGCGGCGAATTCGTCCTGCGTCCCCCAATCGAGCGCCTCGATCGCCTTGGCCACGGCAGCGTGGATCGTGCTCAGCCGGGACCGCAGCTGCATCGCATAGGCGACCTCCTGGATCAGCGGATGGCGAAAGGCGAGCACGCCCATGTCGAACGGCGGCAGATCGTAGAGAAGATCGGCCTGCCTGAGCTGAGCGAGCGCATCGAACAGCTCTGCGTCATCGATGCCGGTTACGGGCTTGAGCACCGCCAGCGCGACCGATCGGCCGATCACGGCCGCTGCTTCCAGCACGTTCTTGGCAGATTCGCCGAGACGATCGATGCGCGCGGCCACGACCGCATGCACGGTCGGCGGCAGTGGAATCGGTCCGATGCCACCCTTGAGACGGTAGGCGCCGCGCTCACCCTCGAAGCCGCCGCTTTCGGAAACGGCGCTGGCAAGCTCCTCGAGGAAGAACGGATTGCCCTGCGCGCGCTCGACGATGTCGCGCGCCAGCACCTCGAGCGAAGGATCGTCACCGAACACCCCGCGTAGCAGCTCGCTTGCCTCCTCGGAGGCAAGCGGGACGATGTGCAGTTCGTGAAATGGGGCCTGCTGCATGAAGGAGGCGGCGAAACCCGGCCTGTAGTTCACGACCAGCAGTGTCTTGGTCCCGACCGTGGCCTCCGCGAGCGCCTCGACGAATTCCTCGCTGGCCTCGTCGACCCAATGCAGGTCCTCGATCATGATCACCATGGCGCCGTCGGCGGGCGCCGCACGGAACAGCGTCTTGAACACGTTCAGCAGACGGGTCTTGAACACGCCGGGATCGAGCCGGAGCGCCGGCCGTGCCGGATCGGCGAGGTTCATGAAGTCCAGCAGCAGGACCAGCGCCGTGTCGGGCATGGCAATGGCTTCGAGCCGGTCGACCACGCGCTGGCGCGACACCTCCACCGGCTCCTTCGGCCGGATGCCGAAGAAGTCGCGCAGCAATTCGAGCACCGGCTGGAACGGGGTGGCGCGGCCATGTGCCAGCACGCGCGCCTCGTAGACGCGAATGCCCTGGCGGCGACAGTGCTCGGCGAACTCGAAGCACAGCCGGCTCTTGCCGATGCCGGCCTCACCCACAATGCCGACGACAGCGCCGCGCGCCGCCAGGACGTCGTCGAGCTCGCGCTCGAGCACCGCAAGCTGGGCATTGCGCCCGATCAGCGGCAACAGGCGCTGGCCGCTGCGGAAGACGTCGCTCGCCGGCGCACTGAGGCGGCCGATCAGCTTGTAGATCGACACCGGCGAGGCGATGCCGCGCAGCGCGTGGGTGCCGAGCGGCTCGGCTTCGACGAACTGCCTGGCGCCGGTGTAGGTCTCCTTGCTGATCAGGATGGTGCCGGCCTCGGCCATGTGCTCCAGACGATTGGCGAGATGGACGTTGGCGCCGGCCGCGTCGTAGGTCTGGTACATGCTGTTCTCGACGACCTGGACGATCACCTCGCCGGTGTGCAGCCCGACCCGGACCTGCAAATGCGGGTCGGCGAGGCGCGCGATGGAGTCCTGCATCGCCAGCGCGCCGAGGCAGCCGCGAACCGCATGATCCTCATGCGGCACCGGCGCTCCGAACAGGGCCATGACGCCGTCGCCCTGCGTCTTGTTGACGACGCCGTCATAGCGGTGGACCGCCTCCTTCATGAGGTTGAGCACCGGATCGAGCCGCTGCATCGCGAGCTCGGGATCGCCGAGGCTGTCGATTAGCTGGGTGGAATCGCGGATGTCGGCGAACAGGATGGTGAGACGCTTGCGTTCTCCACCCTTGCTGCTCAGGGTCCTCAGGACGCGCTGCGCCGCCTGGTCGGGCGGAGCCAGCCGGCCGGGCAACGGCGCGCCGCATTGGCCGCAGAAGCGATTCGACGGACTGTTGGTCTGGTTGCACGCCTCACATCTGAGGCTGAGTGGCTCGCCGCACCGGTCGCACGAGGCTCTCCCTGGCTGATTCTGCCTGCCGCACCGCGCGCATTCCATGGCCCCTCCGTTCCACGGCGGAACTGATTCATCCCATCAAGGCATGAGTCTATGGAACTGCCACAATTCGCACGGGAAAAATAGCCTTGCGGGGCCGACTGCGGCGATCACGATGCTCAGCCCTGACCGCTTTCCTGCGCCACCGCCTGCCAGGCAATGTCGCGCCGGCAGAAGCCGTCGGCCCATTTGATGCGGTCGACGGCCTGATAGGCCCGCGCCTGAGCCTCGGTGACGGTCTTGCCCGACGCGCAGACATTGAGGACGCGCCCGCCATTGGCGAGAATGGCGCCGTCCTTTGCCACCGTACCGGCGTGGAAGATCTCGACGCCCTCGATCCTCGCGGCGTCGTCGAGCCCCTCGATGACACCGCCCTTGGCGTAGTCGCCGGGATAGCCCTTCGCGGCCATGACCACGGTGACGGCAGCCTCGGGAAACCAGCGCAGGTCGAAATTCTTCAACTGCCCGTCGCAGGCGGCCAGCATGGCGGGCACGAGATCCGACATCATCCGCAGCATCAGCACCTGACATTCCGGATCGCCAAAGCGGACATTGTATTCGAACAGCTTCGGCCCCTGGGCCGTCAGCATCAGGCCGGCATAGAGAATGCCCTTGAAGGGTGTGCCCCGGGCGTTCATCCCGGCAATGGTCGGCTGAATGATCTGATTCATGATCTTGTCATGAATCTCCTGCGTCACGAACGGCGTCGGGGAATACGCGCCCATGCCGCCGGTGTTCGGTCCCTGGTCGTGATCGAACACCCGCTTGTGGTCCTGGGCGGAGGCCAGCGGAATCGCGGTCTCACCGTCGCACAACGCGAAGAACGACACCTCCCGACCTTCGAGAAACTCCTCGATGACGACCTCGGTGCCGGCAACGCCAAAGCCGCCCTCGAACATCATCTTGATGGCGTCCTCGGCCTCGACAACCGTCTTGGCGACGACGACGCCCTTGCCGGCCGCCAGCCCGTCCGCCTTGACGACGATCGGAGCGCCGTGCTCGCGGACATAGGCCAGTGCCTCGGGGGCATTGTCGAAGCGGGAATAGGCGCCGGTCGGGATGTCGTATTCGGCGCAGAGATCCTTGGTGTATCCCTTGGAGCCCTCGAGCTTGGCGGCGAGCCTGGACGGGCCGAACGCCTTGATGCCGGCATCCTCGAGATCATCGACGATGCCGGCGGCGAGCGGCGTCTCGGGGCCGACCACCACCAGGTCCACCTTGTTTGCCCGGCAGAACGCGATCACCGCCGCATGATCGGCGACGTCGAGCGCGACACATTCGGCCTCCTTGGCGATCCCGGCATTGCCGGGCGCGCACCACAGCTTGGTGAGCAGCGGCGAGCCGGCGATCTTCCAGGCGAGCGCGTGCTCGCGGCCGCCGGAACCAAGGAGCAGAATGTTCATCGTCGATGCCGTCGCAGAGGGATGGGCCAATTTGGACGCCCCAATTGCCCGGCCCTCGCAACGGAGTCAAATCATGGCTGCGGCGGCTTCGCGGCTGCGCCGGCAATGATGTCCTGCAGGTTCGCGACATAGCGGGCGAAGGCCGCACGGCCGGCCGCGGTGGCCGTCACCATGGTCTGCGGCTTCCTGCCGACAAAGGCCTTGTCCACGGCGACGTAGCCGGCGCGCGCCAGCGTGTCGATGTGGGCGCCGAGATTACCGTCGGTGGCGCCGGTCAGCTTCTTCAGCCGGACGAATTCCAGCCCGGCCCCGGCCGGCAGGGCATTCAGCGCCGCCATGATCTTCAGCCGCAGCGGCTGGTGGATGATCTCGTCGAGCTCCGCCAAGCCGTCAGCTCCGCCGCATCCACAGGCCGCCGAGAACCAGGCCGCCGCCATTGACGAACGCCATCCACAACGGGAAAGCCGCGCCGATGAAGAGATAGCCGACCAGGGTCAACGCGGTGACGCACAGGCCGAACACCGTGAAGGCCGCGCCGAACCACAATCCGGCGAGGCCGTAGAACAGCATGAAATAGACCGGCCAGAACGCGCCCATCTCGCGCGGCCCGAAATGGCCGATCGCCTCGACGAAGAAACCGAAGGCGAAGAACATGACGAAGGCGAGCACCGCCCTGACATCGAAGCTGCGCACGCCGGAGCGCGCTTTCTCCGCCGCGCCCAACACCACCGATCCGGCGAGGCCGAGGACATAGACCGTCAGCCAAGCCTTGGCCGCGTGGACCGGCGTGAGATAGGTCACGAGATTGCCGACGAAGACGAGAACGCCCCAGAGGATCATCAGCAGGCTCGACAGCCGATAGATCTGCGACTGCCGCACGCGCTTCATCACATCCTCGATGTCGCCGAGCGCCCGCGCGGCTTCCAGGCTGTCGATCATGCGGTTTGAACCTCTAGCGCTTAGCCACGTCTTCGGCGATCGCGCTCACCGCCTGCGGCGCCGACGCGATCTCCATGTGATTGACGCCCGCGATCAGCTTCACGTCAACGCCGCGCGCGACGGCGTGCACCGCATCTGCATATTTGTCGGCGAGCATCAGCTCGTCATCGGCGCCGGCGATAACGGTCACCGGGTGCTTCGCCGCGGCGAGATCGGCCTTGTAGCCGCGGGTCGCGAAATTGCGGAACAGCCGGTAGCTGTAGGTCGGCGCCAGGAATTTCTCCGAGTTCGGCCTGACAGCAAAGGCCAGCACGGGCAGTGCCTCGCGACACGGCATACCGATGCGCCTGAGCATGCCGAGCGCCAGGATGCGCGGAATGTCGGGACCGGCCCAGCCGCCCGAATTCTCACGGTTGGTCGGCGCATCGTAGCCGAGATAGGGCGACAGCAGCACGGTGCGCGTGAACAGGTCCTGGATCGGGGCGCTCGCCGCGCGCAGCGCAAAGCCGCCGCCAGCGGAATGGCCGAGCAGCACGATCGGCTGGGCCGGGATCGACCTCCTGAGCTCGGCGACGAGGTCGGCCAGATCGTCTTCGAGCTGTCCGAGATAGCCGATGTCGCCGCGGGTGCCGGAGCCGCCATGGCCGCGAATGTCGGGCGCGAAGGTCTCGATGCCGCGCGCCGCCAAAGCATCGGCGAGAGCATGCACGGCGACGCTGGAGCCGGAGGAGCCGTGGACGACGATCGCGACCTTGCCGACAGCCGCCCCGCGCGCCGGGTAATGGCGATAGGCCAGCTCGGTGCCATCGCGGGCGCTGAAGCGCTGCAGCCCTGGCATGGTGCTGCGGTCGACCCGTCCGGCCGTCTCCGAGATCGACTTGAGCTCGGGCGGGCGCGCAAGCGGCGTGGCGATCATCGCGGCCAGAACCAAAGCAAGCACGCCGACGAGGCAGAACGCTCCTCCTAGGGCCCGAAACAGGACCTTCGCACCGCTTCGCATGCTCTCCTCCGCTCACTCAATTTATAGAGTACTCTGTATAACAGAGTTATCGAAAAGACAACGGCTTGATTGGCGGCGGACGCGGAAAGCCCCTACCTTGGCTGCTGCTCCCCGAACCGAATCAGCCAGCGATGCCGCCTGCGGAAGCCTTGCCCAACGCGCCCGAATTCACCGTCACCGAGCTGTCCTCGGCGCTGAAGCGCACGGTCGAGGACCAGTTCGGCCATGTCCGGGTGCGCGGCGAAATCACCGGCTTTCGCGGGCCGCATTCCTCGGGGCATTGCTATTTCGCGCTCAAGGACGAGAGCGCCAAGATCGAGGCGGTGATCTGGAAGGGCGTGCATGGCCGCATGCGCTTCAAGCCCCAGGAAGGGCTCGAGGTGATCGCCACCGGCAAGCTCACCACCTATCCCAACTCATCGAAGTACCAGATCGTCATCGAGGCGCTGGAGCCGGCCGGGATCGGCGCGCTGATGGCGCTGATGGAGGAGCGCAAGCGGAAGCTCGGGGCCGAGGGGCTGTTCGATCCCGCGCGCAAGCAATTGCTGCCGTGGCTTCCCGA
Source organism: Bradyrhizobium sp. HKCCYLRH3073 (assembly GCF_051167995.1). NCBI lineage: Bacteria > Pseudomonadati > Pseudomonadota > Alphaproteobacteria > Hyphomicrobiales > Nitrobacteraceae > Bradyrhizobium > Bradyrhizobium sp. HKCCYLRH3073. The sequence continues at coordinate 223,123 of NZ_JBNPUD010000010.1, forward strand.
GGTGATCGGCGTCGTCACCTCGCCGACCGGCGCCGTCATCCGCGACATCCTGCACCGGCTCGAGGACCGCTTTCCCCGGCGCGTGCTGGTCTGGCCCGTGAAGGTACAGGGCGAGGGCTCGGCCGAGCAGGTCGCCGCCGCGATCCGCGGCTTCAACGCCTTGCCCGAGGGCGGGCCGATCCCGCGGCCCGACGTGCTGATCGTCGCGCGCGGTGGCGGCTCGCTGGAAGACCTGTGGTCGTTCAACGAGGAGATCGTGGTCCGCGCCGCGGCCGAGAGCATGATCCCGCTGATCTCGGCGGTCGGCCACGAGACCGACGTGACCTTGATCGATTTCGCCGCGGACAAACGTGCGCCGACTCCGACAGCAGCCGCGGAAATGGCGGTGCCGGTGCGCAGCGAGCTGATGCAGGAGGTCGCAAGCCTCGCGCGCCGTGTCAGCGTCTGCTGGCAGCGTGGCCAGGAGAGCCGCCGCAACGAGCTGCGCGCCGCCGCGCGCGCTCTGCCCGGCGCCGGAGATCTGCTCGCCATTCCCAGGCAGCGGCTGGATTCGGCGGCCGCCAGCCTGCCGCGCGCGCTGAAGACCAACACGCATGTGCACTTCCGCCAGTTCGCGGCGGCGAGCGCCAAGCTCACTCTGCGCGTGCTGCACGCGCAGATCGCGCAGTCGCGCCATCGCCTGATCGCGTCGTCCGAACGGCTGTCGCTATCGTCGCGCGGCCAGTTGCACCGGCGGCGCGAGCGGTTCGAGGCGCTCGATGCCCGCTTCAAGGCCTCTCGGCAGGCCTATGCGCAGGCCAAGCGCCAGGCCATCGGTCGCGAGCGCGACCGAACCGAACGTCTGGCCGAGCGGGCGCGGCGCGCGTTGCTGACCCAGCTTCAGCGCCTGTCGGCCCGCGTCGGCCAGAACGAAAAGCTCCTCACCGCCCTGTCCTATCGCAGCGTGCTGGCGCGTGGCTTTGCGCTGGTGCGTGACGAGGCCGGCCACCCGCTGCACCATGCCGCGAGCATCGGTCCCGGCGCCGCGCTCTCGATCGAATTTGCGGACGGCAAGGTCGCGGCCACGGCGGGCGCGGACCGCCCGCTTCCGCCGGCAGCGCCGTCATCGCCGAAACCTGCGCGCGAGGCCAAGCCTTCGGCAGCGAAGCGCACGCCCGATCCCGCCGATCAAGGCAGCCTGTTCTGATCGGTTCTCAGCGCGCCAGCCACTCGGCCACGAGCTTCTGCGCATCGGCGCGCGCCTCGGGATCGGAGCCGACATGGCCGCGCTCGGGCGCCCCGGCATCCGAGCCGGCAACCTGATGCAGCGGCAGGTTCACACGATCGAAATCGTGATAGGCGCCGGGATAGATCACGATGCGGGTCAGCGCGCTGCGGCCGCGCGCACCATCGATCATCTGTCGGCATGCGGGCGGCGAATAGACGTCGTCCAGCCCGCCGATCAGCACCAATGTCGGGACGCGCGTGCTCCAGCCGAGGCCGGACGAGGCACGGCAATCCGGGTAGAACGCCACCGCCGAGCGGAAATCGGGCGAGACGTGCTGGGGCAATTGCGGGCGTACCGCCCATAACAGCGCGCTCGCACCGCTGGCCCAGCCGACCAGACTGACCCGGTCGGGCATCGCCCAGGCTTGCTTGGCCAGCCATTTCTGCGCGATCACGATGTCCGCGACACGCTCGCGCCGGCCGCTGATACGACGCTCCTTGACGCGGCATTGCGGGCCCAGCCCGCGCGAGCCGTAGCTGTCCGGCAACAGGACGGCCTTGCCGTCCCCGACCAGTTCCTCCGCCCAGTCGCGATAACGCGGCAGCACGGGCTCGGAGCGGCCGGAAAGCCCACCGCAGCCGTGCAGGGCAACGACGACCGGAAATGGGCCGGCCCCCTTCGGCCGGTAGAGCTGGGCGCGCAGCACATAGCTTCCCGAGGGAATCTCGACCGCGACGGGCGCCGGCAACGGCTCAGCCAAGGCTGAAAACGCCGTGGCGCAAAGCATTGAGACAACGATGGCGACGAGGGAGCGCATCAAACCAGCCGGGCGGGACAAGCGGCGGATATTGAAACCTAGCTAGCACGGAGTTTCGTGCAGAAGCATCACAAATCAGTGGGTTTGCGCGGGGGGACAGCGTCCCCCATCTATGCTAGGACACTATCGAAAATCGGCCTGTCGTGTGCGTGCGGCGCTCGCGGAGGGATTTCACGGCAAGGAATTGGAGATCGCGGACGTGCTCAACAAGTTTGGTCCCTCGGGCCAGGGCGAGGCGCAGGTGCAGTATCTGGATGGCGATTTCCGGGTGATCTCACCGGGAAGCTATGTGCGCTGCGCGGTCACCGATGTGCGGATTCCGCTGGACGAGCTGAAGTATTGGAGTGTCGATCTGCAGGAAGCCTACGCCGTGCCGACCGCCGTGCTGCAGCGGCATTATCCGGGCGCATTGAAGGCCAACGGCTGACCTTTACGCTTCGCTGCCAGTCGTTGCACAACCAGCGCGCGCAACGCGGCGAGATCGTCGAACTGCAAAGTGACCGGGAATGCCATGACATCGGGCGCGGCCTCATGTCCGCGGAACCGCACGAGATCTTTTTCCGTGGTCACCAGGGCAAATCCATCACGCCTCGCTTCGTTGGCGAGGGCTGCGACGTCGCCTGTCGTGAATGGGTGGTGATCCGGAAAGGCCCGCTCGCGCCTGACGTCGAGACCCGCGCCGCGAAGGGTGCGGAAGAAGCGGGCGGGATCGCCGATCCCGGCAAACGCCAGCAGCGGCCTGCCCTGCAACGCCGCCACGACCTTTGCATCGGGCTGCAACGCGGCCGAGAACACCGGCTTGCCGGCCGCCGAGACACGCGCAGCGACCAGATCGCTGGCTCGGCCGCCGCCGATCACGACCAACGCGTCGGTGCGCGCCAGTTGCGGCGGCAGCGGCGCGCGCAACGGTCCGGCGGGAAACACCTCGGCATTGCCGAGGCCGCGCGCGCCGTCGATCACGATCAGCGCGAGATCCTTGGTGATCGACGGATTCTGGAAGCCATCGTCCATCAGGATGACCGAGGCGCCCTGCGCCTTGACGAGGCCGATGCCGTCGGCGCGGTCGCGCGAGACGACGACCGGCACCCGCACGGCCATCATCAGCGGCTCGTCACCGACATCGGCCGCCTGATGGATAGCGGGATCGACGGCCACGGGACCGTGCAGCCGGCCGCCATAGCCACGGCTCAGCACCACCGGCCGCTCGCCGAGGTCACGCAGCATGTCGGTCAGCGCCAGCACGGTCGGCGTCTTGCCGGCGCCGCCGACATGGAAATTGCCGACGCAGATCACCGGCAGGCCTGCATCGACTCCGACTTGCGCCATGCGGCGTGCGGCAATGGCACCGTAGAGTGTCGAGAGCGGGGACAGCAGACGCGATTGCCAGGAGGGCGGCCGATGCCAGAAGGCCGGCTCACGCATCGCCGGCGGCCCCCATCTCGAGCCTGACCTGCAACAGATACGGCTCGAGCGCCGACAGCGTCCGCTCCAGCGCGCCACCGAGCTGATCGACGACGCGCGTGCCTGCCGCAACCAGGCTGTTGCCGGCTGCGGGATCGGCGAGCAGCTGCCGGAGCTGCCGGATCAGCGCCTCCTGATCGTGGGCGAGCCGGGCTCCCCCGGCCTTGTCCAGCGCCTCGTAGACGTCGGTGAAATTGAACACGTGCGGGCCATGCACGATCGCCGCGCCGAGCTTGACCGCCTCGATCGGGTTCTGGCCGCCATGCTCGACCAGCGACCCGCCCATGAACACGACCGGCGCCAGCCGGTAGAACAGGCCGAGCTCACCCATGGTATCGGCGACGTAGATGTCGGTGCCGGCGAGCGGCTGGTCCTCGCGCGACCGCAAGGCGCCCTGCAGGCCGGCGCTTGCGACAAGCTCCGCGACCGCCGGGCCGCGATGCGGATGGCGCGGCACGATCACGGTGAGCAGCGACGGATAGGCCGCGGACAAGGCCTTATGGGCCGCGATCAGGATCTCGTCCTCGCCGGGATGCGTGGAGGCGGCGACGACGACCGGACGGCCGCGCGTCATCGCCGTGAGCCGATCGAGCTTCGCCGGATCGGCGGGCGGCGCCGGCACGTCGAGCTTGAGATTGCCGGTGGTGATGACGTTGCGCGCGCCGAGCGCGGAGAACCGGTCGGCATCCGCCTGCGACTGCGTCAGGAAGAGATCAAAGCGTCCCAGCAAAGCGGAGATGGTGCCGGACATGCGGCGCCAGCGCGGGAACGAGCGCGGCGACATGCGGCCGTTGATCACCACCATCGGCACCCGCCGCGAGGCACCGGCCAGGATCAGGTTGGGCCAGAGATCGGACTCGATGAACAGCCCGAGCGAGGGACGCCAATGATCGAGAAACCGCTCGACGAAGCGCGGCGTGTCATAGGGCACGTATTGGTGGATCACGTCGGGTGGGAAACGCTTGGCCACGATCGCGGCCGAGGTCACGGTGCCGGACGTGATGAGGATGCGGATGTTGAGCTCACGCAGCCGCTCGATCAGTGCCGCCGCCGCGAGCACCTCGCCGACGCTGGCGCCGTGAATCCAGACCAGCGGACCCAGCGGGCGGGTGTCGTGGCTCAGGCCGCGACGCTCGTCGGTCCGCTCCGGATCCTCCTTGCCATGCTTGAGCCGCTGCCTGATCAGGGCCGGCGCAAGCGGCGATGCCGCCGAGGACAACCCGCGGTAGACACGCAGGGCCATCGGCAGCGGGCTAGGCACTCGATGCTCCCGACGCGACCGGCGGGGGACAGGCCTCGGGACGGCCGACGATCTCATAGGCGCGGCGCATGCATTGGTTCAGCGTCGCCTCGAGGTCGAGACGCGCCTCTTCCATCATCGCGGCGTCGGCATCGCGCGGCACGTTGATTTCCTTGATTCCCACCAATGCGCCGCGGCCGAATGGCAAATTGATGGTGGTGCTGTCCCAGTTCTTCAGGCGGATGAAGCGGCTCGTGACCATTGCGAACGGCATGATCGGACGTCCTGTTTCACGCGCGAGCATGATGATGCCGAGACCCGCAATCCGCGCGCGCTTCGGCACATCGGCGGTCGATGCAACATTATAGTTGTCTTCGAGCGCCCGCACCATCTCCTTGAAAGCTCCTACTCCGCCTTTCCGGTGGAAGGAAGAGCCGTGATCGCCGGAGCCGCGGATGGTTCCGATGCCGAGCCGCTCCGCCGCGATCGCGTTGAACTCGCCGTCGCGATGGCGGGAGATCAGCACCTTGGCGCGATAGCTCGGCTTGTTCTTGATGAAGGGGGTCAGCAGATGCTGGCCGTGCCAGAACGCGAAGATCGCCGGCATCTGCGGCTCGACGATATCGTAGACCTCGGGCGGCTCATAGGTGAAGCGGTTGGTCAGCCACACCAGACGCAGGTACTCGGCGGCGAGGAACCCGACGGCGCGCTGGAACCAGCCGCTGCGCAGCGTATTGCGAACCAGATGTTTCAAGTGACGAGCTTTGCGTCTTACTTCGCGTCCTGACCGGGATCGAGCAGCCGGTGCAGGTGAACGATGAAATAGCGCATATGGGCGTTGTCGACCGTCATCTGCGCCTTGGCTCGCCAGGCGGCGTGGGCCGCCGCGTAGTTCGGATAGACACCGACGATGTCGACCTTGTCGAGATCCTTGAATTCGTTCTTGTCGAGGTTGATGAGCTCGCCGCCGATCACGAGGTGAAGGAGCTGCTGCGAGGCGCTATCTGTCATCGGTATCGTTTCCTAATCAGCGCCTTGCAGGCGAAATGGAGGGTGCGATCCAGGGGCGTCAGTCCGGCGGTAACCTGCGATACTGAGCGACGATGTCAGCATGTCGGTCGCGGCCCGCTGCCACCAGCACCCCGTGCACCACTTCCGGACGATTATAGAGGATCGCCTCGCCGGACAACGCGGTCATTTTACCACCCGCTTCCTGCACGATCAAATGAGCCGCCGCAAGGTCCCAATCGCGGCTTTGTCCGCCTGCAAAAGCGGCATCGAGCCCGCCATGCGCGACACGGCACAGGCGCAGCGCCAGCGAGCCGATTCGCGGATGCAGCTCAATCCGCGCCGCGTCCGGAGCCAGCCGCTCAACCAGCGGTTTCGGGCCGGCCACGCGCGAGAAATCGAGCTCGCGTCCAGGTGCAGCCCGAACCGGCTGTTCGTTCAACGTGGTGCCGCTACCGCGCGCGGCGAAGAAGAACTCCTCGCTGACCGGGACATGCACGGCGGCGAGTATCGGCGCACCGTGCTCGACCAGCGCAACGCTCACGCACCAGTCGTTGCGGCCGCCGAGATAGGACCGCGTGCCGTCGATCGGATCGACGATCCAGACCCGCGATCGACCAAGTCTCGCCCGATCATCCGCGCTCTCCTCGGACAGCCAGCCGTAATCCGGCGTTGCGGATCGCAGCCTGCGTTCGAGCAGCGCATTGACCGCCATGTCGGCTTCGGAAACGGGCGACGACGCCCCCTTGGTCCATTTGCGCAGCTCCGTTCCGAACATCGAACGTGCGAGCTCGCCGGCTTCGCGCACCGCCTCTTTGAGGAGCCCGGCGTCCGCCGCCAGGCTCGTGTCGTCCGGTTTCCCGATCTCACCGTCCGCCAAGCGTCAACCCTTCGATGCGCACCGTCGGCGCATTGACGCCATAGCGGAATTCCAGATCGCTGGCGGGCGTCATCGACTTGAAGATCTCGAACAGATGCCCGGCGATCGTCACCTCGCTCACGGCATAGCCGATCTCGCCATTCTCGATCCAGAAGCCGGACGCGCCACGGCTGTAGTCGCCGGTGACGCCGTTGACGCCCGAGCCGATCAGGTCGGTGACGTAGAAGCCCTGCTTGATGTCCGAGATCAGCTCCTTGGCTGTCACGACGCCGGCTTCGAGATGCAGATTGAACGGACCGGGCGAAGGCGACGACGACACGCCGCGATGGGCATGCCCGGTCGTCACCATGCCGAGCTCGCGCGCGGTGCCCGAATCGAGGAGCCACGTCGTCAGCACGCCATCGTCGACCAGCGCGGTCTGCTTCACCTTCACGCCCTCGGCGTCGAACGGCTGCGACCGCAAGCCCCGCTTGCGCAGCGGATCATCGATGATGCGGATGCCCTTGGCGAACAGCTGCGCGCCGAGCTTGTCCTTGAGGAAGCTGGTCTTGCGCGCGATCGAGGCACCATTGATGGCGCCGACCAGATGTCCGACCAGCGAGCCGGACACGCGGGGATCGAACACCACCGGCACCTGGCACGTCGCAACCTTGCGCGGATTGGCGCGCGCCACCGCGCGTTCGCCGGCGCTGCGCCCGACGGCCGCGGGCGCCAGCAGGTCGGCGCCGTGCGGAGCCGCCGTGTAGTCGTAGTCGCGCTCCATTCCGGTGCCCTCACCGGAAATGGCGGTCGTCGAGATGCTCTGGCTCGAGCGCAGATAGGCGCCGTGAAAACCGTCGCTCGTGACCAGCACCATGCCGCCGATGCCGGTCGAGGCGGACGCACCACCGGACTTCGTCACGCCCTTCACGCCGAGCGCGGCGGCCTCCGCCTCCTGGGCACGGCGCTCCAGCTCTGCGGTCGAGGGAATCTGCGGATCGAGCAGATCGAGTTCGGGAATGTCGCGCGCCAGCAGCGCGGGATCGGCGAGGCCGACATATTGATCGTCGGGCGCCACCCGCGCCATCGCCACCGCCCGCTCGGCCAGCCGCGCGACACCGTCGCCGCTGACATCGTTGGTCGACACCACGGCCTGGCGCTTGCCGACCAGCACGCGCAGGCCGACATCGTCGCCCTCGGAGCGCTCGGATTCCTCGACACGGCCGTCACGGACCTCGACGCCTAGCGAGATGCCGCGCACCGCGATGGCGTCGGCGGCATCGGCGCCGGCCCTCCTCGCGGCTTCCACCAGCCGCTCGGCGAGCGTTCGCAGGGCGGACTGGTCGAGCAGATCTGATTGGGCGGAGGTCGACGATGAGGCTGGGGAAGAGGTCACGAACACGATCCGATCGATGTCAGGTGGGCGAAGACGGCTCAATCCAAACGAAATGTGGCCTGTTCACGCCGACTTCAAGCAGGACGGCAGACGGCACATCGGATTGTCGGCAAATCGGCAAGGTCTCGTCAATCATGCGGGGCAAGCGCTTGTCAATCATGACGGTAAGAGGATCATGCGTGAGATCTGATTAACCAGGCTTGTTAAGCCGATACGGGCGATCTGCGTGGCAAGGTCACACGCATCGACCGGGAGCATAATCCCGGCGGGGAGACCAAGCCGTGAGGCGTCAAACAGCAACAGGCGGAAGCAATTCCGCTGGGTCGGGCCGCGTCCTGCGGCTCGACCCTCTTTCCCTGCCCGTCTCGTACAGCGCGCACGATACCCGTGCCGATGGCGGGATCCGGCAGATCGAACTGCACCGGGAGCGCGTGGTCCTGCGTCGTGCCGTCAGCGGCATGCGCATGGCCCTGAACCTCCGCGTCAGCGACTTCCTCGGCATCGGCGTGCGCGACATCGACGCCACGCAGGTGATGCTGGTGCTCGTCCACCGCGACCCTTCCCTGACCATCCCGCTCTGCGTCAGCGACGACCAGACCGAGATCGTTGCTGCGTGGGCGATGTGGAGCGAGACGTTCGCGCTGCCCCAGTTGCAGGACACGCGCCGCGAGGCCACGCCGCGCCGCCGCCGCCGCAACGCGATCCGCTCGCGCCGCCCGCGCTTCCTGATGCGACGCCGTGTCGGCTATCAGCTCAATCCCGCCTCGATCCATCGCGGCGAGCGCGAGATCATCGCGCGCAACTGATCAGCTTGCACGCAGCACGGCGTCGACCAGCAGTCCGGCGAACAGCAGCAGTCCGGCATCGCGGTTCGATTTGAAGATGCGCAGGCACAGCGCCGGATCGGCGATATCCAGACGCCGGATCTGCCAGCCGAGATGGGCGGCAAAGCCCGCGAGCCCGAGCCACGCCGCGACATGCACGTGGGCCGTCGCGAACGCGGCGCCAATCAGCATGACGGCCAGACCGTAGAAGATGACCAGCGCCAGATGCGTGCGCTCGGCAAACAGGCGCGCGGTCGACTTGATGCCGATCAGCGCGTCATCCTCGGCGTCCTGATGCGCGTAGATCGTGTCATAGGCGATCACCCACGCGATCGACCCGGCGTAGAGCAGCAGCGCGGTTGCATCGATGCGGCCGAACGCGACCGCAAAACCCATCAGCGCGCCCCACGAGAAGGCGAGACCCAGCACGACCTGCGGCCACCAGGTGACGCGCTTCATGAACGGATAGATCGCGACGATCAGCAGCGAAGCGATGCCGGTCGCGATCGCGAAGCGGTTGAATTGCAGCAGCACCGCCAAGCCGATCAGGGCCTGGACCACCAGGAAGGCGAGCGCCTGCTTCACGCCGACCTGGCCGGCGGGAATCGGGCGCGAACGGGTGCGCTCCACCTTGGCGTCGAGATCGCGGTCGGTGATGTCGTTCCAGGTGCAGCCGGCGCCGCGCATGACGAACGCGCCGACGAAATAGAGCGCGATCCACGCCGGCAGCATGGACAGATTCCCGCCGATCCCGGCCGCGAGGGCGGCCGACCACCAGCACGGCATCAGCAGCAGCCACGATCCGATCGGGCGATCGAAGCGGGCGAGCCGCAGGTAAGGCCGGCTCCACACCGGCGCCAGCGTGTCGACCCAGTTGCCGGTCGCGTCAGCAACGCGGACGGCGGTGGTGCTCATCGGGTGAGGACGTTGCCGGTCATGGTGTCGAAGGCGGAACCGCCCTTCTTCGTCGCGTTGGCTTCAGGCAGCGCGGCCGACGAGCCCAGCACGTCGCTGAGGCTCGGAGCCGCGGGCCTTCCAGCCCCCGACTGCATCTGCGCCGCCACGGCACAGACCTTCTTTTCCAGCGCGTCGGTGTTCTTGTGACCGGCCTTCAGCTGGTCGGCGATCTGCTGGGGAATGCCGCAGCTCGCCGAATGCGCCTCGACATATTTGATCATCTTGACTTCGGCCTTGCCGAAATTCGCGATCAGCTTGCAGGCCTCGTCGGGCGAGGCCTTGCGGTCGCTCGCCGCCTTGATCAGCTTGCCGCGACGCTCGGCTTCCTCGCGCAGCGGCAGAAACTCCTTCATGCAGCTTTCGGGCGGACCGCCCTGCGGCGCAGCCCCCATCGGCGGAGGCGCAAAGCCACCGCCGCCGCCACCGAACGCGGAGCCGCCGGGGCTCGGAAACGGGCTCGACGGAGCCGCAGCCCGCATTGGCGCCGCGCCGTTGATGGGCGGAAACGGCGAGTTGCTGGTCTGGGCCTGGCCGGGCATCGGCGCGGGAAACGAGCTCTGCGCGACGACCTGCCCTGTGGAGAGCACCAGGGCGGCAATGGCGAGCGGCATGAAAGACTGGCGGACGATCAAGGCTGGTTCTCCGGTAAGACCAAGAATCCTCAACACTTCCGGATGAAAGCACGATCCGATCCGGGGCTTTTACGATTCTCGTCCGTCCAGCACAACCGCGGATTTGATCACATCCGCGGCGGAGGGACGCAGCCGGGTTCCAGACCGGCATGCAATCCCGTCCACGGACGTCAGGCCCGGGCATCGGGTTCGGTCTGCGCCCTGCACGCCCGATGAACGGAATAGCCAGTCGGCGGCGGGCGGCGACCTGCCCGCCGCGAGGGATCACGTCGCCGTGCACACCTTGCGCATCACGGTCAGGGTGTTTTCGTGATTCGCCTTCAACTGATCGGTGATCTTGGCCGGGATCCCGCAGAGCGAGGCATGCGCGACGGCGTAGTCGATCATCTTGGTCTGGGCGAGCTCGTAGTCATGCACCAGCTGACAGGCCTCGCCGGGCGCAAAGCGCCGCTCGGTCGCCGCCTTGAGCAGCTTGGCCCGGCGCGCGGTCTCGTCCCGCAGCGGAGTGAACTCCTTCAGACAGGTTTCGGGCGGGCGAAAGCCAGCCACGCCGGCGCCGCCCGAAACCGCGGGCGCCGCCCGCTGCGGCGGCGCGGCGACCGCCTTGTCGTCGGCCCGGGACGGCGCAGCGACCATCACGGCGATGGTCGCGGCAAGCGCCCAGATCGCAAGCGCCGAAGTCGAATGTCTCAAGATCAAGGCCGTTCTCCGCATCGAGGCTCACGGAATCGTCGGATGTCCGTCCCAAGGGACGACCCGCGGGATCGAAGCGGTAAAATCTGTCGACAGCACGGCCGAAAGGCGCCATCGCCAGTACCTGAGACAACACCCCGTGACGGCTCCGCCTGCTTTGCGGCCGGCGCGGGGTCCGGTAAGCAACGTCCGTCATAGCCATCGCTTCGCTCCATGCCCGCATACGACTTCACCGCCCCGCGCCTGTTCGTCGACGCCCCTCTGCAGGAGGGCGGCTCGGTCGCGCTCGACCGCAACCAGGGCAATTATCTCGGCAACGTCCTGCGCCTCGGCGCCGGCGATCACGTGCTGGTCTTCAACGGCCGCGACGGCGAATGGCGGGCCGTGATCGAGGGCCGCAAGCGCGCTGACGCCCTGACGATCCAGCAGCAGAGCCGGCCGCAGGATCACCTGCCGGACATCGCCTATGTCTTCGCGCCGCTCAAGCACGCGAGGCTGGACTACATGGTGCAGAAGGCGGTCGAGATGGGCGCCGCGCGCCTGGAGCCGGTCATCACCCGGCACACCCAGGTGTCGCGCGTGAATGGCGAGCGCATGCGCGCCAACGTGGTCGAGGCCGCCGAGCAATGCGGCATCCTCAGCCTCGCCGAGGTCAGGGACCCGGTGCCGCTGGAGCGCTTCCTCGCGCAGCGGCAGCCTGAGCGGCTGCTGGTGTTCTGCGATGAGGCGGCCGAGCTGGCCGATCCGCTGCAGGCGCTGCACGGAACCAAGGCTGTGGCCGGCATCGACCTGCTGATCGGGCCGGAGGGCGGTTTTGCCGAGGATGAACGGACGCTGCTGCTGCGCCAGCCGCGCGTGATCAGGCTGGCCCTGGGTCCGCGCATCCTGCGCGCGGATACGGCCGGCGTTGCCGCCCTCGCCGTGATCCAGGCCACCCTCGGGGACTGGACCGGAGCCCGCGGTTAAGGTCTTCCGGCCAATTGTGGCGCGCCGGGGCCATTCGCAGTCGAAACCGTCAAACGGCCATGCTAAGGGGCAGCCGCCGCTCCCAGCGGGCGCCCAATCCACTTTGGAACTCGAATCGCCATGACCGGACCCGCTCCGACCGGACCCGCCGCGTGGGCGGACACGCTGCTGCAATCCTTCGCCCAGGCCGGCTATCAGCGGGCCGAGCCGGCGATCCTGCAGCCGGCCGAGCCGTTCCTGGACCTGTCCGGGGAGGACATCCGCAAGAGCCTCTACCTGACCGGCGACGCCGCCGGCGAAGAGCTCTGCCTGCGCCCCGACCTGACCATTCCCGTCGCCCGGGACTACCTCGCCTCGGCCCGCGCCGGGCAGCCGGCCGGCTTCAGCTATCTCGGTCCAGTATTCCGTTACCGCGAGGGCCGCCCGAGCGAGTTCCTGCAGGCCGGCATCGAATCGTTCGGCCGCCAGGACCGGCCCGCCGCCGATGCCGAGATGCTGGCGCTGGCGATCGAGGCCACCGCCACTGCCGGCCTTGCCGCGGTGGAGATCCGCACCGGCGACGTCGCGCTGTTCACGGCTCTCATCGACGCGCTCGACCTCTATCCGGTCTGGCGGCGGCGGCTGATCAAGGACTTCAACCGCAAGCGCACCCTGGCGCAGGACCTCGAGCGGCTGGCGATCGCCTCGGTGGCGCCGCGCAACGAGTATGAGGGCGTGCTCGCCGCTCTGGCCGGCTCCGACCGCAAGGCGGCGCTCGCCCTGGTCACCGACCTGATGTCGATTGCCGGCGCCACCGCCGTCGGCGGCCGCACGGTGGCGGAGATCGCCGACCGCTTCCTCGAGCAGTCCACCCTGAAGAGCGGCGCGCTGCCGCGTGACGCGCTGGACCGTATCAAGCGCTTCCTCGCCATCAGCGGCAGCCCGACCGAAGCCGTCCAGCAGCTTCGCGCCCTCGCCGCCGATGCCAGGCTCGACATCTCGGCGGCGATCGATGCGCTGGAGGCGCGCGCCGGCTTCATGGCCCAGCGCGGTATCGACATCGCCAAGGTGCGCTTCGCCACCTCGTTCGGCCGCGGCCTCGACTACTACACCGGCTTCGAGTTCGAGCTGCACCACCCAGGCAATGGCGACGAGCCGCTGGTCGCCGGCGGCCGTTATGACGGCCTGCTGAGCCAGCTCGGCGCCGCCTCGTCGATTCCGGCTGTCGGCTTCTCGATCTGGATCGAGCGGCTGGCCCAGAGCAGCGCCGCGGGCAAGGCCGCGCGCGGGAGAGCATCATGAGCGGCCCCCTCGTCCTCGCCGTTCCCTCCAAGGGACGTCTGCAGGAGAATGCCGAAGCCTTCTTCGGACGGGCCGGGCTGAACCTGTCCAAGCCCGGCGGCGCGCGCGACTATCGCGGCACCATCGCAGGTCTCGACAATGTCGAGATCGCCTATCTCTCTGCGAGTGAGATCGCCTCGCAACTGGCGCGCGGGACCGTGCATCTCGGCGTCACCGGCGAGGATCTCGTGCGCGAGAGCATCACCGATGCCGACAAGCGCGTGCTGCTGATCGACACGCTCGGCTTCGGCGGCGCCAACGTCGTCGTCGCGGTGCCGCAGGCCTGGATCGACGTCCGCACCATGGCCGATCTCGACGACGTCACCACCGGTTTCCGCGCCCAGCACAATCGCCGCATGCGCGTCGCCACCAAGTACATCAACCTGACGCGCAGCTTCTTCGCCGCCCACGGCATCGTCGATTACCGCATCGTCGAGAGCGCCGGCGCCACCGAGGGCGCGCCCGCGGTCGGCACCGCCGAGCTGATCGTCGACATCACCAGCACCGGCTCGACGCTGGTGGCCAACGGGCTGAAGGTGCTCGACGACGGCGTGATCCTGCGCAGCCAGGCCAATCTCGTCGCCTCGCGCGACGCCGACTGGTCGGAGGGTCCGCGCGAGAGCGCCCGGATCATTCTCGACCACATCCATGCCCGCGCCCGCGCCAGCAAATACCGCGAGGTCCGCACCCGCTTCAAAGGGTGCGACGCAGCAATGCTGAGCGAGGCGCACAGCCGCTTCGGCGTGGTGGCGCCGTTCGGCGGCCCGACCTCGTCCGGCATGCTCACCCTGCACTGCCCGCCGGCGCAGATCTACGCGCTCGGCAGCTTTCTGCGCGCACATGGCGCCGAGACCGTCTCGGTCGCCTCGCTGGACTACGTGCTCGACCGCGAGAATCCGCTGTTTGCCCGCCTCGAGGCCTTCCTGCGATCATAAATCGCCGTTCATCGTAGCGACAGGTGAGCGCGACTACCATATGTTGGTAGGAGAACGAGGACTCTGAGCAATGCTGGGAACTGACGTGTCCGACCTGACCACGACCGCGGCCGACGCCGCGTCGCAGGGACTGTCGATCGTTATCCCCGTCTATAACGAGGGCGCGGGACTGACGGTGCTGCACGAGCGGCTGAATAATCTCGCACGCACCCTGCGTCAGCGCTTCGGTCTCGCCTGTGAGCTCGTCTATGTCGACGATGGCAGCCGCGACAACACGCTCGCGATTGCCCGCACGCTGCAGGCCGATGCGCTCGATGTGCAGGTCGTGTCGCTGTCGCGCAATTTCGGCAAGGAGGCCGCGCTGATGGCCGGCCTCGATCATGCCCGGCGCGGCGCGGTGATGTTCATGGACGGCGACGGCCAGCATCCGCCGGCCCTGATCGAGCAACTCGTCACGCACTGGATCAAGGACGGCTACGACGTCGTCTATACCGCCAAGGCGCATCGCGACAACGAGCCGTTCCTGCGCCGGGTCGCCGTTCACGGCTTCTACGCGCTCATCAACTGGGGGGCGCGGCAGAAGATTCCGGAGGATGCCGGCGACTTCCGCCTGCTGTCGCCGCGCGCGGTGGCCGCGCTGCGGCAGCTCCCTGAACGCAACCGCTTCTTCAAGGGCCTCGCGAGCTGGATCGGCTTCCGCCAAATCCGCGTCGACTATGAGCCCGCGGCGCGCGCCCACGGCGTGACGACCTTCAACCTGACGAGCCTGCTCGGCCTGTCGATTGAAGGGCTGACCTCGTTCTCGGTCGCCCCGCTGCGCTTCGCCAGCCTGCTCGGAATCCTGCTGGCCTCTGCGGCCTTCCTGTTCGGGCTCTCCATCCTCTGGGAGACCGTCGTCAGCGGCAAATCGGTGCCGGGCTATCCCTCGCTGATGGTCGGCCTGATGACGATCGGCGGCGTGCAACTGATCATGATCGGCATCATGGGCGAGTATATCGGCAAGATCCTGTCCGAGCTGAAGGCACGGCCGATCTACTTCGTCGCCGAGCACAGCGAGAAGCATGCAGCGCTCGATGCACGGAGCGACGGCGCCGAGAGGAACGCCGCCGAATGAGCGCGACGCCGCACCGGCGCATCTGGCTGTGCGCCGATGACTATGGCATCAGCCCCGGGGTCAACAGCGCCATCCGGGACCTGATCGCGCGCGGCCGGCTGAACGCCACCTCGGTGATGACGGTGGGCGCCGCGATCGGGCGCGACGAGGTGGCGGAGCTGACCAGGGTCGCGTCCGACCGCCCGCGTTGCGCCATCGGCCTGCACGTCACGCTGACCGCGCCGTTCCGCCCCCTCACCATGCACTTCCGCCCGTCGGAAGGCGGCATGTTCCTGCCCTTTCCCAAGCTGCTGCGCGCCGGAATGTCCCGCCGGCTCGATCCCGAGCTGATCCGCGCCGAGGTGCTGGTCCAGCTTGCGGCGTTCGGCGAGCTGTTCGGCCGCGCCCCGGATTTCGTCGACGGCCATCAGCATGCCCAGCTCTATCCGCAGGTGCGCGAGGGCTTCCTCGCCGCGGTCAAGGAAGCCGCGCCAGCGGCCTGGGTGCGTCAGGGCGGGCGGAACGTGCCGCTGATGCAGCGGCTGACGGCACCGAAGGCGCTGCTGCTGGACGTCCTGAGCGCGCAATTCCGCCGTCATGCCAAGCGGGCCGAGATCGCTTTCAATCCCGCTTTCGCCGGCGCCTATGATTTCAGCAAGACCTCGGATTTCGCCACGTTGATGGACGGCTTTCTGGACGAGCTGCCGGAGGACGGGCTGGTGATGTGCCATCCCGGCTTCGTCGACGACGTCCTGATCGAGCTCGATCCTTTGACCGTCCAGCGCGAGCACGAGCACGCCTATCTTGCCGGCGAGCATTTTCCAGCGCTGCTCGACCGCCGCCGGATGACGCTGGCCTGAACGGATCTTGCGGGCCTGCGACGAACAAAAAGCCGCTCGGCAGCGTTCCTCCTGCGGTGCGGGCAGCGTGGAGGTCCAAAACGCCGCGCAAGCCCGAGAGACGCTGTGTCGCATACCGAAATTTAATCCGCGCCCCGGCTGGCCGGGCCACAAAGTCCCCCTAAATCTTGGCCGCGCTTCGCCGGAACAAGGCAAGCGGCAGGAGAACGACATGACACCGCAAGAACGCCAACTCATCGACGATCTGTTCGACCGGCTTGCCAAGTTGGAGAGTGCACCGCGTGATCCGGAGGCCGCCGCCGCCATCGCCCAGGCGCTGCAGCGGGCTCCCAATGCCGTCTACGCGCTGGTGCAGACGGTGCTGGTGCAGGACGAAGCCTTGAAACGCGCCAATGCCCGCATCGAGGAGCTGCAGCACGCCCAGGCCCCGCAGCAGGCTCAGTCCGGCGGCTTCCTCGATTCGATGCGCGACAGCATCTTCGGCGCGGGCAGCCGCGGGTCGGTCCCTAACGTGCCGCCGCCGTTGCCGAGCCGGCCGGTCTGGAACAGCGGCCAGGCGATGCCCCCGGGCTACCAGGGCCAGCCCGGCTATCCCGGTCAGCCCGGCCCCTACGATCAGGGCGGCTTCGGCCAGCCGCGCGGCGGCATGTTCGGCGGCGGAGGCGGCTCATTCCTCGGCACGGCCGCGGCGGCCGCGGCCGGCATGGTCGGCGGCTCACTGTTGCTCGGCGGCATCCGCTCGATGATGGGCGGCGGGTCGCATCAGGCGTTCGGCGACACCACGATCATCGAGGAGCGCGGCGGCGGTGCCAGCCCGTGGAGCGGCGACCAGTCCGGCGGGTCGCTGGCGCGTGACGCCGGTCTCGACGACATCGGCCGCTCGGGCGGCGACAGTGGTCGTGCCGGCCTGTTCGACCAGGCGAACTACGACGACAACGGCAATGACAGCGACGCGGCCGACTTCGATTCCGATGACGGCTATGGCGACGACGACGGTGGCAGCGACTACGCGTGATCCTCCCGGGTCGCAGCCAATTCGAGAATGCAAAGGCCGCCCGGATGGGCGGCCTTTTTCAATGGCCGATGTCGTGCGGTGGCGGTCGTCAGAGCACGATCACCCGGGCACCGACGTTCACGCGGCCATAGAGGTCGATGACGTCCTCGTTGCGCATCCGGATACAGCCTGACGAGACGTTGGTGCCGATCGTCCATGGCTCGTTCGACCCGTGGATCCGATACAGCGACGAGCCGAGATACATCGCGCGTGCGCCGAGCGGGTTCTGCGGTCCGCCCTCCATGTGCCGCGGCAGGTCGGGCCGGCGCGCGAGCATTTCCGGCGGCGGCGTCCAGTCCGGCCATTCACGCTTGGCCGAGATCGTCTTCACGCCCGACCAGGTGAAGCCGGGCCGGCCGACGCCGATGCCATAGCGCAGCGCCCTGCCCTCGCCCTGGACCAGATAGAGGAACTTGTTCGGCGTATCGATGACGATCGTGCCCGGCCGTTCTTTGCCGTCATAGTCAACGATCTGTTTCTCGTACTTCGGATCGAGCGGCCGCTGCGTCTGCTCATAGGCCTCCTCATCCGGCACTCCCTGCTGCGGAACCATGCCAGGCGCCAGCTGCTGCGGCTCGTAATAGGACGGCTGCTGCTGATACATCGGCTGTCCCGGCGGAGGCGCGCCGCGGCCGCCTTGCGGATCCCCGAACAGGAATTCGATGAAGCCGCCACCCATGCGCGAGCGTTCGACATAGGCGGTGCGCACCGGCGCGGATTGCTGCGGCGGCCCGCTGTAGATCACGGTCGGCTGCTGAAACCCCTGGGCCGCCGCCCGATCCAGACCTGAATAGAATGCGCATGCGCCGGCCAGCAGCGCCGTGGAGAATAATTTGAACATCGACGTACTCTGTACTGTTTCGTCTGGAGACTGTTCGTCGCGCGAGGCGGCAACGCCGCCGCGTATCGTCAATAAAGAGCAAAACCCGATCGCTTTGGTAAACGCGGGAGGCGCCGGGATTCACCATCGCTGCATACGACGGCGGTTTTGATGGCTAGCGTTTATTTTGCGTGAAGGCCGGCGGGGCATGGTTAATAGTTGACGCACGATGCACGCCAGCGTTGCTCAACCGCGGTTCCTGGCGTGAACGCGATGTTAAATAGGCTCTGCGTAGAACTGATCCGAACAAGAGGTCAGGGATACTATCATGGCTGTTCGCAAGCGTTTCCGTATCGAAGAAGCAATCGTCGGCCATATGCCGGAGCCCGACTTCGTGGGCGGCGAGATCGGCCCCAACCACAAGGAAATCATGGACGAGCTGCGCGCGATCCGCTCCCAGATGGCCAACGCCATCCGCAGCGGAGGTAGCAACACGGCCAACGCCGCCATCGAAGAATCCGCCGCACGCGAGGTCGCCGAGGCGCGCGCGCTGCTCGAGACCTATCGTGCCCAGATCGAGCAGTGCGAAAAGCTCAAGGTCGAGCTCGACCTGATCCACGACGCGATCAACCGCACCAAGGGCGAGATCGCGACCCTCCATGCCAAGAGCTTCAACGGCGAGGAGATGGCCAAGGTCAACGGCGAGCTCGGCGCGGTCGTCGGCGGCACCGAGCAGGCGACGCAGCAGATCCTCGAAGCCGCGGAGGCGATCGACCAGGCCGCGAGCGCGCTGTCCAAGGTGGACTCGGCGGACCAGCAGAAGATCCTGAGCGAAGAGATCCAGGAGCGCGTGGTCTCGATCTTCGAGGCCTGCAACTTCCAGGACCTGACCGGCCAGCGCATCAACAAGGTCATGACCACCATGAAGTTCATCGAGCACCACATCGTGGTGATGATGGACATCTGGGGCGGCGTCGACGCCATCAAGGCGCATGTGCCGCCGATCGTCGACACCCGCGAGGGCGACGCCAGGCTGCTGAACGGCCCGAAGGCGGCGGGCGAGGTCGGCCACGCCTCGCAGGACGACATCGACGCGATGTTCAACTGAGGTCGGCGGCCAGTCCCAGCGACCGCTTCAGGCCACGTCATCGTACAGAACGCCGGCGCAGTCGCCGGCGTTTTTCGTTCGACTCTCGACCTTTGCGGGATGATCGCCCGGATCTCAGGCGCGCGGCCCGCAGCGGACGTAGACCATCGTCTGGTAACGGGTCGCCGCATCCTTGTCGACGAAGCGGGTGATCAGCACACGGCCGTCGAAGGAGATGACCTCGCGGTCCTGCTCGCCGCCGGGCGGTCCGGCCGGGCCGATGTAGTTCTTGCCGCTGGCCGACCCCTTCAGGCGCAGTTCCTGGGGAGTCGCCTGGTCGGCCAGATGCATCACGACACCGCCGGACGTGCCTGCCCCGATGACGTAAGGCTGTTTGCACTGCGCCAGAGCCATCTTCTCGGTGCGCGCGCGGTCATTCGGATTGTTGTAGGCGGCGAGGCCCCATTTGCCCACGAGATCCTCGGGGCGGATCGTCGCCGGAACCTCGGGCTCGACCGGCGCCTCGGTCTGCATGGGGGGCGACGGCGACAGGCTGAAGCCCGTGCACGCTCCCAGAAGCATCGTGAGCGCCGACGCGATCGCGAGATTGGCAACCGGCCGCGCGCACCGTGAACTCGTCATGGCATCCCCTTAGGAACAGAATCGTGGCTGCCCCGTCCGGCAACCAAGCGCAAAACGCTCGTCAGAGCAATGACGTCGGATGACGACGCCGCTCCACTAACATGTCTGGCCCCGGACAACATCCCCCTAACAGCCTCAAGAACGGCTTAACGGCTGGCCGTTGCTTGACAGGAACAGCCGCAAGCCATATTTCCCCGAGCGGTCTTTAGCACTCGGAGGGCGCGATTGCTAAGGCTGCGAGCCAGTTGGCGCCAAGTGGGCGTCAAATGTGGTCGCATTCAGATTTCCTCCGACAGCAACACTTATCCAAGCACCCCAAAAGGGATCCGTCATGGCCAAATCGAAGTTTCGTCCCCTGCACGACCGCGTCGTGGTTAAGCGCATCGACGCCGAAGAGAAGACCAAGGGCGGCATCATCATTCCCGACAGCGCCAAGGAAAAGCCCTCGCAGGGCGAAGTCGTCGCCGTCGGCCCCGGCGGCCGCGACGAGAGCGGCAAGCTGATCCCGATCGACGTCAAGGTCGGCGACCGCGTGCTGTTCGGCAAGTGGTCCGGCACCGAGGTCAAGCTGGACGGCGAGGAGCTCCTGATCATGAAGGAGTCCGACATCATGGGCGTCGTCGCCTGATCCCGACCTGTCGGGGGCGGCGATCAGCCGCCCCGGGCGAAAATGCTCTGCAACCTCGTTCCGGCGACAGACGGGCGATCACGCCCCTCGCCGTCGAGGTCTACTCCAGGAGAATTTTGAAATGGCAGCCAAGGACGTCAAATTCGCCGGCGACGCACGCGACCGCATGCTGCGCGGCGTCGACATTCTCGCCAACGCCGTCAAGGTGACGCTCGGCCCGAAGGGCCGCAATGTCGTCATCGAGAAGAGCTTCGGCGCTCCGCGCATCACCAAGGACGGCGTCACCGTCGCCAAGGAGATCGAGCTGGAGGACAAGTTCGAGAACATGGGCGCGCAGATGCTGCGCGAGGTCGCCTCCAAGACCAACGACACCGCCGGTGACGGCACCACCACCGCGACCGTGCTGGCCCAGGCCATCGTGCGCGAGGGCGCCAAGGCCGTTGCCGCCGGCATGAACCCGATGGACCTCAAGCGCGGCATCGACATCGCGGTGGCCGCCGTGATCAAGGACATCGAGAAGCGCGCCAAGCCGGTCGCTGCGTCCTCCGAGGTCGCCCAGGTCGGCACCATCTCCGCCAATGGCGACGCCGCGATCGGCAAGATGATCGCCCAGGCGATGCAGAAGGTCGGCAACGAGGGCGTCATCACGGTCGAGGAGAACAAGTCGCTCGACACCGAGGTGGACATCGTCGAAGGCATGAAGTTCGACCGCGGCTATCTCTCGCCCTACTTCGTCACCAATGCCGAGAAGATGACCGCCGAGCTCGACGACGTCTACGTGCTGCTGCACGAGAAGAAGCTGTCCGGACTGCAGGCCATGCTGCCGGTGCTCGAAGCCGTGGTGCAGTCGGGCCGTCCGCTCTTGATCATCGCCGAGGACGTCGAGGGCGAGGCGCTGGCCACGCTGGTCGTCAACCGCCTGCGCGGCGGCCTCAAGGTCGCGGCCGTCAAGGCGCCGGGCTTCGGTGACCGCCGCAAGGCCATGCTCGAGGACATCGCGATCCTGACCGGCGGTCAGCTGATCTCGGAAGATCTCGGCATGAAGCTCGAGAACGTCACGGTGAAGATGCTCGGCCGCGCCAAGAAGGTCGTGATCGACAAGGAGAACACCACGATCGTCAACGGTGCCGGCAAGAAGGCCGATATCGAGGCACGCGTCGGCCAGATCAAGGCGCAGATCGAGGAGACCACCTCGGACTACGACCGTGAGAAGCTGCAGGAGCGTCTCGCCAAGCTCGCGGGCGGCGTCGCGGTGATCCGCGTCGGCGGCGCGACCGAGATCGAGGTCAA
The DNA here is from genome assembly GCF_051167995.1 of Bradyrhizobium sp. HKCCYLRH3073. Classification (NCBI taxonomy): domain Bacteria; kingdom Pseudomonadati; phylum Pseudomonadota; class Alphaproteobacteria; order Hyphomicrobiales; family Nitrobacteraceae; genus Bradyrhizobium; species Bradyrhizobium sp. HKCCYLRH3073. Next base: position 244,912 of record NZ_JBNPUD010000010.1, read on the forward strand.
GGAGAAGAAGGACCGCGTCGAGGACGCCCTCAACGCGACCCGCGCTGCGGTGCAGGAAGGCATCGTCCCCGGCGGCGGCGTGGCGCTGCTGCGCGCCAAGAAGGCGGTCGGCCGCATCACCAACGCCAACTCGGACGTCCAGGCCGGCATCAACATCGTGCTGAAGGCGCTCGAGGCTCCGATTCGCCAGATCTCCGAGAACGCCGGCGTCGAAGGCTCGATCGTGGTCGGCAAGATCCTGGACGAGAAGTCCGAGACCTTCGGCTTCGACGCGCAGACCGAGGACTATGTCGATATGGTTGCCAAGGGCATCATCGACCCGGCCAAGGTGGTCCGCACCGCGCTGCAGGACGCCTCGTCGGTCGCCGGTCTCCTGGTCACCACCGAGGCCATGGTCGCCGAGCTGCCGAAGGATGCGGCTCCCGCGATGCCGGCCGGCGGCGGCATGGGTGGCATGGGCGGCATGGGCTTCTGAGCCCTGCTTTCGACATCTCACATTCAGGAAGGCCGCCTCCGGGCGGCCTTCTTTTTGGCCGAGTGTCCGCGCCGGGGGTGCAGCGACCGCAAATCGGCGCTACAGCTTAAGGCCGATTCTGCCCCCACAAGGATTTTCAGATGCGCGCGATTTTGCTTGCGCTGGCCGTGATTGTAGCGGCCGCGCCGGAACTCGGTTGGGCCCAGAGCAAGAGCGGGACCAAGGCCCCCGCCAACGAGACGCGGTATTTCACCGCGATCGACGGTCTGATGGACGGCAATGCCGACGTGATCCTGAAGGAGACGCGCCAGGGCAAGACCGTCACCGCCGCCACGCTCGACGTCTGCTATCCCGTCGCAAAGAATTCGGATCGCAAGGACCGCTTCGTGGTCAGCCTCACGGTCAACGGCCAGACCTTGACCGGCGCGACCCAGAGCAACGGCGCCAAGGAGCCGGTCACGGTGAAGCTGAATCGCAAGCCGACCGGCGACACGTTCGAGTTCCGCGGCCAGATCACGATCGGCAAGAGCGTCACAGAGGTGGCGTCGACCGACAACTCCGACGTCAGCGAGAAGGAGTTCCAGGAGAGCCAGTCGAGCGACGACGGCATCAGCGCCCAGCCGAAGGACTTCACCGACGTCTCGCCCGAGGCGGTCTCGGTCCGGCTCAAGCTCGACGCCATGACCGACTTCCTCAAGAGCCTGAAGGGCGAGAACGTCGAAGTTTCGCTGTCGAGCCTGATCGTGAACTGCGATGCCTTGCGCGCGGGCGAGCAGACCATCAGCATGACGGTCGACCCCGACCGCGCCGGAGCGTTGATCGCGAAGGCGCGGGCCATGAACGGCGTGGTGACGGCCGGCTGGACCGCCGGCACCGTCGAGATGGACCGCACCATCCGTTTCGCGGCTGCCGACTGGCGCGACGGCGACAAGATCAACAAGGACAAGCTCGCAAACGCGATCTCCGACGTCCTGGCCCGGACCTACAATGCCAAGCCGACGAGCGCGGCGTGGAATCCGGTCAGCGGCAAGCTGAAGCTGACGTTGAAGCGGCCGAGCCAGCTGATGCCGGCCCTGGAGCTCACCGACGTCATCGAGGTCACCGGCCTCGTCTCGGCGGACAAGCCGGGCGGCGCGGACGCGCTGATGCTGTGGATCAGCAGCCCGACGACGACGACGATCGACGAGAGCTCCGCCGCCAAGCTGATCCTGTCGGACGAGTCATCCGGCGACGAGGAGGGCGACACCCGTGACGATGGCGGCGCCATCGACGAGCTGGCGAAGGCCTTCAAGGCCAAGCGCTGGGACGCGGACAACTCGGTCTGGAAATAAAGAGCGGCGGGCGCGCAGTCGACCGGTGCGCGCCCCCTTTCTTCAATTGGCACGGCGCATATGGCAACCCGTTGTGCGCTCACGTCTCTCTCCAGGTCGTCATGGCCGGGCTTGTCCCGGCCATCCACGCCGATCGGCATCCTGGGACGGACGTGGATGCCCGGGCCTTCGCCGCGCCGAAGCGGCTGCGGCCGCGCAGGCGGGACGAGCTCGGGCATGACGGAGTAACTGACCAGCAGGGTTGCTGGTCTCAGCGGCTTTTCATCTTCACAGGCGACCGCCCTGCCTCAGTTCGTATTGAGTCGGAAGCGCAGCGTCTTCGGCCCGATGAAGATGATCAGGTCGCCCTGACGCTTCCAGTTGGTCGCCGCGCTCAGCGCCGCGATCAGTTCGTCGTCGGCCTGGGCGCGCGCCGCCGGGCAGTTGCGGTCCTCGATCTTGCTGGCGATGAACACGATGGTGTTGCCGGCAACCGAGAACTGGCCCTTGCCGCCCTTGCACCACAGCTCCAGCACGGTGTCACCGTTATCGCCGATGTCGAGATCCGGCACCCGCTTCGAGCCGGGCTGCGGCAGCGCATCGAGCGTCATCTCCATGCCGAAGGGAAATTCCTCCGCCGAGGCGGCGGCGAGCGCCAGCCCCGACATCGACAACGCCACCGTCGCCACGGCGCAGCCACGCTTCAACACTTGCATCGTTCCCCTTCACACCAGTCACGCGCAGGGCTCGCCTTCCAGGCGATGGCCGTGACCACCGCCAGCACGGCTCCCGCACAAATGTGTTCCAAACATAGCAAGCCCCGCGCCGCAGCTGCGGCGCGGGGCTTTTGTCGCAGACGGTGTTGCTACTTCAGCACCATCGCCGTGAACGGATAGACATAGGCCTGCAAGGTGACGAACAGGCCGACAAGACAGGCCAGCACGATCGAATGCAGGAAGACGTAGCGCAGGATCGAGCTCTCGTGGCCGTACCAGTTGGTGGCGGTCGAGGCGACGACGATCGACTGCGCATCGATCATCTTGCCCATGACACCACCGGAGGAGTTGGCGGCTGCCATCAGGACAGGGGACAGGCCGAGCTGCTCGGAGGTGATCTTCTGCAGGTTTCCGAACAGCACGTTCGAGGCCGTATCCGATCCCGTCAGCGCCACGCCCAACCAGCCGAGCAAGGTGCCGAAGAACGGATAGAGCACGCCTGTCGCGGCAAAGGCCAGGCCGAGCGTGGCATCGACGCCGGACAGCCGGGTCAGCGTGCCGATCGCGAGCATCGCCGAGATCGTGATCAGCGAGATCGCGCAGAGACGGATGGTGCGGCCATATTCCGCGATCAGCTTGCCCGGTCCGACACCCATCAGGAAGCCGGAGATGATCGCGGCGATCAGCATGCCGGTGCCGGTGAAGGTCAGGTAGGTGAACGAGAACACCGCGCCTTCCGGCGTCGGCTTCGCAGCCACCGGCGGCATCTTGTTGATCAGCTTGTCGAGCTCGGGCACCGGATAGTTCCAGGTGAAGATCGAGTTCGCCCAGGCCTTGAAGGCGCCGTTGCCCCAGATCAGCATGATGATGCAGACGATGATCCAGGGCAGCAGCGCGCCCCAGAGCTCGGCTTGCGTCAGCGGCGTGCGGTCCAGCGGCTTCGCCGCCGTCATCGTGGCGGCCGATTCGTCACGCCCGCGCAACGCCGGCGACAGCCACAGCTGCCTCGGCTGCCAGACCTTCAGGAACAGGATCAGCGCGCCCATCGAGATCAGCGAGGCGCCGATGTCGACGATCCACGGGTTGACGTAGTTCGAGATCAGGAATTGCGGCACCGCGAACGAGACGGCGGTGACCAGGATCGCCGGCCACACGTCCTTCATGCCCTTCCAGCCCGCGAACGCCCAGATCACCCAGAACGGCACGATCAGCGAGAACATCGGCAACTGCCGGCCGACCATGGCGCCGAGGATGTAGGGGTCGAGGCCGGTGACCGAGGCGAGGCCCTGGATCGGCGTGCCCAGCGCGCCATAGGCGACCGGGGCGGTGTTGGCGATCAGCGACAGGCCGGAGGCCGCGAGCGGCGAGAAGCCGAGGCCGATCAGCACGGCACCGGTGATCGCCACCGGTGTTCCGAAGCCGGATGCGCCCTCGAAGAACGCGCCGAACGAGAAGGCGACCAGCAGTAGCTGCAGGCGCCGGTCTTCCGTGACGCCGCCGATGGCGCGCTTCAGAAGCTCGAACCGTCCGGTGGAGACCGTGACCTGGTAGAGGAAGATGACGTTCAGGACGATCCAGCCGATCGGAAAGAACCCGGTGATGACGCCCAGAAACGTCGCGCGCAGCGACATGTTGGCGGGCATCGTGAACACGAAGATCGTGATCAGGTTGGTCAGGATCACGGCGATGATCGCCGCGATGTGTGCCTTGACCTTGCCACTGGCGATCAGCACCAGCAGCGTCACGACCGGGACGGCGGCGGCCAGCGTCGACAGCGCCGGGCTCCCCAACGGGTCGTAGATTTGATTCCACATCGTGACTTCTCCCCCCACGTTCTTGTCGTTGGACCCCGTCCGGCGGGACGGATCAGGTCTGCTCGCCAGGCCCCCAAGCCTGGCAAAGGTCGGAAAAGGCGATCACAAAACCGGCAACGCCCAACTCTGCTCAAATTCTCGCGAAATCTGGCGGCGGTCGCAGTCCCTCTCCCCTGCCCCATGCTACGGTTTGTCACACGCGACCGACAAGCCGGCGGCCACCCGCCAGATTACGACTTTAGTCTAGGCAGGCGGCGACACCAGCGATTTTCTCGTTTTTAGTCAGCCTGTTAAGACCTTTTCTCAGGAGCAGCCCGTCTGTGAACAATCTGCGCTCGACCGTCGCCACCGTCTGGCGGATCGCCATTCCCTACTTCCGCTCCGAGGACAAGGTCGCCGGCCGCATCCTTCTCGCCGCCGTCATTGCGATCGAGCTGTCGCTCGTTGCGATCCAGGTGCTGGTGAACCAGTGGCAGAACAGGTTCTTCAACGCGCTGCAGCAGTATGATTGGAACAGCTTCATCTGGGAAATCGGCGTGTTCGCCGTACTGGCGACCATCTTCATCATCCTGGCCGTCTACCAGCTCTATCTCAATCAATGGCTGCAGATCCGCTGGCGGCGGTGGATGACCGACGTCTACCTGCGCCGCTGGCTGGACAACGCCACGCACTATCGCATGCAGCTCAAGGGCGACATCGCCGACAACCCGGACCAGCGCATTGCCGACGACGTGCAGCTGTTCGTCGACAAGACACTGAACATCACCATCGGCCTGCTCAGCTCGGTCGTCTCGCTCGCATCGTTCATGGTGGTGCTCTGGGGGCTGTCGACCGATGCCCCGCTGCAGCTGTTCGGCACCAACATCGCGATCCCCGGCTACCTGGTCTGGATCGCGCTGATCTATGCGATCTTCGGGACCCTCCTGACGCATTGGATCGGATCGCCGCTCGTCAATCTCAACTTCGAGCAGCAGCGCTACGAGGCCGACTTCCGCTTCAACCTGGTGCGGGTGCGCGAAAGCTCCGAGCAGATCGCGCTGCTGCGCGGCGAAGGCGCCGAGCAAGGTCAGCTCGGCACCCGCTTCGGCCGGGTCGTCCAGAACTGGTACCAGATCATGAGCCGGACCAAGCGGCTGACGGCCTTCACGGCGGGCTATTCGCAGGCGGCCGTGATCTTTCCCTATGTGCTGGTTGCGCCTGCCTACTTCGCCAAGTCGATCCAGATGGGCGGCATCATGCAGACGGCGTCCGCCTTCTCGACGGTGCAGGGTGCGCTGTCGTTCTTCGTGACGACGTATCGGACGCTGGCCGACTGGCGCTCGACCGTCGCCCGCCTCGACGGCTTCGACATGTCCATCGAGAGCGCGCACAAGCTCGCGGGCGAGCCGCAGACGATCGACATCGTCGACCACGCCGGCGACAGCATCGATCTCGCCCAGTTGCTGCTGAAGCTGCCCAATGGCCTGCCGCTGGTCGCGGCCGACGGGTTCAGCATCGGCAACAACGAGCGCACGCTGCTCACCGGTCCCTCCGGTGCCGGCAAGTCGACGCTGTTCCGCGCCATCGCCGGCGTCTGGCCGTTCGGCAGCGGCGCGATCGGCGTGCCCGCGCATGCCAAGCTGATGATGCTGCCGCAGCGGCCCTATTTCCCGATCGGCGCGCTCAAGGCGGCGATCGTCTATCCCGCGGCCGCCGACGCGTTCAGCGCCGAGCAGGTCAAGGAGGTGCTGGTGGCCGTAGGTCTGCCGCAACTGGCCGACCGCCTGAACGAGGACTCGCACTGGAATCGGATGCTGTCGCTCGGCGAGCAGCAGCGGCTCGGCATTGCCCGCGCGCTGCTGCATGCGCCGCAATATCTGTTCCTCGATGAAGCGACGGCCTCATTGGACGAGCCGAGCGAAGCCAGGCTCTATCGGGTCATCGCCGAGCGGCTGCCGCAGACCACGGTCGTCTCGATCGGCCACCGCTCGACCCTGCACGATTACCACGACCGCAAGGTCGAGCTGATTCGCGACGGCGAGAAGTTCTCGCTGCGGCAAGCCGGACAGGCCGCCGACGCGACCGCGGGTGGAGGCGGCTGAGGCGGGCGCCGGCTGCGCCCACGCCATGGCGAGCCAGGAACGCGGCCGGACGTCCGAGCGGCAACCGGCCGCTGCCGCCCAAAAGCAGAAGGGCGGCAGATTGCTCTGCCGCCCTCCGATAAGTCCGATCCGCCTTGCGGTGATTACTTCAGATTGCTCATCGCCGTTAGGTCGACCGAGAGCTTGGCGATGCCGGTCGCACCGCACCACTTCGAGCCGAGGCCAGCCGGGTTGATCGGCGTGACGTTGGTGGTGCCGCTGGCGGTGAAGTCGCTGGTGAAGGCGTTGCAATCACCCTTCGACATGTCGGTGTCGGAGTAGCGCAGGTCCAGCGTGAACACCTTGTAGGTGAAGCCGACGCCGATGTTCCAGGTGTTGTAGTCGGCATACTTGATGCCGTTCGGGAAGGCGGGAACGCCGTAGAAGGAGTCCGACGTGCCGAACCACTGACGGCCGAACTCACCCGACACGTACATGCCGACGCCGCTGGAGCCGAAGGTCGTGCTCGGGGCGGTGAACTTGCCGGTGACCGAGGCGTAGTTGCCCCAGGCGCCGGTGTTCAGGAAGTTCGGCGAGTAGAACTCGGTGACGCCGAACGTCCACATGTCGTTCACGGTGTAGTTCATCTTGCCGTAGACTTCGAAGAACGAGACGTCCTTCTTCATCACGTTCAGGTTGGTCAGCGTGTTGGCCTGACACTCGGCGCTCAGCGCCTGACCCGCGAAATCCGTCACGGCGCCGCCGCCGTAGTAGCAGGTGCCGCCCGGATACAGATAGCCCCACACGCCGATGTCGAAGGCGAACGCGCCGAAGGTCGGGCGGATACCGCCGTAGATGTCGATCTCGGCAGCAGCGCGGTTCGCGAACGAGATGCTCTCGCCGGCGACGCCGACGTAGAGCTGCAGGTCCTTGTTGACGTTGTAGCGCGGCTCGAAATAGGCGGCGACCGACGCCTTGTGGTTCGACTGGGTGACGCCGCGGAACACGTAGTCGTTCATGATCGCCGCGCCGAACGCGATGTCCCACGGCTCGAACGCGACCGGAGGCGGAGCCTTATAGGCCTTGACCGCCATGTCCGCCGCCGAAGCCGATCCCGAAACCATTGCCAGCGCCGTTGCCAGCAAAGCCCACTTTTTCATGACGATCCCCATCACCCTATTTCGAAAAAAGCCTGCCCCACCTTGGCCCCCCAGGGCGCAAACAAGACCGGCTGCGTCATCCAGACGCAATTTGTGCCAGGGTCCCGCCACACGTGAAGCAAAAAAGCGCGGCATCTGCCGCCTTTTTGGGCGATTTGACATTTCTACGGCAGGTAGTCGGCGCGTGTTGCATTTGAACAACAAATATCCGTGTCCGAAAGCACGCTAGGACGCACAATCGATTGTGCCGGCCCGCTGGAAACGCGGTGCCGCAAGCAAAACGGCGCAGCGCACCGGAGTCGGATTCGCCCGGCCGTAGATCTGCGGGGACGACCGTTCGGACAAACAGGTCCATCGACAACAAGGGGCAGCCAACGCAGACAACGGACGCTGGCAAACGAAAAGGCCGCAGCGCAGCCGCCGCGGCCTCCCGATGTGAATTCGTCCGGCCCTGAGAATGATCCGGTCCGGAAGGATCAGTTGCTGGACGCCGTGCCCTCGCCGTCCTCGTGCTCCTCGGGCGCCGCGCTCGGCATCGCCCAGCTGGTCTCAGCAGCCGATTCGGTCTCGTGCATTTCGGGGGTCTCGACCAGCGGAGCCATCTTGGGAGCCCGCTTCTTGGCGGCCTTCTTCTTCGGCGCGGCGGGCGCCTTTGCAGCCGCCTTCTTGGCAGCAGCCTTCTTCGCAGGGGCCTTCTTCGCAGGAGCCTTGGCGGCCTTCTTCGCTGCGGCCTTCACGGTCTTCTTCGCCTTCTTGGCCGGCGCCTTGGCTGCCTTCTTGGCGGCCTTCTTCGCGGACTTCGGTGCAGACTTCTTTGCAGCCTTCTTGGCGGACGTCTTCGTCGCCTTCTTCGCTGCCTTGGCCTGCGCCATCAGCTTCTTCTTTTCTTTCTTGTCCTTCTTCGCCTTCTTGTCCTTCGCCATCAGAAACCCTCCAGTTGCCGCCGTTCGATCAGCTCGTCCGGCGGGACGGGCCGGCCATCAGCGCGCGCCCATCCGTCAAATCATTCCTGGCCGCGGACCGCCCGTCGCCCAGTCGAGAAGCTCAACGGTGTGCACGACGGGGACGGAGGTGCCGCTGGCAATCTGCATCATGCAGCCGATATTGCCTGCCGCGATCACATTCGGCTTGACGGTCGCGATGTTGGCGACCTTGCGATCGCGCAGCTTCATCGCGATGTCAGGCTGGAGAATGTTGTAGGTCCCCGCCGAACCGCAACACAAATGACTCTCCGGTATATCTTTCACCACGAATCCGGACTTGGAAAGCAATTCTTTCGGAATGCTCGTGATTTTCTGCCCATGTTGCAGCGAGCAGGCGGAGTGATAGGCCACGACGATGTCGTCGCGCTGAGAGGCGGAGGCCATATCGAGACCGGCGAGATACTCGGTGATGTCCTTCGCCATCGCCGACACGGCGGCCGCGGACGCTGCATATCGCGGGTCTTCGCGCAGCATGTGGCCGTAGTCCTTGATGACGGTGCCGCAGCCCGAGGTGGTCACCAGGATGGCGTCGAGGCCGCCGCGCTTCATCTCCGCGGTCCAGGCGTCGACATTGCCGCGCGCCCGCGCCAGCGCGTCGGAATCCTGCCCCATGTGATGGGTCAGCGCACCGCAGCATTGCTCGTCCTTGACCAGCACGACCTCGACGCCGTGCCGGGTCAGGACGCTGATCGCAGCCTGGTTGATGCGCGGCGCCAGGGCCGCCTGCGCGCAGCCCTGCAGCAGCGCGACGCGGCCGCGCCGCGCGCCCTGCGCGGCAAACACGCTGCCGCCGGCCGGCCCCGGCGGCGGCAGCGCGGCGGCGGGCGCCAGATCGAGCATCGCCCTGACGCGCCGCAGCAGGCTGGGCGCAGGTGCGCGCGAGGCGGAGGATGCCGGCAGCAGCGCCTTGAACGGCCGGCCGAGCCGCGCCAGCGTCATCGCCAGCCGGAACTCGCGCGGTCGCGGCAGCACATAAGCGAGCACGGCGCGGAGCCACCGGTCGGTCAGCGGGCGCTCGTAGCGCTGCTCGATTCGCACCCGCGCCTGATCGACCAGATGCATGTAGTGGACGCCCGACGGGCAGGTCGTCATGCAGGACAGGCACGACAGGCAGCGGTCGATATGCTTGACCACGTCCGATGTCGGCGCCTGGTCCTTCTCCAGCATCTGCTTGATCAGGTAGATCCGCCCGCGCGGGCTGTCGAGCTCGTCGCCGAGCAGCACGTAGGTCGGACAGGTCGCGGTGCAGAAGCCGCAATGCACGCAGGCGCGCAGGATCTTGTCGGCGACCGCGATGTCGGGATCGGCGAGCTGCGCCAGGGTGAACTCGGTCTTCATGACGCAACGCTCCGACGCATCCGCCCGCGGTTGAGAATGGTCTTGGGATCGAAGGAGACGCGCACCCGCTCCTCCAGCGCGGCGACACCCGGCGGCTGCGGGTGGAAGACGTCGACCGCGAGCCGCATCTCGTCCCACGCGCGCAGCAGGGTGGCGTGACCGCCGACGGCCTCCGCCTGCTTGCGCACCAGCCCCGCGGACGCATCGGGCTGCGGCGGCAGCGCGGCCCAGATCAGCCCCCCGCCCCAGTCATAGATCACCTCGCCGCCGGTCTGGCGCGTCAGGGCCTGCCCGATGGCGCCGCCCGACACCGGCGGGCAGACGATCCGCCACACCGTCCAGGCCCCGAGCGGGCCGTTGGCGGCGAACGGCAGCACGTCGCGCACGGCGCTCCAGACCTCGGCGGAGGCGTCGTCCGCGATGATCTCGGCCGGACCGAAGGCCGCGAGCTGCCTGGCAAGCGACGCCGCCCGATGCGCCGCGGACGCCGTGATGCCCTCCAGCCTGATCACCGTGACCGCCTCGCGCGGCGAGCCGGTCGGGCTCAGGCCTTCGACCTCCGGCCGCAAGGTCGAGGCCGGCAGATGCGCGGCTCCGGACACGTCGAACGGCGAGCCGAGCGCCGCCGTCATGGCCCGGTTGGCCTTGAGGTCATCGAGCCCGCGCAGCACCAGCGTGCGCTCCGACTCCGGCCGCGGCATCACCTTCAGGGTCGCCTCGGTCATGACCGCCAGCGTGCCCCAGGAGCCCGCCAGCAGCTTGCAGAGGTCGTAGCCGGTGACGTTCTTGACGACCTTGCCGCCGGTCTTGAAGCTCTCGCCGAAGCCGGAGACGGCATGCGCCCCGAGCAGATGGTCGCGCACCCCGCCGGCCCGGACCCGCCGCGGCCCGGCCAACCCGGCCGCGATCATCCCGCCGAGCGTGCCGCGGCCGGCGGTGCCGAGCAGCGGCCCCGTATCCATCGGCTCGAACGCGAATTGCTGGCTCTTCGAATCGATCAGCGACAGCAGGTCGGCGAGCGGCGCGCCGGCCTGCGCCGTGATGATCAGCTCGTTCGGCTCGTAGGAGACCACCGCGCTCAGCGCCGACAGGTCGAGCACGGCATTGGTGGCCGTCACCTGCCCGATCCCGCGTTTCGAGCCATGCCCGATCACATCCAGCGGCTGCTCACTGGCGATGGCCGAGCGGACCACCTCCTCGACGTCGGCTGCGTTGCGTACTTTCAGGGCGTCCACCACTGCTCGCCTTGCTTGTTGATGATGCCAGCAACCGCGACGCGGGCACCGGCGTTGGAGCCGTTCTAGAGCATGACGGGTGAAAAGGGCAGCCCAAGGCGACGAAAAGATCGTGCGGGGACAAGGGGATGGGAGGGGTGCAGAGCGCATGGGCGGAAACGGGACGCCGCTGAATGCAGTTCCTCTTCTCATGATGTGCAGCGCTCTCCGCCGCGGCGGCCAGTCGGTAGGGCGGGTTAGCGCAGCGTAACCCGCCGACCTTTCGCGCCACGCGGCGGATTACGCCTTCGGCTAATCCGCCCCACGCGCTGCGGGCTGCTACGCAGCGCGCCGCCCGGCCTTCTTCGCCGCCTTCCGCTTCGGGGCCACCTTTGACGCCCCCTTGCCCGGTGCCGACGTCAGCGTCACCCCGAGCGCGCGAAGCACCGTCAGGATGGTGGCGAACTCCGGATTCCCGTCCTCGCCCAGCGCCCGATAAAGCTGCTCCCGACGGATGCCGGTCGCCTTCGCGAGGTCCGACATGCCGCGTGCCCGGGCGATGGTGTTGATCGCGGCGCGGATCTCATCCGCGGTGCCATCCTCGAGCGCCGCCGCCAGAAACTCGGCCTGCGCCTCCGGCTCCGCCAGATATTCCGCCGCATCAAAGCGTGTCGTTGCCATCCGCTATGCCTCTCTCTTCGCCAGTACCTGGGCACGCCGGATGTCCGACCGTTGCGTGCTCTTGTCGCCACCGCAGAGCAGGATGACCAGGACGTCTCCACGCTGAAGATAGTAGATCCGGTAGCCCGGGCCGTAATCGATCCGCATCTCGGAGACCCCCTCGCCGACCGGCTTGCTGTCGCCGAGATTGCCATTCGCGGCCCGCTCGATCCGCGCGGCGATCCGGGCTTTCGCCTTCAGATCGCGCAGGCCGAGCAGCCACGCGTTGAACTCGGCCGTTTGCCGGATTTCGACCATGATGGGATGTTGTATCTTAAAGGGTACACCCGGACAAGGACCAAGATCGACCGCAGAAAAAGTCCGTCGTGGGAGTCAGCGACGCGTGACCCGCCAATCTTTCGAGACACAGCGCGGATGACGCCTTCGGCTGATCCGCCCTACGCCCTCATGCGCGCATCCATCCTTCGTCCGTCATCGAATGATTGACGGCAGGAACAGAGCTATCAATCCCCTCGCACACCATCAACGAGAGGACCAATCCCATGACCGGATACGCCATCGCAACGAAAACCGTGAACGAGGCCGTCAGCGGCGGCGGCCTGCTGGTGGTGGCGCAATGGGAGGCCAGGGACGGCGAGGCCGACCGCGTCGCCGAGATCCTGTCGCGCTTCCTTCCCGAGGCGCAGCGTGAGCCCGGCGCAAAACTGTTCCTGATCTCACGCGCCAAGGACAACCCGGCGCAGTTCCTGTTCTACGAGCTGTTCCGCGACGAAGCCGCCTTCCAGGCCCACCAGCAGAGCGACCACTTCAAGACCTATATCGCGGGCCAGGCCCTGCCGCTGCTGGCACGACGCGAGCGGGTGCAATATGGGCTGATTTAGACAAGTCTGTCTTGAAATCGCCTCTCGTGGATGGGTTGAGCTCTCGCCATCCCCAAGCTGTCATGCTCCGCCCCGGGCCTAGCCTTCGGCGAGCCCGAGGGCAGCGCCGGTCCGCAAACTGGTCGCCGCGAAGGCACTGAAGAGGGTCGAGCGCAACGCGGGTAACGAGGCGCGCACCGCGTGGCGCAAGCTAAGCGAGGCCGTTTACAACGCCACCCACGGCGTGCATGGTACAGCATTCGCACGTATCGGGATTTTATCGTGGCAACCCTTACTCAGAACATTGAAAATCGTGTTCGAAAGCTCCCCAAGCCATCCAATGCAACGCAGGGCTTACAGCCCCTCTTCGAGGCTGTGAGTAATTCGATCTACGCGATTGAAGACCTGCTGGGGGCAAACGTCGCCAAAGGCAAGATTTCCATCCGCGTCAAATCACTGTCCGACTCCGACGAGATCGAGATTGTTGTGGCGGACACCGGAATAGGTCTCGACGCTAAGCGTTACGAAGCATTCTGTGAAATTGACACAGACTTCAAACGTGCCAAGGGCGGCAAAGGTGTTGGACGCTTGTTCTGGCTGGATGCCTTTAGCTCGATCCTCGTTGAGAGCGTCTACGACAGCCCAAGCGGGAAGCTTCGTCGGGTCTTCTCATTCGTTTTAGAGCACGATGACCAAGTCAAGCCGAGTCGGGAAGACGAGCCCGCGCCGGGTGCTTCGACCGGCACTACGATAACTTTCCGCGGGTTACGCACAAAAGAATATGCGGAAACGTTTCCGAAGCGAGCTGACACTTTCCTTCGGTACTTCAGTGCACACTTCATCGCAGACTTCTTGTTAGGAAGTGGTCCGACGATTATCGTCGATCTCGATGGCGATGTTACCACTTATCCCAACGCCGTCGCGGAGCTCACAATAGGCACGCCACTAAAGACAGGAGCGTTCGAGTTAAAGCAGTTCGGCGAGTTGTCTATCATCGGTTTCACTTGCAAAGCCGAAGCAAGCACGGGGCTTGACGGAAAACATCAACTCCACCTTCTCGCCAATGGTCGAACGGTCGAAACGCGCAAGGTCGATAGTTTGCTCGGAGTGACCGATCTTACACGCGACGCTAACAAAGACCTCGTCTTCCATGGCTGTGTCTCTGGCGAATACCTAGATTTGCGGGTGAATGAGGGCCGCACTGCGTTTAATTTGACAGAGAAGACGCTTAGCGAGATCAGCCGCAATTGCATGGAGCAGGTCCGTACAAAGTTGCTTCCGGCCCAGGTCGAAGCCTATGTCGAGGCACGCAGGGAAAACTACCAATCGTTTGTCAGTCGGTATCCGACCTTCGGCTTTGATGATGACGACACCCAACTACAGCGAGTACCGTTTCACGCAACCACCGCCGAGGATTTTGCAGCGGGATTGGTGAAGTATCAGATTCGTCGAGAGGAAGATCGCCAAAAAACTTTGCAGGCGCTTATCGACACGCTGGAATTGCAAGATATTCCTCAAGACTTCGACAAAGCCGTTAGTGACGCAGCAAGAGAAATCCAAACATCGGAGCAATTAGCACTAGCGCAGCACGTCGTCCGTCGAAAGCTTGCGCTTGAATTGATGGAGAAACTGATCAAGCGTCTTCGCGCTCGAAAGGAAAAGGAGGACGATCATTTCCTGGAGAAGACCTTGCACTCCTTCATTTGTCCGATGAACGTTCGGGGCGACGACCCGACTGAGGTTAAGAGCCGCGCCCATGAACTATGGATTGTGGACGAGCGGTTGGCGTTTACAAGAGCCTTCTCGTCCGACAAGCGCCTTGACGCCATCATGGCGAATGGTGGATCGGCTGAGCGACCGGACCTTTTGGTTTGGAATCTAGCGTATGGTTTGGGTGTGACTGAGACTGAGTCCGTAGATACATCGGAACCGCTCCGCACGATGATGATCGTTGAGTTTAAGAGGCCCGGCCGAAGAGACTATAAAGAAGCCGAAGATCAAATCGAGGCGCAGATAGTAAAGTACCTGGGTCAGCTACAGGGTGGTCAGCTTGAGTCGTTCGATCGTTCCCGGATCAGGGTCGCGGGAGATTGTATTTTCTACTGCTATGTGGTTGCGGATATCGTTGGAGATTTGGAGCAGCAGTTGTCGAATTGGGAGACGACTGCCAATGGTCAGGGGCGCATTCGACCGCTGAAAAATCAATACCGCGGCTCGATTGAAGTCATTCAATGGCAAGACCTCGTGAACGACGCATGGAATCGAAACAGGGCAACGATTCACGCGGCGGGTTTGAGCAGGTCAAGGCCGACTCATATTGAAGCTTCAACGGTTGCGGCTAAGAAGCCAGAGCAGGTATTCGATCCGGCCGGTTCTTGACGTAGAACTTGGCCTAACGGCAAAGGCGCCTCGGTTTCCGTGGTGCCCCTCATTGGTCAGAACAGCCACGGCACGACGGAAACAATGAGGGCCAAGGGCAACACCCAGAGCCGAGACAGGGTCATTTAGGAGTTGCGGCCTAAGCAGCCGCCTCGTGATTCGCTGGCGAGCCCATTTGGGCGTTCCGGGTCCACGAGATCATAGAACGTACGCAGCAGCCTTGAGCGACTCGGATGTTTCATCTTGCGCAGGATCACAACAAGGCGCGTATCAGGATTGACCGCCGCAACAGCATCTTTTTCAAAGCCTTCGATCGAGCCAAGCCCGAAAAAGTCGATTATGCAATTTCGCTCATCAGGTTCGAGCGTGCTCAAAGCTCTTTCCGCCCCTTTTACCATGGCACGGAGCTGCGCGACGTCGAGTCGGCGCAAACGTGCCGTGTCAATGCCCCCGCCAAATATTGCGCCTATCAGGATCGCGATCGGCGTACATCGTGTCACAAGCGCCATGACTTCCTGATTGGTCACGAGCTCGGCTAGCGCGCGCTGCACGGCCTCCAGCGTGCCGATTGTCCCGAAGAACGCATCGCTTTCCATTTCGACGGTCGAGAACTTGTGGCCGCAAGAGCCGCATTGACGCTCGCGTACACGATATTCGCCAAACCCTAGCGACTGCCGTCGCTGAGACTGGGTATACCGATGATAAGGGTCGGTTTTGGTAACCCTCTGCTCGGTCCGTTCCCCGCAACCCGGGCATTTCAGAGTTAGAGTATTTCCCATGACTGCCCCACGATCAGCATAGGCGATCGCGGGACACTAGCGCTTCCCGTATATTGAGCAAGACGCTTCGCTGTTTGGGCAATCGGTTCATCGTCGGCGAGGACGCAGACCGTGATCAGGTCTGCGACTAAGGCTGCGCGCCGTAGAGCCCGCAGCCCACGGGAACAGACGCCTCCGAGGCGTCGGGCAAATCACCTATGAGATTTTGAGCGATTCTCACTGCATATGCGGCCAGCCAAAGCCAAATCGCCCCCGTGCCGAAGAACTCATTTGGCGAGCTATTTCAGCGTCAAACTGCCAGCCTGCCCCAAGCGCCAACTTTTCTATTTCGCTTTTCAAGAAATCATGCCATACTCCCCCATCCCGCCTCGCCGAGAGGGGCGTACGCGCGGTCGTCACGATACGTGGGGTGGGGATGCGGTGGCCGTGTCGGGTCGCAGCGTGGCTTCGGTCATGCCGACGAACGATGTCGACGCGGACGTGAAATCGTGTGGGCCTGGCCTCCCGGTGCTGAGGCCAAGCGGGTCGTGCCCCTTGCGGGGCGGGCCAGCGACGGGGACAAGAACGCCGATCCCCGGGGCGAGCACGTATAAGCGTTAAGACCGCCGCGCAGGGAATGCCGGTTGATCGGCTGAACCTGTGGTACCTGCCGCCTGCATTTTTTTCGCAGGCGGGCCATGGGTGAGGCCTTCACCCGGCATTCCCTGCGCCCTCTCGATTGTTTCCGAGGGCGGCGTCGATGGCATCACTCGGGCGGAGGACGCCGCGGGAATGTGGACGTGTGCCTGCGGACGGAGGTGGATGCGATGAGGTCAGCTCTCTCCTCGTCATTCCGGGGCATCGCGCAGCGATGAGCCCGGAATCCATAGCCACAGGCGGATGTCGTTGGAGCGGGATGGAGCTGCCGGCCTGCCCCACACAGCGGCCTGTGGTTATGGATTCCGGGCTCGCCCTGCGGGCGCCCCGGAATGACGTGGGGAGAGAGCGTCAGCGCTGGATGCACCGGCGTTGCGGCGCAAGGCGATCGACGATTGGCGCGCGCGAGGGGCTCGCGGTGAGCGCGGGCGAAAGATGAGAATCCCCTGCCCGCGCGCGCCCTTTTCAGAACCGCGGCAGGTCCGGAAACGCCAGCTTGCCGCCATGGACATGCATCCGCCCGAGCTCGGCGCAGCGGTGCAGCGTCGGGAACACCTTGCCGGGGTTGAGCAGGCCCAAATGATCGAACGCGCATTTCACGCGCTGCTGCTGGTTGAGGTCGATCTCGGAAAACATCTCCGGCATCAGGTCGCGCTTCTCGATGCCGACGCCGTGCTCGCCGGTCAGCACGCCGCCGAGCTCGACGCAGCAGCGCAGGATATCGGCGCCGAACGCCTCGGCGCGCTCCATCTCGCCGGGCTTGTTGGCGTCGTAGAGGATCAGCGGATGCAAATTGCCGTCGCCGGCATGGAACACGTTGGCGCAGCCGAGCTGGTACTTCTCGGAGAGCTCGCGGATGCGCGCCAGCGCCTTCGGCAGCGCGCCGCGCGGGATGGTGCCGTCCATGCAGAGATAGTCCGGCGAGATGCGCCCGACGGCGGGGAACGCCGCCTTGCGGCCGGCCCAGAACAAATTGCGCTCGGCCTCGGAGGTCGAGATGCGGCAGGTGGTCGAGCCGCAGCCGTTGGCGATCGCCTCGACGCGGCCGATCAGCTCGTCGACCTCGACGCCGGGGCCGTCGAGCTCGATGATCAGCAGCGCCTCGACATCCAGCGGATAGCCGGCATGGACGAAGGCCTCGGCGGCGTGGATCGCAGGCTTGTCCATCATCTCCATGCCGCCGGGGATGATGCCGGCGCCGATGATGCGGGCGACGCATTCGCCGGCGGCCTCGACCTCGGCGAAGCCGACCATCAGCGCGCGCGCCGTCTCCGGCTTTTGCAGGATGCGCACGGTGACCTCGGTGACCACGCCGAGCAGCCCCTCCGAGCCGGTGATCAGGCCCATCAGGTCGTAGCCGGCGTTCTCGGTGCACTTGCCTCCGATGCGCAACACCTCGCCGGTCATCAGCACGATCTCGCAGCCGAGCACGTTGTTGGTGGTCATGCCGTATTTCAGGCAATGCACGCCGCCGGAATTCTCCGCGACATTGCCGCCGATCGAGCAGGCGATCTGCGACGACGGATCGGGCGCGTAGTAGAAGCCGGCATGCGCCACCGCCTGGCTGATGGCGAGATTGGTGACGCCGGGCTCGGTGACGACGACGCGGTTGTCGAAGTCGATCTCGCGGATGCGCTTGAACTTGCCCAGCCCGAGCAGCACGCCGTCGGCCAGCGGCAGCGCGCCGCCGGACAGCGACGTTCCCGAGCCGCGCGGAACCACCTTGATGCCCTGCTCGTGGCAATATTTCAGCACCCGCGACACCTGCGCGGTGGTCTCCGGCAGCACCACGACCATCGGCGGCTGGCGATAGGCCATCAAGCCATCGGACTCGTAGGGCAGCATCTCGGCGGCGCTGTCGATGACGCCTTCGCCCGGCACGATTGCTCGCAGTGCAGCAACGATCTCGCCACGGCGCGCCAGCACCGCTTGATCTGCCTCCGGCATCATGATCGCCATCGCGTTCCTCCGGCCTCGATTTTGCCCCGGCCTATCAATCACAACGGAAACGGTTTGGATAGGCAGCGGATCCGCATCGAAGTTTGCGGCAGAGCAACAAGCTCAGCCAATATGCTGATTTGCCTCAGCGCATCCCCGCTTGTGCCTCGCCTGAGGCCATGCCACAACCTGCGCGCAAACTCGTCTCGTAACCCACAGAGCCTGATCCATGAAGAAAATGACTTTGAGCGCGCTCGTCATCCTCGCCTCGTCGTCGCTGGCGTCTGCCGCGCTGGCGCAGGATGCGGCCGCCGGCAAGACGTCCTTCAACAAGTGCCTGCCCTGCCATTCGATCGGCGAGGGCGCGAAGAACAAGGTCGGCCCGGAGCTGAACGGCCTCGACGGCCGCAAGTCGGGCAGCGCGCCGGACTACAACTATTCGGAAGCCAACAAGAATTCGGGCATCACCTGGAACGAGGCGGTCTTCAAGGAATACATCAAGGATCCGAAGGCCAAGATTCCCGGCACCAAGATGACCTTCGCCGGCATCAAGAACGAGACCGAGATCAACAACCTCTGGGCCTATGTGTCGTCGTTCGACAAGGACGGCAAGCAGAAGCAGTAAGCGGCCGCCGGCCGACCCGTCAGCTCGCCTGCAAAGCCCCGGCCGACCGCCGGGGCTTTTTTGCATCACGGCGCCACGGCATCGGCCGTGGCGACGGCCGCGACGATGCGGTCGACCTCGCCGGCCACCAGTTCCGGCACCGCGTTCTGGACCATGTGCCCGAGCTCGGGCAGCACGATCAGCCGGCTGTGCGGCACGACCTGGGCGAGCGGGCGGGCATGGATATCGGTATAGACCGTCCGGTCGGCCTCGCCCGCCACGATCGTGACCGGAACCTTGATCTCGCCATAGCGCGGCGCCTGCTCGATCACGGCCTGCTTCAGGGTGACGAGATCGCGCGCATTGGCGATGAACTCGCGCGGGCGCAGCAGCAGCGGCGTCGCGGTCCGGTCGACGAAATCGTCCGGCATGGCCTGCGGCGCGAACACGCCGCGGGCGCCGGGCGCCATCAGCGCCAGACCGAGCGGCAGCGTGATCGTATGCGCCAGCAATGGCCCGACCACCGGCGTGGTGACGGCCTCGTTGTAGCGCCCGACCCCGCCTCGCCAGGGATAGGCGACCGGCGCCAGCATCACGAGGCCCGCGACCCGGTCGGGGAAATCGAGCGCCATGCGCAGGCCGAGCGCGCCACTCCAGGAATGCACCACCAGGACGACCTGGCCGACCCCGAGCCGCGCCAGCGCCTCATCCAGCATGCGGGCCTGAGCGGCGGGCGTGGAATCCTCGGGCCTGAGACGCGGGCTCCAGCCGTGGCCGGGACGGTCGACCAGCAGCACCCGGTGGCGCTGCGCGAGCAGGTCGCCGAGCGGCCTGCGCATCGCCTCGAGGTTCGAGCTGGCGCCGTGGAGCAGCAACAGTGGCGGCTTTTCGCTGTCGCGGGGCCCGATATCCACAAGATTGATCGTCGCACCCTCGACATTGATGGCCTGCCCTTGCGCCGGGTAACGGCGCTCGAGCACCGCCACGCCGGCGCGCGTGAGCACCGCCAGGAGCGCCAAAGTGCCCACCAAGAACATTGAAATCATTGATAGTTTTCTGCCTGTCACAGTGACAGTTACGGTGCAGATCCGCGGGAGTTGCAGATCCGGCCGCGTTGTCTCGTCGTTTCGCCCGGGAATCCTGTCATCACCGCGTCGTCGGCCATTTTATAACCATGGTCGGGACTTTTCCTCGCAATCGGCTGATGGCCGTGAATTACTTCCGGTCGGGTCATTGCGTGGTCTGAGCACGATGACCGGCCCTGAGTTTAGTTTGGTGTTTTGGGAGGGGGTTACCGATGAGTGTTCGTTCGAGCGAGACGGCTATCGACGAGATCGTCGCGAGCTGCAATGGCGATCTCCGTGGCGCGCTGAAGGCGCTGCTGCTGGTCAACGAGCACCTCGAGGCCGAGATCGCGCAGCTTTATGCCGCGGCCGCCCAGTACGGCCTGCCGGACCGCCGCAGCACCGCGTTCCACTGAGCGATCCGACCGGGCGACGATCAGTCCTCGGCTGTGATGTCCTTGTTCGGGCAGGCGTTGATCGTGGAGCGCGCGAGCTTGGCGTCGTCCAGCGACTTAAAGGGGCCGGACGCGAACCAGATGTCGCCCATGGTGGGGGTGACGACCGGATTGCTGGTCACGATCTCGCAGCGATTGGTGGCGCGGTTGCCGACCACCCAGAACATGTCTTCGGCCCACGCGGCCGTGGCCGCCGTCATCACCAGCGCCGCCGCCAGCACCGCACGCGTCATTGCGCCTCTCCTGCCGACAAATCTCGATCAAGAGGCACGTGGGGTTGCGCGGTCCCGCCAGCAAGAGCGGCGCTCAGCACATGGTTAACGGCAGGTCCGGCGTCAGATGTCGCGGCCTTCGACCTTTTCGGTCAGCGTCTTGACCAGCTCCGGCACCTTGTCCAGATGCGGATTGACCTCGAGCGCCTTGCGGAACGCATCCAGCGCCCGCTTCTCCTCGCCGAGATCCTGCATGATCATGCCGAGACCTGCGAGCGCGCCGAAGTGCCGCGGCTCACGGAGCAGGACCTGCTGGATGTCGGCCAGCGAGCGGCCGTAATCGTTCTGGAGGTAATAGATCGTCGCGCGACGGTTCCAGGCCTCGACATAATCGGGCCGCAGCTTGATGACCGAATCGAGCAGCTTGAGTGCGACTTCGTTCTGCTTCGCGTCCATCGCCGCCTTGGACCGCGCCATCAGCAGGGCAACGGTATCGCTGGGGGTCTGCAGCCAGATCGCCCAGATCCGCGCCTCGACGTGCTTGGCGCTGATATCGTCCGGCGCGGCCTTCAGGGCGCCGAACAGGAAATCGAGGCCCTTGGTCTTGTCGGCCCCGACCTTGGGCAGCTTGGCGGGCGCCTCGGGCGGCTTCGGCTTGGGAGCCGCACGCAGCTCGCCCTGCGCTTGCGCAAGGTGCGGTATGGAAATGACGACGGCGGCGAGCAGGACCGCCTGGAAAGTTCGCTTTGCCATCCGCCGAGTGTAGACGCAGTCCGCGCGTCCTGCAAAGCAGCACACGCGTCAAACGCCTGTGAGCGGACTGGCGACCGCGGCCGGATCAGCCTCGTTCGATCAACCCTGGCGGGCCTTGAAGCGGCGCTGGACCTTGTTGATCACGTAGACGCGGCCCTTGCGGCGGACCAGACGGTTGGCACGGTGGCGGCCACGCAGCGACTTCAGCGAGTTACGGACCTTCATGGGACATCCTGATACGTTGAAAGGCCGTGTTGGACAGGCCGGAAGTGGCAAACAGTGAGGTGGCAAATAGAAAAGGAGTTCCGCAAGCGACCAAGCCGCCCGGATTGGCCGGTTTCTAACCACCGGCCCGCCGGATGTCAATCATGGCGGCGCCGGACTTCAACAGAAGCTGCCGGCCAGCAGCCCGCCGATCCAACTTGGCGATTGCCAAATTCGTTATATCCTATAATCAATTTCTCAAAGCCAAGAACCAACCCCGGGAACGCCCATGCCCAAGCTCGCTCTGCCCAAGATCGACGACGTCGTCGCCATCGACATCCATACCCATGCCGAGGAGCCCTGCGGCATGCATGCAGATGACGGCTACGACGATTTCCAGGCCCAGATGGCCGACTACTTCAAGTCGCCGCACAAGCACCCGCCGACGGTGCCGGAGACGGCCGCCTATTATCGTTCGAAGAACATCGCCGCGGTGATCTTCCCGGTCGACGCCGAGCGCGAGACCGGCTTCCGCCGCTACAACAATTACGAGATGCTCGAGGTCGCCTCAGACCATCTCGATGTGCTGATCCCCTTCGTCAGCATCGATCCGCACAAGGGCAAGCTCGGCGTCCGCGAGGCGCGCAAGCTGATCGAGGAGTATGGCGTCCGCGGCTTCAAGTTCCACCCGACCATGCAGGGCTTCTACGCCAACGACCGCCTCGCCTATCCGCTGTACGAGGCGATCAACGACGGCGGCGCGATTGCGCTGTTCCACACCGGCCAGACCGGCGTCGGCTCGGGCATGCCGGGGGGCATGGGGATGCGGCTGAAGTACTCGAACCCGATGTACATGGACGACGTCGCGGCCGATTTCCCCGATCTCAAGATCATCCTCGCCCATCCCTCCTTCCCCTGGCAGGAGGAGGCGCTGTCGGTGGCGACCCACAAGCCCAACGTCTACATCGACCTCTCGGGCTGGTCGCCGAAATACTTCCCGCCGATCCTGGTCCGCTACATCAACTCGATCCTGCAGGACAAGATGCTGTTCGGCTCGGACTGGCCGGTGATCACCCCTGACCGTTGGCTCGCCGATTTCGCCAAGCTCGACATCCGCGACGAGATCCGGCCGAAGGTGTTGAAGGCCAACGCGCGCAGGCTGCTCGGGATCTGACATCGTCCGGTCCGCAAGGATCGTGCTAGTCTACGCAGGCGCGGTGACCCATTAGTCATTGCGCCTGTTCAAGGTGGTCAGGTGAGCGCCATGCCGTTCAAAGCTGTCGTCTTCGACGCCTATGGCACGCTGTACGATATCCAGTCGGTGGCGGCGGTCACCGAGCAGGCCTTTCCCGGCCACGGCGACATCATCACCCAGATCTGGCGCATCAAGCAGCTCGAATACACCTGGCTGCGCTCGCTGATGCAGCGCTACGAGGATTTTTCGGTCGTCACCCGCGAGTCGCTGCTCTATGCGCTGCGCGTTCTCGGCCTGCAGGCCGATGCGATCACACGCGATCGCATCATCGCCAAATATCTCGATCTCGATCCCTACCCTGATGCACGCGCCGCGCTCGCCGCGATGAAGGACCGCCGGCTCGCGATCCTCTCCAACGGCAGCCCCGCGATGCTCGATGGCCTGGTGAAGGCCAGCGCCTTCGACACGCTGCTCGATGCCGTCATCAGCGTCGATGCCCACACGATCTTCAAGCCGAGCCCGCAGGCCTATGCGCTGATCGAGGAGACACTCGGGCTTGCACCTGCCGAGATGCTGTTCGTGTCCTCCAATCCCTGGGACGTCTGCGGCGCCAAGGCGTTCGGCCTCAACGTTGCCTGGATCGAGCGCGTCACTCCCGAGGCCATGGCGGCCGCCTGCAACAAGACCGATCTCGTGTCCCCGCTCACGATGTTCAAGGCGCTGCGCACCCAGATGGACGAGTTGGGTTTTGCGCCCGATTATCGTATTGCTGCGCTCTCCGAATTGCCTGAGATCGTCAACACGCATGAGCCTTGAATCCGTCCGCGCCTTCTTCGCTGAAAAAGCCCCCGACATCGACGTCCTCGTCTCCAGCCAGAGCTCCGCAACCGTGGCGCTCGCGGCGGAAGCCTATGGCGTGGAGCCGGCCCGCATCGCCAAGACGCTGTCGTTGCGCGTCGGCGAACGCGTCATCCTGATCGTCGCTGCCGGGAACGCCCGCATGGACAACAAGAAGGTCAAGGCTCAGTTCGGCGGCAAGCCGAAGATGCTGGGTCTCGACGAGGTCGCCGACATCACGGGGCACGAGGTCGGCGGCGTCTGCCCGTTCGGGCTGAAGTCGCCGCTGCCGGTGTATTGCGATCTGTCGCTGAAGGCCTTCGACATCGTCGTGCCCGCGGCGGGCTCGACCCACAGCGCGGTGAAGATCACGCCGGAACGCATGGCCGAACTGACAGAAGCGGCATGGGTCGACGTCTGCGAGGTGCAGTCCTGATCGGCTGAGATCGGCGGGCGCGCTCATCGCTTCTTCGCCTTCGCGAGCTCCTTCACCAGAAACTCCGTCAGCACTTCGACCCGCGCGGGGCGCGGGCCGCCGGGCGGCATCACCAGGTGCATCGCGCCTTCCGGCTGGCTCCAGCCCTTCAGCACCACCTCGACCTCGCCCGACGCGATCGCGTCGCCCACGATGAAATCCGGCAGGTCTGCGATGCCGAGCCCGGCGCGCACCGCCGGCAACAGCGCCTCGCCATTGTTGACGCGCAGCTGTCCCGCCGGCCGCACGCTGGCCTGCTCGCCGGCCGCATTGGTGTAGTGCCAAACGCCGGCCGTGGAGAGATAGGCGTAGCCGAAGCATTTGTGCTCGGCGAGATGCATCGGGTGCGTCGGCCGGCCGTGGCGTTTCAGATAGGACGGCGCCGCCACCGTGTAGCGCGGCATGGCGCAGAGCCGGCGCGCGAGCAGCGAGGAGTCCGGCAGCCGCGCGATGCGCAGTGCGAGATCGAAACCTTCGCCGATCAAATCGACGGTGGCGTCGCTCATGTGGAGGTCGATCGAGACCTCCGGATATTGCTCCAGGAACGCCGGCAGCAGCGGCGCGATCTTCTTGACGCCGAACGTCATCGGCACCGCGAAGCGCACCAGGCCGCGCGGCGTCAGTGACTGCGCGAGCGCCTCGGTCTCCGCCGCCTCGCCATCGGCGAGCAGCTGCGCGGCGCGCTCGGACAGCCGCTGACCGGCATCCGTCAGCGCCAGGCGCCGCGAGGTGCGGTTGAACAGCCGCGTGCCTAGACGCTCCTCCAGCCGGCTCACCGCCTTGGAGACGGAGGCCTTGGAGAGGCTCAGCTCCTGCGCGGCGCCGGCGAAGGAGCGCAGCTCGACGACCTTGGCGAAGATCGCCATCGCCTCGAAATCCGGAAGTCGCGCCATTCCTTCAAATCTCTCTTTTGGAAACAATAGGTTTCAATAGTTTCTATTTCTATACTCCGGTCGCCGCCTTATTCCAATGCCCAACGGCACGGCGGCACCGGCCGACCGTTGCAACCACAGGAGCAGACCCATGATCGAACTGAAGCCCTTTGCGGCGCTGGGCGGCGCCGACCACGGCTGGCTCAAGGCCAAGCACCATTTCTCGTTCGCGAGCTACTACGACCCCAGCAACATGGGCCACGGCGCCCTGCGCGTCTGGAACGATGACGAGATCGCACCGAACACCGGCTTCCCCGCGCATCCCCATCGCAACATGGAGATCATCACCTATGTCCGCGAGGGCGCGATCACCCATCAGGACAGCCTCGGCAACAAGGGCCGCACCGAGGCCGGCGACGTCCAGGTGATGAGTGCGGGCAGCGGCATCCGCCACTCCGAGTACAATCTCGAGCCGACCACGACCCGGATCTTCCAGATCTGGATCGAGCCGACCACCGACGGCGGCCAGCCGACCTGGGGCGCCAAGCCGTTCCCGAAGTCCGATCGCTCCGGCAAGCTGGTGACGCTCGCGAGCGGCTTCGCAGATGACGGCGACGCGTTGCCGATCCGCGCCAAGGCACGCGTACTCGGCACCACGCTGAAGGCCGGCGAGACCGCCGAGTACGATGCCGACAAGGCCCGGCATATCTATCTCGTGCCTGCCGCCGGAAGCGTCGAAGTGAACGGCGTCCGCGTCAACGCTCGTGACGGCGCCGCCATCCGCGACGAGGCCACGCTGAAGATCACGGCGCTCGAAGATTCCGAACTGGTGCTGGTCGACGCCGCTTAAGTCTGTTTCGCGATCCCGGTCGGCTCTCCGGCCGGGACGCCCTCCCCGATCACTCGCATTCCCACGGAGACTTCCATGACCAAGGTTCTCGTTCTCTACTATTCCGCCTACGGCCACATCGAAGCGATGGCCAACGCCGTCGCCGAAGGCGCCCGCGAAGCCGGCGCCGCCGTCGACATCAAGCGCGTGCCGGAGCTCGTGCCCGCCGACGTCGCCAAGGCCTCGCACTACAAGCTCGACCAGGCCGCACCGGTTGCCAAGGTCGAGGAGCTCGCCAACTATGACGCCATCATCGTCGGCACCGGCACCCGCTTCGGTCGCATGGCCTCGCAGATGGCCAACTTCCTCGACCAGGCCGGCGGCCTCTGGGCCAAGGGCGCGCTGAATGGCAAGGTCGGCGGCGCCTTCACCTCGACCGCGACCCAGCATGGCGGCCAGGAGGTCACGCTGTTCTCGATCATCACCAACCTCTTGCATTTCGGCATGACCATCGTCGGCCTCAACTACGGCTTCGCCGGCCAGATGAAGCTCGACGAGATCACCGGCGGCTCGCCCTATGGCGCGACCACCATCACTGGCGGCGACGGCAGCCGGCTGCCGAGCGAGAACGAGCTGGCGGGGGCGCGCTATCAAGGGCGCGTGATCGCCGAGACCGCAAAGAAGCTGCATGGCTGACGCGACTGGGGCGGCACTTCCGTCACCGGAGCGCCGCCCCATCTCGTCGGAAGAAAGTGAGGGAGTCCGCAATGCCCGCCATGCTCGAACTGGTGACGCTGGCCAGGCTGGCCCGCCATCCTCTGCAGATGATGGCGCGCCATTGGTACTGCAAGGGCCTTTACCGCGCGAGCCGTGGTCAGCGCCGCTGCCCGGAATGCACCGCTATAGCGGCTTGATCTGCACCTTCTTGAACTTCACGACGCCCGAGCCGTATTGCAGGGCGATCGGCCCCGCAGCATGCTTGCTGTCGTCGACGTCGGCGGTCTTCTCGCCGTTGAGCATCACGGTCAGCCGCGTGCCCTTGGCGGTGATCTCGTAGGTGTTCCACTTGCCGCCGGCCTTCGGCATCGGATCGACCTTGGACACGTCGACGATGGCGCCGGTGCCGTATTTCGGATCGGGCCGCTTGTCGAAGATGTTGACCTCGTAGCAGATGTTGGAGTCGATCTTCGCCGACTGGTCGCAACGGATGAAGATGCCGCTGTTGGCGGCGTCGTCGACCCAGAACTCGGCCTTGATCTGGAAATCCTTGTAGCTGGCCTTGGTGACCAGATAGGACGGATCCTTGCCGTCGAGCTTGTCGGCCATCAGCACGCCGTCCTTCGCCTCCCAATTGGCCTTGCCGACCTCGGCGAATTCGACCTTCTTGTCACCGTCGACCAGGGTCACCCAGCCGTCATCGGCGAATGCCGTCCCCCAGCTCGCGCCCGCAATCAACAGTCCGGCCGCAAGCCCGCACAAGCGATACCGCATCGAAACGCCTCCCCGTTTTTGTTTGGTTCGCCGCCACGATAGCAAAGCGCCGGACGAAGCAAACGGGTTTCGATGCTGCATCTGCTCTCTCGTCGAACTACACCGCCGTCGCGCGCGCAAAATCGACATAGATCTCGCGCAGCCGCGCCGCGACCGGGCCAGGCTTGCCGTCGCCGACCGGCTTGCCGTCGATCGTGACCACCGGCTGCACGAACGAGCTCGCGCTGGTGATGAAGGCCTCCTTCGCCGCGAGCGCCTCCTCCACGGTGAACAGCCGCTCCTCGACCTTGAGCTGACGCTCCTCGGCGAGCTTCACCACCGCCTTGCGGGTGCAGCCCGGCAGGATGGCGTTGGAGTTCGGCCTGGTGACGATGACGTCGTCCTTGGTCAGGATGAAGGCGGAGGACGAGCCGCCCTCGGTCACGTGACCATCCTCGACCATCCAGGCCTCTCCAGCGCCGGCGGCCGCAGCCGCCTGCTTCGCCAGCACCTGCGCCAGCAGCGCGACGCTCTTGATGTCGCGCCGCGCCCAGCGGATGTCGGGCACGGTGATGACGCCGATGCCTGCCGTCGCCGAGGGTGCATCGACGATGTTCTTGGCGGTCACGAACATCACCAGCGTCGGCTTGACGTCGCCTTTCGGAAACGGGAAGTCGCGGCCCTTGTCAGCGCCCCGCGTGACCTGCAGATAGACCATGCCCTGGTCGAGCCGGTTGCGCGCGACCAGCTCCTTCTGCAGCGCCTCGATTCGCGCCAGGCTCTCCGGCAGCGCCAGCCCGATCTCGCCGACCGAGCGCTCCAGCCGGGCGAGGTGCGAGGCGCTGTCGACCAGCTTGCCGTCGAGCACCGCCGCCACCTCATAGATGCCGTCGGCGAACAGGAAGCCGCGATCGAGCACCGAGACCTTGGCCTCGGACAGGGGCACGAAGGCGCCGTTGACGTAAGCGATGGGGTCCAAGGCGGTATCTCCTTTCTCATCAGCGCACGCATAGTCCTTAGCATGCGCCGATCGTTTCTCTCGCCGTCATTCCGGGGCGATGCGCAGCATTGAACCCGGAATGACGGGTCTAACTAGTGCGACAAAATCTTCGACAAGAACTGCTGCGCGCGCTCGCTGCGGGGCTGGCCGAAGAACTCATCCTTCTTGGCGTCCTCGACGATCTCGCCGCGGTCCATGAAGATGACGCGGTGGGCGACCTTCCTGGCAAACCCCATCTCGTGGGTCACGACCATCATGGTCATGCCCTCGCGGGCGAGATCGACCATGACGTCGAGCACCTCGCTGATCATCTCCGGATCGAGCGCCGAGGTCGGCTCGTCGAACAGCATCGCGATCGGGTCCATGGCGAGCGCACGCGCGATCGCGACACGCTGCTGCTGGCCGCCCGAGAGCTGCGCCGGAAATTTCTGCGCCTGCTCCTTCAGCCCGACGCGCTCCAGCAGCTTCATGCCCTTGGCGGTCGCTTCCTCGTGGCCGCGCCCCAGCACCTTCTGCTGGGCGAGGCAGAGATTTTCGATGATCTTCAGATGCGGAAACAGCTCGAAATGCTGGAACACCATGCCGACGCGCGAGCGCAGCTTCGGCAGGTTGGTCTTGGGATCATTGACCTTGAGACCATCGATCGTGATCGTGCCGTCCTGGAACGGCTCCAGCGCGTTGACGCATTTGATGAGGGTCGACTTGCCGGAGCCGGAGGGACCGCAGACCACCACCACCTCGCCCTTGGCGACCGATGTCGTGCAGTCCTTCAGCACCTGGAAGCTCGGGCTGTACCATTTGTTGACGTGGCTGATTTCGATCATGGGAGCCGACTACCTGATGATGGCGATGCGCGACTGCAGGCGGCGGACGCCGTAGGACGCGATGCAGGAGATGGTGAAGTAGATCAGGGCCGCGAACAGATACATCTCGACCAGCCGGCCGTCGCGCTGCGCGACCTTGGAGGCGGCGCCGAGGAAGTCCGGGATCGAGAGCACGTAGACCAGCGAAGTGTCCTGGAACAGCACGATGGTCTGGGTCAGCAGCACCGGCAGCATGTTGCGGAACGCCTGCGGCAGCACGACGTAGCGCATGGTCTGCGCATAGGTCAGTCCGAGCGCCGAGGCCGCGGCCGGCTGACCGCGCGAGATCGACTGGATGCCGGCGCGCATGATCTCGGAGAAATACGCCGCCTCGAACATGATGAAGGTGATCAGCGAGGAGGCGAAGGCGCCGACCTTGATCGGCCGCGACGATCCGGTGATCCACTGCCCGATATAGGGGACCAGGAAGTAGAACCAGAAGATCACCAGCACCAGCGGCAGCGAGCGCATGAAGTCGACATAGAGCCCGGCGATCCAGCCCATCACGCGATAGCCGGACAGCCGCATCAGCGCGATCATGGTGCCGAAGACGAGACCGCCAAAAGCCGACAGCGCGGTCAGCGTCAAGGTGAAGGTCATGCCGTCGATGAACAGGTAGCTCAGCGAGCGGCGGATGACGTCGAGGTCGAAATTGGCCAGCATCTCATTTGCCCGTGATGTAGCCAGGGATCGCCACCGCGCGCTCCAGCAGGCGCATGCCGATCACGACGATGATGTTGATGACGAGATACATCAGCGTTGCGGCGCTGAACGCCTCGAACACCTGGAAGGAGAATTCCTGCATGGCGCGGGCGGCACCGGTCAGCTCGATCAGGCCGATCGTGATCGCGACCGCGCTGTTCTTGACGGTGTTGAGAAACTCCGAGGTCAAGGGCGGCAGGATGATGCGGAAAGCCATCGGCAGCAGCACGTAGCGGTAGGCCTGCAACGTGGTGAGGCCGAGCGCGGTCGCCGCCATCATCTGGCCGCGCGGCAGCGAGCCGATGCCGGCCGCGAGCTGCACTGCGACGCGCGCCGACATGAACAGCCCGATGCCGACCGCGGCCGTATAGAACGGCGCATTCGGCATCTGTTTCAGCCACAGGCCAGCGGTGCGCGGCAAGAGCTCCGGCAGCACGAAGAACCACAGGAACAGCTGCACCAGCAGCGGCATGTTGCGGAAGAATTCGACGTAGAGAAAACCGATCCAGGTCGCGAGCTTCGAGGGCAGCGAGCGCAGGATGCCGACGATCGTGCCGCAGATCAGCGCGATCACCCAGGCCGACAGCGAGGTCACGATGGTGACCTTCAACCCCGCCAGCAGCATGTCGAAATAGGTGCCGGCCCCGGTCGGGTTCGGCTCCAGGAAGATGTGCCAGTTCCAGGTGTAGTTCACGGGGGTGTCCTGAAGTGATAGCTCGCGGTCGGTTTACGCAATGTCGCCACGAGCGACACTGCGCTCCCCTCCCCCCGCGCGAAGCGGGGAGGGGTCGGGGTGGGGGTCTCAGCAAAGACTGCCCCTGCGGGCCCCCCTCCCCAACCCTCCCCCACAAGGGGGGAGGGAGCGCACCGGCGTCGCGGCACGAGCTTAATGCGACTTCACCTTACGGCTTGTACGAATCCGGATCCGGCGAGTCCGACGGCTTGGCGAACTCAGCCTTCAGCTCGGCCGACATCGGGGTGTTCAGGTTCAGGCCCTTCGGCGGGATCTTCTGCATGAACCACTTGTCATACAGCTTGGCGCCCTCGCCGCTGGTGTAGATCTTGGCGGTCGCGGCATCGACGACCTTCTTGAACTGCGGATCGTCCTTGCGGAGCATAATGCCGTAGGGCTCCGGCTTGGAGAACGCATCCTTGGAGATGACGTAGGCGGCCGGATCCTTGGAGCTGGCGACGAGGCTCGACAGCAGGATGTCGTCCATCACGAAGGCCACGGCGCGATCGGTCTCGACCATCAGGAAGGCTTCGGCGTGATCCTTGGCCGGGATGATGTTGATCCCAAGATTGCGTGCGGCATTGGCTTCGGTGAGCTGCTTGATGTTGGTGGTGCCGGCAGTCGACACGACCGTCTTGCCCTTCAGATCATCAATCTTGTTGATGTTGCTCGACTTCTTCGAGACGTAGCGGCTCGCCGTCAGGAAGTGGGTGTTGGTGAAGGAGATCTGCTTCTGGCGCTCGGCATTGTTGGTGGTGGAGCCGCATTCCAGATCGATGGTGCCGTTGGCGAGCAGCGGGATGCGGGTCGACGACGTCACCGGATTGAGCTTCACGTCGAGCTTGTCGAGCTTGAGCTCCTTTTTCACGGCATCGACGATGCCCATGCAGATGTCGATGGCAAAGCCGATCGGCTTCTGATTGTCGTCGAGATAGGAGAACGGGATCGAGGAGTCGCGCACGCCCAGCGTGATCGCACCGGTCTCCTTGATGTTCTTCAGGGTCCCCGTCAGGTCCTCGGCCTGCACCTGGCCGGCGCAGAGCGCGGCGGCGACGGCAAGACCGAATAGGCGAAGCTGCTTCATAACTGATCTCCTCAATCCGGCTGATCGCCGGATGCTTGCATAAACCACAGCGAACTCAAAATGGCCCCCGCCCCCGGACGATCTCCGGCCGGACGAGCGCGGGCACCATAGACCGCCCCGCGGCGGGAAGTTCTCGGACGCTTGCGACAAATTGCCTGTCCCGCGTCCCCTTCGACAAGACGTTCGGGCTGAAACGGCAGCGCCGAACGTCGGGATGGTAAACTACGATCAGCTCGCATGCCCCGCGACCAGACGAAAGTTGCAGGCGGACGGTTCCCGCACGCGGCACGCCCCTCACTCCGGCTCAGGCGGCGGGAGGTGAGCACCAATGATGCCAGGCGATGTGTGCTCATGCCTCCTTCTCGGCTCACAGCGGCTTCCGCAATTCGCCAAGATCCCAGAACAGCCCGGCCATCAGGCCGAGCGCCTCCTCCGTGACATCCAGCAGAATGTGCTCATCCGGCGCGTGCTGCGAGCAGCCCGGATAGGAATGCGGCACCCACATGGTCGGCATCTTCAACACGTCGGCAAACACGTCATTGGGCAGCGAGCCGCCGAAATTCGGCAGCACGGCGGGCGCCTTGCCGGTGCTCATCTTGATGGAATCCGCGGCCCATTTGATCCAGGGACTGTCGATGTCGGCGCGCGAGGCCATGAAGCCCTGGGTCATGCTGACCTCGATCATCGGGAAGCCATGCGCAACGAGGTGGTTCTTCACGTCCTCCACGATGCTGCCGACCTTGGTGCCGACGACGAAACGCAGCTGCAGCACGGCCCGGGCGCGGCCGGGGATCGCATTCGCGGGCTTGTCGATATTGCCGGAGGAGATCGCCAGCACCTCGAGCGTATTCCAGGCATAGAGCCGCTCCGCCGGCGTCAGCCCCTCCTCGCCCCAATGGTCCGACAGCGCCGGCTCGTCGGCGGTCGGCTCGACCCTCACGTCGGCGAGGATGGCGCGGATCGCGTTGGTGAGACGCGGCGGCTTCAGCGACTCCAGCTTGATGCGGCCCTGGCCATCGACCAGCGTGGCGATGGCATTGGCGAGGATGGTGGCGGGATTGGCGAGCACGCCGCCCCAATTGCCGGAATGATTGCCGCCCTCGCGCAGATTGACGTCGAGATGCAGCCGGATGCCGCCGCGGCAGCCGAGAAAGATGGTGGGGCGTGCGGTCGACAGCCGCGGGCCGTCGGAGCCGATGAAGACGTCGGCCTTCAAGGCGTCGCGATGCCGGTCGGCCACCTCTGCGAGGTCGGGCGAGCCGATCTCCTCGCCCATCTCGATGATGAACTTCGCATTGAAGCCGAGCTTGCCGTCGCGGGCCTCGCGCACCGCGCGCAGCGCCGCCAGGTTGATGCTGTGCTGGCCCTTGTTGTCGGCGGTGCCGCGGCCATAGAGACGATTGCCCGCTGGCGTCACCGCCCAGGGATCGCGGCCGTCGCGCCATTCGCCGGCCATGCCGTCGACGGTGTCGCCGTGGCCATAGCTGAGCATCGTCGGGGCGCTGTCGCTCTCGTGGTAGGTCGCGATCAGGAACGGCGACTTGCCGCTCGGCGAGGGCACGATCTCGGAGGAAAAGCCGAGCGCGGCAAAGGACGGCGTCAGCTCGTTGGCCAGATACGCCGCGAGGTCGTCCTTGCGCTCGGGATTGAGGCTCTCGGTGCGATAGGCGACCCGGCGGCCGAGCTCGGCCAGGAAGTCACCGCTCGTCAGGCTCTGACGGGCACGGGCGATTGCATCAATCCTGGTCATGGCGCTTTTCCAGTCACAACGAAGGCGGCGTCATATCGGGATCGTGGGCGGAGCGAAAGAGGCTGGGTTTGAATTCAATGGGTCAGCGCATGCGTCTCGGATTATGGAACTGCCATGCCTGGGACTTGACGCGTCGGGCAGCATTGTCGCCGTCCCCGACTTACGCGCTCTCGTTCTCGCGGTGCGGTCGAGCACCCGAGCTATTGGCATGAACACCCTCACGAGACGGAGGGCGCGGGGAATGCCGGGTGAAGGCCTCACCCATGGCCCGCCTGCAGAAAGAAAAGCAGGCGGCAGTCACCACAGGTTCAGCCGAACATCCGGCATTCCCCGCGCGACGGTTTTCACGCTTATAGCGCGCTCTTGTGTGTTCGAAACCTGCCAGAATGTGCGAACGGGCGGTTCTGACCAACCGCCCGTCGCTGGATCTGAG
>NZ_JBNPUD010000011.1:0-217147 GCF_051167995.1 Bradyrhizobium sp. HKCCYLRH3073
GCGACCAGCATCACGTTCGGCCTGGGGACAGGGCAGGTCAAGTCGCTGAACGATCTCAACGCCAAGCTCGCAGCCAATAACCTGCAGGCCTCGATCGATTCGTCGACCGGCAAGATCACCCTCACCACGACCAACGACGCGGCGTCGGCCACGATCGGCGCGATCGGCGGTACGGCGGCGGCTTCCAGCCAGTCCTTCAACGGTCTGACGGCGGCGGCTCCGGTGGCGGATGTGACCGCGCAGACGCAGCGCGCGAGCCTGGTTTCCCAGTACAACAACGTGCTGGCGCAGATCAACACGACCGCGAGCGATGCGTCGTTCAACGGTGTCAACCTGCTCAACGGCGACACGCTGAAGCTGACCTTCAACGAGAACGGCAAGTCGACGCTGTCGATCACCGGCGTGACCTTCAACTCCGCGGGCCTCGGCCTCTCGACGTTGACCTCGGGCACCGACTTCCTCGACAACAACTCGGCGAACAAGGTGATCGGCGTGCTCACCACGGCGAGCTCCACGCTGCGCAACGAGGCCTCGACGCTGGGTTCGAACCTCTCGGTCGTGCAGGTTCGTCAGGACTTCAACAAGAACCTGATCAACGTGCTGCAGACCGGTTCGTCGAACCTGACGCTGGCCGACACCAACGAGGAAGCGGCCAACAGCCAGGCGCTGTCGACCCGCCAGTCGATCGCGGTGTCCGCGCTGTCGCTCGCCAACCAGTCGCAGGCCAGCGTGCTGCAGCTGCTGCGCTGATCCGCAGGCATCGTCATCTCTTGAAAACCAAGGCGGCGGGGGAAACCCCGCCGCTTTTTCATCGGACGACATGGAAGGTCCGACGTTGCTGGCGGCGGAGCCTGGCGAGCGCGCAAAAATCGGAAGGCCCGGCCTCGCGACTGGCGAGCCGGGCCTTCCGATGTGAGGAGGAAAAGCTCAGGCCGCCGAGCTCACCGGCTTGTCCTGCTGTTCGGCTTCAGCCTGCTCGATCAGCTTCTTCTCGTAGGCGACGAGCTTCTTGGCTTCCTTCAGGGCCTGATAGAGATCGCCGTTCAGGATATGGCCGTTGATCGCCTCGATGATCGGCCAGGCGCTCGGCACCGTCGTGATGATGTCGCGCAGCAGGTTGAAATAGGTGCCGTGATCCGCATCTGCGCCCGGCGAGATGTACATCAGCTGGACCGCAAGATAGACGAGCTTGGCCGGCGTGTCGGCCGTCTCCGGCGTCAGGATGTCCTTTTCGCGCAGGATCGGAATGTTCTCGCCGTCGATCAGGAGGCGCGCGCGCTGGTCGGTGTTGGTGATCACGCAGGAGCCGATGATGATGCGCTCATGCGGCTTCAGTTCGACTTTCAGGGCCATTCTCATTCTCCGTTGCCGCAATCGGCGTGGCGCCGAACCTGCCGCGTCGAGGCCGATGACCGGTCCAGCTGCCAGTCTCAATCGCGCGGGAAGTCTGCGCGCTCGATCGGTCGGCGCGCAGCAATCCTTTCCGATCATGGTTAACGGACGGTAAATGGCCGCGCGTGCCCGGCGAATATGCGGTGTTTTCAATGTGATCCGCGGCGAATCACCTCGGCGCGGCCGTGCCGGGGCGGCGCGTCGGGCAACGCGAGCGGTCGTCACTTCACTGTTTGTTAGCCGCTCGCATTTACCTTAACGCACGTCGCCCAGTGGTGCAGTCACCCGCGGGCTTCGCCTTGATCCTGAATGGATCGGGCAGTTTGTTTCACACCAGAAGGGTATGAAAATGTCAGGTATTGTTCTCTCGGCGTCGGTGCGTCAGAATCTGCTCTCGCTTCAGTCGACGGCTCAGCTCCTCGCCACCACCCAGAACAACCTCTCCACGGGCAAGAAGGTCAACTCGGCTCTCGACAATCCGACCAACTTCTTCACCGCCCAGGGTCTCGACAACCGCGCTTCCGACATCTCCAATCTGCTCGATGGCATCGGCAACGGCGTGCAGGTGCTGCAGGCCGCCAACACCGGCATCACCTCGCTGCAGAAGCTCGTCGACAGCGCCAAGTCGATTGCCAACCAGGTGCTGCAGAGCTCCGTGGGCTACTCGACCAAGTCCAGCGTGACCTCGGCGGCTCTGACCGGTGCGACCGCGACCGACCTGCTCGGCTCCAGCTCGACCGCTGTGACCGGTTCGGTCGTCCAGAACGACAACACGACTCCGGCGGCGATCACCGGCTCGACGAAGCTGTCGGGTACGTCGGGCAGTTCGTCGAACGACCTCGCCACCGGCATCACGTCGGGTGAGACGCTGGTCGTCAACGGCACCACCTTCACCTTCGTCACCGGCACGTCCTCGACCGGCACCAACATCGGCATCGGCGACAGCGTCAGCAACCTGCTGTCGGCGATCCAGACCCAGACCGGCGTGACCGCGTCGATCACCGCGGGTGCGATCACCCTGACGCCGCCGGCGTCCGGACTGACGCTCTCGGGCAGCACCGGCACCTTGGCCAAGCTCGGGCTGACTGCCGTCGGCGACGGCTTGTCGGGACAGACCTTGACGATCGGCGCCACAGGAGGTGGCACGGCGACGAGTGTCACGTTCGGCCTCGGGACAGGGCAGGTCAAGTCGCTGAACGATCTCAACGCCAAGCTCGCGGCCAACAACCTGCAGGCCTCGATCGATACGACCGGCAAGATCTCGATCACGACGACCAACGACGCGGCTTCGGCCACGATCGGCGCGATCGGTGGTACGGCGGCGGCCTCCAGCCAGTCCTTCAACGGCCTGACGGCGGCGGCTCCGGTGGCGGATGCGACCGCGCAGACGCAGCGCGCGAGCCTGGTCTCGCAGTACAACAACGTGCTGGCGCAGATCAACACGACCGCGGCTGACGCCTCGTTCAACGGTGTCAACCTGCTGAACGGCGACACGCTGAAGCTGACCTTCAACGAGAACGGCAAGTCGACGCTCTCGATCACCGGCGTGACCTTCAACACCGGCGGTCTCGGCCTGTCGAACCTCACCTCGGGCACCGACTTCCTCGACAACAACTCGGCGAACAAGGTGATCACCCTGCTGAACTCGGCGAGTTCGACGCTGCGGTCGGAAGCCTCGACGCTGGGTTCGAACCTGTCGGTCGTGCAGATCCGTCAGGACTTCAACAAGAACCTGATCAACGTGCTGCAGACCGGCTCGTCGAACCTGACCTTGGCCGACACCAACGAGGAAGCGGCCAACAGCCAGGCGCTGTCGACCCGCCAGTCGATCGCGGTGTCCGCGCTGTCGCTCGCCAACCAGTCGCAGGCGAGCGTGCTGCAGCTGCTGCGCTGATCCGCAAGCATCGGCATCTCTCGAAAACCAAGGCGGCGGGGGCAACCCCGCCGCTTTTTTTCGCCTGGTTCGGCCGCCCGATCCGTATCAATACTGGTCTGGAACCGGACGCGAGTGGAGCTGAGGGATCGCAACCAGTCGTTAAGCAAGAAATTTAAAGCGCCATTAACCATGTTTTAAAAGTGGATGGACTAGAACCTCCTGGTGAATAACTAGGAAGGTTTCACACACATGTCCGGTATCGTTCTCTCGGCTTCGGTTCGCCAAAACCTGCTGGCGCTGCAAAACACCGCATCGCTGCTGGCCACCACTCAAAACAACCTGGCCACCGGCAACAAGGTCAACACGGCGCTCGACAACCCCACCGAATTCTTCACCGCGCAATCGCTCAACAACCGCGCGAGCGACATTGCGAACCTGCTCGACAGCATCGGTAACGGTGTCCAGGTTCTCCAGGCTGCGAATACCGGTCTCACCTCGCTGCAGAAGCTGGTCGACAGCGCCAAGTCGATCGCAAGTCAGGTGCTCCAGGCTCCCACGGGCTACACGACCAAGTCGAGCGTGACCTCCGCGGTCATTCCGGGGGCGACGGCCAACAACCTGCTCGGCAGCTCCTCGAACAAGTTCGTGACCGGCTCCGTGGTCAACAACGACAACACCAGCGCGGCGGTCGCGATCACCGGCTCCACCAGGCTGTCCGGCACGGCGAGCTCCACCTCGAACGACCTGGCGAGCAGCGTCACGACCGGCGACACGCTCGTGGTCAACGGCGTGGTGTTCACCTTCGTGGCCGGTTCGGTCTCGGCCGGCACCAATATCGGCGTCGGCGACACCGTCAGCAACCTTCTTGCAGCCATCGACTCCGTGACCGGTGCGACTGCGACGCCGTCCACTGTGAGCGGCGGCCAGATAACTCTCGCGACAGGCACGGCGCAGGATCTGACAGTCTCGGGCACGGCCCTGGCCAAGCTCGGATTGACGGCCGCAACCACGACGCGCAATCCGCCTGCATTGTCAGGACAGACACTGACCATAGCCTCGACAGGAGGCGGTGTCGCCACGAACATAACGTTCGGCACCGGCGCCTCGCAGATATCGACTCTGGCGCAGCTCAACACCGCGCTTGCGGCGAACAATCTGCAGGCAAGCCTCAGCACGAACGGCCAGCTCACGATCCTGACGACCAACGAATCGGCGTCGTCGACGATCGGCGCGGTGGCCGGCTCCTCCACGGCGGCAAGCCAGGCCTTCAATGGTGTGACCGCATCCACGCCGGTGGCCGACACCAACTCGCAGACCACACGCGCCGGATTGATCGCCCAGTACAACAACGTGCTGGCGCAGATCGACACCACGGCGCAGGACGCCTCGTTCAACGGCATCAATTTGCTCAACGGCGATACGCTCAAGCTGGTGTTCAACGAGACCGGACGGTCCACGCTGAACATCACCGGCGTGACCTTCAACAGCACCGGTCTCGGCCTGTCGGCGCTGGTGGTCGGCACCGACTTCCTCGACAGCAACTCGGCCAACAAGGTGCTGTCGACGTTGAACAGCGCATCGACGGCGATCCGCTCCGAGGCGTCGTCGCTCGGTTCGAACCTGTCGATCGTGCAGGTCCGTCAGGACTTCAACAAGAACCTGATCAACGTGCTGCAGACCGGTTCGTCGAACCTGACCTTGGCCGACACCAACGAGGAAGCGGCCAACAGCCAGGCGCTGTCGACCCGCCAGTCGATCGCGGTCTCCGCGCTCGCGCTGGCCAACCAGTCGCAGGCGAGCGTGCTGCAGCTCCTGCGCTGAGCGCGAACGCGCTGGAATAGTATCTCATCGAAGCGGCGGGCCATGCCCGCCGCTTCTGCGTTGGGCCATGCCGCGCGTGCCGGCGCTGGTCTCAGGTCAACGCCGGGGACAGTGGATGAGCTCGGTGAGAACGCCATTGTTCGTGTAGTTCAAGCCGCCAGGGCGGGATGAACTACACGCGATCTTCGTCCGGACATTTTGAATAAGTCGGTTCGCAAGAAATTAAGAGGTGCACCAAACAAAGCGATTTGCGGTGCTCCGTGACGCTACGAAACAAATTCCGCTAACGGCCGCTAACCATATTTTAAAGGCACGCAAAGTACAAAACCTGGGCAGTTTGGTCGTGTCCCTGCGTCAGTCCGGAGTAGTTGATGTCATATGCCGCTCAAGCCTATGCCCGCACGTCGCAGACGACGGCATCACCACGGGAGATCGAAGCTCAGGCTCTGTTGAAGGCGGCACGGCAGCTGCAGGAAGTCCAGGCCAATTGGAATGGCCCCGATCGCAACATGTACAAGGCTCTGCTCTTCAATCGTCGCCTGTGGACGATCTTCATGAGCGCGATGGAGGCGGACGACAATCCGAATCCGCTCGACATCCGCCAGAACATCGCAAACATCGGCGTGTTCGTGATGAAGCAGACGATCGAGATGCAGATGGACCCGGATCCGGCGAAGCTCAAGTCGCTGATCGACATCAACTGCCACATCGCCGCGGGATTGTCCGGGCGGAGCTGACCACAGGGGCAGGGGCGGGAGGCGCGTCATCGCAGCATCCCCTCTGCGTCCGACAAGTCGAACCTGTTCAATACGGCGCGAAGCAACAGCAGATACGTGGCCGTCGATCAGACGCTCCATCAGGGCGGCTGGCGCGGAAGATATGCCAACGGGACGTCGTTCACGGTCTCGATCGCCAACGTCGAGGGCTTTCACGCCAAGCTTCGCTACCAGCGCGACGGCGTGAACCAGTATCAGGACGTGCTGATCAAGCACAATGCGTTCAGGATCGGCGATACGAAGTTCACGCTGACCGGCAACGGCAAGGCCCAGATCAAGAACGTGGTCACCGACGCCGCCTCGGGCCAGACCTATCTCGACACCGCCTACGCGATACGGAGCAGTTGATCCGCCAGAGCTGCGCCGCTCGATACGGCAACGCCGCCCGGTGGGGCGGCGTGCAGGCGGCGGAATGAAGCGGCTCGATCCCGCGGGGGGCTCAGGCTGTGCGATCGGTCGCCACGACGCGCGGCACGTCCGCCTTCTGCAGATCCTTCTGCAGATCGAGCGTGTTGAAGTAGGCCCGGCGGCGCAGCACGGCCTCATCTGGATATTGGGTCACGACCTGGTCGGTCTTGCGGTTGACCACCTGGAACACCAGAGCGGCAGCGGCGCGATCGTAATAGGCCTGGCGCGACACCGACAGATCGTTCGCGATGTTGACCGGGATGTCGTTGCGCACGGGGG
Source organism: Bradyrhizobium sp. HKCCYLRH3073 (assembly GCF_051167995.1). Lineage (NCBI taxonomy): Bacteria > Pseudomonadati > Pseudomonadota > Alphaproteobacteria > Hyphomicrobiales > Nitrobacteraceae > Bradyrhizobium > Bradyrhizobium sp. HKCCYLRH3073. Next base: position 6,553 of record NZ_JBNPUD010000011.1, read on the forward strand.
CGCCGGGCTCGGCCGCGGTCACGGTCTGGCTGGGAGGAAGGTCCGTTGGAACAGCGCTCACCACCGCCTGGCTCGACGGTGGAATTATCGGAACGGACGCTGGCGTCCCTACCGGTCTTACGCTGAAATCGGAACTCATGGCAGCCTCCTCATGGCCATCGAGTCAATTCCCAACCCATCCCGCTTGCAACTATGCCGATGACCAATCAACGTTATGTTAGGAAATAGGATGAACGGCGCGTTGTGATTCGCCCGGGCCTTTTAAGCTTATCCGAGCGTTAAGCGGCGATGGCCGCGCGGCCCGTGAGGCGGCGCGGCGCTGCGATGCAGATGGGGGTCTGGCGGTGAGGCTCAGAGCGTCCGGCTGACGGCGAGCGGGGTGAGGTGCCGCGCCCCCGGGGCGGCGCGGCGGCCGCCGGCGGTATAGGTGCTGGGGATGTTCTTGCGCTGAACCTCGGCATTGACGCCGCGCACGATCTTTTCCGAGATCGCGTGCGCAGTGGCCAGCACGGTCAGGTTCACCTGCAGCATGGCGCGGAAGGTGTCGTGGTGACGGTGCAGGGTGGCGAGCAGCTCCGGCGCGGTCTGCTTCATGAAATTCTGGCTCGCCTTCAGACGACCGACGGCCGTGACGTAGTGACGGGACAGCTCGGTCTTCCTCGGGCCGAACGCCATGCCTTCGCGCAGCTTGCCGGCGCGGACCAGCTCGGTCTCCTGCTCGATGACGGCGATCAGCTCGCTCATGACGCTCACCATCTCGTCGGCGAGCGCGCGTGCCTCGGCGGCGCTGGTGGCGGCGGTGTAGGTCGTCTTCTTCGCCTGGCCCTGTGCGGTCATTTCATAACTCCCTTCGGCGCGAGCGTTTGCCGCCCACGCGCTTGTCACGCGAACATCTACGCTTTGCCGTTGGCGCCGGAGCTGCTGCCGGCCTGTTGCAGGATGAGAGTGCGGAAGACGTCGTTTGAGATGCCGACGCCGCCGGCCTTGGCGAAGTTCTTGGAATATTGCTCCGTCAGCATCGAGCGCCAGACGCCCGTGCCCGGCGTGTCGCCGAACGGACCTTCGCCCTTCACGCCGCTGGTCATCTGCGAGAACATGCTGTTGAGGAACATCGCTTCGAAGTCGGTCGCCGTCGCCTTGGCCCTGGCCTGCGCCTTGGGCGAGACCTTGGTCAGCGCCTCGGCGAGATCGAGATCGGTGCGCGGCGCGGTGACCGCCGCCGCCGTCGGCATGCTAAGGGCGACGCGGCCATGATAGGAGTCGATGAAGGACGTCGCCATCACATCACCTCGATGTCGGCTTCGATCGCGCCGGCCGCCTTGATGGCCTGGAGGATGCTGATCAGGTCGCGGGGACCGATGCCCAGGCCGTTGAGGCCGTCGACCAGCTGCTGCAAGGACACGCCGTCCTTGACGACCGCGAACTTCTTGCCTTCCTCGGTGACGCCGACGCTGGTGCGCGGCGTGACCACGGTGCGGCCGCGGGACAGCGGGTTGGGCTGGCTGACCTGCGGACTTTCGGAGATCGTGACGGTGAGGTTGCCCTGCGCCACCGCGACGGTCGCCACGCGCACGTCGCGGCCCATCACGATGATGCCGGAGCGCTCGTCGATGACGATCTTGGCGGCAAGGTCAGGATCGACCTGCAACTGCTCGATCTCGGTCAGGAAGGCGACGACGTTGCCCTTGAACTCCGCCGGGACGCTCAGTTGCACCGTCGACGGGTCGATCGGCTCGGCGGTCTTGACGCCGAGGAAATCGTTGATCGCGGCGGCGATGCGCTTGGCGGTGGTGAAGTCGGCGTTGCGCAGGGCAAGCCGTACGTTCGGCAGCCGGTTCAGCGCAAACTCGATCTCACGCTCGATGATGGCGCCGTTGGCGATGCGGCCGACGGTCGGCACGCCGCGCACGATCTTGGCGGCCTCGCCCTCGGCCTGGAAGCCGGAGATCGCGAGCGAGCCCTGCGCCACCGCATAGACGTTGCCGTCGGCGCCGAGCAGCGGAGTGACGAGCAGGGTGCCGCCCTGCAGGTTCTTGGCGTCGCCGAGCGCGGAGACCGTCACGTCCATGCGCGTGCCTTGTGTGGCGAATGGCGGCAGGTTTCCGGTGACCATGACTGCGGCGACGTTGCCGGTGCGGATGGTGGCGCCGCGGATGTTGACACCCATGCGCTCGAGCATCGCCTGCAGCGACTGCTTGGTGAACGGGATGTTGTTCAGCGTATCGCCGGTGCCGTTGAGGCCGACCACGAGGCCGTAACCGATCAGCTGGTTCTGGCGCACGCCCTCGATATTGGCGAGATCCTTGATCCGCGAGGTCGCATTCGCAGACATGACGGTAGATGCCAGCGCCAGCACGGCGGCGCAGGCGACCTGAAACAGGCGCGTAGTTCGGACGCGTCGCATCCTATGCTCCCCTCGAACTCTTCAAGTGATCACTCGGCCACTCCCATGACCGCATGATCGACGTTCAACTATGCGAGCGCCGTGCCAGGGCGATGCTCCGGGCTAACTCCTTGAAAGAGTGTGAAATCAGTCGCGAGCCTTGTTGCGATCCCGGGGCGCGCCGGGGGAACGAAGCTGCCGCCCCGGCAGAATTTGCCGGGCCGTTTACGCACCGTTAACCACGACGGAGCCAATCTCCCCGTCGAGAGGCGGAAGCTTGCGGGAGCCATCGATGCGCATCTACGGACCGAAAGGCACGACGCTGGGCTCGTCGACGAGCGCGACGCGGAAGACCTCGTCCGGCGGCTTCAGGCTGCCTGATGCCGGCACCACGCAGGACACGCGCGCGACGCTCGCGCCGAAGCAGACTGCGAACATCGATGCGCTGCTGGCGCTGCAGGGCATCGAGGAGGAGCCGGCGGAGCGCCGCAAGCGCTCGGTCCAGCGCGGCAAGCGCGCGCTCGACGTGCTCGATGATCTCAAGCTGTCGCTGCTGTCCGGCAGGCTCGACACCGCGATGGCGCTGCGGCTGCGCGATGCCGCGGCCGACCTGAAGCAGACCTCGGGCGACCCGGGACTGGATGCGATCCTCTCCGAGATCGAGCTGCGCGTCGAGGTCGAGCTCGCCAAGGCCGGGCGGGGCTGAGACGCATCGCGCGCGCTCAAGCCGCCTTCGACGGCTGCTGCGCGTCGTAGCGGCGCTGCGCCGCGGTGACCTCCTTGAGATGGCGCTCGGCCCAGTCGCGCAGCGGATCGACCGCAGCGGCGAGCGTCAGCCCGAGCGGCGTGATCGAATATTCGACCGTGACCGGAACGGTCGCGATCGCGCGCCGCCGCACCAGGCCGTCGCGCTCCAGGCTCTTCAGAACCTGGGACAGCATCTTCTGCGAAATGCCTTCGATCGTCCGCCGCAACTGATTGAAGCGCAACGGTTCGTTGCGCAGCAGGATCAGGATCAGCACGGCCCATTTGTCGCCGACGCGATCCAGAATCTGGCGGGTCGGGCAGTCGGCGGCGTAGACGTTCGCGGCTCTCATCGGTTACTCCGGCGTGACCAGGTGATCTTAAAGTGCGCTCTTAACACCAGCATTCGTTCGGCTATCTAGTCACTATCGGATACCGAGGTGGCTGCGTCCAGTCTCGGATCCGACCTCGTGATCTCGAACATAGGAGCTGCCCCATGAAGATCGCCGTCGCCGGCGCGTCCGGCCGTGCCGGATCCCGTATCACCGCCGAGTTGGCCAGCCGCGGCCACCAGGTCACCGGCATCGCCCGCAACCCAAACAAGATCGAGAAGCGCGCCAACGTCACGGCGGTGCAGGGCGATGCCAACGACCGCGCCGCGCTGGCGAAACTGTGGGCCGGCCATGATGTCGCGATCAGCGCGATCCATTTCCTGGTCAGCGATGTCGAGACCCTGATCGGAGCCGCCAAGGACTCCGGCGTATCGCGTTACCTCGTGGTCGGTGGTGCCGGCTCGCTCGAGGTCGCGCCGGGTGTGCGGCTGGTGACGACGCCCGGCTTTCCGGCCGCCTACAAGGCCGAAGCGGTGAAGGGCGCCGCGTTCCTCGACCGTCTGCGCCAGGAAAAGGAGCTCGACTGGACCTTCCTGTCGCCCTCGGCAATGATCGATTTCGGCGCCCGGACCGGCAAGTTCCGGCTCGGAACGGACCAGCTGCTGGTCGATGCCGACGGCAAGAGTTTCATCACCTTCGAGGACTTCGCGGTCGCGATGGCCGACGAAATCGAGCGTCCGGCGCACCGGCGGGCCCGTTTCACGGTCGGTTACTGAGGCCATCCACGGCGTCCCGCCGGCCGGGGTCGAATTTGCCTGTGCAACGGCCCGAACGGCGGGGCGCCCGTGCCGATGGAAATATTGTCTGTCACATGAGGCCGCTATATAACGCGGCCGCGAACGGGCGTATTCCGTCCGCCGGTGCCGAAACCGGCGCCAGCACGTACAGATGGGCTGACCTTGGAAAAGTTGAAGAACTACAAACCTTCCGAAAAAGAGCCTTTCATGAACGAACGCCAGCGCGACTATTTCCGCGCCAAGCTGCTGGCATGGAAGGAGGAGATCCTGCGCGAATCGAAGCTCACCCTGCAGGCTCTGCAGGAGGAGAACGTGAACCATCCGGACCTCGCCGACCGCGCGTCGTCGGAGACCGACCGGGCGATCGAGCTTCGCGCCCGTGACCGCCAGCGCAAGCTGATCTCCAAGATCGACGCGGCGCTCCAGCGTATCGAGGACAACACCTACGGCTATTGCGAGGAGACCGGCGAGCCGATTTCGCTGAAGCGGCTCGAGGCCCGTCCCATCGCGACGCTGTCGGTGGAGGCGCAGGAACGCCACGAGAAGCGTGAAAAGGTCTATCGCGACGAGTAGATCGCGACGCTGACCTGAACGAGCAGGGATTGCGGCCGCTTGCCGGGTGCGGCCGCAGTGTTGACGGCCGAGACGTGTTCGTGCGGTCCGCACAGGCTGTGCGGGAGCGAACGCAAGCGCCTTTGTTCTCCAAACATCCGGAACTTTTCGGCGTCTGCTGAATTATCTGCGGTTCCATCTCGGAACGCCGCGGGGAATCATGGGCGAGCCGAACATAGCCAGAGGCGCGCTGGCAACGATGCAGCGTTCCTACGGCGCCCTGAGCATCAAGGGACGCCTCCTTCTGCTGGCCGGCATTCTGTTCCTGCCCTGCGTCGGGCTGATCGCCTATGTCATCGTGTCGATGGCGCAATCTGCCGACGCCTCGATCCGGCGCGGCCTGTCCTATGCCGCGCAAACGATCTCCGGTGCCGTCGACGCCGAACTGCGGCGCTACATCGCGCTCGCGGAGGTGCTGGCGAAGTCGCCTGATCTCAGCGCTGCCGATCTCAGCAGCTTCGAGGCAGAGGCGCGCCGTGTCGGTGCGGTCAGCGGCGAAGGCTGGATCATCGTGTCCGACGCCAGCGGCCGGCTGCTGCTCAACACCATCGCAACGCCGGGCAAGCCGCTCGGCGAGCGCACTCCCGAGGGCCGGCGCTCGCAGGAGCGGGCGTTTCAGTCGGGGCGGCCGTCGATCTCGGACATCTTTACCGGCCCCAACTCCGGCGCGTGGGTGGCGACCGTCGATGTCCCCGTCTTCAAGGACGGCAAGCCGTTCCGCTGCCTTTCGATTGCCATGCCGGCTGCGAGCTACACCCGGCTGCTGGCCCAGCAGCAGCTGCCGGCCGACTGGCTGGTCGGCATCATGGACGGCCAGGGCCGCTACGTTTCGCGCATCCCGAAGAACGCGACCACGACCGGGCAGCCGGCGTCGGCCGGCTGGCGGGCGACGGCCAAGACCGAGGGGATTGCGGAGTTTCCGTCGATCGAGGGCGATCGGGTCATCAACGCCAATGCGCGTCCCCAACTGAGCGACTGGACGGTCGGGGTCGGCATCAAGCAGGCGGCCTTCGCCCAGGCGATCTCCTCGACGGTCCAGACCGCGACCATCGTGGCGACGACGATCTGTGCCTTGGCGCTGCTGCTGGCGGCCGGCATCGGCCGAAGCATCGCCCGGCCGCTCGAAAGCATCGCCGTCAAGAGCGCCATCCCCGGTGAGGCCGCGCCCGCCGATCCCCCGGAGGTCCGGGCGCTCAACGCCCGACTGGCTGCGGCCGAAAGGGCGCAGGCGGAGAGTGCACGCGTCATCCAGGAGAATTTCGGGATGCTCGCGCAGGCCAGGGACGATGCGTCGCGCACGGCCGGGCAGCTCAAGCTCGCCGCGAAATACGGACGGCTTGGCACCTTTACCTGGGACGGCAGATCCGGCGCCAGCCACTGGTCCGATGAGATCGAAGAGCTCTATGGGCTTGCGCCGGGCACGTTCCCCGGGACCTATGACGCCTGGCTGGCGCTGGTGCATCCCGAGGATCAGGCGCGTGCCGACCGGGACAACAAGCAGGCGCTGATCACCGGGGAGCTCGATTCGGAATGGCGGGTGCCGCTGCCCGACGGCTCGATCCGGTGGATCGAGGCGCGCGCCCGCATGCTGGGCGGCGAGGGCGGCGGCGATCCGTACATGATCGGCGTGAACATCGACGTCACGGCCGCGAAGGAAGCCGATCGCAAGCGCGAGCTGCTGGTGCATGAGCTCGCCCATCGCGTCAAGAACAGCCTCGCCGTGGTGCAGTCGCTGGCGCATCAGCTGCTGCCGCGCCACGACGCCAAGGTCCGCGATTTCACCTCGCGCCTGCATGCGCTGGCGACGGTGCACACCAGCCTCGCCGAGAACGACTGGCAGGGCGCCGATCTCGCCGCGCTCATCAGGAGCCAGGTCGCGCCGTTCGCCGGCAAACTGGATCAGCTCGCGACCAGCGGCCCCGCCATCCTGGTGCCAGTCGAGCTGACGACGCAGCTGGCGCTCGTCATCCACGAGATGGCCTGTAACGCCAGCAAATACGGTGCGCTCACCACGCCCGACGGTCACGTCGATGTCAGCTGGTCGCTGGCGCAGGACGCGCTGCATGTCCGTTGGCAGGAGAGCGGCGGCCCGCCGGCAACAGAGCCGCCGGTGGTCGGCTTCGGCAGCCGGCTGCTGACCCGCACCGTCAGGCATCTGCAGCGGACGTTTGCCGAGAGCGGGCTGACCTGCCAGTTCGAGCTGCCCTGGCTCAGGACGCCTGGCGAGAGTTCGGTGGCCGCAACGGAAGCGAGCTGAGCGCCGGCGCGCGAAGCGCAGCGGGTCCCGACATGGCCTTGCCATCGCGCACTGCCATCCTTGCGCCCAGGAGTCCTGCCCGGAGAACGCAATTCTGATGAGCGAGGTTCTGGTTACCGGCGGCTCCGGCTTCATCGGGGCGCATGCGATCCTGCAGCTGCTGGCCGCGGGTCACCGTGTCCGCGCGACCTTGCGCAGTCCCGATCGGCAAAGCGAGGTTTTGACAATGCTCCGGCGCGGCGGGGCGACCGACACCGGGCCGCTGTCGTTTCATGCCGCAGATCTCACCTCGGACGAGGGCTGGGCGGCGGCGGTCGATGGGTGCAACTATGTTCTGCACGTCGCCTCGCCACTGCCGGCCTCCGTGCCCAAGGATGAGGATGAGCTCATCGTGCCGGCCCGCGAGGGCACCTTGCGGGTGCTGCGGGCGGCGCGCGATGCCGGTGTCAGGCGCGTGGTGGTGACCTCATCCTTCGCCGCGATCGGCTACGGCCACGAGGGGCGGCGCCGGCCGTTTGACGAGACCGACTGGAGCCGGCTCGATGGTCCGGGCATTCAACCCTATCCTAAGTCCAAGACCCTCGCCGAGCGCGCGGCCTGGGAGTTCATCGCCCGCGAGGGCGGCGCGCTGGAGCTTGCAACGATCAATCCGGTCGCCGTGCTCGGCCCTGTCCTGGGCCCGGATTTCTCGACCTCCATCGCGATGGTGCAGGCGCTGCTGGCCGGCCAGGCCCCCGCCGTGCCTCGCATCAGCTTTGGCCTCGTCGACGTGCGCGATGTCGCCGACCTGCATCTGCGGGCGATGACAGACCCGGCCGCCAAGGGCGAGCGCTTCCTGGCGATGGCGGGCCGGAGCGTCTCGCTACTGGAAATCGCGCAAGTCCTGCGCGCGCGGATGGGCGTCGGCGGGCGACGGGTGCCACGGCATGAGCTGCCTGACTGGCTGGCGCGCCTGCTCGGCGTGGTGGTGCCGCAGCTACGCGCCGTGCAGCCGCTGCTTGGGCGTTATTGCGAGGCGAGCGCCGACAAGGCGCGGCGTCTGCTCGGCTGGAGTCCACGCTCCAACGAGGACGCGATCGTCGCCACTGCGGAAAGTCTGCTCGAACTCGGTATCGTGAAACGTGAAATCGGTTGAACGAGCCGCTTGCGCCGCGGCCGCGCCGTCTCAAATTGTTGATGAAGCTGAGATGGGAGTCCAAAACTCGTTTATAAACAATCCGTTCACCATAGATCCTGCGATGCCGGTTCGGGCCGCGGGCCAGGGGAGTTGAAGGGCCATGGGAGCAGACGAGATCCTTGCCGCTGCGCGACTGATCGTGGATGCCCGCAAGCAGCGGGCGCCCCTGGGGGCTCTGCCGCCTCAGCTTCGGCCGAAGGATGAAGCGGCCGGCTATGATATCCAGCGCGAAGTCCATTGGCTGCTCGCCGAGCAGGCCGGTGACTTCGCCGGCTACAAGATCGGCTGCACCAGCAAGGTGATGCAGGACTATCTTGGCATTCCGCATCCCTGTTCCGGCGGAGTGTTCGCGTCCGGTATTCACCAGACAGGTGTCGAACTGCGCACGGCCGACTTCGTCCGCGTGGGCGTCGAATGCGAGATCGCCGTGCGACTCGAGCACGACCTGCCGCCGTTGGACGCGCCGTTCACCATGGATCGGGTCATCGAGGCGATCGGCGACTGTCATGCGGCGATCGAGATCGTCGACGACCGTTATGTGCAATGGCAGACGCTGGGAGCGCCGACGCTGGTCGCCGACGATTTCTTTGCTGCCGGCTGTGTCCTCGGCCCGGCGCTCCCACGCGCTGCCGTGGCGGACCTGGCCGCTGTGCAGGGCCGTGCCATCGTCAACGGCACCCTGGTCGGCGAGGGCACAGGCGCGGATGTGCTGGGACATCCGGTCCATGCGCTGGCCTGGCTTGCCAATCATCTCGCCGCGGGTGGTGACGGGCTCGAGGCCGGGCAGCTCGTCCTGACCGGCAGCCTGGTCAAGACGATCTGGCTGGGCGCGGGCGACCGGGTACGGATGGAGCTGGACGGCCTCGGCGTGGTCGAGGCCGCGTTCGTGTGAGCCGAGGTGGCGCTGGAACGCTTTGAGCTGGCGTCCATCAGCTCGGGTGTGACAACTAAAACGAACACGGCCTCCGGCAGGGGAGCTACCGGAGGCCGCGTATACATCACCCGCCGCGCCTAGGTTCGCATAGGGCAATGTGGGAGCTCGTTTTCAGAGAAGGGCGGCGGCTGCGGGGTCATGCGCCATGACCCATATCGCGCTCGGCCAATCCCTTGTCCGACCCTCCCGCCTGGGGAGGGATTTCGGTCGTGTGTCCTGGTCCTCGTTTCGATTTGCGCCTTGCGAGGTCATCGCATGGGCGGCTTCCAGTGCGACCGGGCGGCGCTCCGCCCGGTCCTTGATGCTGAGGTTTGCCTCAGAACGGCAGCAGGATGTCCATGACCTGCTGGCCGTAGCGCGGCTGCTGGATGTCGGTGATCTGGCCGCGGCCGCCGTAGGAGATGCGGGCCTGGGCGATCTTGGTGGAGTCGATGGTGTTGTCGCTCTGGATGTCCTCGGGGCGGACGATGCCGGCCACGATCAGCTCGCGGATCTCGTAGTTGACCCGGATCTCCTGCTTGCCTTCGACGACGAGGTTGCCGTTCGGCAGCACCTGGGTCACGACCGCGGCGACGCTGGTGGTCAGGGACTCCGACCGCTGGATGGTGCCCTTGCCGTCGGAGGACGAGGTGCCGTCGGCGGTCAGGATGCGGCCGGGCAGCACCTTCTGCGCCTGCACGCCGAGCGTCTTCGCGCCGATGAAGTCGGTGATGCCCGAATCCTCCTTGTTGGTGCGGCTGCGCTGGGTTTCGTTGGCGAAATTGGCCTTGTCGGAGATGCTGACCGTGACGGTCAGGAGGTCGCCGACCTGACGGGCGCGCTGGTCCTTGAAGAAGGCGCGCGAGCCGTTACGCCATAGCGAGTTCGGCGCGTAGGACACGGTCTCGGGTTTCGGCATCGGCATCTGTACCGGCTTGTAGCCCGGCTGCGTGGTCGGATTGTCGATCTCCGTCAGCTTCGGCCGCTCGCCGATCTGGCTGAGACGGTCGATCGAGGAGCATCCGCCGGCGATCGACAGCACCGCGAAGGAGACCGAGATCAGCGCGACCCGGCGCAGGCTCGATGCGCCCCGATCATCAAACTTGAACTTCGACATGAAACTTACTCGGCTTTCGGGGTGGCGGAGGTGGGAAGGCGGCTGGCGACGGCCACGGGCGCGGCGATGTCCGCTTCGGAGGTCTGCGCCGGCTTGGCGACGGCGATGTCGACGGAGACCTGGCCGCGACCCGAGACGCGGCCGGTCACGGTGCGCTTGGACTGCAGATTGAGCACGCTGACGACATCGCCTTCGGTGCCCGACTCCAGCGCCTTGCCGCGCGTGGTGAGATAGATGCCGGCGGTCTGGAAGATCAGCGTGACCGCCTGGTCGCGCTGCACGAGGTCGGGCTTGGCGAGGTCGGTGGTCTTGAGCGCCTGGCCCGCGCGCGCCGGGCGGCGCATCTGCATGCCCACCGCGAGCTCGCGCGAGGCGGGTTCGCCGCCGCCGAGCTCGGCACGCGGCCGTCGCTCGGTCTGCAGGTCGCCGGAGCGGATCATCTCGTTGCGATCGATGTTGCGGGTCAGCACCACGGCCTCGACGGTCTCGATCGCCGTGCCGGTGTAGCGCAGCTTGGTCGTACCAGCGCCATTGGCCTGGCCGAGCTCCAAGGTGATGTCGAAGCGGCCGCTGCGTGGGTCGAACCGGACGCTGGTCGGCGCCAGCGTGCCCGACATCGACGCCTCGAATTTGAGGTCCTGCACCGGCTGGTCGAAGCTGATGCTGAGGTTCGCGGCATCGCCAAGGCCGTTGCGGTGATCGAGCGCCTGGGCCACCGCCGCGCCGATCTCCTTGGCATCGACGGCGCGCGCCAGCCGCGTGACCGCGACCTCCTTGATGTCGCGGACCTCGACGCCGATCACCTGGTGGGTGCGCAGGGTCGCGATCACCTGCGCGGCCGGCAGCACGCCGGTGGTGCCGAGGTCGGGCGCGCGGTAGACGGCGATGTTGGCCGCGACGCCCGCATTGTCGATCAGGTCGCCGACGCGAACGATGTCGCCGGTGACGTTCACGGTGGAGCGCAGCACGGGCGCCTTGATCTGGTCGTCGGCCTCGCCGGCCAGCGCCGAGAGCGCAGTCGAGGCGAGCAGGGCAGCCGCAAGAAGGAAGGGACGGACGGTACGGGTCATGACGGTGATCTCCCTTCGAACCTCAGCGGAACAGCGCCGTGGTCGACTGCAGCATCTGGTCCGCGGCCGAGATGACCTTCGCGTTCATCTCGTAGGCGCGCTGCGCGGCGATCAGCTCGCTCATCTCGCTGACGACGTCGACATTGGCCTGCTCCAGGCTGCCCTGGGTGATGCTGCCGAGACCGTCCTGGTTGGCGACGCCGTCCTGCGGCGGCCCGGAGGAGGGGGTGTCGGTGAACTGGTTGTTGCCGACCGGCTGCAGGCCGGCCTTGTTGATGAAGCGCGTGATCTGGAGCTGGCCGATGATGTTCGAGGTGGTCGAGCCCGGCAGCGTCACCGAGACCTGGCCCTGCGCGTTGACCGTGATGCCCGAGGCGTTCTGCGGGATCGTGATGGTCGGCTGCACCGGGTTGCCCTGGGCGGTGACGATGCGGCCCTGATTGTCCATCTGGAAGGTGCCGTCGCGGGTGTACTGGAAGGTGCCGTCGGGCATCAGCACCTTGAAGAAGCCCTCGCCCGAGATCGCGAGGTCGAGGTCGTTGCCGGTCTGCGACAGCGTGCCCTGGGTCATCGAGCGCGGCGTGCCGACGGTCTTGACGCCGCCGCCGATGTCGATGCCGACGGGCAGGATCGTGCCCTGGTCCGACGACTGCGCGCCGACGCGGCGCATGTGCTCGTAGATCAGGTCCTGGAACGCCACCGTCTGCTTCTTGAAGCCGGTGGTGCGGAGGTTGGCGATGTTGTTGGAGATCACCTGAACGTTGAGTTCCTGTGCCGCCATTCCGGTCGCAGCGGTGTGAAGCGCCTGCATGTCACGTCTCCTTCAAGATCTGTCAGGCCGGAACGTCGGCGAGTTTCTCGATCGCGTTCTTGCGCAGGTCGCTCTGGACCTGCAGCATGTTGGCGACCTGGGTGTAGGCACGCATCACTTCGACCATCTTGCTCATCTCGCCGACCGCGCTGACGTTCGACTTCTCGATGTAGCCCTGCTGCACGGTCGACTTGGTGTCCTGCTGCGCGGTGGCGCCGGCGGCGGCGGCGTAGAGGTTGTTGCCCTGCTTCTGCGCGGCCTGCGGATCGGCGAAGTTGACGATGCGCAGCTTGCCGCGGATCGAGTCGGTGCGGTTGAGGCCCTCGACCACCGTCACGGTGCCGTCGGGCGAGATGTTGATGTCGTGGTCGGTCTGCTGGAACACGATCGGACCGCCGGTGCCGAGCACGAGGTCACCGGCGGCGGTGACGAGCTGGCCGAGGTTGTTCATGTGCAGATTGCCATCGCGGGTGTAGCGCTCGCCGGCCGCGGTCTGCACCGTCAGGAAGCCGTCGCCCGTGACGGCGACGTCGAGCGCGTTGCCGGTGCGCTGCATCGAGCCCTGCGAGAAGTCGCGATAGGTGCCGCGGTCCTGGACATAGGACACCCTGCGGGCGGCGCCCGGAAAATTGTCCTCATGCGCGCCGGAGGAGAGATACTCCTCGAACAGCTGCTGATCGGCCTTGAAGCCGTTGGTGTTGACGTTGGCGACGTTGTTGGCAACGACGTCGAGTTGTCGCTCCAGCACCATCTGCCGCGACAATCCGATGAGAAGCGCATTCTCCACCGGTCGATCTCCCCTCTTAACGAATCCCGTTCGCGGCACCTCTCCCAAGGCGGTCTCGACCGGGTCTTCCAGAACCGTTCAGCTCTCCCAAGCCGGCGGGTTCGCAAGGGGTACAGCGAAAGCCGTGCCAACTCTGAAACTATCGATAAATCAACGGTTTGTATTTCAGTGCGGGTTCGGAACACCCGGCAATAACGTCTCGCTAACCATAATTGCCCGGCAAGTTTTTCCCACCGCCTCGGCAAAAGAAAGCTTCCGTTAACCATTGTTACCGTAGCGTTCCCTCAACAAAGCGCAGATGCGCTGGGAGCGTTGGTTTCGCGTCATTAAGCTTTCTGGCGGCATCGGCTCGATTTTCCGGAAGGATCCGAAAGCTATGGCCGAGAACGAAGCCGGAGCAGGCGAAGGCGAGGAGCGAGCAGGCTCGCCGAAGAGCAAGCTCAAGCTGATCATCATGGTCGTCGGCGCGCTGGCGCTGCTCGGCGTCGGCGGTGCGGCCTATTTCTTCTTCTTCAGCCACAAGAACGACGAGCATCACGCCGAGGCGGCGCCGCCGCCGAAGCCGCCGGCCTTCGTCGAGGTGCCGGACCTTCTCGTCAACCTGGTCGGCAATCCCGGTGACCGCGTCCAATATCTGAAAGTGAAGATCGTGCTCGAGGTGAAGGAGGAGAAGCAGGTCGAGACGATCAAGCCGACGCTTCCGCGCGTCACCGACATCTTCCAGACGTATTTGCGCGAGCTCCGGCCGAGCGACCTCAACGGCTCGGCGGGCCTGTTCCGGCTCAAGGAGGAGCTCACCAAGCGGGTCAACGTCGCGCTGGCGCCCAACCAGGTCAACGCGGTGTTGTTCAAGGAAATCGTGGTCCAGTAAGGCAAAGAAGCGCAACGATCATGGCTGGCAACGATCAAGTCGACCAAGATGCGATAGCCGCGCAATGGGAAGCCTCGCTCGACTCGGAGGATCCCACAGAGGCCGCGGAAGCCGCAGCAGCCAACGAACTCACCGAATCGATGGCCCTGCAATGGGCCGCGATGGTCGAGGACGGCAGCCGCGATTTCGGCGCCACCAAGAACGGCGGCGAGCGGGTGCTGTCGCAGGAGGAGATCGACAACCTCCTCGGCTTCACCGCCGGCGAGGTCAGTCTCGACGACCATTCCGGCATTCGCGCGATCATCGATTCGGCGATGGTCTCCTACGAGCGTCTGCCGATGCTCGAAATCGTCTTCGACCGCCTGGTGCGGCTGATGACGACGTCCTTGCGCAACTTCACCTCCGACAACGTCGAGGTCTCGCTCGACCGCATCACCTCGGTGCGCTTCGGCGACTACATGAACTCGATCCCGCTGCCCGCCGTGCTCAGCGTGTTCAAGGCGGAGGAGTGGGAGAATTTCGGGCTCGCCACCGTCGACTCGACCCTGATCTATTCGATCATCGACGTGCTGCTCGGCGGCCGCCGCGGCAACACCCAGCTCCGCGTCGAGGGCCGCCCCTACACGACGATCGAGACCAACCTGGTCAAGCGCCTGATCGAGGTGGTGCTGAGCGATGCCGAGCAGGCGTTCCGGCCGCTGTCGCCGGTGCGCTTCACCATCGACCGGCTCGAGACCAACCCGCGCTTCGCCGCGATCAGCCGGCCCGCCAACGCCGCGATCCTGGTGAAGCTGCGGATCGACATGGAAGACCGCGGCGGCAACATCGAGCTGCTGCTGCCCTACGCGACCATCGAGCCGATCCGGCCGGTGCTGTTGCAGATGTTCATGGGTGAGAAGTTCGGCCGCGATCCCGTCTGGGAAGGCCACTTCGCCACCGAGATCACCAAGGCCGAGATCGCCGTCGACGCCGTGCTCTACGAGGCCGACGTGCCGCTGAAGCAGCTCATGAAGCTGAAGGTCGGCGACACCCTGCCGCTCGACATCCGTCCCGATGCGCTGGTCGCGGTCCGCTGCGGCAGCACCATGCTGACGGAGGGGCGGATGGGGCGGGTCGGAGACCGCGTCGCGATCCGTGTCACCAAGAATTTGCGCAAGCCGAATACGACGCTTGCGATGTTCGAAGGCGCCGAAGGCCAGAACAAGTTGATGGAGGCCCAATGAACCACTCCCTCGGATTGATCATCGAAAGCCTGGTGGCGGTCCTATTGGTGCTGACCATCGGCTATTGCATGCTGCTGAATTCCAGGCTGAAGCGGCTGAAGGCCGACGAGCATTCGCTCAAGGCCGTGATCGCTGAGCTGATCACCGCGACCGAGATCGCCGAGCGCGCGATCGGCGGCCTCAAGCTCGCGGTGCGTGACGTCAACGACAATCTCGGCAATCAGCTCGCCGCCGCGACGCAGATGTCCGACCAGTTGCGCAAGCAGCTCGCCGAGAGCGACGGCGTGGTGCGCCGCCTGTCGCGCATCGCCAGCGCCGCGCGACCCATCACCTCGCCTGACGCCGCGCCCGAGCCGGCGCCGGCGCCAGCGCCTGTGCCGGCGATCACGACCGAGCCGGTGCGCGTCTCCGGTGCCAAGGCGGTTGCCGCCGCGGCCCAGGCATTCTCCGAACGTCGAAGGACTGGTGGCCTTGCCGCATGAATGCGTTTCGTAACATCCGCGTCATTCCCGTCGTCCTGATCGCGGTGGCCTGCCTCGCGGTCCTGAAGGTGGCCGGCCTGGTGATCGATGGCGGCTACGTTTTCGACTACGACCCTCACCCGACCAAGCGGTCCTGGGCTCAGGAGAACCTCGGCTATCCAGGCCGCGAGGACAATGACATCGTCACCGGCTCCACGCACGGCGCGCCGAAGGAGAAGAAGGAGGAGGCGCCCAAGCCCGCCGCTCCGGACACCAAGCCCGAGGGCGTCGTGATCAAGCCCGAGGAGAACCAGCAGCAGGTGTCGCCGGCGGAGAAGGCGATCCTCGAGCGGCTGCAGTCGCGCCGCCAGGAGCTCGACGCGCGCGCGCGCGAGATCGACATCCGCGAGAGCCTGTTGCGCGCCGCCGAGCAGCGCATCCAGTCCAAGACCGAGGAGATGAAGGCGATCGAGGGCCGCATCTCCGGCGCGCAGGCCGCCAAGACCGAGGCCGACAACGCCCGCTTCAAGAGCATCGTCACGATGTACGAGGGCATGAAGCCGAAGGACGCCGCCAAGGTGTTCGACCGGCTCGAGATGTCGGTGCTGATCGAGATCGCCTCGCAGATCGCGCCACGCAAGATGTCCGACATTCTCGGCCTGATGACGCCGGAGGCGGCCGAACGGCTCACGGTCGAGCTCGCCCGCCGGGCCGGCGCCGAACGGCCCGAGGCGAGCGCCGAGCTGCCGAAGATCGAGGGCAAGATCGTGCCCGTGAAGAGCAATTGAGCCGCATGTTTAATGCGCCCTTAAACGCCGGCACCTAGATTTGCGGCATGGCGGGGCAGGCGTATCCGTCAAGTTGCGGATGTCGAACCGGAAGCTTGTGACCATGGCGCGCACGACTCCCATTGGATTGCGGTCGAAGGCCCGCGCACGGGCGCGCGCCGGCCTCGCGCTGCTGTCGGCCATCGTCATCGGCCTGGTGCTGTCCACGGTCGCGGCGGGCGCTGCACCGGTGCCGGGCGAGGCGAGCCTGTCGGCTCAGGACGGCTATGCGCGGCTGGTGCTGAAATTCGCCGAGGACGTCAGCGCCGACGTCACCACCGCCGGCTCGATTCTGCTGATCAGGTTCGATCGCCCCGCCACCGTTCCGATCGACCGCTGGGTCGATGCGGCGCCCGACTACATCTCGTCGGCCCGCGGCGACCCCGACGGCTCGGCGCTGCGGCTGTCGCTGTCGCGCAAGGTCCGCGTCAACACCATGACCGCGGGCGAGCGCGTCTTCATCGACCTGTTGCCCGACAGCTGGACCGGCCCGCCGCCGCCGCTGCCGGCCGAGGTCGTGCGCGAGCTCGCCGAGCGCGCGCGCGCCGCCGAGAAGGCGCTGCGGCTGCAGCGCGCCGAGGCGGAATCGAAGAAGCGGCCGCCGATCCGCGTGCGCGCGCTGGTGCAGCCGACCTTCGTGCGCTTCGTGTTCGAGATCCCCGACGGCGTCGGCATCTCCTCGGTGCTCAACGACCAGAAGCTGTCGCTGTTCTTCACCGCGCCGCTGTCCTTCGATCTCGCCGACGCCAAGATCGTTTCGCCGCCCAACGTCGCCGCGATCAACCAGCGCATCGACGGCAGCAGGACCGTCGTCGAGATCGGCCTGATCGGCGAGGTCGACGTTCGCGCCTTCCGCGAGGAGAAGAACTACAACATCGACGTCGCCTATCAGCAGCCGGACAAGAAGGTTTCCGCAGTCTCCTCGGACACGCTGCCGGGCGCCAAGGCGGCCGCGGCCGAGAAACCCAACGGCAGCAAGCCCAATGGTGACAAGCCGAAGCAGGCTGCGCAGCCGGAGATCGTGCCGCCGACCTCCGACACCATCGCCAAGGAGATGAAGACGGAGGCCAAGCCGGCGCCTGCGGTCGCGGCGCCAGCCACGGAGCCCGCGGCCGAGCCTGCGCCGTCGGCAGCTGCTGCTGCCGCGCCGGCCGCCGCGAAGGCCGAAGCCGCGCCCGAGCTTCCCAAGCCTGAAGCTGCTGCGCCTGAAGCTGTCAAATCCGAGGCGGCCAAATCCGAACCGGCGAAGCCCGAGGCGATGAAGCCGGAGGCCGGCAAAGCCGAAGCCGCCAAGCCCGTCGAGAGCAAGTCGGCCGAAGCCAAGGCTGTAGAGGCCAAGTCGGCCGAAACCAAGTCGGCCGAAACCAAGCCTGCCGAAACCAAGCCGGCCGAGAAGGCAGCCAATGGAGCCGCCACCCTGGAGGCCTTGCGCGACAGCGAGGGCCTGCGGCTCACCTTCGGCTTCGGCCAGGTCACGCCGGCGGCGCTGTTCCGCCGCGGCGATACGGTATGGATGGTGTTCGATTCGACCAAGCCCGTCGACGTCGAGCCCATCCGCGCGAAGGGCGGCGCCATCATCGGCGAGGTCAACAGGATGCCGCTCGATAACGGGCAGGCGATCCGGATCCGGCTCAACCGCCCGCAGATGCATTCGCTCGGCAGCGATGATGGCGGGCGCAGCTGGACGCTGTCGTTCGCCGACAAGGGCCAGGCCAATCAGCAGCCGCTGATGGTGATGCGCAACGTCACCGATCCCGCGCTTGCCAATGTGATGGTGCCGCTCGCCAATCCCGGAGCCGGCATGCTGCACCGCCTGACCGACCCGGATGCCGGCGACACGCTGCTGGTCGTGACGGCGCCGCCGCCGATCCGGGGCTTCATCAAGCGCCAGGATTTCGTCGATCTGTCGCTGCTCGATTCCATCCACGGCATCGCCGTGCGTCCGAATTCGGATGACATCGCCGTCGAGATCGCGCCTGACAAGGTGATCCTGGGCCGGCCGGGCGGGCTGACGCTGTCGTCGATCGGCTTTTCGCCGGAACGGGCGCCGACCGCTGTCAGGCCGATGTTCGACATCGACGAATGGCAGCAGAACCAGACCCAGCCGTTCGTGCCGCGCGAGGATCTCCTGATCAAGGCCGCGGCCAACGCCGAGCCGGAGCGGCGGGCGCAGACGCGGCTGGCGCTGGCGCGCTTCTACATGGCGCGAGCGATGTATCCGGAAGCGCGCGGTGTCACCAATCTGATGATCTCCGACGCCGATCCGCGCACCGACGAGACCGCCATGCTGATGATCCACGCGGTGGCAAGCATCCTGATGGGCCGGCCGGACCAGGGCCTCAAGGATCTCGCCACGCCGTCGATCGGAAACAATTTCGACTCCCAGATGTGGAAGGGCCTCGCTTTCGCCCGGCAGGGCAAGTTTGCGGACGCGCGCGAGAAGCTGAAGAACGTCGAGTTCGCCATCGCCTCGCTGCCGCTCGACCTGCAGCGCATCGTGATCGCGGATGCGATGAAGTCGGCGCTCGAGATCAAGGATTTCGCCGGTGCCGCCAAGCGGCGCGCCGAGATCGACGTGATCGGCGTGCCCGCGGACATGAAGCCCGACATCGCCGTGCTGCGCGGCCGGCTCGCCGAGGCGATGGCGCAGGAGAAGGACGCGCTCGACGACTATCGCTTCGCCGTGAACTCCGACGACCGCCCGGCAGCCGCCGAGGCCAAGCTGCTGGAGATCAAGCTCCTGCAGAAGCGCGGCGAGATCAAGCCGTCCGACGCGCTGAAGGAGCTGGAGACCTTGCAGGCGATCTGGCGCGGCGATGCGATCGAGGTGCAGACGTTGCAGATGATGGCGCAGCTCTATGAGGAGGCCGGGCGCTACGCGGACTCGCTCGAGGCCGCGCGCCAGGCCACCCGCCTGATGCCCAACTCCGACTTGGCGCGGCAGGCCCAGGATGCAGCCTCCCGCCTGTTCTCGCAGCTGTTCCTGAGCGGCAAGGCCGACGAGCTTCCGCCGGTCGATGCGCTCAGCATCTTCTACGGGTTTCGCGAGCTGACTCCGATCGGCCGCCGCGGCGACGAGATGATCCGCAAGCTCGCCGACCGCCTGGTCGGCATCGACCTGCTCGACCAGGCCGCCGAGCTTCTGCAATACCAGGTCGACCATCGCCTCGAAGGTGCGGCGCGCGCCCAGGTCGCCGCGCGTCTCGCCATGGTCTACCTCACCAACCGCAAGCCGGACCGTGCCATCGAGGCGCTGCGCACCACCCGCATCGCCGATCTCGCGGGCGAGCTGCGCCAGCAGCGGCTGCTCTTGGAGGCGCGCGCCAACAGCGACATCGGTCGTTACGACCTCGGGCTGGATATCATCAGCAACATCGGCGGCCGCGAGGCGATCCGGCTGCGCTCCGACATCTACTGGGCGTCGCGGCGCTGGCGCGAGGCGTCCGAGCAGATCGAGCTCTACTACGGCGATCGCTGGCGCGATTTCCGCCCGCTCAATCCGGCCGAGCGCGGCGACATCCTGCGCGCCGTGGTCGGCTATGCGCTCGCCGACGACGCCATCGGCCTCGCCCGCTTCCGCGAGAAATATGCGCCGCTGATGACCGGCGAGGCGGACAAGATCGCGTTCGACGTCGCCAGCAAGCCGGCGAGCGGCTCCAGCGCCGAATTCGCCCAGATCGCGAAGATGGCGGCGAGCGTCGATACGCTGGACGGCTTCCTTCGCGACATGCGCGCGCGCTTCCCGGATGCCACCGGCAAAGGACCGGACGGCGGCAAGGATGCTGCGAAGGCCCCGTCGGAGGCGACCGGCGCCCTGCCGCGCATCCAGGGTGTCAAGCAGGCGATCGCCGGCCGTTGATCTCAGCGCAGAGCGGGAGATCCAATCAGATGACCAAGCCGGCCAGGGAAAGCTACTTCCCCTCACCCTGAGGGCCTGCCGTCGGCGGGCGTCTCGAAGGGCGGGGCCCGGATCGGGCGCCATGGTTCTTCTTACCCGCCATAGCTCTGCACCAGGCTGCCTGCCACCAGCGACCAGCCGTCGACCAGCACGAAGAAGATCAGCTTGAACGGCAGCGACACCACGACCGGCGGCAGCATCATCATGCCCATCGACATCAAGACCGAGGCGACCACGAGGTCGATGATCAGGAACGGCAGAAACAGCAGGAAGCCGATCTCGAAGGCGCGCTTCAGCTCGGAGATCATGAAGGCCGGCACCAGGATGCGCAGCGACAACTCGTCGGGCGTCGCCGGCGGCGGCTCGCCGGAGAGGTCCATGAACAGCTTCAGGTCCTTCTCTCGCACGTTCTTCTGCATGAAGCCGCGCAGCGGCACCGAGGCGCGCTGCAGCGCGTCCTCAACGCCGATCTGGTTCTCGACCAGCGGCCGGATGCCGTCATCATAGGATTTCTGCAGCACCGGGCCCATCACGAAGGCCGTGAGGAACATCGCGAGCGCGATGATGACCGAGTTGGGCGGCGCGGTCGCTGTGCCCATCGCCGTGCGCAGCAGCGACAGCACGACCACGATGCGCGTGAACGACGTCATCATGATCAGGATCGACGGCGCGATCGACAGCACCGTGAGCAGCGCGATCAGTTGGACCGCGCGTTCAGTGACGCCGCCGCCACCACCGCCGCCGAGATTGATGCTGATGTCCTGCGCAGCAGCAGGTCCCGCCAGTAAACCGGCGGCAGTCAGAACAGCGATGAAGACAACTCTACGCGGGGGAAGCAGCGATCTCACTGCGACGACTTCGGACGTCCGAGCAGCGAGGCCATCTCGTCCTCCAGATTCTCGAAGCTGGTCTTGACCGGCGCGGCTTGCGCCGGAGCCGGCTCGTTGCGCGCGGCCGCCCGGAGCGCCGGGGGACCCGAGGCCGGAGCAGCCGACGGATCGGCTGACGGACGCCGCAGCGCGGCCTCGAGCCGTTGCGCCATCTCGGCCAGATTGGCTTCGGCGCTCGAATCGGCCGCTGCGGGCGGCGGGGCAGCCGGGGGCGGTGGCGGCGGCATCTGGGCCACCGGCGGCAGCGGCGGCGCCGCCACGCGTTCGACGCGCTCGGCTGCGCGCTCAGCATTCCGCACCGGCGGCAGCCGGGGCCCCTCGGAAGCGCGCGGCGCCTCGGCCTGGCGTTGCGGCTCGGCGGGGCGCAGCGGGCGTGGCATTCCCGGCTCGCCGCGGATCACCCGCTCAGGGCGGGGCTCCAGGCGGGCTTCGTCTCCGCCGCGCGGTTCTCCACGGACGTCCGCCCGGAGGTCCTGGCGGGGATCGGGACGGCGCGGAGGGAGCGGTGGTTCCGGCGGGAATGCCGGTGCCGGCTCACGCCGCTCTGCGGCAGCCGGCGCCGTGCGGCGAACCTCATCGATGAACGACGGCCGCATCGGGCGCTGCGGCGGCTCCGGCATCTGCAGCTCGGCAGGCTCGGCGGCCTCGGTCTTCGGCTCGTTGTCGGCCCAGGACGGCGCATCCGGCAGTGGCGCAATGCGCGCCGCCGGCGGCTCGGCATTGATGCCCGGCCGCTGCGGCAATTGCTCGCGCGCCGGCATGGCGCGCACGATGTTGGACTCGACCACGATGTCGGTGGGCCCGCCGATCATCAGAAGATGCTCTATGTTGTCACGGCGCACGAGCACGAGACGGCGGCGGCCATCGACGGCGGCGGCATCGATCACGGCGAGCCGGGGCATGCGGCCGCGATTCGGGTTGGTGCCGAGACGATTCCCCGCGAATCGACGAACCAGCCACGCGGCGAGGCCGATCAGCGCCAGCACCGCTACGAATGCAAAAAAGAACGTCAGTGCCTGCATCTCTGTCCCCGGCAAATACCGCGTCCTTTCGAAGTCTCTCGTCTGTCCAACGCATCGCCGGCAGCGAACGGAGCTTCAGAACCGGAACCAACCTGTTAACGCATGACGGCAGGAACTGCCGCTCGGCCTCTTAATAACCCATGAATCGGCCGGGCCAAAACGACTTCTTGGCGAGCCGTGCCGTCCCGGAATGATGCATCGGTCGGCCGGGAGCCCGGCACTTTCCTAAGAAATCGTCAAAACACCGGGATCATCCCGGGGGTCGCCGCACCGTTTCTTAACTCCCTGTTAACCATATGCACGGCAATTTCTACCTACCCAAACCGTCCGGTAGTCGGACACAACCGAGCAGCGCCATGTCCATCAACGATATCCCCGTGTTGTCGGCGTTGCGGACCAAGATGCAATGGCATCAGGAGCGCCAGCGCGTGCTGTCCGAGAACGTGTCCAATTCGGATACGCCCAACTTCAAGCCGAAGGATCTGGTTGAGCCGAAGTTCGATTCAACCGGCCAGGCGGTCGGCGGCTTTGCGCCGCTGTCGCTGACCCGGACCAGCACCGCGCACATCGCACCGTCGTCGGGCGAGAGCGCGAGCTTCGACCAGAACCGCAAGGTCGGATTTCAGACGAGGCCCGCCGGCAACGCGGTGAGCCTCGAAGAGGAGATGCTGAAGGTCTCCGCCAACCAGATGGACTACGCCGCGGCGACCTCGCTGTACGGCAAGAGCCTGCATCTGTTGAAGACGGCGATCGGCAAGGGCTGAGCTCGGGTTTAAGGACGGAGACCGACAAGCATGGCAAACGACTCCAGCGATTTCCTGCGCTCGATGAGCATCGCGACCTCCGGCCTGCGTGCGCAGGCGGGACGTATGCGCGTCATTTCCGAGAACATCGCCAATGCCGATTCGACCGCCGCCAAGGCAGGTGGCGATCCGTATCGCCGCAAGGTCCCGACATTCACCTCGGCGCTCGACCGTGCGCTCGACGCCAAGGTGGTGGCGCTCGGCAAGGTGGTGCCCGATCAATCGTCGTTCCGCGTCAAATACGACCCCAGTAACCCGGCCGCGGACGCGTCCGGCAATGTCAAGTACCCCAACGTCAATCCGCTCATCGAGATGACCGACATGCGTGATGCACAGCGGTCCTACGAGGCGAATTTGAACATCATCGGCGCCACGCGCCGCATGATCCAGCGCACACTCGACATTCTGAAGACCTAGGACAGGAACGAAAGTCATGGCCTCCCCAATCTCCGCAGCGAATGCCTATGCGAATTCCGCCCGCGTGCTCGACGCCGGCGGCTCGAGCGGTGCCTTCGGCAGCCTTGGGCGCGTGCGCGACGTGCTCGGTAGCGGCAACGGCGCCGACAAGGGTGGTCCGTCATTCAGCGCGGTGCTGAAGGACGCGATCGGCAGCGTGATGGAGGCCGGACGCAAGTCCGACAGTCAGGCGGTCGCGATGGCCGCGGGCAAGGCAAACGTCATGGATGTCGTCACGGCGGTCGCCGAAACCGACGTCGCGGTGTCGACGCTGGTGTCGGTGCGCGACCGTGTGATCCAGGCCTATGAAGACGTGATGAAGATGACGATCTAGGCGCAGCTCGCAACGCTTCAGGCCGTCACGTGCCTGATGCGCCCAGGGGATTTGCCGTCTGCCGCGACTGCGCGCGATGCGCGCTGAGACGGGGGCCGGACCGGAGCCGATCGACAGTGAGGAACGACAGGACATGACGGGAGCTGAAACGCTCGATGTGGCGCGCGATGCGATCTGGACCATCGTGCTGGTGTCGTCGCCGCTGATGGTGGTCGGCCTCGTGGTCGGCGTGGTCGTCTCGCTGTTCCAGGCGCTCACGCAGATCCAGGAGCAGACGCTGGTGTTCGTGCCGAAGATCATCGCGATCTTCGTGACGCTGCTGCTGGCGCTGCCGTTCATGGCCGATGCGCTGCATTCGCACATGATGCGGATCTCGTCGCGAATCATCGGCGGATGAGGCAATGTCCGGGGCGGCAGGGCAGGCCTGCGTGAGGGCGCTGCGAGCGGTCGCAAGGAGCAGTGCGGGGGGCGCTGCTGCTTTCGGCCGTGCGCGGTCAGTCTTTCGGGCGAGCTCTTCGCAGGCTGACTCGTCTGAGGCTGTCTATTCGCAGGTTGTCTCTTCAAAGACCGCCGTGCCGCACCAGCATGCGGTCGAAAGGGCCGTGACGGCGGACGATGCGCATCGATATTTCCTTCCTTCCGGCGCTGGCCGCCGTGTTCATGCTGGCCTTCGCGCGCGTGGGCGCGATGGTGATGCTGTTGCCGGGCCTCGGCGAGGTCAACATCCCCGTCCGCATCAAGCTCGCGACCGCGCTGCTGCTCACGATGATCGTGCTGCCGCTGCACCGTCAGGCCTATCAGGTCGATTTGCAGGCGTTGTCGCCGCTGCTGGTGATGATGGTGCACGAGATCGTGATCGGCATCGTGCTCGGCGCGACGGCGCGGGTGACGCTGTCGGCGCTGCAGGTCGCGGGCTCCGTGATCGCGCAGCAGATGGGGCTCGGCTTCGTCACCGCGGTGGATCCGACGCAGGGACAGCAGGGCGTCCTGATCGGCAACTTCCTCACCATGCTCGGCGTGACCCTGCTGTTCTCGACCGACAGCCATCACCTGGTGATCGCCGCGCTCAGCGACAGCTACAAGATCTTCGCGCCCGGCGAATTGATCCCGAGCGGCGACGTCGCCTCGCTGGCGACCAAGGCGTTTGCCGCGGCCTTCAAGATCGGCCTGCAATTGTCGGCGCCGTTCCTGGTGTTCGGTCTGGTCTTCAACATCGGGCTCGGCGTCTTGGCGCGGCTGATGCCGCAGATGCAGGTCTATTTCGTCGGCGCGCCGCTCTCGATCCTGATCGGCTTCCTGATCTTCGCGCTGGTCCTGACCGCGATGATGGGAACGTTTCTCGGCTATTTCGAAGGCGTCATGCACGAGATGATGCCGCGGTGAGGGGCCTGACCGATGGCCGATGAAGCCGATTCCGAAGACAAAACAGAAGACCCGACGCAAAAACGGCTCGATCAGGCGCTCGAACGCGGCGACGTCGTCAAGAGCCAGGAGCTCAACACCTGGTTCGTGATCGCCTCCGCGACGTTGGTGATGTCGACCTT
The DNA here is from genome assembly GCF_051167995.1 of Bradyrhizobium sp. HKCCYLRH3073. Lineage (NCBI taxonomy): Bacteria > Pseudomonadati > Pseudomonadota > Alphaproteobacteria > Hyphomicrobiales > Nitrobacteraceae > Bradyrhizobium > Bradyrhizobium sp. HKCCYLRH3073. Next base: position 31,882 of record NZ_JBNPUD010000011.1, read on the forward strand.
CTCGGGCTCGATCGGCACCGCGGTGCTGGTGCCGATGCGCAACCTGATCGCCAATTCCTGGATGATCCAGACCGACGGCGCCGGCCTGCTGTCGCTGGCGCGCGGCCTGTCGTTCGCCGTGATCGCGGCGATCGGCGTGCCGATCCTGATGGTGATGCTGGCGGCGATCGCCGGCAACATGATGCAGCATCGCCTGGTCTGGTCGGGCGAGCCGATGAAGCCGAGCCTGAGCAAGATCTCGCCGCTGGCCGGCGCCAAGCGGCTGTTCGGCAAGCAGGCCGCGGCCAATTTCGCCAAGGGCCTGTTCAAGCTCGTGCTGCTCGGCACGGTCATGGTCATGATCCTGTGGCCGGAGCGGCTGCGCCTGGAATCGCTGCTGCATATGGACATCGGCGAGCTGCTCGGCGTCACGATCTCGCTGACGACGCATCTGATGGGCTCGGTGGTCGCGCTGCTCGCCCTGGTCGCGATCGGCGACTACCTGTTCCAGTACCGGCAATGGTACGAGCGCCAGAAGATGTCGGTGCAGGAGATGAAGGAGGAGTTCAAGCAGTCGGAAGGCGACCCGCACGTCAAGGGACGCATCCGGCAGATCCGCCAGCAGCGCATGAAGAAGCGCATGATGGCCGCGGTTCCCAAGGCGTCCGTGATCATCACCAACCCGACGCACTACTCGGTCGCGCTGTCCTACGAGCGCGGCATGTCGGCACCGGTCTGCGTCGCCAAGGGCGTCGACAACATCGCCTTCAAGATCCGGGAGGTCGCCAAGGCGCACGACATCCCGATCGTCGAGAACGTGCCGCTGGCGCGCGCGCTCTATGCCACGGTCGAGATCGACGAGGAGATCCCGGTGGAACATTATCACGCGGTTGCTGAGATCATCGGCTACGTGATGGGGCTGCGGCGCAACCTCTCGGGGCGCCCGCAATGACAACCGAGCAGGTCCCCGGACGGACCGCAAAATACGGATAAATCATGGAATATCGGCTTGACGGGCTTGCGCTTGACCCGTCGATTCAGGCAGGTGGAAGGGGGAGCCGCGCGAACGGGCTGGGGCTCCCAGCCGACAGGTCGCGTCCCCGAGCCATGAGCGCCGATTCCGACAATGATGGGTTACAGGATCAGGCGGGCCTGCCGGAGCGGCCGCGCCGCAGCGGCAGCATTCTGCTGATCCTTCTGGTGGCGTTCGGCCTCGTCGCGGTTGCGATCGCGCTGATGACGATCGGCCGCGCCCAGGCGCAGCCCTACATTCTCGGCCTGCTGTCGCTGCTCGCCACCGTCGGCCTGTTCAATCTGTTCGCGTTCGCCGCCGGCATCGTCCGCTTCGCCGACAAGTCGACCGACGATCCGGTGTTGGGCGCGATCGCCGATCATGCCTTCGATGGCCTCGCGGTGACCGATCCGCGCGGCCATGTCGTCTACGCCAACGCCGCCTATCTCAACATGACGGGAGCAGCGACCGCGCAGGAGGCGCGTCCCGTCGAGCGTGTCTTCATCGGCAATCCCGATGTCTCCGAAGCGGTGTTCCGCCTGCTCAAGGCGGCGCGCGAGGGCAAGCGGCAGCAGGAGGAGGTCCGCATCACCGCGGCCGAAGGCGCGCAGGGGCGCTGGCTGCGGATGCGCGTGCGCCCGCTCGGCCAGACCAAGCGCCATGCCCGCTACGCGGTGTGGTCGATCGCCGACATCACCAGGGATCGCGAGCGCCAGGAGGACGTGTTCCAGGAGCTGCAGCACGCGATCGAATATCTCGACCATGCGCCGTGCGGCTTCTTCTCGGTCAATCCGGAAGGCAGCCTCGTCTACGTCAATGCCACGCTCGCCAACTGGCTCGACTATGATCTCGCCGAGATCGGCTCGGGCGGGCTGAAGCTCGCCGACGTCGTCTCGGGCGACGGTGCCTCGCTGCTCAGCTCGATCGTCGCGGTGCCCGGCGAGGTCCGCACCGAGGTGTTCGACATCGACCTGAAGATGCGCGGTGGCAAGACCATGCCGGCGCGGCTCTACCACAAGCTCGCCTTCGGCGCCGACGGCAAGCCGGGCGCCTCGCGTACGCTCGTCATCAGCCGCGCCCGCGACGAGCGCTCCGATCCGGAGCGCGCCGCCGAGGTGCGCTTCATGCGCTTCTTCGACCATACGCCGATGGCGATCGCGACCGTCGACCGCGGCGGCGCCGTGGTGCGCGCCAACGCCCGCTTTGCCAAGCTCGCGCAGAGCGTCAGCGGCGATGCGGCGGCGGCGAAGTCGATCTTCCGCGCCGTCAGTCAGCGCGACCGGCATCTGCTGATCGCCGCGATCAACCAGGCGGCCGAGGGGCAGGCGGACATTCCGCCGGTCGAGGTGATGCTGGACGGGCCGAAGGAGCGCTTCGGCCAGTTCTTCGTCACCGCGGTCGACGAGGACGAGCGCGAGACGGAAGCTGCGATCGTCTACATGCTGGAGACCACCGAGCGCCGCGCGCTCGAGAACCAGATCAACCAGTCGCAGAAGATGGAGATGGTCGGCCAGCTCGCCGGCGGCATCGCCCACGACTTCAACAACGTGCTCTCGGCCATCATGATGGCCAATGATTTCCTGCTGAACGCGCACAAGCCGACCGACCCGTCGTTCCAGGACATCATGCAGATCAAGCAGAACGCGACCCGCGCCGCGACCTTGGTGCGGCAGCTGCTCGCCTTCTCGCGCCGGCAGACATTGCGGCCGCAGGTGCTCGATCTCGGCGATGCACTGTCCGACCTGACGATGCTGCTGCGCCGGCTGATCGGCGAGAAGGTCAAGCTCGACCTGGTTCACGGCCGCGACCTCTGGCCGGTCAAGGTCGACGTCTCGCAGTTCGAGCAGGTGGTCGTGAACCTCGCGGTCAACGCCCGCGACGCGATGCCCGATGGCGGCAAGCTGTCGGTGCGGACCGCCAACGTCTCGGCCGACGAGGTCGCGCAGGCCGCCTACAAGGGCATGCCGGTCGCCGACTACGTCCGCATCGAGATCAGCGATACCGGCACCGGCATTCCGGCCGAGATCCGCGAGAAGATCTTCGAGCCGTTCTTCTCGACCAAGGAGGTCGGCAAGGGCACCGGCCTCGGGCTCTCGACCGTCTACGGCATCATCAAGCAAACCGGCGGCTTCATCTATGTCGACAGCGAGGTCGGCAAGGGGACCTCGTTCCAGATCTTCCTGCCGCGCCACATCGTCGTGCCGGAGGTCCAGGTCGAGCCGCAGGCCGTCAACGGCGCCGCCAAGGAGCCGGCTGCCGCCGATGCGCCGAAGCCGCGCGCCGACCTGACCGGGCAGGGCACCATCCTGCTGGTGGAGGACGAGGAGGGCCTGCGGGCGCTGAACGCGCGCGGCCTGCGCTCGCGCGGCTACAGCGTCATCGAGGCGTCGAACGGCGTCGAGGCGATGGAGGCGCTGGACGAGTGTGACGGCGTCCTCGATCTCGTGGTGTCCGACGTCGTGATGCCGGAGATGGACGGGCCGACGCTGCTCAAGGCGATGCGCGAGCGCAATCCGGAGATCAAGATCATCTTCGTCTCCGGCTATGCCGAGGATGCGTTCGAGAAGAGCCTGCCGGAGAACCAGCAATTCGCCTTCCTGCCAAAACCCTTCACGCTCAGCCAGCTCGTGGCGGCGGTCAAGGAAACCATGGCGCCACAATAGGTTACCGGAGTTCCTTGGCAGATTCCTTGGCGAGCCGGCCGAGCGGGTTCATCCCGCGACCCAGCGCCGCAGCCGCGCGGCCTCGTGCCGCCTTCCTTTTTCGTGGGTTGTGCCCATCTTACGGGCATCCCCATTCCGGGGATTATGGGAAACACAGATGAGCTTCATGCAGCGCAAAAGCGGCCTCCTCAAGGCGATGGCCGTGGCCCTTTCACTGGCGCTGCCGACGGTGCTCGCCGTCTCGGCGGCCGACGCCCGGATCGGCGGCGGCTCCAGCTCGGGCTCCCGCGGCACGCGCACCTTCTCGGCGCCGCCTTCGACCACGACCGCGCCGGGATCGGCGTCGCAGTTCAATAGGACGATCACCCAGCCGGGCCAGCCCGGCGGCTTCAACACGGCTGCGCCCTCGCGTGGCGGCCTGTTCGGCGGTCGCGCCGGTGGCCTGCTCGGCGGCCTCGCCGCCGGCTTCCTCGGCGCCGGCCTGTTCGGCATGCTGTTCGGCGGCGGCCTGTTCTCCGGCCTCGGCGGCTTCGCCTCGTTCATCGGCCTGATCCTGCAGATCCTGCTGGTGGTGGTCGCCGTGCGCTTCGCGATGGCCTGGTGGCAGCGCCGAAACCAGCCGGCCTATGCGGCCGGCCCGTCGCCGGGCCCCAATGACGGCCAGCAGAGCTTCCGCTCGGGCCTGAGCGGTCTCGGTGGTGGTCTGGGTGGGTTCGGCGGCTTCGGCGGCGGCAGCAATCAGCCGCCGCTGCAGATCCAGCCGGCCGACTATGAGGCGTTCGAGCGGCTGCTCGGCGAGATCCAGTCCGCCTGGTCGAACGAGGATGTCGGCCGCCTGCGCCTGCTCTCGACGCCCGAGATGGCCTCGTATTTCGAGCGCGATCTCGAGCAGAACCAGGCCCGCGGCGTGGTCAACAAGGTCAGCGCCGTGAAGCTGCTGCAGGGCGACCTCGCCGAAGCCTGGCGCGAGAATGGCGCCGACTACGCCACGGTCGCGATGCGCTTCACCCTGGCCGACAAGACCATCGAGCGCGCCTCGGGCCGCGTTGTCGACGGCTCCGACCAGCCGCAGGAGGTCACGGAGATCTGGACCTTCCTGCGTCACCCCGGCGCCGACTGGCAGTTGTCGGCGATCCAGCAGGTCGGCTGACGCCATAGGTCGAACGATCATCGGGCGCCGCGGAGCAATCCGCGGCGCTTTTGCTTTGCGCGTGGTTATAGTGGCGTGCCGCGATGAACAGGCAATGAGGATGGCCCATGCGTTACGAGCTCTACTACTGGCCCATGATCCAGGGCCGCGGCGAATATGTGCGTCTCGCGCTGGAGGAGGCGGGCGCTGCCTATCGCGATGTCGCGCGCGAGGACGGCATCGGTACGATGACGGCGATGATGGCGGCGGACAGCGACACGCCGCCGTTCGCGCCGCCGTTCCTGAGAGCGGGCCGCCGCGTCATCGGCCAGACCGCCAACATCCTGCTGTTTCTCGGCAGCCGCCATGGCCTCGCACCGAAGACCGAAGCCGGCCAACTTTGGGTGCATCAGCTGCAGCTCACAGTGACCGACTTCGTCGTCGAGATCCATGACACGCATCATCCGCTGGGGCCGACGCTGTACTACGAGGACCAGCGCGCGCCGGCCAAAAAGCGCACCGCCGAGTTCTGGAGCGAGCGGGTGCCGAAATTCCTCGGCTATTTCGAGCAGCTCCTATCGAATAGCGGTGGCGCCTACGTCACCGGGCGTCGGCTCACCTATGTGGACCTGTCGCTGTTCCAGATCGTCGCCGGCCTGCGCTACGCCTTTCCCCATCGCATGACGGCATTCGAGCGCAACATTCCAGGCCTCGTCGCGCTGCACGACCGCGTCGCCGCCAGGCCGAACATTTCGGCCTATCTGGCCAGCGACCGCCGCATCCCCTTCAACGAAGACGGCATCTTCCGCCACTACAAGGCGCTGGATGCCTGAGGGCTGAGGGCGTGCAGTCATGCTGAAGCGAGCTTCGCGTGCTCCTCTGAGAGCCTCGCTGGCGCCTCGTCGGCGCTGCGCTCCCTCTCCCCGTTCTTCACGGGGAGAGGGTTGGGGTGAGGGGCGGCCGCCATTGGCGCTAACTTACCAAATTAGCGCTTGGTATTCTCGTTTTCTTGGCGGCTCTCGGAGATGGCGTTGAATGTTCCGCGCAGCGGCCTGCAACGTTTGCACGTCGGGTTTGGGGATGACGGCGTCGACGAGGGCCTCGACGATCAAGCGCAATAGGCGCCAGACGCCGTTCTTCACGCGGCCTCCCGGCGGGGAGAGTCCCCGAGATGTTCCGCGATGAGCGGCTCGGTCAGCAGCGCCAGCAGAAGATGACAGAGGATGTGCGCTCTCGCACTCCTGGGATCCTCGCCCGGTGGTCGCGCGAGGCCGATACTGCTCTTGAGATGCTTGAAGGCGATCTCGATGCGCCACCGCAATCGATAGAGGCTGCTGATTGCTGGAAGTGGATATTCATCGCGATCGAGCGAGGTGATGATGATGACCCATTCGGCCGCGACCAACGTCTCGGGCTGCAGCTTGCGGCCCATGTCTCGTGCCCGGCGCGTGATCTTTTCGATCGTGGCATCGCGCGCCTGCTTCGGCTTTCGGATCGCCACCAGACGTAATGCGATAGGCTCTTTCGCCGAAGCCTTGATCCAGACGGGCCGATCAACCAGTCCCTTGCCACGCGACTTTTTTAGCAGAGCAATGAGATCGAGACGGTTCGCGTCGGCGTCGAGCCAACGAGCGCCATTCCATTTGGCGCGCACTACGATATCAGCGCTTTCAGCAAGCACCTTGGCGACCCGATCGGGCTGCAGATAGGCACGATCGCCGACGCGAATTTCGCCCGGCACGACACCGGCGCGATCGATGACCTCGCCCTCGCTCTCATCCGTCAGTTCGAAGGCGGTAAAGCGTTCGCTCGCCAGATCGAAGGCTGAATGTATCCGCCATACGCCGCCGGATTCGCGATCATTGCGGCCGGCTTTTGCCACCGCCGTGGCATCCACAAGACGGACCGGTCGGCCTTTCGCCGCGGCCAGGCAGGTCTCACCTGCGCTCCCAACGAGCAGCCGGCTGACCAGTTGTTCGAGCCAATCCGCCGAGTTGCGTAGCCGCTTGAGAAGCGCGACATTCGACAATGAGGCAAGTCCCATCGCCTCAGCCCATGCGGCGGTCAATCGCAGCCCGCGCGTCCCCCAACAATACGCGAGCACCAGCCGCAGCTGATCCACGGCACATTCGACCTTGCGGGCTCGTTTGAAAGCCCCAAATTCCCGAGCCTCATGCTCAAGCAGGTCAGCGCCGCCCAACCGAGCGATAGTGCGCAGCCATTCGGCGTTCGAAAGCGATTCGTCAGTCACTCGACCGAGGAATCATCCATTTCCGGCAGCAAAATGGTAAGTTAGCGCCAATGGGGGCGGCCGCACGGGAAGTGGGTGTCGGTAGACCTGTAACGCCTCACCCGAGCGAGCCGCGCGCGTGCTCCAAAACCACGTGGATCGCCGCGCCGCCACGGCCCAGCTCACACGTATAGCGGCAGGCGCCTGAGGCGCCGCCGCTATACGAAGTTGGCCTGAGGGTGTGGGATCGTCAGGCGAGAATGTCGACGCGGGTGCCCTGGCCGGGCGGCAACGGCGGACGCGAGGCCTGCTTCTCCGCGGCCGCCTCGTCGCCGGTCTTGGCGGGATTCACGGCCTGGCTCTGCTGCGTCTGGTTCCGCGCCTGGGTGTCTTGGGTCTGCGGCTTGGTCGTCTCGGTCGAGACCGGCGGCGGTGAGGGCGGCGGCGATGACGACGAAACGCTCGAAACGGACATGGTCCAGCTCCTCGCTTGGTGTTGCGACAAGCGTGGCCATCCCTGACGAAAACTTTGTCAAGCAGATCGTTCGAATTGTCTGCAACTGTCGGTGGCGCGGCGAATAGTGAACGGGTCGCTGCCGCCGGCGCAGAAACGACAGGGCTATCGCTTCGCCCTCGGCCTATTGGTCCTTGCTGCGGCTGATCGTGATCGAGGACTCGGTCTTGGTTCGGGCGCAACGCATGTCGAGCCGGCGGTAGCGGCTGGCGACGTCGTCGCCGCGGAAAATCCCGAGCCGGCGGTAACAGCGTGTGACGCCGCGCTGCATGTCGTCCTTCGGCAAGGTGAACACGATCGCCGCCGCGCTCGCCATCAGCTCGATGAAGGCCGGTGTCGGTTTGCGTTCGGATTTACCGAACAACTGGTTGCTGACATTCTTCGATGAGCAGCCGAGCGTGATCTCGCGTGCCTTGGGATGGGCGAGATAGACCGTGCCGGCCGCGGTCTGGCCGATCTTGATGCCGTCGATGCCGTTCTTCAGTTCCTTGGCAACGTCATCGCAACGATCGGCCCGTGCCGCCCGCGGCAGCAGCGCGCTGCTCAACGCAACGAGAAAAACAAAACCGGCCAAGCGGCCAAATGAGCAAAGCGATGACTGCATTCCAAATACCCCCGCGCCATTGAAGCCTGCGCGAGGGGGGCATGCAAGCGCGATGCGCCGCAGCCGCACAAGATCATCAGCGGGTGTGGCCGCGTGTTGACGGGACGGCGGTCACATGCCGGCGGCAGCGGCGCGATCGCTTGCTCAGAACCAGCAGCGGCCCGGATGTGCGAGCGAGACGCCGGCTGCGCGGCGCTCGCAGTCGTTGCCGTAGGTCTGGAAGTTGCAGCCGCAGACCGGCATGTAGATGCGTGGGCAGAGCGTCGGCTTTCGGCGGCAGACGCCCATCATGTCGAACCGGCCGCATTGGCCGGCTGGGAATTCGCAATAGAGACCGGCATTGCAGCGAATGCCGGCGAAGCCGCCGCACGCGCGGCCGGGACCGACGGCACCAGCGGAGCTCGGGAGCAGGGTGATCAGGGCAAGGACGAATGCGATGATGGAAACGAGACCTCGTGTCATGACGCCTCCAGGAAGAAAATGAATATGTCAACAATCTAAGGTTACATAATTCGGCAACCGATCGCAATCGATCTCGTCGTGCGACACTGCACTGCTCGCGGCATCATGTTGCGGCGACCTCGCGGGCCGTCTCGATCAGCAGGTCGAACGTCTCGTCGGGGGCGTGCTGCACGACATCGTGCCCGCACGCAAATGCCTGCACGCGCCACGCGGGATCGTTGCGCAGCCGCTCACATTGCGCGGTGAACGGCGTCGCGCTCCATCCGCTGGCGTAGACGAAGGTGCGGCGCAGAGTAGGCGGCGCCGGACTGCGGAGGTTCAGGGCCTGGATGAAGGTCCCGAGCGGATGCGGCCGGCGGCGCGGATCGGAGCCCTCGCGCGGCAGCGCCGTCAGCCCGTCATGCCCGGCGCGTTCGATCACGAACCGGCGATACGCGTCACCGGCGAGATCCCACCATGACTGACCGTTCTCGGGTGCGAAGGCATCGAGATAGATCAGTGCGGCGAGCCGTTCCGGCACGCGGTCGGCGACGCCGGTCGCGACCATGCCGCCATAGCTGTGCGCGCACAGGATGACATCGGACAGGTCCTCGGTCGCCAGCAGCTCGACGACGTCGGTGATGTGGGTCTCGAGATTGACGGCATGGGTGCGGGCGGGCGTTTCCTCCAATCCGCTCAGGGTCAAGGCATAGGCGTCATGACCGGCCTGCCGGAGCCTGGCCGAGAGCGCGGCGTACATCCAGCCGCCGTGCCAACCTCCTGGAATCAGGACAAAAGTCGCCATGATCTTACTCCTCGGCTGCTGTACGGAGACATGTCTTGCAAGGCTTCCGACGGGTAGCGTATCAGACCTGTCAAGACCGCTTTGGGCGGCCAACTTTAGAACCCCACGAGCTCGCCATGAACGCGCCGACCGCCTTCCCCGACCAGTCCAAGCCCGTCCCGCCCTACAAGCACACGCCGCTGTTTCCGCTCGGGCCGGACACCACGCCCTACAAGAAGATCACCACCGACGGAGTGCGCGTCGAGAAGGTCTTGGGCCGCGACATGCTGGTGGTGTCGCGCGAGGCGCTGCGGACCCTGTCGGAGGCGGCGTTCGGCGAGATCAACCACTTCCTGCGGCCCGGCCATCTGAAGCAGCTGCGCAGCATCCTGGAGGATCCGGAAGCCAGCCCGAATGACAAGTTCGTCGCGCTCGACTTCCTGAAGAACGCCAACATCTCCGCGGGCGGCGTGCTGCCGATGTGCCAGGATACCGGCACTGCGATCATCATGGGCAAGAAGGGCTGCAACGTCATCACCGATGGCGACGACGAGGCGGCGCTGTCGCAGGGCGCACGCGACGCCTATCTGCGCCGGAATCTGCGCTACTCGCAGGTCGCGCCGCTCTCCATGTACGAGGAGAAGAACACCGCCAACAACATGCCGGCGCAGACCGAGATCTACGCGGAGGGTGAGGACGCCTACAAGTTCATGTTCATGGCCAAGGGCGGCGGCTCGGCCAACAAGAGCTTCCTGTTCCAGGCGACGCCCTCGGTGCTGACCAAGGATCGGCTGCTGGCGTTCCTGAAGGAGAAGATCCTGACGCTCGGCACCGCGGCGTGCCCGCCTTATCACTTGGCGATCGTCATCGGCGGCACGTCGGCGGAGCTGTGCATGAAGACGGTGAAGCTGGCGTCTGCGCGCTATCTCGACGCGCTGCCGACCCAGGGCTCCCCGGACGGCAATGCCTTCCGCGACTTGGAGATGGAGCAGGAAATCCACAAGATGACGCAGTCGCTCGGCGTCGGCGCGCAGTTCGGCGGCAAGTATTTCTGCCATGACGTCCGCGTCATCCGCATGCCGCGCCACGGCGCGTCGCTGCCGATCGGTCTCGGCGTATCCTGCTCGGCCGACCGCCAGGTGCTCGGCAAGATCACCAGGGACGGCGTCTATCTCGAGGAGCTCGAGCACCATCCGGCGCAGTATCTGCCGGAGGTCGAGCAGGCGCTTGGCGGCGAGGTCGTGAAGATCGACTTGAACCAGCCGATGAAGGACATCCTCGCCACCCTGTCGAAGAACCCGATCAAGACCCGGCTGTCGCTGACCGGCACCATGATCGTCGCCCGCGACGCCGCGCACGCCAAGCTGCGCGAGCGTCTCGATCGCGGCGAGCCGCTGCCGGACTACTTCAAGAACCATCCGGTCTACTACGCCGGTCCCGCCAAGACCCCGGACGGCTACGCCTCCGGCGCGTTCGGCCCGACCACCGCGGGCCGCATGGATTCCTTCGTCGACCAGTTCCAGGCGGCCGGCGGCTCGATGGTCATGGTCGCCAAGGGCAACCGCGCGCCGGCCGTGCGCGAAGCCTGCAAGAAGCACGGCGGCTTCTATCTCGGCTCGATCGGCGGCGCCGCGGCGAACCTCGCCGAGCACTGCATCAAGAAGGTCGAGGTCGTCGAATATCCCGAGCTCGGGATGGAAGCGATCTGGCGCATCGAGGTCGTCGACTTCCCGGCCTTCATCATCATCGACGACAAGGGCAACGACTTCTTCAAGGAGCTGAACCTCGGCTAGATCATGCACTTGTGGCGATACGTCATCACAGTGGATCACGGTAGCGCACCGAACTATGGTCCGCCCTCCGTAACGCTCGCCATATGCAAGCCGGAAATACGCAGGCTGGCTGAGGTGGGCGACCTCGTGATGGCATTCGCGGGGCGCTCGCTGCTAAGAGGAAAGGATGGAAAGTGGCATCCTGATGCAGTCATTTGGGCTGGAGAGGTCGGCGAAATCTTGAGCTTCGATCAATATTGGCGGGATTCGCGCTTTCAGACAAAAAAGCCCGACCGGAGTTCGCGTCCTGACAATATCTATCGCCCTAGAGCCGGCGGATATATTCAGGTTCGGAACTCTGTCCATCAGCTGGGAGACCAGTCTCGGGATATCGGTGGGCGCAATGTTTTGGTCATGAAGGCCGCATGGCATTTCGGCCGGAACGGCGTTGTATTGCCCGCGAAATTTCTGAAATTTCGCATCGAGATCGGTGCTCGACGTGGTCATCGCCGAAGCGAAATAGGTGATACATCAAAAAGGGCGCTTCTCGCGTGGTTTAGAGAAAGTGGCGTCCAAGTACCTAACAAGCGCACATATCCCGAGCCGCAGCTGCAGTCTTGTGGCTGCTCTCCGCGTCACAAGCTTATGCGAACGTGCTAGGCGGGAATTTCCACTCGCGGCCCTTGGTCGTCGGGCTCGACGGATTCCGCAACGGTTGGGTCGCTGTCTCGATCGATGGCGATGATCACGCGATCAGCTTCCCGGCTGATATCTCGACCGCGCTTGCAGCCCCCTTCGCCCGTGCCGCCATCGATATGCCGATTGGCATGACCGACGACGGCAATCGCGACTGCGACCAGCTCGCCCGCGACAAGCTGACGCCGCATCGCTCCCGCGTCTTCACTGGCGCGCGGCGCTGGCTGTGGGAGGAGTACACGGATCCCGATGAGGCGAATATCGAGGCCTCGCGCCGCCGCCAGCCGCGCGCCTCGCGCCAGCTCTGGCATCTCGGCCGCAAGATCATGGAGGTCGATGCCTTCGTGCGCGCGCATCGCGATCTCGACATCCGCGAGGTGCATCCGGAGCTCGTGTTCCTGCGCCTCCACGGCGCGCCGCTGCCGTCGAAGAAGACGGAGCAGGGCGCCGCGCTGCGGCGCGAGTTGCTGATCGGCGGGGGCTTTGCCGAGATCGATGACTGGATCGGCATCGCGCGTCGCGGCACCGGCGCCAAGAAAGACGACGTGCTCGACGCCTGCGCCGTCGCACTCGCCGCTTGCGACTGCGTCGGCAGCGTCCCTGAGGGCGAGCCGCCGCGCGACGCGCATGGCGTGCCGATGCAGATCTGGTTTTGAACGAGGCATATGGGCACGACGGCCGCTACAAACTCAGCCGTCATTCCGGGCTCGTGCTGCGCACGCCCCGGAATGACGGAGGACAGAGTGTTGCGTGATGCCCGGCCGGGGAGGCGAGATGGCGGCTCCTATTTCCGAAAAAAATAAATCACTTGCCAAATTTCGGAAATCGTGGTTCTCTCTCGCCATCCCGCCTCACTGCGGAGGGGCGTTGCGCGCGATCGTCACGACACGCGAGGCGGGGAGGCGATGGCCGCGGATTGTCGCAGCATGCCCTCGGGGTGTGCCGACGAACGGCGATATGCGGACGCGAAGTCGCGTGGTCCTGGCGCCCCGAAGCTGGCGCCAAGTCCGGAGGATGATGATCCTTCGGGCGACGGTGGCTAACAAGCCGGACACCGGGGAGATCGCGTATAAGCGTGAAGACCATCGCGCAGGGAAGGCCGGGTGTTCTCGGCTGCACCTGTGGTACCTGCCGCCTGCATTTCTTTCGCAGGCGGGCCGCAGGCGTCAGCCGACGCCTGGCCTTCCCTGCGCCCTCTGCATTTGGAGAGGGACATGCCGATGTATCCCTCGGGCGATGTTCGCCGCGAGTGCGCGCGCGCTTGTCCATGCTGTTTGAGATGTGAAGCGGAACAAGCCCGAGCGGCGCGGCGGTAGGGTGGGCAAAGCGGCCGCCCGCAAGGCGGTCGCGTGCCCACCGTCAGTCGGAGCATTGCGGAGCGAATGGTGGGCACGGCGCGGGAGAGCACATCGCCATCGAGTGGCGGCGTGGGCGCGCCTTTGCCCACCTTACGGATTCAGCCCCGCGCGCCGGTGAACGGGAAGCTGCCCATGAAGCCGATGCCCATCTCACCCGAGATGGTGTCGCCGGCGACCTTGCCCTTGAAGTCGAGCGTCAGCGGCATCGGGCTGGTGATGGAGACCTTCCAGGCGACGTCATCGCCGTTGACGGTGCCATCGAAGATCTCGGCGGAATCGCCCTCGGCGGCCTGGGTGCCGGTCAGCGTCGCGCCCGAGCTCTTCACGCTCAGGGTCGCGCTGCGCTCGCCCATCGGCGTGTTCAAGGTCAGATTCCAGTTGCCGTCCACAGCCATCGATCGTTCTCCTGGCGTTGCGCTTTGCGGACCTCGAGGCGGCGGCCTCGAGGATGCGTTCGGCCGCCCCTATAGCGCATCTTTGCGCGTAAGCCCATTGCGGCGATCGGATGCAGCGGTCAGGCCCGGGCCGCCCTGAGGCGGTTGGCGACCACGAAGCGGAAGGCGATGAACTGCAGCGCGAAGGCCGCGACCTTGGCGCCGCCCGCAACCACGGTGATGTAGAGCACCCACAGCTTGATGTCGCCGGTCATGGCGACCGCGATGGTGCCGAGGCCGAGCGCGAACATCAGCGCCGCCCAGGCATAGCCGGCGATGGTGACGTATTCCGGGATGGTCTCCGACACGATCGGCGGCACGTAGCGCAGCATCCAGCCGCGCTTCAGCATGATCAGCCCGATGGCGAAATGCCCGATCGCGGGCTTGGCGAACATGAAGCGGGGATCGTTGGTCAGGAGCGTCACGCCGCCGAGCACGATCACGAGGCCGACGCTGGCATAGGCCATGAAGCTGAGGTGCACGCCCTTGATGCGCGCCCAGACCACCTGCACCACGGCGACGGCCACCGCGACGGCGGTCGCCAGCACCACGTCGTCGGTCGCGATGTAAAGGAGGAAGAACACTGCGGCCGACAGGAAGTCGGCAATCAGCTTGGCAAACACGACTTTCACGCACGTCTCCTGCAGCAGACCCCGGTCACGAATCTTGGCCGGACATTGCGGCGGCAGTCTGCGCTGCCACGTCCTTTGTTCGGCGGTAGTCAGGATACCAGCGCGTGAAATAAAGTGCACTGTTGCGGGCGGCAAAGGCGATGGCGAGGCCGGTCCAATAGGGCAGGCCGGGCACGTAGAGCGTCATCAGGTTGCCGACGATCATCAGCAGCGCGGAAACAGTCCAGGCGCCGGTGATGACGTAATTGGCGCGCAGGAAGCCCGGAATCGCCGCGGTTTCCGGAGGGACGGCCTCGAGCGCATATTGCAGCGTGAACGGCATGCGCAGCAGCATCGAGCCCAGCGACAGCGCGAAAATGCCGCAGTCGACCGCAAGACGCACCATAGAGGCGCTCGGCGTGGGATCGATGAGCTGGAGGTAGGCGGCTACGGCGGTGAACACGACGGCCGAGCCGAGGCCGAGGATCTTGATCGACCGGCCCTTGATCACATCCAGCGCCACCACCGCAAGGCACAGCGCGGCGCCGACGGCCAGGCTGAGCGTGGCCGAGACCACCATCATCAGCGCAGCATAGACGCCGTAGGGCGCAAGGATGAGGAAGATCGTCATAAGTTCGCCGGCCAATCTTTACACTGCCAAGATACTTAGAGTCCGTACGGCGTCGGGTCAAGCAAATCTTGACAGTGTCAAAATCTTGTGACTTCGCAATTTACCCAAGGCTTTTCAATGTCTTGGATCGTCAGTCCCGACCCAATTGCCGTGGAAGCCGTCGGGCACGCGATGGCCGAGATGCACCAGTGCCACCGGCCCATTGCCGATGTCGGTGGCGTTGAACACCGCGAGGTCGGACGTGTTGCTCTCGGCGCGCCAGACCACCGTGAGCAGCCAGCCGTCGCCTTCGGCCGCATCGCGGCTGCGCGGCACGAACACCGGCTCGGACAGGGTGTCGCCAGCGGGCAGCAGGTGCGTCGCCCGGCGCGTGCCGGCGCCGTCGACATGGGCGAGCCCGGACAGCGCGCCGAACTGTGGCCCGTCGGGATTGGCGCAGGCGTACCAGCCGTGGCGGCTGGCGAGACCGGCGCGGCGGTCGTCGATGCGGGGGAATTCGCCGGTGAGGTCGTCGAGATAGCTCTGCGAGAAGCGGTCGGTGTTGCCGGCGAGGTCGAAGCTCCAGCGGCACAGCCGCGCGACCGACTTGGCCGGATCGGTCGGGCGCCCGTCGGGATGCGGAAACAGCGGCGCTTCCTCGAACTGCATCACGTCGGCGACGATGCGGTTGCCGTCCTCCCAGGCGTTCATGATGTGGAAGACGTAGCAGGCGTCACCGCGAAACCAGACGATGTCCTTGATGTCGCCGCTGCGCTTCATCACACCGACATAGGCGCCCTTGTCGGGCTCCCAGGCATAAGGCGGCCTGCCGGACATTGCGCGCTCGATGCTGCCGGTGAGCGGCAGGATTGGAAACAGCACGTGGTTCGCCGTGACGATGAAGTCGTGCACCATGCTGGCATAGGGCGCCTCGAAACGATCGAGGCGCATCAGCCTGCCGGCCGCATCGACCGTGCCGTAGGACAGCGCCGGCGTCAGCGGTCCGGCGGCGTTGTAGCCGAAGAACAGCAATTCGCCGGTGACCGGATCGGTCTTCGGATGCGCGGTGAAGGCGCCGCGGAGGCGGCCGCCGAAATCGTGATAGCCGCGGGTGGCGAGCGTGCCCGGCTCGATCTCGGTCGGCAGATGCGCCTCTTCCAGTGCGAGCAGGCGGCCGGCATGGGCGATGACGTTGGTATTGGCGACGCCGCCATCGGTGACGTCGGCCGGCGCATCCGGCAGCCTGCGGCCGAAGCCGCCGAACAGGGCGCGGCCGGCCTTGCGCTCGGCCTCGAATTTCGGGGTGCGGATCCAGCGGTTGCGATAAGACGCGCGGCCGTTCTCCAGATGGAACGCGTGCAGCATGCCGTCGCCGACGAACCAGTGCGAGCCTGGCGAAGAGAATTGCGGGTTGGGGCCGTTGCGATAGAGCGTGCCGTTCAGCTCGCGCGGCAGCTCGCCGGTGATGGCGAGGAACGGCGCGTCGGCCTCGAACGGGATCGGCGCGATGTTGTCGCGCGGAGTGCGGCGCTGGACTGTTTCTTTCGACGGTCCATTCATGGCGTGTCCTTCCCCTCGATGCCAGCTTTATCTTTACGATGTAAAGATAAAGCTACCGGCCGAGAAGCCCGAGGTCAAGGCTAATCTTTACGCTGTCAAAATTGCTTGTATAAGGAGAAGCATGACGAAGATCGAACAGGCAAGACTGAGCAGGCACCGGACAACGACGGAGGCGGCCCGGACGCGATCGCGGCGCGCGGTGAGCGCGGGCGAGCCGGCCGCCCCCTATCATCACGGCGCGCTGCGCGATGCGCTGCTCGAAGCGGCCGAGCGCGTGCTGGAGCGCGACGGGCTGGCCGGACTGACCTTGCGCGCGGTGGCGCGCGAGGCCGGCGTGTCGCATGCGGCGCCGACGCATCATTTCGGCGATCTCACCGGGCTGGTCAGCGAGCTCGCGGCGATCGGATTCACGCGGTTCAATGCGGCGATGAAAGCGGCCGGCGAGCAGCCGGGCACGCCGATCGAGCGGGCGATGGCGCGGGCCCGCGCCTATGTCGCCTATGCGCAGGCCAATCCCGGCATGTATGGACTGATGTTCCGGACGGAGCGTCTGGATTATTCCCGCCCCGCGCTGCACGAGGCCGCGGAAGCCTCGTTTGCCGGACTCGCGGGCTCGGTCGCCGCGCGCAGCGAAGGCCCGGTCGGCGACGAGGAATTGTCGCTCGATCAGTCGGCGGCGATCGCCCGCGCCTGGTCGCTGGTGCACGGCTACACGATGCTGCTGCTCGACGGCCGCCTTGCCGACATCCTGCGCCGCTCGCCGCCGGGCACCACGGCCGAAAAGCTGCTGGAGGCGATGCTCAGGGCCACGGTGCCGAAGCTGCCGCCGGGCGCGTAGGTCGACGCACCGGAAACCGGGTGGGGGATCATGCGTTGGCAATGCATGGCACGAACCCCACGCGCTCCCTGGAGCAAGGCCAATCCGCGCAAGCGCGCCGGCAAGGCCTCCACCCATCTCACTCCGGCCGAGAAGGCGACGGCCAAGGCCCGCGCCCGGCGCGCCGGACGGCGCTATCCCAATCTGGTCGACAACATGCGCGTCTTGGCCAAGAAGGCGGCAAAGACCAAGACCAGCGGCCGCAAGCGGGCGGCGAAATCGAAGACCGGGAAGAGCGCATCGAAGCCAGCGAGCAGGCGCACATCCGCCGTGCGCAAGACCGCGAAGTGACGCTCGCTGCGGCCGCCCGGCCGACGGACGCAGCCTAGAGCATCAGCGCGGCGCCGATTCGCGCCACGTCGCGATGTCGAAGGATTTCGAGCGGCAGGGCCCCTGATGACCGGAACTCGTCCTGCGCAGGACGCTGCAAGCTGGGGACGGCGCGAAACGGCGGCGGGAAACACCTGACAGCGTCGCGAATTTATCCTAGAACGGCGGCCTCGCGAGGTCCAAGTCTTCTCATCACTCATGCCTGTCATCCCGCAATCCAAACCCTATCGCATCGGCCGCTCCAAGACGGGGCTCGGCCTGTTTGCCACCCAGCCGATCAAGAAGGGCACCAAGATCATCCGCTATTTCGGACCGCTCCTGGATTCGAAGAAGGCGGAGGAGGATGCGATCGAGAACAAATATCTGTTCGAGCTCGACAAGCGCTGGACCATCGACGGCTCGATCCGCGAGAACGTCGCCCGCTACATCAATCATTCCTGCAAGCCGAACGCCGAGTCCGACGTCAAGCCGCGCAAGAAGAAGATCTTCATCCGGGCCATCAAGAACATCGAGCCCGGCGAGGAGATCAACTACGACTACGGCACGGACTACTTCAAAGCCTATCTGAAGCCGATCGGCTGCAAATGCGATGCTTGCGAGAAGAAGCGGGCGAAGAAGAAGGCCGAGGCGCGCGCCGAGCGGGCGCGGGTGAAGGCGAAGGACGAGCGCAAGGCCGAGAAGAAGGCGAACAAAAAGGCCGAGAAACTGGTCAAGGACAAGGCCAAGCAGCGGTCCAAGGCAAAAGCCCAATCGGGCGAGGCGGCTCGCGGCAAAGCCAAGTCCCGGCGGCCGGCTGCCGGCAGTCGCGGCAAGACCAAATCCACTCCCGCAAAGACGCTGACCAGCCGCGCCAAGGCGGCCTGATCTGGCGGGCCCGTTTCCGGGATCTCTCAGGACGGCTTGCCGAAGGCCAGCGTCGTCCAGGTGATTCCGGCCGCCCGGTTCTCTGCGCCGAGCGACTCGCCGAGGCGGTTGAGCCGGAGCGTCAGCCCGAGCTGGCGCGCCGGCTCGATGATCGTTTCGGCCGCGACCTCGAACATCCGCCGGCCCGGCGGCACCGGCCCATGCCGCAGCGTCATGATCAGCAGTCCGCCGGGGGCGACCCGTGCCGCGATGTTGGGCAGCGCGCGTCGCCGCTGCGCCTCGTCGAGATGCATCAGAACGGCGGTCAGCATCACCAGGTCGAACTGCTCGTCACGAGCGGCCAGTGCGGCCAGATCGGGAAGGCTGTCGTCGATCCAGGTGATGGCGGGGGAGGGATGCAGTTGCATGGCGCCGACGCGTAGTGCCTCGGTCGGCTCGACGGCCACCACCTGATGTCCAAGGCTCGCAAACCAGGCGGCGTCGCGGCCCGTGCCCGCACCGATGTCGAGCACGCGCGCTGGCGCGGCGGGCAGCAGGTGAAGCACGGCGGAATGGACCTGTTCCGACGGAATGCTCTCGTAGCGCACGAAGAGACTGTCGGCCTCGGTGGCGTAGCCTTCCGTTCCGATCACCTGCGGCTGCATCACTGCGATCCCCTGTCGATCTCAGATTATGCAGAAGATGCATTCGCCGCGCATGTCAATCTCGGTTCGGTCGCGAGCGCCGGGCCGCTCGATCATGAAGCCCGGCGCTCACCACCGGTCAGGCCGTGACCGCGACGGTGCTCCGGCGCAAGCCCATATACTGCAATTCGGCGAAGACGCCGGTGCCCACCGCCTGCACCGCGACGAATATCTCGCCGAGCACGTTCGGTGTGACGACGCCCGAGAACAGCAACGCGATGCTGCCGACCGTCCACGCCGCATTGCCGGCGATGACCAGAAGGATCAGCGGCCTTGGAGCCATCTGCCGCCAGCCCAGCCAGCCGACGAAGCCCGCGTAGACGATCAGGAACAGCCCGGTCTCGAGCAGCAACGCGTCAGGCAGTTGCAGCAGCGTCGCCAGCGGCGAAGCGCCGAAGGTGAGCGCGAGTCCGGCAACGCCGCTGAAGGCGGCATCGGCGAGCAGGGCGCGGCGGAGCAGGGCGGACGAGGTGATCATGTCGGGTCTCCTTCAGTTGGGGGCGGTTCAACGGAACCAGGCCAGGAGCTGACGCCGCAGCCGCGCCGGGCGCAGCGAGCGCGCGGCTCTCGTCTCGATCGCGTACACCTGTGCGAAGACGAGGCTGCCCGTGACGTGCAGCAGCGACTCCGGCATGTTGAGCGAGCGCGCCAGCAGCGATGTCGCGAGACCCGCCAGCCATTGGCTGGCGGCGGTGAAGGGGAAGGAAAGGGTCTCGGGATCGCGCTGCCTGCTCATCGTCATCTCCTGTGGTGAGGACGATGACCTGCGCCGGGAGGCATTTCGATTACCTGGCAGATCATGGAGGCGCTGACGTCAGCGTGATAGGTCTCGGATCATGAATGCACAGCTAGCTTCGGCGCGCGCCGACCGCGCCAGACCCGCTCATGTCGGCGAGCACTTGCGGCAATGGCGGCAGCGCCGGCATCTGTCCCAGCTCGATCTCGCACTCGATGCCGAGATCTCGGCACGACATCTGAGCTTCGTGGAAACCGGCCGCTCCGCGCCGTCGCGCGACATGGTCCTCAAACTGGCGGAGCGACTGGACGTGCCATTGCGCGAACGCAACGTTTTGCTGGTGGCGGCCGGCTACGCGCCCGCCTTCCAGCAGCGCCCGCTGGATGATCCGGCGCTCAAGCCCGCGCGCGAGGCGATGAACCTCGTGCTCAAGGCGCACGAGCCCAACCCTGCGCTGGCGATCGACCGGCACTGGAACCTGGTCGCGGCGAACCGCATGATCGCGCCGCTGCTGACAGGGGTCTCCGAGCGGCTGCTTGCGCCGCCGCTCAACGTGCTGCGGGTGGCGCTGCATCCGGAGGGGCTCGCGGCGCGGACGGTGAACCTCGCCGAATGGGCCGGCCATCTGCTGGAGCGATTGCACCGGCAATGCGAGGCCACCGCGGATGCGGATCTGCTGAAGCTCTATGAGGAGCTGAAGTCCTATCCATTCCCCGCGCGATCGGCGCCGCTCGCGGCCGACAGCGTCGCGATCCCATTGCGGCTTCGGGTCGGCGATGACGTGCTGAGCTTCTTCTCGACGACGATGGTGTTCGGCACGCCGGTCGACATCACGCTGTCGGAGCTGGCGTTGGAGACCTTCTTTCCCGCCGATGAGCTCACTGCGCTCAGGCTGAAGGAGATGGTTACCTCGCCGTGACCCCGCTTGTGTTGGCCGCGCGTGGGCTTATGTTGGGCGCAGCCATGGGAACTTGGAGGCACGCGCATGAGCACCTTGAAGCCGCTGATCATCGATGTCGTCTCCGATGTCGTCTGTCCCTGGTGCTACATCGGCAAGAAGCGCATCGAGGAGGCGCTGAAGCTCGTGCCTGACGTGCCGGTCGAGGTGAACTTCCGGCCGTTCTTCCTCAATCCCTGGGTGCCGCGCGAGGGCATCAGCCGCGAGCAGTACCTCACGACCAAGTTCGGATCGGTCGAAGCCTACAAGGGAATCGCAGGCCGCGTGGTCGCGGCCGCGGAGCAGGAGGGGCTGAGCTATCATCCCGATCGTGTCGCCCGTCAGCCCAACACGATCGATTGTCATCGCCTGATCCGCTGGGCCGGCGAGATCGGCAAGGCGCCGGAGATGAAGCAGCGGCTGATGGAGTTGTACTTCCGCGACGGCGGCGATCTGACCGACGTCGAGGTGCTGGTACAGGCCGCAGCGGATTGCGGGCTCGATGCCGAGGTGGTCCGCAAGATGCTGGCGACGGACGAGGATGTGGCGCTGGTCTCGGCCCAGGCGCAGGAGGCCGCAGAGAAGGGCATCTCCGGAGTGCCGACCTACGTCTTCGCGCAGAAATACGCCGTCTCCGGCGCGCAGGATCCGCAGATGCTGGCGCGCGCCATCCGGCAGGTGTCGGCGGAGGTCAACGCCGAGGCGGCTGAGTAGTCGGCCGGCGCTTTCGGAGGGCGCGGATCCCGTGCACCGCTCGGCGCGCGATGGCCAGGCCTTCGCGTCGCGCAGTCAACGCGCCGTGAATAAGCTCGACGACCGGATCGCGCGCATAAAGCGGGATCATCACGTCGCCGATGGCGAGGCGTTCGCGCCAGATCGGGTTGATCATGGGATGGTCGGGACCGGCGGTGGAGTCGGCGGCGTTGATCTTCGGATCCGCGCAAAGGTGCCGCGTCAGGTCAAGTGTCAGCTGGACACCGGGCGAGTATTTCGCGAAGCGCTCGTCGACGCCGAGCTTGAAGAAGAAGGCGCGATCCTGATGCCGCAAGACGACGCCCGCCGCAACGGTGGTGTCGCCCGCCATGAGGCTGATGATCTCGCAGGCCTCGTGCCGCGCCAGCGCCGGTGCAGCGCGTCGGATGAACGTCGCGTCGCCGTCGTGCTGGATCAGCGCAGTGCCGCGATGTCCCTTCCAGCCGCTCGCCTCCAGCACCAGAAACGTTTCCAGCGCAGTGGAGACGTCTCCGGGAGAACGCGCGACCTCGAAGCGAACCTCGCCATGCTCGGCCAGCCGATGACGCAGGCGGCGCAGCTCCTTCAGCTTCTTGGCGCCAAGCGCGTCATGCAGCACCTGGTCGCCGACGCCGGTCGCATCGAGAAAGGCTCTTTCATAGGATTGCAGCACACGCGGGCGCAGATCCCCGCGACGAAGCGCCGCCTCGAACGCCTGCATCACGGAGCCTGCCAGCGACATGTCGCGCAGCAGCAGGGCCCGAGCGCCCGTTCGTCGCGCGGCATCGAGCAGTTGCGCCGCAGCCCGCTCCGCGCGCCCGGCGTCGAGCAGCGGCGTGCACAGCGTGCCGTAGGGATGGCCGCTGGCGAGCGCAGGCAGGGGAAGCCTGCAGGCATGCCATAAAGAGGTCGTGGGCATCAGGCCGATGAGACGCGAGGGCTGATCGTCATCCCATGCGCACAGCGCCGATGTTCCGGTGCGGCCGCGCGCCGTGGCGTTCACCGCGCGTTCCCAGCCGGGCAGGTAATAGCCGTTCGGCTCGCGCGCACGCTCCGCCAGATCCTGCCATGCCTGCGGTGAAACGGTCTCCAACGGCACCAGGTCGGCGGCGCGCTCGCGCGCGAGCGGACCGGCCTGCTGGTTCCCTGACGTCGATGAAGCAGTCGCCATCGCGCGATCGATGATCTCGGCCACGTCCCGATAATCCCCTCGCGAGGCGGACAACCCGCACCGCGTGGGCGACACTAGCGCAAAGCTGACAAGAGACGCTTGCCGCCGGCCAACAATTCGAATCGATGCGTTAACGGCCGGTTCAGCATGTCGCTGGATGCGGTCAGCGGATCAGCGCGACCTCGCGGAAGGCGCCGATCAGCGGCTTCTCGAGCTTGCCCTCCATCCCCTGGAGGATCTCATAGGCCTTCTCGCGCGTCATCACCGGCTTGTAGCTGCGATATTCGATCAGCGCCGAGAAGATGTCGGAGATGGTGAGGATGCGCGTCAGGTCCGGGATGTTGTCGGCCATCAGCCCGTCGGGATAGCCGCTGCCGTCGAGAAATTCGTGATGGTTGCGTACCGCCTTCAGCACTTCGTCGGTGATCGCTGCGTTGTCCTTCAGTGCATCGTAACCAGCCACGGGATGGGTTTCCACCAGCGTGCGTTCCTTGACGTCGAGCCGGCCCGGCTTGTCGAGAATGGTGAGCGGGATCTTGGCCTTGCCGATGTCGTGGAACATCGCGGCCATGTAGAGACGCTCCAGATCGGAGCTGTGGACGCCGAGGCTCAAGCCGAAATCCACGGTGATGCCGGTCACCAGCAGGCAGTGCTGATAGGTGCCTTCGTGATGGCGGCGAACGGTGGCGAGCCAGTCGGACAGACCGTTTTCCGCTATACAGTCGGCGATCCGCTTGCCCGCCCGCCGGGTCTCCTCGACGTCGATCGCAGTACCGCCCAGCACGGCTGCGAACATCGAGGCGATGCAGGACGCGCCCGCAAATGCAGCCTGGCGGTCGTCGGTCGCGATGCTCTTGGCTGCAGAACCGGGGCGCGCATCGAGCAGCTTTCCGAGCAACTGATTGCGGCTCGGCGTGCTCGACAGCACGCTGGTCGCACCGAGCGCATAGGCCTGGACCGTCGACAGACGGGATTTGTTGTTGGTCAGGAAGATCCGCCGCGGAATACGCGAGAGCCGGTCGGAGATTTCCTTCAATGCGGTGATGTTGTCGACGTGGCGCAGATCGGCGGCCACGACGATCGCGTCGATGTCGCCGCCTTTGAAGTCGGCATCACCGATCAGTTCAGATGTGAGCGAGCAGCGTTCGGCCAGCATGCCGCGAAGCATAGCGAGCTTGGCCGTGTCATCGCCGACGAGGTGAACGTTCATGGAAAACCAGGTCCAGGGTCATTCCGCGTTTGTGGGCCCCGATGTTCCGCAGGAATCGTTAAATTTGAGCCATTCGTTCGCTGTGCGGTTGCGGATTTGCGTTAGCTAAGAACTAACAATCTGCGACCGGTGCGGTAGTCCGTTCCTGCACGCCCGCCGACAGGGCGAGTTCCAGTCGAGTTGGCGGATCCAGCTCGTCTTCGGAGGGAATTACTTCGTCGGCAGGACGGCTTTGTAATCTTCAGAAACACAGTCGTTGCTGGCCGCCGCGCGCCGCCGGTCGATGATCTCGTTGTGCCTGATCATGAGCCGATAGGTCTGGCGCCGAAGCGCGGTTCCACTGGCGGATGTGATCTGAGCCCGCACGCAGGCGGTCCATGTATCGCCGCCATCGGAATGTCGGGCGGATGTGGCCTCGAGATCGCGCGGCAGCGTCGTTGCGACGAAGATCATGTCGAGATTCTTGCGCACGAGAAGCGCGACGTCCGGCGCGGCTTCGGGCGGTGGCGGCTCGGGCGCCTTGGCCCGCATGAAGGCCGGCAGGCGCGCATTGCTGTCGGCGGCGCAGCCGGTCAGAAGCAGGGCCGAGAGCAGCCCCACGTGTGACGCAATCCGCCGCATGTCGCCTCGCCCCCCGTTTCGGCGCGGACGCTAGCGGTTGATCGCGGCATTGCTGCGGGGATCCCGTGAAGCAACGATGTCCGGTCGCGGCCGGAGGCCGTCATGCGCGCGAACGGCGCCTGCCGTGCGGCATCGTGCCCACCGGATTGTGCCCGTCGGCATGAACCGGGCCGCGAACCGGCTCGACCAACAGGGCACGCCATGAGCAGATTGGAGATCCCATGTTTCGGCACGCTCTCAGGGCTGCATTGCTCGCCGGCGGCCTGTTTGCCGGCCTTGCTCCCGCATTGGCCGAAGGCAGCAGGCTGGCGCTGGTGATCGGGCAGTCGGCCTATCGTTCGGTGACGCCGCTGCCGAACCCCGCCAACGACGCCAAGGCAATGGCGAAGATGCTGGGTGAAGCGGGGTTCGACGTGACGACCGCCGCCGATCTGTCGCAGCGGGACCTCAACAGGGAGGTGGGCGACTTTGCTGCCAAGATCGCGGCCAAGGGACCCGACACGGTGGCGCTGGTGTTCTATGCCGGCCACGGCTTGCAGATCGATGGCGAGAACTATCTCGTACCCGTCGACGTCGATCCGCGGCGTGAAGCCGACATTCCGCTGCAGGCCGTGCGTCTTAACGATCTCCTGAACACGCTCAATTCGGTGCCGAGCCGGATGCGCATCCTGCTGCTCGACGCCTGCCGCAACAATCCGTTTCCCGCCATCAGCCAGAACGCGGGCCGCGGCCTTGCGCTGGTCGACACCAAGACCGGAGCGCCGGGCACCTTCCTGTCCTACTCGACCTCGCCCGGCGCGGAAGCCGAGGATGGCACCGGCGCCAACAGCCCCTACACCACGGCACTGCTGCAGGCGGCGCGGGAGCCGGGCCTCCCGATCGAGCAGGCATTCAAGCGCGTGCGCGTCGCGGTGAACAAGGTCACTGAGGGCCGTCAGACGCCATGGGATTCGTCGTCCCTGACGGAGGATTTTCGCTTCGTCGGGGCGACGGATGCGGGCGCTGCCAATGCGGGCCTGCGGCCGGCCGTCGCCAAGCGCAGCGTCGACGAATGGAAGCGCAGCCTGGAAGGCAAGCCGATCGAGGCCGCCAACGAAATCATCGTCGGCGACGGCAGCGTCGAGGCCTATGAGGCGTTCGTCGCGCTCTACACCGCGCCGCCCTATGGCCCGCAGGCGCGGGAATGGCTCGACCTCCACAACAGGATGGCCGCCTGGAACGAGGCGGTGCTGATCAATACGGTGGCGTCCTATCAGGGCTTTCTCGACCGCTATCCGAACAGCGACCTGACCCCGACCGCGCGCAAGCTGATCGAGCGCCTGCGCAACCGGCCGGTGGTGACGCCGGTCGTGGCGGCCGCCAATGCGGCGATCCCGGCCGCTTCGGCAGCCCCGCCGGTCGTGCCGGCCGTGGCCGCGGCAGGCCCCACCTGCCCATGCTCGCAGACGCCTCCGCCGGCCCGGAAGTCGGAGAAGCGGGTCGAGGAGAAGCCGGCGAGGAAGCGCGACGAGGACCCGCCCAAGCGCGCCGGCCGCACGCCCCGGCGCGACCCTGGCGACGATGTCGTCGTCTATGCGCCGCCGCCTCCGCCGCGCGTGTATTATGGACCGCCGGTACGCGTGGCGCCGCCGGTGAGCATCGGGATCGGCGGCGGCTATGGACGGGTGCCTCAGAACTATCCGGCACGGCGCGGCTACGGCTACTGAAGCTTGCTGACATCCGTGCATCGATGTGGCCGCCCGCAGGGGCGGCCATTGACGTTGGGCGGGGGGCGTTCGTTCGGGTCATCCTCTGGGTTCCGCCATTCGTCATCGCTCCTCACCACTCGTCCCGTGGATGCTGCCGTCCGTCCCATCCCGCTCGATCCGTCCGCGAATGCTGCTTTCATCGTGCCGGTGCGTCGCTTCGGATGCCGTCTGAGGGAGGGAAGGGTCATGTCGTTGCGTCGAGCGGGTGTTTGCGCGGGCCTCGTCTGGAGCCAGCTGATGTTCGTGCCGGCCTTTGGCTGGCAGCACTGGGGCGGCGATGCCGGTGGAACGCGGTTCTCGCCGCTGGCGCAGATCACGCCTTCCAATGTCGATCGGCTGGTGCCGGCCTGGGACTATCACACCGGGGATCTGCAGAGCCGGCCGCCCGCAGCGGCCCTGCGCACCAAGTTCGAGGCGACGCCGATCCTGGTCGAGGACAGCGTGGTGTTCTGCACACCGTTCAATGAGGTGGTCGCACTCGATCCCGGCACCGGCGCGCAGCGCTGGCGTTTCGACCCCAAGGTCGGTGACGGGCGGCGCCCGGCCAATCGCTATGCCTGCCGCGGCGTTGCCTATTGGGTGGACCAGCGGGCGCCCGCCGGCACGGCATGCCGCAGCAGGCTGTTCATGGGTACGGTCGATGCGCGGCTGATCGCCCTCGACGCGCAAACGGGGCAGCCCTGCGCCGGCTTTGGAGCGGACGGCGAAGTGCGGATCGACATCGGCAAGGACCTGCTGTGGCCGGGCGAGTTCCAGATCACCTCGGCGCCAGTGACGGGCAGGGACGTCGTCGTGGTCGGCTCATCGATCGGCGACAATGTGCGGGTCGATGCGCCCAGAGGCACAGTCCGCGGCTTCGATGCCCGCACCGGCGAGCTGCGCTGGAGTTTCGATCCGTTGATCCATGACGGCATCGTGGCGGGACATGCGAACGTCTGGGCGCCGATGTCGGTCGACGAGGCGCGCGGCCTCGTGTTCCTTCCGACCTCCTCGCCCAGTCCGGATTTCTTCGGTGGTGCGCGTCCGGGTGACAACCGGCACGCCGATTCCGTGGTCGCTTTGCGGATCGAAAGCGGCGCGCTGGCCTGGTCGTTTCAGACCACCCATCATGACGTCTGGGACTACGATCTGCCGGCGCAGCCGATGCTGGCGCGGATCGAGACCGGGCAGGGGGCGCGTGACGTAGTGATGCAGCCGACCAAGCAAGGCTTCGTGTTCGTGCTCGACCGCGACACCGGCGCGCCGGTCTGGCCGGTGGAGGAGCGCGCAGTGCCGCAAGGCGCGGTCGAGGGTGAGGTTCTGTCGCCGACGCAGCCGTTCCCGACCCATGTGCCGCCGCTGCTCGATCAGCGCTTCGGGGCGGGTGATATTTTCAGGGCCGTGCCGCGCGTCCTGGATTCCTCCTGCGACGATCAGCTCGCGCCGTTGCGCAATGAGGGTCTCTACACGCCACCGACGACTCAGGGCACGCTGCTGTTTCCGATGACCGGCGGCGGCGTGAACTGGGGCGGCGCGGCGTTCGATCCCGTCCACCAGATCCTCTACGCCAATGTCAGCCGCGCCATCCACATCGTCAGGCTGATCCCGCGCGCGGAAGCCGACCGGATGAAGGCGCCGCGCGGTGTTGATTTTGGACTGCAGCGCGGAGCGCCGTTCGCGGTGACACGGGCGGTCGCGATGTCCAGGCTCGGCCTGTTGTGCAACCGGCCGCCATGGGGCGAAATGGTTGCGGTCGACCTCAAGGCCGGCAAGATCCTGTGGCGCTCGACCGTCGGCACCACCGAGGATCGCGCGCCGCTCGGGCTGGCGTTCAAGTGGGGCACGCCGCTCGTCAACGGCGTCGTGGTCACAGCCGGCGGCCTCGTCTTCACCGGCGCGATGGACGCCTATCTGCGCGCCTTCGACGCTGTCTCAGGTCAGGAGCTCTGGCAGGGCCGGTTGCCCGCGCCGGGCGTCGCCAATCCGATGACCTATCAATGGAAGGGCGAGCAATTCGTGGTGATCGCAGCGGGGGGCCATTCGGAGGCGGGAACGTCGCTCGGCGACAGCGTCGTGGCGTTTCGGCTGGCGCGGGATGGCGAAGGGCCCTCGCTATGGCCACGGACGATTGATCGCCCCGGCGGACGGTTTGCCGCCGGTGTGCTGCTCGCGGCCATTGTGCTGGTTGGTCTGTTCGTGGCGTTGTGGCGATGGCGCCTGCGGCGGGCCTAGCCCTCCGCACCGCCATCAGTCGAATGCGACGCCGATCCGCTTGTCGTGGCTCCAGACTGCGTGGCAGCGCCGCGTGAACTTGTCGGCCGGGATCACCAGCGTGAAGGCTTCGGGCAGACCGACCGGGCTGACCACCTCGACCCTGGCGCCGGTATCGGACATGTTGCGGACCATGCAATCGACCGCGCCGCCGCCGTCGAACGCCAGCCTGCCCTGCTTCAGCACCCGATGCCTCGGTGCAATGCGCTTGTCACTCGTCTCGCTCATGGCCTGTAACCCGGTGCCGAATGGCGTCACCTTTCGCGTCAAAAGCACCTAAAATAAATCACGCTCGCGTTTCGATCAGATGAATCCGGCCCGCGAGGCCCGGGCCGTCGCCTTCACGTTTCGTTAACCCCGGCCGGGCCGCGCGGATCAGAGCATCGCGAAGGCGCTCGACACCATGGCCACCGGCTTGCCATCGCCGGCGCTGGTCAGTGTGACCCGGCCGAAGCTCATGGTGCGGCCCATCCGCACCACGCGCGCATCCGCCAGCACGTCGGCGGATGCAATGGCGCGCATGAAATGCGTGGTCTGGTCGACAGTGGTCATCGGCCGGTAGCCGCCGCTGGCGGTGACCATCCCGATCACCATCGCGGTATCAGCAAAAGCCATCAGCGCCTGGCCGCAGACAACGCCATTGTCGCGGCAGAGCCGCGGCGAGAACGGCATGCGCAGGATGGCGCCGGCTTCGCCCAGCGGGGAGGGCGCGATGTCCTCGACGATCAGGCCAAGATCCTTGATCCAGGGAGCGAACACGTCATCGAGGATTCGCCTCGCGTCGTCGATGGTGAAGTTCGGGGTCTCATTCGGCACGCGCGGAGGTCCTCCCATGGTCTTGTCGATTTGTCTCGTCGACTTTTGTCGCCGCGATCGGCGGAGCCGCCGGAATGTTGCCGCAGAGCGGCGGCTTGAAAAGGCCGGAGTTGGAAAACTATGATGATGGCACACCGTGGAACAGACGGCAGGTGCGCGCAGACGGTGCGGCCGCGAACATCCCGGCCTGCGGTCCACCGTTTCGGCACAGTGCCGCGGGCTTGGCGCATGGCGAGGCGATGGTATAAGGCGCCTCTACCGGGGAGTAACCAATGAAGAAGCTGATCGTGACGATGGCGGTCGCCGTGCTGGCAGGCTGGGCGGTTCCCGCGATGGCGCAAATGCCCAATATCAACCTTCTCGCCGACGGTCCCTCGAAGACGCCCGAGGAAAAGGAAGCTGAAGCGGCGCGGGAGCAGGCCTACAAGGACACCATGCGCAAGATTCCGGACGCCAAGACGAGCGCCGATCCCTGGGGCAACGTCCGCGCGGCGGAGCAGCCCAAGGCGGCGCCTGCCATGAAGACCACCGCGGCCAAGAAGCCGAAGGCTGTCGGCAGCACCAATTGAGATTTATCGCGTTCGGGTCGGGCGGGCTCTGACCCTCCGGGCCGATTGCGGACTCGGATTCCTCGCGGCCCCGTCTATATTGACGGTGTGGCAGCGCGTTGGAGTTCGTCGATGGGGATGCGGCCCCGGGACATTGCCAGCCGGATGGCGGCCCGGCGCCAGAAGGGCGCCGCACAGGCTCGCGACGGCTACGTTCGCGACACGTTCACGCTGCCGCGCGAGCAAGCGCGCGCCAAGGCCCGCGACTATCTGACCCGCTATCCCAAGGCCGGCTACATGAGCGCCGTCGAAAGCTGGCGCGAGCTTCCCGACGGGGCGATCGAGTTCACGATGCGGCGGCTTCCCAGCGCCGATTGAACGATTCCGGCAAGCGCCTCATTCCTTTTCGCCAAGAAGCTTGCGTGTGTCGCGATTGATGAAATGAAGCCGCGTGCAGGCCTTGCAGACCACGGTTTCATAGGAGCACGTGGGATCGCCTGGCTTCGGCTCTTCCAGCCAATGCTGCACGTTCATCCCCGTTCGCGGACATTTGAAGATCAGATTACCCATACAAATTTAAATGTCTGCCAGGATGCAGACAGGCATTTTGATCTCGATCAAGCTCGGCTGCCGAAATGACGCGCAGTCGACCTCGCGGCCACAGGCTGAGGTTGTGGTTCTCGTCGGTGACAATCCACAAGAGGCCTGGCGAGCCGTCAGGCCTGATCCAGCGACTCGGCGACGATCCGGATGCGGAAGACCGGCTGCCGTGCCTCGTCGAGCAGCTCCATCTGCCATTCGGAGTTTTCGGCGAGCTTGCGCGAGATGCTGCTGGCCATGTCGGCGCAGACGGTGGTCATCTCTTTCCAGGCTGCGTTGCGGTCGGCGCACTCGGTCCCATACTCGGACGCGCCTGAGAAGTGGCCGTTGCGGATACGAAAGAAATAGAGCGGCATTGCCAAAACCGGTGAGCCCTGACCGCCCCAGGCCGCTGGGTTTGATGTACGCACCACAAATGGAAGCGCAAAACCCACTCGGATCAATTCCGGTAAAATACGGTCGGTCGCGCTGTTCGCTTCGGTTAGGCTGATTGCCGTTGGTGATGTGCGGCGCAACCGGGCACAGCGAAGGCCGACGAATGAGCCTCGGACCGCCGCGGTCCGAGGCTCGGCGTCAACGTCGTAGCTTCCCAGCAAGGGCAGTTCGGCAATGACACAATTAAATTAGTACGAAACCTGTCGGCGTGCCTTGCGTCAGATCAAGGTTGCAATCTCGATCAACCGCCGCGGGACGCACTTGGCTGCGGTCGAAGATCCGTTCCGGCACGACTGTCAGTCGGTAGGCAATCTGCGTCGCGCCGTCGACCATTTCCAGGAGTTCGTCGCAGGCCGGACAACGCCTCTCTCCCGCGGCGCCTTGCTGCGAGTGAAGCTCGATCCTTTGAAGGCCGGCCCTGCAGGACGGACACGTCACGTCATCTCTTGTCATCGCCGATATGAAGCGCAGCGCCCGCAATCCGTTCCCCGACATCACGACAATGACGGAGGGAGATGCATCCCGAGCGGAGCTATCAACGTCGAAAGCCCCGGACGTCGTCCGGGGCTTTCTTTCGGCGCGGATGGTTTCAGGGCCGTGCGCCTACGGGTGACGGAGCCTGCAAATGTTGGAGCTGGCAGGCTGCAAGGGATCGGTCGACGCCGCATCACTGACAATACATCACGGACAATACGGGTCAGCCATCATCGCAACGAACAAACAAATCCGGGGCTGATCAAAAATTTGCTCAGACGTACGACAACCACGATCCTATAACGCAACCCAAAGTTTATGACAATGGTTTGTGGCTTGAAGATGTCGTGAGCGCCGGCGTGCCGCGTGATGCGGATCACGCGGGTCTTGTCCGGGCCATTCCTCAGGCCGGCATCAGGAGCTGCGCGAATGGCGCGCTAGCCCATCCTCGGGCATGGTCCGACACAGGGGCGTTCGAGGTTCGTCGTTTCATCTGTCGCTCGTCATATGGCGGTCGTCGAGCTGCTCGGATGCCGCTTGGTGCGGAACTTCATGGCCGGACTCTGCTTGCAGGGCGGCTGCACGTCTGCATCGAAATCGTGCGTCTGCACGCACGGTGAGCCGAACAAAAGCAGAAGAGGCGAGGGAACTTCGTTCTTCTCAGGAGAACCACGGACCGTGCGATCTACGCACGCGTGTAGGAGTTTGGTAGTTTCAAGGAAAAGTCTTGACGAGCTCGATCGGCCCGACGATCGCGGCATTGAAGTCGGCGAGGTCTTCGCTGGGAATCCAGTACTCGAGATGCTCTCGGCCGCCGGCCTCATGCACTTCGTACGCGTCGATGAAGCGTCGCAGGATCGCGAAGCGCAGCACATGGCCGCAGCCGCTCGCCGGTACGTTCCAGTCCCTCGCGATCTTCACGGCATAGGCCTCGGTCAGCACCGGGTAGAAGATCGGCTGCTCCGGAAGGCGCGGCGGAAACGCCCGCATGCCCGAGGCTGCGATCAAGGCGAACTCCTTTGGGCCGACCGGGCGCCACAGCGTGAGGGTCTGTTCCTTGTTGGATCCGGTCATGCTGGTCCCGAAAATTGGAAGCGGTAGGGGGCTCACAGAGAAGGACCAGCAGGATGATAGGGCACGGTCGAGACCACAATAACAACTTATAATTGAAGTGGCGTCTGTCACTGGCGCGAGAGGCGAGGTTGGAGCGCTCGGACAGGCCGGTCGTAATTCGCATGATCGCCGGTCGGCGGCTGCGCCGCTCGCGCGCATGGCCTCCGCCTTCAGCCGAGCCAGGATCCTCTCGCGGTCGCCGTCATCCAGCATCCCTTTACTTCGCTTGTGGGCCCGCTCGTCGGGCAGCGCTTCCTCAGCGGTGCTCGGTGCACTGGCGCCGGCCCTCGGCCCCTCGAGCGGCAGGCGTGTCCCCGCGGCTGTCAGGGGTTTGCGAAGAGAAGAGGCGTGATTGTCGAGAAGAACATATTGCGAACAAAGAACGGATGGAGTACATTCACCTCAAGATTGCTGGCCGACCTCGTTAACCGTTTGTCCATCTCGCGAATCCCCGCCATAAGGAGCGCCAATGTCCGCCACCGCCCTGCGTATCGTCGAAGGTTCCTCAATGGATAAGAGTAAGGCGCTCTCTGCTGCGCTGTCCCAGATCGAACGTCAGTTCGGCAAGGGCTCGGTGATGAAGCTGGGCAAGAACGACCGCTCGATGGATGTCGAGACGGTGTCGACCGGCTCGCTCGGGCTCGACATCGCGTTGGGGATCGGTGGGCTGCCGAAAGGGCGCATCGTCGAGATCTACGGTCCGGAATCCTCGGGCAAGACCACGCTGGCGCTGCACACGGTGGCGGAAGCGCAGAAGAAGGGCGGCATCTGTGCCTTCATCGATGCCGAGCATGCGCTCGATCCGGTCTATGCGCGCAAGCTGGGCGTCAACATCGATGAGCTCCTGATCTCACAGCCGGATACGGGTGAGCAGGCGCTGGAGATCTGCGACACCCTGGTGCGTTCCGGTGCGGTCGACGTGCTGGTGGTCGACTCGGTGGCGGCGCTGGTGCCGAAGGCGGAGCTCGAAGGCGAGATGGGCGAGTCGCTGCCGGGCCTGCAGGCCCGCCTGATGAGCCAGGCTCTGCGCAAGCTGACGGCCTCGATCAACAAGTCCAACACGATGGTGATCTTCATCAACCAGATTCGCATGAAGATCGGTGTGATGTACGGCTCGCCGGAGACCACCACCGGCGGCAATGCGCTGAAATTCTATGCCTCGGTCCGCCTCGACATCCGCCGCATCGGCGCGATCAAGGAGCGCGACGAGGTGATCGGCAATTCCACCCGTGTGAAGGTGGTGAAGAACAAGCTGGCGCCGCCGTTCAAGCAGGTCGAGTTCGACATCATGTATGGCGAGGGCGTCTCCAAGATGGGCGAGATCCTCGATCTCGGCGTCAAGGCCGGCATCGTCGAGAAGTCCGGCGCCTGGTTCTCTTACGATAGCCAGCGTCTCGGGCAGGGACGTGAGAATTCGAAATCGTTCCTCAAGACCAATCCGGACATGACCGCCAAGATCGAAGCCGCGATCCGCCAGAACTCCGGCCTGATCGCCGAGCAGATCCTGGCCGGCAATGCCGAGCGCGACGCCGACGGCGAGGAGCCGGCGGAGGAGTAGAGCTACGACGGCGGCGGGTGCCATGGACGTCGTGTTGCCGACGTTCCGGCGCCCGTTTGCAGATGTGTAGTGTTCTGCCGAAATCTGCGTTGCTGCATGACCAATGCAGTGAGCCCGGGTTTCTGAGCGCCGGATACGATCTTCAGCGCGAATAATCGAAAGCGTGCGAGCGGACCGGATCCGCGCGGCGGCACCGACGTTTCCGGCGCCGGTCCTGGGCGCCGGGAGCCGATTGCGAACGTGTTGATAGCGCCTTGAGCCAATCAGGTCGTGCCGGAGCCAACAGCATGACACGTTTGATTTTAGCGGCCGATGATCCCAGCGCCGGAGCGCTTCGGAGGGGCGGCTTTGCCGACCTGGTGGTGCCAATTCTCCATCGTTTCGTGTGGGGACCGCTGCCATCCGATGCCGAATTATCGGCTTATCTCGTCCAGCGCACCGTGCGACGGAAGCGGGGGCATTGGTTGGATTTCGCCTCGCGCGTCGACTTCATGGCGGTCGGCGGGCGGAGTCAGAGTTTTCTCGAACTTGTCGACCGTTGCGATAGCGTCGAACTGTGGATGGGGACCCGTCCGAACGATCAGTTGGTGCTGATCTGGCTCTTGGATTATCTGCGCGATTACGCCGAGATCGCGACGAAGATCGTGTTGCGACACCTCGATGCGCCAGTCTTCGACGCCTTGGCCAGACAACCCGCCGGCCGGACCATTGCCGGCGTGGCGCTCGCGCGTGAGCATCTCGACCTGGGCCATCTGGCATGGCAGGCGTTTCGGACGCCGACGCCGCAGGCCTGGTTCGATCTGTTGAATCAGGATCTCAGTGCACTGCCGCAGCTTCGCCGCTGCGTGCAGGAGATGCTCGATGAGCTTCCCGGTGTTGCCACGGGCCTGGGAGCATCGGAACTGCGAATCCTCGAATTGCTGTCAGCCGGCTATCAGCACCCCTTCGACCTGTTGCCGCATCATCGGGATCGCTTTCAACGCCGCGTCTATGACTATTGGGAAGGAGGCACGTTGCTTGACGGTCTGGCACTCGCGCCGGTGCCGGCAATTTCGGGCCTCGACGAATGGCCGTTCTCGGTCGAGATGCACGACAGCCGTGAACGCCTCGAGCGCTACAAGGCCAGCAGGCTGTCGCTGACGCCGCTCGGCAAGGCAATCCTCGCCGGCGAGGAGGATTTCAGCAGCCATAATCCGATCCGGCGCTGGTGGGGCGGCACCGAATTGATCAACGCCAATCTCTGGCGTTGGCATGCGGTGCTCATCGCTCCGGATCCGGGCACGTCTGACGTCATTGTTTGCCGCGAGCCGTGGCGCCCGATCGCTCGGAACATGCGTGAGGAAGCTTACTCCGCCGCCTGGGCGTAGTCCGCCACCGGCGGGCAGGAGCACACCAGATTGCGGTCGCCGTAGACGTTGTCGACGCGGCCGACCGGGCACCAGTACTTGTCGGTGCGCGAGGTGCCCGCGGGGAAGCAACCCTCGCTGCGGCGGTAGGCCCTGTTCCAATCGTCGTCGGCGATGTCGTGCACCGTGTGCGGCGCGTGGCGCAGCGGCGAGGCCTCGATTCCGAAGCGGCCCTGTTCGACCTCGGCGATCTCCTTGCGGATCGCGATCATGGCGTCGCAGAAGCGGTCGAGCTCAGCCTTGGACTCCGATTCCGTCGGCTCGATCATCAGGGTGCCCGCCACCGGGAAGCTCATCGTCGGCGCGTGGAAGCCGTAGTCGATCAGCCGCTTGGCGATGTCGTCGACGGTGACGCCGCTGCTCTGCTTGAGCGGCCGCGGGTCGATGATGCATTCATGCGCGACGCGGCCGCGCTCATTGCGGTAGAGCACCGGGAAATGCGCATCGAGCCGCGCCGCGACGTAGTTGGCGTTGAGGATCGCAATCTCGGTGGCGCGGGTCAGGCCGTCGCCGCCCATCAGCAGCATGTAGATGTAGGAGATGGTCAGGATCGAGGCCGAGCCGTAGGGGGCGGCCGAGACCGGCCCGATCGGATGCGCGCTCGCGCCGTCGGTCGCTGGGTGACCGGGCAGGAAGGGCGCCAGATGCGCCTTGACCCCGATCGGACCCATGCCGGGGCCGCCGCCGCCATGCGGAATGCAGAACGTCTTGTGCAGGTTGAAATGGCTGACATCGGCGCCGTAATCGCCGGGTCTGGAGAGGCCGACCTGCGCATTGAGGTTGGCGCCGTCGAGATAGACCTGTCCGCCGTGGGCATGGACGATGTCGCAGATGTCACGGATGTGCTCCTCGAACACGCCATGCGTCGAGGGATAGGTGATCATGATGGCGGCGAGCTTGGCGCTATGCACTTCCGCCTTGGCCGCGAGATCGGCGAGATCGACATTGCCGCCTGCATCGCAGCCGACCACGACCACCTCCATGCCGGCCATATGCGCGGAGGCGGGGTTGGTGCCGTGAGCGGACGAGGGAATCAGGCAGATCGTGCGGTGGCCCTCGCCACGCGCGGCATGGTAGCCCCGAATGGCCAGAAGCCCGGCATATTCGCCCTGCGCGCCCGAGTTCGGCTGCAGCGACACGGCGTCATAGCCGGAGATGCGGCACAGCCAGTCGGTCAGATCGGCGAACATCGTGTGATAGCCGGCCGCCTGCGCGCGCGGCACGAACGGGTGCAGGCTGGAAAATTCCGGCCAGGTCAGCGGGATCATCTCGGTGGTCGCGTTCAGCTTCATCGTGCACGAGCCAAGCGGAATCATCGCACGATCGAGCGCGAGGTCGCGGTCCGCAAGCTTGCGCAAATAGCGCAGCATCTCGGTCTCGGAGCGATGCGCGTGGAACACCGGATGCGCGAGGTACGGCCGCTGCCGCTTGAGCTCGGCCGGCAGCGCCTCGCGGGCTTCCGCCTCGATCGTCGTGTAGGAGAGGTCGCCGCCGAATGCGCGCCAGACGGCTTCGACGACATCGGCCGTCGTGGTCTCATCGAGCGCGATCCGCAGCCTGCTGCCGTCGCGGCCAAGATTGATCCGCTCGCCTTCGGCGCGGGCGATGATCGACTCGGACTTGGCGCCGGCCTCGACGGTGATCGTGTCGAAGAAGGTCTCGCTTTCCGGCGCAAAGCCGAGCTTGCGCAGCCCCGCAGCCAGCACCGCGGTCCGCCGATGCGCGGTGCGGGCGATCGCCTTCAGCCCATCCGGGCCATGATAGACCGCATACATCGCGGCGATCACCGCCAGCAGCACTTGCGCGGTGCAGATGTTCGACGTTGCCTTCTCGCGCCTGATGTGCTGCTCGCGGGTCTGCAGCGCCAGCCGATAGGCGGGGGCACCGCGCGAATCGACGGACAGGCCGACGATGCGGCCGGGCAGCGACCGCTTCAGCGCATCGCGCACCGCCATGTAGGCCGCATGCGGTCCGCCATAGCCCATCGGCACGCCGAAGCGCTGCGGCGAGCCGATCGCGATGTCGGCGCCGAGTTCGCCCGGCGAGGCAATCACGGTCACGGCCAGCAGGTCGGCGGCCAGAATCGCCAGTGCGCCCTTGTCGTGCAGCTTGGCGATCGCGGCGCGCGGATCGCGCAGCGCGCCCGTCGTATCCGGATATTGCAGCAGGCCGCCGAACACCTCGGCGCCGTCCAGATCCTTGGCGGGATCGCCGACGATCAGCTGCCAGCCGAGCGGCTCCGCGCGGGTGCGCAGCACCGCCAGCGTCTGCGGATGCACGTTCCGATCGACGAAGAATGCCTTGGTCTTCGCCCGTGCCGACCGCTCGGCCAGCGCCATCGCTTCCGCCGCCGCCGTGGCTTCGTCCAGCAGCGAGGCGTTGGCGACGTCGAGCCCGGTGAGATCGCAGATCATGGTCTGGAAGTTGAAAAGCGCCTCCAGCCGCCCCTGGCTGATCTCCGGCTGATAGGGGGTGTAGGCCGTGTACCAGGCCGGGTTCTCCAGGATGTTGCGCTGGATCACCGCCGGCATCAGCGTGCCGGAATAGCCCTGGCCGATCAGCGAGGTGAAAACCTGATTCCGCGTCGCCAGTGCGCGCATGTGCGACAAGGCTTCAGTTTCGCTCAGCGCCGGCTCGAGGGTGAGCGGCGCCGCCTGCCGGATCGTGCCGGGCAGCGTCTGCGCCATCAGCTCCGCGACGCTCTTGGCGCCGACGGTCTCCAGCATCGCCGCGACGTCGCGCGGCGAGGGACCGATATGGCGGCGGGCGAAGCTGGCGGCGGCATCATCGAGCGGCTTGAGCGGCGTGGTCATGAGCAAATCCTCTATGCCTCGTCATGCCCCGCGACGGCGGGGCATCCAGTAAACAGCGACGGCGAGATCGGTAGGCCGTAGCCCGGGCGAGCGCAGCGACCCCGGGACCGCCGGTCCCGCATATCGCTCCGCTCATGCGGGCTACGCACCGCGCGTCTCACGCCGTGTGCGCCTTGTAGGCGGCCTCATCCATCAGCCCGCCGAGCTCGCTCTTGTCGGCGATCTTGAGCTTGAAGAACCAGGCCTTGCCGCCGGCGTCGGTGTTGACGAGCGCAGGCTCGTCGACGATCGCCTGGTTGACCTCGACCACCTCGCCGGTGATTGGCGCATAGACGTCGGAGGCGGCCTTGACCGATTCGACCACGGCGGCGGCTTCCGACTTCTTCAGCGCGCGGCCGACCTGCGGCAGCTCCACGAACACGACGTCGCCGAGCTGGGCCTGCGCATAGTCGGTGATGCCGATGGTGGCTGTGTCGCCATCGATGCTGAGCCATTCATGGTCGGAGGTGTAGAGCGTAGTCATGGACGTCCTTCAGCGCTTGTAGGTGTTGGGAACGAAGGGCATGGCGGCGACCCGCAGCGGCAGGCGTTGGCCGCGCACATCGGCGAACAACGGGGTGTCGAGCGCAGAGAGAGTGGTCGGCACGTAACCCATCGCGACCGGCGCATTCAGCGTCGGGCCGAAGCCACCAGAGGTGACCTTGCCGACCGGCTCGCCTGAATCGGCCGAAGCGAACAGCGCTGCTCCCTCGCGCACCGGCGCGCGGCCCTCGGGCCGCAAACCGACGCGGCGGCGTGTCGCACCGCCATCGAACTGCGCGAGGATCTTGTCAGCGCCGGGGAAGCCGCCGGCGCGCGCGCCGCCGGTGCGGCGGACCTTCTGCACCGACCATTCCAGCGCAGCTTCCACGGGCGTTGTCGCCGTGTCGATGTCGTGGCCGTAGAGGCAGAGCCCGGCCTCGAGCCGCAGGCTGTCGCGGGCGCCCAGCCCGATCGGCAGCACGTCCTTGTCGGACAGCATCGCCTCGGCGAGCCGCTCGGCCTGATCGGCAGGCACCGAGATCTCGTAGCCGTCCTCGCCGGTGTAGCCCGAGCGCGAAACGTAGCAGGCGAGCCCATCGACGCTGCGCGGCCCCGCGTCCATGAACCGCATCGCCTCGGCCT
Source organism: Bradyrhizobium sp. HKCCYLRH3073 (assembly GCF_051167995.1). NCBI lineage: Bacteria > Pseudomonadati > Pseudomonadota > Alphaproteobacteria > Hyphomicrobiales > Nitrobacteraceae > Bradyrhizobium > Bradyrhizobium sp. HKCCYLRH3073. The sequence goes on from NZ_JBNPUD010000011.1 coordinate 71,365, forward strand.
CTGCACAGAATTTCGTCAGCACGGACGCCGCCTTCGGCCCCTGCAGCGCCAGCAGCGCGCGGTCGGTCAGCGGTTGGACCTCGCAGACGTCGGACACTCCGTCGCGCAGCAGCGCGATGTCCGCCTCCTTGCAGGCGGCGTTGACCACCAGCACCAGGTGCTCGCCGAAATTCGCCACCATCAGGTCGTCGAGGATGCCGCCCTCGGCGTTGGTGAACTGGGCATAGCGCTGCCGGCCGGGCGGGATGCCGATGACGTCCTGCGGCACCAGCCGCTCCAGCGCCGCCGCGGCGTCGGCGACGTTGCCGGATTTCGGCAGCAGCGCGACCTGGCCCATGTGGGAGACGTCGAACAGCCCGGCCGCGCTGCGGGTATGGAGGTGTTCCTTGAGTACGCCGGGCGCGTATTGCACCGGCATCTCATAGCCCGCAAAGGGCACCATCTTGCCGCCGAGGCTGACATGCAGCGCATGCAGCGGCGTTCGCTTCAAAGAAAGGGGGGCAGCCGGTTCAGCCATCGATCAGGGGTCCTCGCGCGGTTCCTCGGGACCAGTCCCGAAAAACGCCACCGAAGCCCCATCTGTCGCTGTGCCTGAGAGTATTATCCCGTCGGCGGACGCGTCCCGGGATCAGGCCCGGCCAGCGTCTCTTTCCAGATGCAGTTGCAGTCGCGAGGGTCCTTTTGCCTGAGAGTTTCCGGGGCGGTTGCTCCTTCGGCGCCGGCCCTTGACGTTCAACCAGAACCTCAGAAGGCCAGTCTCTCCCGACGCGACTGTCGTCTATGTCCGGGACCAAACACCAGCCCGCGCAAGCTGTCAACGCGTCACGGCGGCTTTCAACCAGCTTTAGGAGCCGTGCAGCAAGCCCATGATGTTTCTGCACAGTTTCTGGACACGCGAAGTCGCCTTGTCTAAAAGCATTGCCGCCGAATTCCCGGACTTCTTCGATTGGATTGCTATGAGCGGCGTCAACGAGATCAGGTCGACCTTCCTCAATTTCTTCGCTGCGAACGGCCACGAGATCGTGCCGTCCTCGCCGCTGGTGCCGCGCAACGACCCGACTTTGATGTTCACGAACGCCGGCATGGTGCAGTTCAAGAACGTCTTCACCGGCGTCGAGAAGCGGCCCTACAACCGCGCCACGACGTCGCAGAAGTGCGTCCGCGCCGGCGGCAAGCACAACGACCTCGACAATGTCGGCTACACCGCCCGGCACCACACCTTCTTCGAGATGCTCGGCAACTTCTCCTTTGGCGATTACTTCAAGGAGAACGCCATCGAGCTCGCCTGGAAGCTGGTCACCAAGGAGTTCGGCCTCCCGAAGGACAAGCTGACCGCGACCGTCTACATCGACGACGACGAGGCGTTCGGGCTCTGGAAGAAGATCGCCGGCCTGCCGGAATCGCGCATCATCCGCATCGCCGGTTCGGACAATTTCTGGCAGATGGGCGACACCGGCCCGTGCGGCCCGTGCTCGGAGATCTTCTACGACCACGGCGACAAGATCTGGGGCGGCCCGCCGGGATCGCCGGAGGCGGACGGCGACCGCTTCATCGAGATCTGGAACCTCGTGTTCATGCAGTACGAGCAGCTCGAGGGCGGGGTCCGCAATCCCCTTCCGAAGCCGTCGATCGACACCGGCGCGGGCCTCGAGCGCGTCGCCGCGGTGCTGCAGGGCAAGCACGACAATTACGACATCGACCTGTTTGTCGCGCTGATCCGCGCTATCGCCGACCTCACCAATGCCGACCCGCAGGGGCCGCAGAAGGCGTCGCTTCGCGTGATCGCCGACCATTTGCGCGCCTCGTCGTTCCTGATCTCGGACGGCGTGCTGCCGTCCAACGAGGGCCGCGGCTATGTGCTGCGCCGGATCATGCGCCGCGCGATGCGCCACGCCCAGCTGCTCGGCGCCCGTGAGCCGCTGATGCACAAGCTCGTCGGCACGCTCTCGCGCGAGATGGGCCAGGCCTATCCCGAGCTGATCCGCGCCGAGGCGCTGATCAAGGAGACGCTGCGGCTCGAGGAGACCCGCTTCCGCAAGACCCTGGAGCGCGGGCTGGCCATCCTCGACGAGAAGTCGGCCTCGCTCACCAAGGGCGACATGTTCGACGGCGACGTCGCCTTCACCCTGTACGACACCTACGGCTTCCCGTTGGACCTCACCCAGGACGCGCTGAAGTCGCGCGGCATCAGCGTCGACCAGGCCTCGTTCACCGATGCCATGGACCGCCAGCGCGCCAAGGCCCGCGCGGCCTGGGCCGGAAGCGGCGAGGCGGCGACCGAGACCGTCTGGTTCCCGCTGCGCGAGAAGCTCGGCGCCACCGAGTTCCTCGGCTATGAGACCGAGACCGCGGAGGGTGCGGTGACCGCGCTGGTCAAGGACGGCGCCGAGGTCGACAGCCTCAAGGCCGGCGAGAGCGGCGTCATCGTGCTCAACCAGACGCCGTTCTATGGCGAGTCCGGCGGCCAGGTCGGCGACACCGGCCTCATGACCGGCGACGGCGTCCGCGTGCGCATCACCGACACCCAGAAGAAGGCTGGCGACCTGTTCGCGCATATCGGCACCGTGGAGCAGGGCACGCTCAAGCTCGGCGCCGCGCTGCAGCTCGACGTCGATCACGGCAGGCGCTCGGCCATCCGCGCCAACCATTCGGCGACCCACATCCTGCACGAGGCGCTGCGCCAGGTGCTCGGCGACCACATCGCCCAGCGCGGCTCGCTGGTCTCTCCTGACCGCCTGCGCTTCGACTTCGTCCATCCGAAGCCGATCACCCCGGATGAGCTCGCCCGCGTCGAGGACATCGCCAACGACGTCGTGCTCGAGAATGCCGAGGTCACGACCCGGCTGATGGGGCTCGACGACGCCCGCGAGGCCGGCGCCCGCGCGCTGTTCGGCGAGAAATATGGCGACGAGGTCCGCGTCGTCTCGATGGGCAATGCCGCGCGCGAGCTGGGCTCGAATGCCCAAGGTTCTAATACATTGGGCTGGTCGGTCGAGCTGTGCGGCGGCACCCACGTCAAGCGCACCGGCGACATCGGCCTGATCGCGGTCACCTCGGAGAGCGCAGTGGCCTCCGGCGTCCGCCGCATCGAGGCGCTGACGGCGCGCGGCGCGCGGGCGCATGCCAACCACAATCTCTCGCTCGCCAAGGCCGCCGCGGCCGAATTGCGTACCACGGTCGACGAGGTGCCGGCGCGCATCACCGCGCTGATGGAGGAGCGCAAGAAGCTCGAGCGCGAGCTGTCGGACGCGCGCAGGAAGCTCGCGATGGGCGGCGGCCAGGAGACCGGCAACGGCGCTCCCGCCGGCGTCCGCGAGGTCGGCGGCGTCAAGCTGATGGCGCGCGCGGTCTCGGGCATCGAGATGAAGGATCTCAAGTCGCTCGCCGACGAGGCCAAGAAGCAGCTCGGCTCGGGCGTCGCCGCGATCGTCGGCGTCACCGAGGACGGCAAGGCCGGCGTCGTGGTCGGCGTGACCGCCGATCTCACCGCGCGCTTCAATGCGGTCGACCTCGTGCGCGCCGCGTCCGAGGCGCTCGGCGGCAAGGGCGGCGGCGGCCGTCCTGACATGGCCCAGGCCGGCGGCCCGGACGGCACCAAGGCGGAGGCTGCGCTGGCCGCGATCGAGAGTGCGATCGGCAAGGCAGGCTGATCGTGCCGACGCTCGGGCCGGGCGAGAGCGTTCGCGATCCCGATCTGCGCGACCGGCTGTACGAGCTGCTCGAGCACGACCATCTGCCGAGCACGCACGGCTCGCGCGTCGTCCAGTTCATCGTGCTCGTCATCACGCTCGACGTGCTGGCGGTGGTGCTGGCCTCGGACCCGGACATCGCGGCCGCCATTGGCGGACTGCTGCGCGCGATCAAGGTCTGTTCGCTGATCGTGTTTGCCGCGGAGTATGTCGCTCGGCTCTGGAGCGTGGCGGGGCACATGCCGCGGCGCCAGTCGCCGCACCGCGAGCGGCTCGCCTACGCGTTGTCCGCGCTCGGCCTGATCGATCTCCTGTCCTTCGTGCCGGCGTCCATCGCGCTCGTGCTCGGCGATCGCACGCTGGAAGCGCTGTGCATCGTGCTGCCGTTCCTGAAGCTGGTGCGCTATTCGCCGGCGCTGCGCTCGCTGCTGTCGGCGGTGCAGGCCGAGCGGCGCATCTTGATCGGCTGCCTCGTCATCCTGGCCGGCGCGGTGCTGCTGTTCGCCTCACTGCTCTACGCGGTCGAGCGCGACGTCCAGCCCGACAAGTTCGGCACCATCCCGCATGCGATGTGGTGGGCGATCGTGACGCTCGGCACCGTCGGCTATGGCGACGTCGTGCCGGTGACGCCGCTCGGCCGCATCATCACGGTGTTCGCGATCATCTGGGGCTTTGCCATGATCGCGCTGCCGGTCGCGATCATCTCCACCGCGTTCGCCGAGGAGATCAAGCGGCGCGATTTCGTCGTCACCTGGGGCATGCTGGCGCGGGTGCCGCTGTTCTCGCATCTTTCGGCGTCCGAAATCGCCGACATCATGCGGCTGTTGCGTGCGCGTACGATCGAAGCCGGCGAGGTGCTGGTGCGGCGTGGCGATCCGGCGTCCTCGATGTATTTCATCACCACGGGCGAGGTCGAGATCGAGCTGCCGACGCAATGCGTCAAGCTCGCCGACGGTACGTTCTTCGGCGAGATCGCGCTGCTGCACCGGACCAAACGCTCGGGCACCGTGACGGCGACGCGCAAGACCCGGCTGCTGGTGCTCGACGCGCAGGATTTCCATGCGCTGATCGCGCGCATGCCGGCGCTCGCCGCGCATGTCCGGACCATCGCCAAGGCGCGCATGGCCGATTCCGGCGATCTTGCCCTCGCCGAGCTGTCGCAGGCCGAACGCGACGACCAGCCGGACGCGTAGGACGCTGCTCCCGGATCGCTCGCAGTCCCCCGTCCCATCTTCCAACCAGTCAAACAGCCGGGCGTGCACACACGGTCCCGCGGCGCGGTCGCGCCCGGGGGATGCGGAAAGCACTCGCCCTCGAAAGACGATGAGGGCGCAGGGAATGCCGGGTGAGGGCCTCACCCATGGCCCGCCTGCTGAAAAAATGCAGGCGGCAGGTACCACAGGCAAAGCCGGATCATCCGGCATTCCCTGCGCGGCGGTTTTAACGCTTATACGCGATCTCCTCGGTGCACCGGGCTTGTTGGCCACCGTTCGCGACAATGCGCTTCAAGCGCATCGCGCGGGACTTCAGCATCGGGATGCCAGGACCACGCGACTTCACGTCCGCGAGCGCATCATTCGTCCGCACCCGAAAGCGCGCTGATGTCCTCACGTCCACCGCATTGCCGGCCCAACGTCTCGTGACGACGCGTACGCCCCTCATCCGGACCGGAACGCGGATAGAATAGACATGATTTGCTGATTTTCGGAAGTGATTTATTTTTGCGCGAAGCTCTTGAAACGAAAGATGTGGCTGAACGGAATGGGAAAATGGAAGCATTGACGCAGGCGATTTTGACCCGTGATCAGGAACGGTCCCGTGCTTTCGTCGGCGCGATAATGCCCGCCCGGCAAAATCGGCCAAGCTCGATGCCTCGTCGAAGATGGCGGCCGATCTCGCAATTCCACCGGGAGGTGCTACCTTTATGTTTCAGGCTCCGTTCTCTCGGAAAGGACCAATGTCGCAAATCAAGTCTCGGGTCGTCCCGTCGGCGCTGCCGCCCAGTGAAGCCGAGCTTGCGGATTGGCAGGCATTGAGTCGCGAGGAGCAGATCGCTCGCTTCAAAGAGTTCTTCGCGCACCCTGATTGCGAGACGTTCACTGCCGAGACTGCTGAGGACATCATCGCGGCTGCTCGGCAGCGTGTTGCTGCGCGCCGTGGGTAGCTATCGCCTCACCATTCGAGCACGCGATCAACTCGCTCAGATCTACGAATACACCGAACTGCAATTTGGTGCTTACCAGGCGGAAGCCTACGCGCGTCCAGGCTGATCCGGACCTTCGAGCTGCTCTCAGATTCCCGGCCAAAGGTCAATGAGCCGAGGACTTCCGGCGCGGGCTACGACGGTTTCGATTCCAGGCGCATGTCGTCTACTACACGATATCGGCTGATGTGGTCGAGATCCGGGGTGTAGTGCTCCACGCGTGCCAAATCAGATCCAGTCTGTTTGATTGACGCAGTCGGCAGGCCGGGGACTCCATCCAGAACGGGAGAACTCCGTGTTTACCCAAACCATCGCGGCGGCAGGCAATACCGAAATTCCGGCATATCTGACGCTGATCAAGCTCGGATACGAAATCGATCGTCGCTATGAGAGCGACGGCGAACTCTGGAGCGCAACGAAGGGGACGCTTCAACTCGTCGCCGAGAGCCCCCTGCAGCTGCTTGGACTTGCGTTGATGTACATGGAGCGCGGCGCCGACTGGCAGGCAGATGACGACGAGATCGATGCCTTCCTAAAGCGATTCTACCCGTGAGGTCGCGTTGCGATTCATGGAGGCCATTCGCCGGCCAGCATTGCAGCCCGTTCATCTTCCGTGAATTCGATCGCAATGCGTCCCAGCGCGCGTTGGCCGCGCGCGATCGCTATAACGCCGAGGAGTTGGCTGACAACGTCGGCATCCTGCGCCGTGGTGAGGTCGCGGAGTGCCATGTGGAGCAATTGGCCCCACGCCGCTTCGTAGCTCTCGCGCAGGTCAGCCGGCATCGCCGGATTGCGAGAGCCGTCTCGCGCAAGCTCGATGATCGCGATCATCGTGTAGGTCTGCCAGTCGGCAACACCGCGGCGCTCGCGAATTCGGACCAGACCGGGTACGGCGGCGAAGGATGCTTCGCCGACGTCACCTTGGTGGTGCAGCTCATTCCAGAGTTCGTCCCAGGCTGAGCTATCGCCACCTTCGAGGCGTTGCAGGGCTGGGCGCGGGTCGTAGGGAACGCGATAGCCGCCGAGGAGGCTGGCCCAGCGTGCTTCTGACAAATCGGGGTCTGACACTTTCATGCAGCAAGTCTCGTCCAGCTTGGGCGTGATCTCATGCGAGCTGAAAGGCGCAGGTCAACAGCCACGCCACGGTTCTCCAAATTGGTTGCCTTGTCGTGCGTCCGACGCATCCCGAGAGCCGCAACGGCGCGGAACACAATATTCCGCAATGCGGCATGTGACACTCATGTCACACTTACGGTTATACCGACTCCCCAATATAATATGACTATTCAAAGGCACCTCGGCGCTTGCTAGGATTGCCATCCAATCTCAGGTTGACGAATGCGCTCCTCGAATGGGCGGCGGCCGGGATTGAGCCGTGGGGAAGCGCGTGCCGGGACGGAGGCTCTGGGCCGGACGCGACAGAACAACAGCCAGAGCCTGGGGACGCTGCGAGGAGCAGGAAAAATGAGTGGGTTTGCGACGACCGCACGCATGTGCGGCGTAGGGGTTGCTTTGTCTTGTTTGTTGGGCGGCGGTGCGCTCGCTGCCGATTTGCCGATGAAGGCGCCGCCGGTTCCCTATGCCGGTGTCGATGATTTCTGGACGCGGCCGTATCTGTTCGGTGATCTCGGCCGGACCAGGCTGAAGGAGCAGGGCATCTCGCTCGCGCTCACGCTGGGCGACGAGGCCGTCACCAACCTGTCGGGCGGCTCGCGCAACACCTCGGCCAATGCCGGACAATTGTGGTTCGAGGCCAAGTTCGACATGGCCAAGCTCGCCGGCATCCAGGGCGGCCTGATCGGCGTCACGCTGGTCGATCGCTTCGGCAAGAACCTCAACAGCGAGGCCGGCATTCCGGCGCTGCAGCTGACCAACGAGGTGTTCGGCCGCGGCAACATCCTGCGCCTGACCGAGTTCTACTATCAGCAGAAGCTGTTCGACGATCGCCTCGTGCTCAAGGGCGGCCGGCTGCCGGTCGGCTCCGACTTCTTCTTCGGCCAGTGCGAGTTCATCAACCTGACCTTCTGCGGCGGCCAGCCGGGCAACATCCAGGGCGGCTACATCTACAACTGGCCGGTCAGCCAGTGGGCCGGCGTCGTGCACTACAACTTCACCAAGGAGTGGAAGCTGTCGGTCGGCGTCTACGATGCCAATCCGAACTACCTGACGACGTCGGACGCGGGCGTGTATCTCGCGCCGGGCATCGCGCGCTCCAATCCGGCCTCGGGCGTCCTGGTGCCGGTCGAAGTGGTGTGGGAGCCGAGCGGTCCGCTCAACGGCACCTGGCGCTTCGGCGGCTGGTATGACAGCGCTTCGACCATCGACGGCGGTCTGCCCGGCATCACCGGGGTCTACGCCGGCGGTCCCGGCGTGGGCGATCAGAACCTCAGCAGCCAGCGCGGCCGCTACGGCTTCTACGAATCGATCCTGCAGCGGCTGACCGTCGAGGGTCCGAAGGCGCAGGGCTGGTACACCTTCCTCAACACCAGCGTGGCCGATCACCGCACGTCCTATCAGGATTACCAGATCTCCTGGGGCGTCAAGCACACCGGCACCTTCTCGTTCCGTCCCGACGACGAGGTCGGCTTCGCGGTCGGCACCACGCATGTCAACTCGGCGGCGCTGACGCCGAATGCAGGCGGCAACGAAGTGCCGATCGAAGCCTGGTATGGCTGGCAGGCGACCGGCTGGATGAACCTGAAGTTCGACGCCCAGTATGTCATCAATCCGGGCGGACGCGGCTTCAACGCCGCCGGCCTGAAGACCGGCAATGCGGTGGTGCTCGGCCTGCGGACGGTGGTGCATTTCTGAGAAGCCTGTCAGGCGAGGGGCGGATGTGCAGCATCCGTCCCTCGCTGGGCTGAGACGATGAGCCGTCCTTTGCCGACGCCGAACCTGGTGGGCCTGCCCATCGGGGTAGGGGCGCGATGCGTTGGTATCGGTTGACTCTTTTGCGCTGCGACACGACATCTCCCTGGCATTGCCGCGCCGGCCCAGGAGACCGCCATGACAGCAACCGACGTCCGTCTCGCCGCCGGCCAGCGCCTGGGCGACGAGGTCGTGGACTGGCTCACCAGCGGCACCCGCGACGAACGCTTCATCGACAACATCTTCGCGCAGATGTGCATCCGCCTGCAGCGCGCCGGAATCCCGGTGAAGCGCGCGTCGCTGCACGTGCAGATCAACCATCCGCAATGGCTCGGCGCGCGCATCCTGTGGAGCGACGGGATGGAGAGCTCCGAGATCAATCGCGTCGACTATGACGTCGGCTCGCGTTCCGAGTTCATCGGCAGCCCGGTGAGCGAGGTCTACAACGGCGCCGACGAGATCCGTGAAAACCTGGCGCGTGATCCCGCGCTCGGCCGGCAGCATGGCATCTATGACGACATGCGCGCGCAGGGGCTGACCGACTATGTCGCCTGGCCGATCTTTCACACGCTCGGCAAGCGCCACTGCGTGACCTTCGCGACCGACCAGCGCGGCGGCTTCGATCATGCCGAGATCGGCGCCCTGAAGCGGCTGCTGCCGGTGCTGGCGCTGGTCAGCGAGATCCGCATCAAGAACCGGCTGGCGCGCACCCTGCTCGAGACCTATGTCGGGCCGCATGCCGGCGAGATGGTGCTGGCCGGCGCGACCCGACGCGGCAGCGGCGAGACCGTGAGCGCCGCGATCATGATCTGCGATCTCCGCGACTTCACCAAGATCTCCGACAATTGGCCGCGCGACGACGTGATCGATCTCCTCAACGGCTATTTCGACGCGATGGTCGAGCCGATCACAGAGCATGGAGGCGAGATCCTGAAGTTCATCGGCGACGGCCTGCTCGCCATCTTTCCGCTTAGCCAGCCCGGCGCCTGCGAGAACCTGCTACACGCGGTCACCGGCGCCAGGCAGGCGATGGCGGCGCTCAACGCGCGGCATGCGGAAGGCGGCCGTGCGCCGCTGCGCTACGGCATCGGCATCCACGTCGGCGACGTCATGTACGGCAACATCGGCTCGCGCACGCGGCTGGATTTCACCGTGATCGGACCCGCGGTCAACATGGCTTCGCGCATGGAGGCGCTGACCAAGCAGGTCGGTCGTCCCGTGCTGATGTCGCGCGCCTTCGCCGAACTCGTCGAAGGCCCGTTCGCGCTCGAACGCGTCGGCGAATACCCGGTGCGCGGCTTCAACGACCCGATCGAGCTGTTTGCGTTCGAGGGGTAGGGCGTCGTACGAGCTGTGCCGTGCTCACGGCATGGCTCAGCGGCCGAACTCGTCCTGAAGCCGCAGGAATGTCTCGGTCGGGCGATCATAGCTGACGAGCCTGACGTCGAGGTCGAAGCTCGACGCCAGCAGCAGCGCGCGGCGCAGCGCGTCCTCGATCCAGGTCTCCTCATTGCCGAATGCGCCGCCGCCGACGCTGGTGAGCAGGGCAATGTTCGAGCCGCGTGTCGCGTTGAGGACCGCCGCCCAGATCGTCGCCTCGTAGCTGGCCTCCAGGATCAGGCGGGCGAATGTCTGCCAATATCGGGGGGCAGGGGAGCAGTAGGCCACGGGGAGCGCGGAGCAGAAGGCCTGCGACACCGTCGGTCGCGGTTCGCCGGCGTCGGTCAGCTCGACGCCGGAATGCAGGCCGATCCGAAGGTGTCCGCGCAATGCGTCGATCTCATCGCCATCGCTTGCGTCGAGGATGGCCGTGATGGTCTCGAGTCCGGTCCGCGTGCACAGGGCGTACCCGTTCGTCATCGCCCAAAGCTCGCCGCCGCGGGATAGACGGGACTTCAGAGCCGCCCCGACATCTGCGAGCGCGTCGAGCTGACGGTCGCGGGTCTGGCCCGATTCACCGCCGACCGGGGCAAAGTAGTTGCGATAGATCGTTGCGGCGCCGGCGGCGATCGCGCAGGCCGGCCCCTGCGTCGGATCATGCTGGTAGATCGTCACGCCGTCTTCCGGGGTCGCGTGGGGGCCGATCATCTCCAGCAGATTGAACTGCGAGGCGACCTGGAACAGGGCGCCGGCGAACTCCGGGACCAGATGAAGGGTGCGGACATCGCCGCTGACGAGACTCACGCGGAGCCGCCCGGTTCGACAGGCCGAGTCTTGGACCCTGGTCCGGAGCTCCGACAATTTCGGAAGCTCCAGCCGCCCGGTCTGGTAGCTCTTGCCATTGACCAGAGACGTCAGCCGTCCGTCTTCGCAGGCCAGTCTGGCGCGCGTCGAGGCATAGTCGGTCTCCTTGAAGCCGGTCAGGCGTTCGAACCAGTCCACGACATCAGCCTTTCGTTTTTGCTAGCCGACAAGATGCGGCGAAATCGCCTCGGCGTCTGACGTTCGCGCGAGACGCAGTGTAGGCCATCGCAGCTCGCCGCAGCAATGAACGACTCTGTCGCCGTGCCTAGAGGATTCGCAGCGGCCGCCACCAGACGAGGCTCGGCGCGAACAAGGCCACAGCGAGCGCAGATGCGCCCCCGGCAATACAGATCGTGACGATGGTGCGCGGCGACAGGCCGCGGGCCTGCGGCAGGAATGTGAGCGCCCGGACGATCGCTCCGGTGATGAAGCCCGCTCTTGCGATCGGCAGCATCGGGATGTCGAGCAGATCTTCGAGCGTACAAGCGCGGCTGCAGCTGCCTTGCTCCAGCGTCCACCATTCCCGCAGGCCGCCGATCATTGTCGCCAGCGCGAGCAGCAGCGTCGCCGCCAGCAGCGCCCGCCACGATGGCATTAGCACCGCGATCGCATAGGAGATCAGGCAGACGGCGAGCATCTGCGTCAGGACGTCGAGCATCGTCGCGCGACTCAACTCTCATCCAGGAACGGCGCCACCACCTCGCGCGTCTCCGCGCTGGTGACCACCGGGACGATCTCGAACGTCATGCCGGTGTCGCGGGCGTTGGACAGGATCCATTGCTGCAGCAGGCGGGCGTCGTTGCATTCCATCAGTTGGAAGCAGCGGTCGAAATTCGGCTCGATCCAGCTGCCGAGATATTTCAGCCCGTCGGGAAAGGTGATGCCGGGGTCGCGAACGCGACGGTAGACGGGAATCGGATCGCGGTCCTTGAAACGCTCGATCACCATGAACAGCATGCGCGCCTCCGCCTGGGTCCGGCGCAGAGTGTGGACGGAATCGAGCAGGTGTTCCAGGTCTCGCGCGTGGCCTCGCGGTCTGAAAGACCGGCTGCGGCACCGGCGGTGAGGGAGCTCTACTGTCCCGACGGCGTGCGCAGGCCGTGCCAGGCGTCGCGCACCTGATGGTAGTGAACCTCGGGCAGATAGTCCGGCGTATTCAGATTGAGGTTCTTGACGTCGAGCCGGCCGACCGCGCTGAGCAGCGTGTAGGAGGCGATGACGCGGTCGCGCTGCGCGCCGATCAGCCGCGCCTTGGCCTGGATCAGGTCGGCCTGCGAGTTCAGCACGTCGACGGTGGTGCGCTGGCCGCCCTGGGCCTCGCGCGAGACGCCCTGCAGCGCGACGGTGGCGGCCTTCACCTCGGCCTCGGAGGCGCTGACGGCGACCTTGGCGCCTTCATTGGCGACCCAGGCGCTGACCGCCGCGGTGCGGGCCTGGTTGCGGACCTGGTCGAGCACGAGGCGGCTCTGCGCCGCGAGCTCCTTGCTCTGGCGGGTCTGCGACGCGGCGGTGCCGCCGTCATAGATCGGCGCGGTGACGCTGCCGACGATCGAGGCCTGGTCGGTGCCGAAGGTGCCGAGCGTCTGATCCGAATCGCGGCTGCGGCTGACATTGCCTTGCAGGGTCACGGTCGGCAGCAGCGCGCCCTCGGCGACCTTGATCGAGGTCGAGGCCACGTCGACGTCGAAGCTCGCCGCAGCCACCGCTGGATTTTCCTTGTTGCCAAGCGCAATCGCGTCCTCGCGGCTGCGCGGCAGCAGGCGATCGATCGGGTCGGCCGCGCGCAGCTGGCCCGGCGCCATGCCGATGACCTGGGCATAGGTCGCCTGGCTGATGGCGAGGTTGACCTCGGCGGCGTTGAGGTCGGACTGGCCGCGCGCCAGCCGCGCCTCGGCCTGCGAGGCGTCGGTCGGCGTGACGTCGCCGGCATTGAGGCGGCGCTGCGTGACGGAGAGCGTCTCGCGCAGGAAGGCGACGTTGGAGCGCTGCGCCTCGACCAGCGACTGGTTGGCGAGCACGTTGGTGTAGGCCGTGACGGCGTCGAGCAGCACGCCCTGACCGACATTGCGCAGCGCCTCGCGGCCCGACTGCACCTGCAACTCGGCCATGCGCACGCTGTTGGCGGTGCGGAAGCCGTTGAACAGGGTCTGCGTCACGGTCACGCCGATGGTCCAGGGCTTCAATGTCGCGGTCTGGATCGTGTTGCCGGGCAGCAGATTGCGCACGGCCTGCAGGCCGGCACCGAGGCTCGCGATCAGTTGCGGGCGATAGCCGGCGAGCGCCTGCGGCACGTTCTCGTCGGTGGCGCGCTGGCGCGCGCGCTCGGCGTTCAGCGCCGGGTTGGTCTGATAGGCTTTGACGAGCGCGGCCGCGAGATCCTCGGCGCGCGCGGGCGAGCAGATGACGGCAAGGCTGGCGGCCAGGATCAGGCCGATCCGCCGCGCATGCACCTTGCCGACGCCAAATTGTTTGGCTCGACCCACCATCCGACTCCGCCGCGTCTCACTGTCTTAACCAGTTGTTTACCTGTTTAGGGCGGATGGCGGCCACACACAAACCGCGGATGTGGAATACGGCGGGCTTTTCCATGATTTGTTGTGGCGTGCTCGCCACAGACCGTTTGTCAGGCGCTTGCGCGACGGTCGTGCGGTAGGCCGGTGGGTGGGCGTGCGCGGACGACAGCGCACGGGCGCACCGCGAATCGCGTCGGTGATATGCGAGTAACTCGCGGCTCGCTCGGTCCACCTCGCGCCGCTTGCGGGGGAAGGTCGAATGGCATCGCGGATGCCATTCGGGTGAGGGGGGACAGGTCCAACGACGTACGCTTCCCGAGCGTCTGCCCTCATCCCAACGCTCACCCCGTGAAGAACGGGGTGAGGGAGCGCACCGCGTCCACGGCTATCGATGAACTGACTTCGAAAAATATCAACTCAGTCGAACTGAGCGCACTGCCAATCTCACCGGTTCTTGTTCACCGGCTTGCGCTTCTCGATGAACGCGGCCATGCCCTCGGCGCGGTCTTCCAGCGCGAAGGTGGCGTGGAACAGGTTGCGCTCGACATTCATGCCTTCGGACAGCGGGGTCTCGAAGGCGCGGTTGACGGCCTCCTTGGCCATCGCCGCAGCCGGGCGCGACATCGATGCGATCTTCTCCGCCGCGGCCATCACCTCGTCCATCAATTTGTCGGCCGGCACGATGCGGCTGACGAGGCCGGAGCGTTCGGCCTCGGCCGCATCCATCATGCGGCCGGTGAGGCAGAGGTCCATCGCCTTGGCCTTGCCGATCGCGCGCGTCAGGCGCTGGGTGCCGCCAATGCCCGGGATGGTGCCGAGCGTGATCTCGGGCTGGCCGAATTTTGCGGTGTCGGCGGCGATGATGAAGTCGCACATCATCGCGAGCTCGCAGCCGCCGCCGAGCGCATAGCCCGAAACCGCGGCGATCGTCGGCTTGCGGCAGCGCGCGACGCGGTCGCCGCCGATCGCGGTGAAGTCGCTCGAGAACATGTCGATGAAGCTCTTGGGCTGCATCTCCTTGATGTCGGCGCCGGCGGCGAACGCCTTCTCGCTGCCGGTGATCACGATGCAGCCGATGGCATCGTCGGCCTCAAGATCGTCGACGGCTGCGGCGATCTCGCGGAAGACGCCGAACGACAGCGCGTTGAGCATCTTCGGCCGGTTCAGGGTGATGATTCCGACCGCGCCTTTGCCTTCGACGATGATGTGCTCGTAAACGCTCATGATCCCACCCCGCAAATCAAAACAGCGGGCAATGTGCCCGCTGGATCGTTACGCATCAAGTAGGTGGGGCGCCGCGCGGCGCCTCAGATCATGAACATCCGCGCCGCCGAGCCCAGGGTGAGCAGGGTGCCGCAGGCGATGAAGATCTTGCCGATGATCGAGGCCTTGTCCCAGCCCGAGCTGTCGTCATTGCTGACCGTGACCATGTTCACGGTGACGTCCGAGGCCGCCGGCGCATCGCTCGGCGCGGCGTCGGCCGATTCCGCCGCAGGCGCGGCCTGAGCCTGGGCCTCGGCCGGCATCGGCGCCGGGAATCCGTCCTGCTTCGCTGCCGGGGCGCTCTCGGCCCCCACCGGCAGGAACGGACTGTAGCTCTGCTGTTCGGCCGCGCGCGCCAATCCAGTGCCAACGAGGCCCAGAACGAACGCGGCGGCAATGATCAATGCTGAACGTCCACTGGCTTGGATCGTCATCGTCGGCTTCTCCCCATCCCGCCAGCCCAAGCCGGAGTGAGACCCCGACAGATGTCGAGAACGGGGCAGAAAATGGGTATCTTCCTGCCGCTCACGGCAAAAGCTGGGCGGCGCCGCACTTTGCGGCGCGGCCCATTAAACCTGATCATGCACCTTTCGATTCGGTGCTATGGAGCGGCTCCAAGGAACTGTTCCAAGACTTGCCCGGTGGCGTGCTCTCGGTGTGGCGTAACTCGGATGCTTCCGAGGCCAATGTCCGCATCACGAATTAGTGATCATTATGCCGCGAGAGTAACAAGCTGACGATTCGGGCGAATTGCTGGGGGTGGAGCGGAATTGCGGGAGCGTGACGACGAGTGGACGGGCTGGATGCGCCAGGCCGTCGCCGGTGACGACGAGGCCTATCATCGCCTGCTGAGGGCGGTCACGCCGGTGTTGCGCGCAGCATCACGGCGCGGGCTGGCGCGCGCCGGCCAGCCCCCCGACCAGGCCGAGGACATCGTGCAGGAAATTCTGTTGGCGGTTCATCTCAAGCGGCACACCTGGGACGTCGATGCGCCGTTCGCGCCCTGGCTGTTCGCGATCGCGCGCAACAAGCTGATCGACATGCTGCGCCGGCGCGGCCGCCGGGTGTTCGTCGACATCGACGATTTCTCGGAGACGCTGGCCGACGAGCCGCCGGCACCCACCGTCTCGGCCGGCGAGGTCGAGGCGCAGCTGAAGACGTTGCCGCGGCGCCAGCGCGACGTGCTGCAGTCGATCGCGGTCGAGGCCGCCTCGATCAAGCAGACCGCGGAAAAGTTTTCGATGAGCGAGGGCGCGGTGCGGGTGGCGCTGCACCGGGCACTCGCAAGCCTCACGGCCAAGCTACGGGATACCTGACCATGGACACCGATCAGCTCATCCGCACCCTCGCGGCCGACAATGCGCAGCGCGCGCAGCCGGTCGGCATCGTGCTGGCGCTGGCCCTGATGGCGGCAACGCCGGTCTCGACCGCGATGCTGCTCATCGGCCTCGGCGTGCGGCCGGACATCTGGCTCGCGGTGCGCAATCCGTTCTTCGACCTGAAGTTCGTCGTCACCACGGCGCTGGCGATCCCGGCGCTGATCATCAGCTTGCATCTGTCGCGCCCCGAGGCCTCGCTGCAGGGCTGGAGCTGGCTCCTGATCGCGCCGATCGTGGTCCTCGTCGGCGGCATGGCGGCGGAGATGATGCTGCCGCAGCGCACGCCGATGATGGCGCGGCTGGTCGGCCACAATTCGATGGTGTGCATGAGCGCCATCCCCGTGCTGTCGCTGCCGCTGCTGGGCGCGGCGCTGTTCGGCCTGCGCCATGGCGCGCCGTCGCGTCCGGCGATGACCGGCGCGATCGCCGGGCTGGTCTCGGCGGGCATGGCGGCGACGCTCTATGCCGCGCATTGCACCGACGATTCGCCATTTTTCGTGGCCACCTGGTACACGGTGGCGGCGCTGATCGTGGCCGGGCTCGGCGCGCTCATCGGCGCGAGGGTGCTGCGCTATTGAGCGCGCTACGCCTGCACCGGCGTCGCGGCGTCCTGCACGCGATGGAAGCGCAGCACCTGCTGCGCGGTGGACCGCCGGAGCCGTTCATAGGTGGCCTTGCAGGCGTCGAGATCGGCGGTCGCGGTGGTGGCGAGCTCATCGCGCATCAGGATGATCGACTTCACCGTCGGCCATGACAGGCCTGCGACCTTGGCGAGGATCATGACGCCCTCGGCGCGGCTTTCGATCATGATGCTCTCGGCGACCGCGACCGGCACGTTGGCCATGGCCGCAAGCGCCGCATTGGCCTCGTCGAACTTGCGCTGCTCGGTGAACTGCACGACGAGACGGTCGTCGAGCCGGCCCTCGGCATGCAGCGAGCGCACCAGCGCGTGCGCGATCTCGGTCTGGCTGGTCAGCGCCACCGCGCTCGATCGCGCCCGCCGGCCCGCCATGCGCACTGCCGAGGGGACCTCCTGCGCGAGCTTCGGATTTGCCGCCTCGAGCCGCGTGCGGACCGTGGCCGACGCCTTGGCGACCAGCTTCAGATAGAGGTGGCGCGGCAGATTGGGCCGCATGGCGAGGCAGGCGGCGAGGTTTTCGTCCAGCGCGGCGCGATCGACCAGCGTGTCGAGGCTGGCCTCCGAGACGTCGGCGCCGGGATTGCTGACGGTGCTGTGAACGACCTCGTCGTTGCCGCGCCTGAGCAGGATGTCGGTGACGGCGCGGCTGAGCACGCGCCGGAGCGAGATCGCGAGCAGATGCGCCTGGCTCTTGGTCTCGGCTGTGCGGATCAGCGCGGCCTCATCGAGCCGGTCGGACTTCGACAGCACGGGACCTGCGACATCGATGGCGTCGTCATCGGCCAGCCGGTGCAGCGTCCGCGGCGGCGCCGACGCCAGCGGCGCCAGCCGCCGCGCGAGCAGGGCGCGGGCCGAGATCTCGATGTGCTCGACCAGGCATTCGAACACGTCGTCGAACAGCGCGACCTGATCATCGGCGAAGTCCCTCGCGCCGTCGACGAACAGGTCCGTTACCTTGCGCAGGGTCTCGACCCGCCGGGCGACGGTGCCGTGCGCGAGCGTGTCCTCGAGCTCGTCGAGCAGGCTTTCGTTCGGGGCGGGTTTCGGGGTCATGCCGGGATGGCGCAGGCGCTGGTGACGCGATTGCGGCCCTGCGCCTTCGAGTCGTAGAGCGCGCGATCGGCCCGGGCGAGCAGCGAATCGGCGGTCTCGTCGCCGCGCGGGGTGGCCACGCCGGCCGAGAACGTGACCTGCAGGCCGGTCGAAAACGCGCTCCAGTCGAGGCCGGCGATGATCTGGCGCAATCGTTCGGCGAGCCGCGCCGCGGCGTCGGCCGGCGCGCCCGGCAGCACCAGCAGGAATTCCTCGCCGCCGTAGCGGCCGAAGCGGTCGCTGCCGCGAATGTTGGCGAAGATGGTGATGGCGAAGGTGCGCAGCACATCGTCGCCGGTCGGATGGCCATGCGTGTCGTTGATGCGTTTGAACCAGTCGAGATCGATCAGCACCACCGAGCAAGGCTGGCCGCCCTGCTGCGCCTGCGCCATCTCCTCGTCCAGCACATGCATGATCGAGTGCCGGTTCAGCGCGCCGGTGAGCTCGTCGAGCTCGGCCAGCTCCTCGATGCGGCGATAGGCTTCCTTGAGCTTCTGTCCGCGCTGGTACAGCGTCTCGCGCAGCGCGCTGGAGAAGATGCCGAGGAACATGCAGCAGGCGATGGTGAGCAGGAAGACCAGCAGCGTCGCGAGCCGCTCGAGGCCGCTGCCGTGCGGCATGCCGAGCGGCTTGTCGGTGAGCAGGAACAATCCCGCCAGGCCGATCGCGAGGAACGTCCAGCAGATCGCGCTCTGGCGCGGCGTCGCCCGCAGCGAGGCAAAGGCGACGACGATGTACAGCGTGCATAGGAACAGGATGCTGACTTCGGGCGCGATGTAGCAGAACGCGACCGTGAGCATCATGCTGGCGAGCGATTGCGGCACCACGAGGTAGTGGTCGCGGAAACGGTCGTTGAAACCGCTCTCCGACAGGACGGTCCACAGCGCGACGGTGAGAATGCCGATCGCTGCGTAGGCTGGCGCGATCGTGACCGGGACGGTTCCCGCCTGGGCGTAGATCAGCAGGATGACGGCATCGATCAGGTAGCATCCGGCGACCAGCGCCAGCATCTGCCGGCGCCGTCCGGCTCGACGCGCGCGCAGGTCGCTGGACGGAGACGGCTGCGCGTCCCCGGCCTCAGCGATATCAGGACTGGGAAAAGGCGGTGCCGTCGTGCCCATGTGCTCGCGATTCTTCGTCGTTGGCTTAATATCTACGTGGGAAAGCATTTAACTTTGGTATCTATGGGCATGGACGAAGAGGCCGCCGCCGTGGTGCTGCGACCGGGAATCTACGGCTTTCAGGGCGGGTAGTTGGCGGGAACGGGCGGAACATGGTAGGCGGGAACCCGCTGGTCGCGATCGACCTGGGCGCTGCAGCGAAATCTGCAAGTCTGTGCGCCAACTCACATTTCGGGACGTATCTTTCCGGTATTTTGAAGATTTTTGCGGTTGTGTTCGAACCGCGACGTCAATCCTCCAGACCAATCTTGCGAGACGGCCATTGAGCGTGACAGCAGCGGCGTCAGATGAAACCCTGATTGCCCGGATCGCTCAAGGCGACCGGCTCGCCATGCAGGTGCTGTACGGACGGCACCATGTCAGGGTGTACCGTTTCGGGCTCCGGCTCGTGCGGGACGAGCAGGTCGCGGAAGACCTCATCAGCGAGGTCTTTCTCGACGTGTGGCGTCAGGCCGGCAAGTTCGAAGGCCGTTCTGCCGTCTCCACCTGGCTCCTGGCGATCACGCGGTTCAAGGCCCTGTCGGCACTTCGGCGCCGGAAGGACGTTGAGCTGGAAGACGAGGCCGCGAACGCGATCGAGGATACGTCCGACGATCCGGAGGTCGCGGTCCAGAAGAAGAATACCGGCGAAGCCTTGCGCAAGTGCCTGACGGCGCTTTCGCCTGATCACCGGGAGATCGTCGATCTCGTCTACTACCACGAGAAGTCCGTGGAGGAGGTGGCCGAGATCGTCGGAATTCCGGAGAACACCGTCAAGACGCGCCTGTTCTATGCGCGCAAGAAATTGGCCGAACTCCTGAAAGCGGCCGGCATTGAGAGAGGCTGGCCATGATGGCTTTGAGCAAGATGCTGGAGCAAGAGCCCGGAGAGATCGAACTCCTGCTGCCGTGGTATGCCGCCGGCACGCTGAATGCGCGCGACATGCGCCGGGTCGAGGAGGCTCTCGCCAACGATGCCGATCTCGCCAGGCAGTATGCGGAAATCCAGAAGGAATATGCCGAGACCATCGCGCTGAACGAAAGCCTCGGCGCGCCGTCGATGCGTGCGATGCAGAAGCTGTTCGCGGCGATCGAGGCGGATCCGGTGCAGAAGCCTGCCGCGCCGCGCGGCTTCAGCGCGCGGCTGATGGATTTCTTCGACAGCCTGTCGCCGCGGACCTTGGCGTGGACCGTCAGCCTCGGCGCGCTGCTGGTGCTGGCGCAGGCCGGCGTGATCGGCGCCGTGCTGATGCGCTCGCAGACCGCGACCTATCAGACCGCCTCGGTCCAGGACAAGACTGCCGCGCCCGAGCCCGCGAGCAAGCCGATGGCCGCGCCGCCGCCGAGCGCCGCTGCGCCGGCCCCGGCGGAGCGGGCGCCCGAGAGCATGACGCGGTCGCGGATGGCCGAAGCACCCGCGCCGCTGATCCGCGGCCTTGGACCGCAGGTCGCCGGATCGACCGCGCCCGCCTATGCGCTGGTGCGGTTCACGCCGGAGGCGCGCATGGCGGACATCTCGGCGCTGCTCGACAGCTACCAGGCCTCGATCGTCGAGGGCGCCAAGGGCGGCCTGTTCAAGCTGCAACTCGGCGACCGGCCGTTGTCGAAGGCCGAGGCCGACAGCCTGATCGGCCGTCTGGCGCGGGAGAAGATCGTCAGCCTCGCGGTGGCCGCGCAATAGGCCCGCGCCGTCCGAAATTCATTCGGAGGCTTCATGTCGTCGAGTTCGCCGCTACGCTTCGCCAGATCGGTTGCGATGCTGATCGTCGTCACAATGCCTGCTTTCGCAGGTGGCGACCTCAGTGCCCATGCCCAGGCGATGATGCGTTCGCCCACCATCAACATCCCGAGCCGGGTGCCGAGCATCAACCCGGGCACCGCGCTGCGCGCGCCGCCGCCGACCGGGATGGCGCCGCGCCCGGCCTTGCCCAATGCGCGATTTGCACCGAACCTGCAGGCGTCCTGCAACCCGGCGGATCGCAGCGTCTCGGGCGAATGTCTCGACCACCCGTCGGTGACGGGGGATGGGCAGGGTCGGCGAGCCCAGGGAAAATTGGACAAGGGCAGCTCCGCCAGGGTGACGCAGCGGCGCGAGCCGAAGGTTGCGGCCGCGGTCGATCTACGGACCATCGCCAACGAGATCGTCGCCGAAATCGATGACTCTCTCTCGACCGACCAGGCCGATGCGCTGGCGCGTCGCCATGGCCTGCAGCGCATCAGCTCGCAGCGCTTTCCGCTGATCGGCGCCACCATCGGTCTGTTCAGGATCACCGATCGCCGCTCGGTGCAGGCGGTCAGCCGTGCGCTCGCGGCAGATGCGAGGGTGCGTTCGGTGCAGCCGAACTATCGCTATACGCTGCAGCAGCAGAGCGCAGCACCCGTCGAGGGCGATCCGGCGCAATACGCGCTGGCGAAGCTGCGGCTGCCGGAAGCGCACAGGCTGGCCCAGGGCTCCAATGTCACCATCGCAGTGATCGATTCTGGGGTCGATCTCAGGCACCCGGAATTCGCCGACGCGTCGTTCGACGTGTTCGACGCGCTCGGCGGCGACGAGGGGCCGGATGTGCATGGCACCGGCATCGCCGGCGTGATCGTATCGCACAAGCGGTTGATGGGCAGCGCGCCCTATGCGCGGATCATCGCCATCCGTGCGTTCGGCGTCGGCAAGAAGGGCGGCGGGCCGGAGAGCAGCTCCTATGTAATCCTGAAGGCGCTGGACTACGCGGCCCTGCACGGCGCCCAGATCGTCAACATGAGCTTCGCCGGCCCGAAGGATGCGGTGATCGAGCGCGCGATCGCGGCCGTCGCTGCCAAGGGCGTCGTGATGGTCGCGGCCGCCGGCAATGCCGGCGCCAAGTCGCCGCCGCTCTATCCCGCGGGCAATCCAAACGTCATCGCCGTCAGCGCCACCGACGACAGGGACCAGCTGCTGCCGGCGTCGAACCGCGGCAACTACATCGCGCTGGCCGCGCCCGGCGCCGGGATATTCCTGCCGGCGCCCGACGGAAAATATCAGATCATCTCCGGCACCTCGTTTTCCGCGGCCTATGTCAGCGGGCTTGCGGCGCTGGTGCTGGAGCGCAATCCGGCGCTGAAGCCCGAGACGGTGCGGACCGTGCTGACGCGCACAGCGCGCGATCTCGGCACGCCCGGACGTGACGATCTGTTCGGAGCAGGGGAGGCGGATGCCCTCGCGGCGGTCCAGGCCGTGGTCCCGCCGCAGGATGCGCCTGCTGCTGCTGTGCCGTCCGCGGGGCTGCAAGCGGAGCCGGCACCGGCCCGCGAGTTGCGCCCGGCCGCAGTGACGGAGGCATCTCCAGCCGGCGCCGCGCTCCGGCCCGCGCAGCAATGACGCCAACGTTTTCGTGAACGTTCCGAAATTCTCCCGCTCGCTTTGAACGTGCAGTGGGGCGGTCACGACAGAAAGCATGTGGGAGCGGTGATCCCCTCCCCAAGGCTATATACGGCGCGAGCGCCCATCCACCCCAAGCGCCCATATGGCTCGACCCGTCCGGTTGTCCCCCCGGACGGGTCTTTCATTTTGGGCGAAGTCGAAGCCCGGCAACGTCGATATCCGGCAGTGTCTCGCGCCCCTGAGGGGAACATCTTTGGGTTGTTTAGGGATGCCGTTGGTCGCTTTCGTGTTGCCGCGCCTGGCCAATGCCCGAAAAAACACGGACAAAATTTCCGCACGACTACGGTTTGGCCGCCAAACAACATGGCATTAGCTAGACTTTGTTAACCTTTTCCACAAAATATTCACGTCACGTTGCGTTGATTCGTGCCGAGTGCGTCCGTCCCCTTCTCTCACGGGCTCCCCTATGACACATCGACCGGACGTGGCTTGCAGCCGCGAACTGGCCGCGCGCTGGTGCGCGCTTGCCGAACGGCGCCTCGACCATCTCACCGAGCTGTTCGATAGCGGCCGCTGGCGCCGCTACTACACCGAGCAGTCGTTTCTCGACGATCTCCGGCACGCCAAGGCTGCGGTGCAGACCTGGCAGGCCCTGTCCCGCGCCGAACCCGAGAGGGTGAGCATCGTGCCGAGTCAGAGGCCGGCCCCGGTGTTGGCCGCGCCACCGGCTCCCGTGCGTCTCGCCGAGCCGGAGCCGATCGCGCGCCGCCCCATTGACGTCCATCCGCACGAGCACCGGCCGATCGCGCTGCCGCGCTCGCTCGAAACCATCCTCGCGGCGTCCGAGATCATCGTCGAGTCCGAGGTCGAACTCGGCACAGAGGATCTGGAGCCCCATGAGGTTGTCGAACCGGACCATGTCGCCGCAGACGACCTCGCCGCGGAACTGACCCTCGCGGCGCCGCGTATCGACATGTCGGCGCTGGAGCAGGCCTTGAGCATCGGCATCGAATCCGATGCGGAGTATGACGAGCCCGTTGTCGATCTCGACGCCATCGAGCGCCGCTATCCGGCGCTGGCGGTCGCGTACTAGTTTCTCATCGTGTGACGGCGTTGCCGTTGACGGTCAGCTGCGCAAAGCGCTGCGCGCCGTCCTGCGTCAGGTCTGAGGTGACCGGCTTGATGTGATCGAGCCCGATCACGGCGCCCCGCGGCGTACCGGAGATAACGTTGTTGCCGACCATCGCCGTGCCTGCGCCTGGGACGACCGACACGCCCACGCCCGCCAGGGCGTTGCGGATCACGTTGCCGGAAATGACCACGTCGCGCAGATAGCGGCCCCAGCCGGCGACGATGCCGTAGGACGGGGCGTTCTCGACCACGTTGCCGGTCACCGCGGAGTCCGCCTCGACATAGATGCCGATGCCGGCATCGTCGTCGGGTGCTGTGCCGATCGGCCGCTTCGAGATGAGGTTGCGGATGATGTTGCCCTGGACCACGGCGATGCGGCCGCCTTCGTTGAAGTTGCAGACGGAGACGCCGAAGGCGGCGCCGTCCACCGTATTACCCGAAATCACGGCACCTTCGAACGCGAACTCCGAGTAGAGCGCGACCTCGCGCACGTCGCTGACGCTGTTGCCGACGATCTGGATGTTCGAGGCCGAGTTGCCGCGCACCGCCGAGTAGTCGCAATTCCTGATGCGGTTGCCACTGATGATGACGTTGCCGGCGCGAAAGGCGTTGATGGCATTGCCGTACTGGCCCGAGCCGCCGGGGCCGGCCTTGATGTCCGCGATGAAGTTGTCGAGCACCATGGTGCCGTCGTCGCCGATCGCGGTGCGCAGGATCTCGATGCCGTTGTCGCGCGTGCCCTTGATGGTGTTGCGCGACACGATCAGGCCGAGGGCATCGAACGACACGATCGCGGTGACGGCGACATCGGTCAGGACGTTGCCGCTGACATCGCCGGAGACCTGCTCGAGCCAGATGCCGCTGCCGCCGGAGCGCGTGACCTCGCAGTCCTGGACCCTGACATCGTTGCCGGCTGCAACGTGAAGCAGGCCGCGCCGCTGGGGCAGGGCGATGCCGCCGCCGTCGAGCGCGATGCCGCTGATGCCGAGGCCATCGGCGCCTTCTGCCGAGAGCAGCGACGGGCCGCCGCCGGTGAACACGAGCTTCGTGGCGCCGCGGACGCCGACCAACTGGCTGCCTTTGGCGAGCCTGAGCATCGAGGTCCGGTAGGTGCCCGGCGGCAGCGCCAGCGGCGCCTGCGCCCGCGCCGCCTCGTCGATCGCGCGCTGCAGGGCACGGGTCTGGTCATCCGGGCTGTTGGGCTTGACGCCAAATTGGGTGGCGTCGCGGCCGAGCGTGGAGATCAGCGGGACAGCCTGCGCGGGCTCGCTCGGCAGCGCCAGCGCGCCGGCGGCGCCGGCCGCGGAAGCTCCGAGCAGGTTGCGGCGGTTGACGTGCATGATGTCAGGCTCGCGTTGGTCAGCTCTCGTTGCCGAGATAACGCAAAAGCGCTCACGGCCGGCTTTGGCGGACGGTCGCAGGAGCTGTTTGTTGCGGGTAGGGTTAAATCTTTACGCTTGGCCTGGATGCCGCGCCAGCTTCACCAGCTCCATCAGCATGGCTTCGCCGGCATCGACCAGCGCGTCCAGCGTGATGCGGGGGCTGCCTTGTGGCAGTACCGTGCCGGAGCGCGGCAGCGGCGGGATGTGGATGAAGGCGGCGAGCCGCGGGCCGTCGGCGGCCCTGGTCGCCTCGATCGCGCGCCAGCTCAGATAGTTGCAAAGATAGCTGCCGGCATCGCGCGAAGCCCGCGCATCGATGCCGGTAGCGCGTGCCGCGCGCAGCAGTCGCGCCATGTGCGGGCCGAAGGAGATCGGATGCGCGCCCGGGACGATCAGGCCCTTGCGCGCGACGTGGCGGTCGGCATCGGGAAAGGTGGTGGTGACTGCGTTGCGGGCACGGGTCTCGATCCGCAGATAGGATGTTCGTCCCGCGAGGCCGAACATCAACAGCGCATGCGGGCGCCGCTCGGCGATCAATGCGGGCAGCTCGCGATCGACGGTGTCGTAGGTCACGTGAAAGACGTGGCTGGTGATGTCGACGTCGTCCAGCGCCGGGCGCCGCAGCTCCGACAGCCGCCTCACCAGCGGCATGGTGGGGTTGGACGGCGCGCCGGGGAACGGGCCGAATCCGGTGATCAGGATGCGCGTTCGCTCGCTCAACTCAGCATCTCCGCGAGCTGCTCGGCGGCCAGCGCCGGCGCGACGCGGCCCTCGGCGACATCGCTCTCCAGCTTCTTCACCTTCGCGCGGATCGACGGGTCGGTGCGCAGCCGGGCCATCAGGCGCTGCTCCAGCATGGTCCACATCCATTTCACCTGCTGGTCGCGGCGGCGCGCGGCGAACTCGCCGGACGCGACCATCGCCTTGCGATGATCGATCACCTTCTGCCACAGCTCGGCGATGCCCGTGCCTGATATCGCGGAGTAGGTGACGACCGGCGGATGCCAGTGCTCGGAGCGCGGGCTGAGCAGATGCAGCGCGCCGCGATAGTCGGCGGCGGTGATGTTGGCGCGCTTGATGTTGTCGCCATCGGCCTTGTTGATCGCGATCATGTCGGCGAGTTCGACCAGGCCCTTCTTGATGCCCTGCAGCTCGTCGCCGCCGCCGGGCAGCATCAGCGCAAGGAAAAAGTCGGTCATGTCGCAGACCGCGGTCTCGGACTGGCCGATGCCGACGGTCTCGACCAGGATCACGTCGAAGCCCGCAGCCTCGCACAGCAGCATCGCCTCGCGCGTCTTGGCGGCGACGCCGCCGAGCGTGCCGGAGGAGGGCGAGGGGCGGATGAAGGCGTGCTCGTGATGGGACAATCGCGCCATCCGCGTCTTGTCGCCGAGGATCGAACCGCCGGTGCGCGCGGAGGACGGGTCGACCGCGAGCACCGCGACCTTGTGGCCCTGTCCGATCAGGTACATGCCGAGCGCATCGATCGTGGTCGACTTGCCGACGCCGGGCGAGCCGGTGATGCCGACGCGGATCGCGTGCCCCGTCTGCGGCAGCAGCGCCTGCACCAGATCGCGCGCGGCGGCCTGATGATCGGCGCGCCGGCTCTCGACCAGCGTGATCGCGCGCGCCAGCGCGGCGCGGCTGCCGGTGCGGATGGCATCGGCCAATGAGGTGGTGTCGGTGCCCCGCGAGATCATTCTACTTCAAGTCGGTGAGCTTGCCGCTGACGAACGTTTTCAAAGCCGGAAGCTCACCGGCGACGACATCCCAAACGACGGCAACGTCGGTGGTGTGATAGGCATGCCGCAGCAGGTTTCCGAAGTCGATCATTTTCCGCCAGTGGATAGTCGGACTCTCGCTCTTGATGCTGTCGGGAATGTTGCGGGAGGCCTCGTAAATGATCTCGAGCAGGCGCTCTGTCGCCAGGCGCAACAGGCGGTCAGAGCTGAAGGCCGCGAGATCGACACCGGCGACAAGCTGTTCGATTTCCGCAATGGCTTCGGCAATGTCCCGTAGCCGGTCTTCGACGGTCGGAGGCATCTCAAAACACCTCGATCAGGTCATCGGCAATTCGATCGACGATCCGCCGCTTTAACCGCGCTCGTTGCGTGATTTGGACGCGCAGTCCGATGTCGTCCTCGATGAGGTGCTGGGCCTTGAAGTGATCGAAGGCGGGAGGGAATCCGGGGGGCGTGGTTTCAACGAGAACGTCGAGGTCGCTGTCGGGACGGGCGTCGCCGCGCGCACGCGAACCGAACAGCGACAGTCGCGTGATGCCGGCCTTTCGCAGGGCCGGCGCAAGGGCCTGCAGCCGGCCGATGATCGTCATGAGGCGAATGTCAGCGACGTCGTTCATGAGGACAGTCTAGCATATCCAGCCATCGGCTGCACGGCCGCCGGTTGGCTTCACTGGTCTTCCGCATCCCCCTTCGGCCTGGCGCCGCCGAAGATCGCCTGGCCCTCCGGTGACAGATACGGCTTCAGCGTCTCCCACGGCACGAAGGCGACGTACTGGCCTTCGGCGTAGGGGCCGACCGCGTAAGGCGGGTAGTGGAAGGTCAGGCCGGAGCTCTTTCCGGCCTCCGTGGAGGGAGCGAGCGTCACGGCGCCGATCTTCAGCAGCTTCGGCTCCAGCCCCTTGAACCATTCGGCGGTCGCCGTCTCCGTGGCGTCGCGCTTCTTTTTCTCGGCCTTCAGCGACGTGATCACCGCATTCAGCATCGCCTTCATCGTGGGGCCGTTGTCGGCGGTGTCGGTGAAGAACGGGCGGATGCTGATCGGCTTGGCCGCGGACTTGTCCCAAAGGATGGTGTTGACGTCGCTGTTGGGATGCGCGGCGCGCGTGTCCATGTAGTCGTCCCGGAGGATGCTGACGTAGCGGTCGGCGACCACCGAGCGCACGGAATATCTGCGCTCGAACGACCACTTGCCGTCGCGGAACGTTTCCGGATCTTCCTTGCGCTCCTTGGCGGCGTCGGCGGCGTTCTTGTCGATCCATTTCTTGCCGTCGGCGAGGCAGTAGGCGGCGAGCGGCGCGTCCGCCCTGATCCGGGCATCGAGCGTCACGTTCGCCTCGACCGCCTTCGTGTTGATGCTGGCGTCCGGCTTGGGATCGGCGGCAAGGGCGGGTGCGAACGAAAACAGGCCAAGGATTGCAGCAACGCAAAGTGTCGAACGGGTCATGGCTATCAATATCCAGCGGATGAAGATGCGTATCGCCAGGGAATGCTGAGGTTCATCTGCAAAAACGTAGCGGCGCACGATCTGACGATCGTACGCCGGAGAACTGCGCTCGCGGATTCGAAAGACTATTCCGCTGCCTGGCTGTGGCCGAGCCGCGCGTTGAGTTTGTGGATCAGTTCCTCGGCGGCGTCGGCGATCACGGTGCCCGGCGGGAAGATCGCTTCCGCGCCGGACTTGTACAGCGCGTCGTAATCCTGCGGCGGCACCACGCCGCCGACGATGATCATGATGTCCTCGCGGCCCTGCTTCTTGAGCGCGGCCTTGAGCTCCGGCACCGCGGTGAGATGCGCGGCGGCGAGCGACGACACGCCGAGAATGTGGACGTCGTTCTCGACGGCCTGCCTCGCCGCCTCGTCGGCGGTGGCGAACAGCGGCCCGATGTCGACGTCGAAGCCGATGTCGGCGAAAGCGGACGCGATCACCTTCTGGCCGCGGTCGTGGCCGTCCTGGCCGATCTTGGCGACGAGGATGCGCGGCCGGCGGCCTTCCGCCTCCTCGAACGCCTCGATCAGCGCCTGCAGCTTCTCGGCTTTGCCGGACATGGCGGCGATCTCCCGCTTGTAGACGCCGGTGATGGACTTGATCTCGGCGCGGTGGCGGCCGAACACCTTTTCCAGCGCGTCGGAGATCTCGCCGACGGTGGCCTTGGCGCGCGCGGCGTCGATCGCGAGCGCCAGCAGGTTGCCGTTGCCGTCGCCGGCCGAGCGCGTCAGCGCCGCCAGCGCCGCGTCGACCTCGGCCTGCTTGCGCTCGGACTTCAGCCGCGACAGCTTGTCGATCTGCAGCCGGCGCACGGTGGAATTGTCGACCTTGAGAACGTCGAGCGGCGGCTCGTCGGTCGGCTTGTACTTGTTGACGCCGATGACGGACTGGCGGCCGGTGTCGATCCGCGCCTGGGTCTTGGCCGAGGCCTCCTCGATGCGCAGCTTCGGCACGCCGGCCTCGATCGCCTTGGCCATGCCGCCGAGCTCCTCGATCTCCTGGATGTGGCCCCAGGCCTTCGCGGCGAGATCGCGGGTGAGACGCTCGACGTAGTACGAGCCGCCCCAGGGATCGATGATCCGGGTGGTGCCGCTCTCCTGCTGCAGGAACAATTGCGTGTTGCGGGCGATGCGCGCGGAGAAGTCGGTGGGCAGCGCCAGCGCCTCGTCGAGCGCGTTGGTGTGCAGCGACTGGGTGTGGCCTTGCGTGGCGGCCATCGCTTCGACCGCGGTGCGCACCACGTTGTTGTAGACGTCCTGCGCGGTCAGCGACCAGCCCGAGGTCTGGCTGTGCGTGCGCAGCGACAGCGAGCGCGCGTCCTTCGGATTGAACGGCTTCAGGAGCTTGGCCCACAGAAGCCGCGCGGCGCGGAGCTTGGCGACCTCCATGAAGAAGTTCATGCCGATCGCCCAGAAGAACGACAGCCGCGGCGCGAAGCGGTCGACGTCGAGCCCGGCCGCGATGCCGGCGCGCAGATATTCGACGCCGTCGGCGAGCGTGTAGGCGAGCTCGAGGTCCTGCGTCGCGCCGGCCTCCTGCATGTGATAGCCGGAGATCGAGATCGAGTTGAACTTCGGCATCCGCTGCGAGGTGAAGGCGAAGATATCGGAGATGATCCGCATCGAGGGCGAGGGCGGATAGATGTAGGTGTTGCGCACCATGAACTCTTTCAGAATGTCGTTCTGAATGGTGCCCGACAGCTTCTCCGGCGGCACGCCTTGTTCTTCGGCGGCGACGACGAACAGCGCGAGGATCGGCAGCACCGCGCCGTTCATGGTCATCGACACGCTCATCTGGTCGAGCGGAATGCCGGCGAACAAGGTGCGCATGTCGTAGATCGAGTCGATCGCGACGCCGGCCATGCCGACGTCGCCGCCGACGCGCGGATGATCGGAATCATAGCCGCGATGGGTGGCGAGATCGAACGCGACCGACAGGCCCTTCTGGCCGGCGGCGAGGTTGCGCCGGTAGAAGGCGTTGGAATCCTCGGCCGTGGAGAAGCCGGCATATTGCCGGACGGTCCAGGGCTGGTTGACATACATGGTCGGGTAGGGACCGCGCAGATAGGGCGCGATGCCGGGCCAGGTATCGAGGAAGTCGATGCCGGCGAGATCGGCCTCGCCATAGGCCGGTTTCACCGGGATGCCTTCCGGCGTCAGCCACGGCTCGGCGGCGCCGGCGGGCGCGGGAGCTGCGATGGGTTCGAATGCGATGGCGCTGAAATCAGGAATGCGGCTCATGGCCTCGTGTCCTCATCGCTTAGTCATGATCCGGATGCTGATGGCTGACGATACCAGCCATCTTCTCCGGTCCGTAGTTCTGCTGCGTGGTCTGGCTCGGCAGGTTGGCGATCGCGACCACCCAGCCGAGCCGCGACTCCGAGCCATATTGCCGCGTCGGCACCACCCGGTCCGGCCGGTCGAAGGTCCCGGTCATGATCTCGATGCGCGGTCCGTCGATACGGCGAAAGCTCAGGGGCGTGCCGCATTGGCTGCAGAAGTCGCGCATCGCGATCGAGGAGGAATGGAACGCGGCCGGCTGACCGCGGGTCCAGGCGAAGCTCTCATTGTTGATTTCGGCGAACGACGCGAACGGCGCGCCCGAAGCCTTCTGGCACATCCGACAATGGCAGATGCTGACCTTGCTCGGCGCCGACATCAGCGCGTAGCGGATCGCGCCGCATTGGCAGCCGCCGGTGAGGACGGGTTTGCTTTCGTCGGTCATGCTGACTCCAGATGCGCGTAGGCGTCCGCGAGCGTCTTCAATGCGTCGCCGCCGGCAAAGACGAAGCTGCCGATGCCGGCCTCGCGCAGCGCAGCTTCCTGTTCGCCGCCGCGGCCTGCCAGATAGATATGTCGCGCGCCGGCGGCCTGAAGGGCCTTGGCAGCGGGAACCGCGGCGTCGGCATAGACCTTGTCGGACGAGCAGAGGCAGGCGATCGCGGCGCCGGAGGCGCGGTAGGCATCTGCGAGCGCGGCCGGATCGGCGCCGCCCTGGCCGTCGATCGCGGCGATACCGCCGGCCTCGAAGAAGCTGCGGGCGAAGGTGGCGCGCGCGGTGAAGTCGGCGGCGGTGCCGAGATTGGCGAGGAACACCGAGGGGCGCTGTCCCTGGCGCTCCAACAGCGCGTCCGAGCGATCACGCAGCTTCTCGAAACCGTCCGCGAGACGGATCGGCGCGAGCGCGGCGAAGGTGAGCGAAGCCTTGTCGATCGGTTGCGGCGCCACCGGTGCGAGCGCTTCGACCGCGACCGCGGCCTCGTTGAGATTTGGAAACTCGCTGGCGCCGGTCAGCACGTCGCGGCGCCTCGCGATGTTGGCATCCCGCACCGCCTTGACCGCGGCGACCTTGGACTGGATCAGCCCGGTCTGCAGAGCCGCGCCCACGCCGCCGGCCTTCTCGATCTCCTGGAACAGGGCCCAGGCGGCGCTGCACAGCTCGCTGGTCAGCGCCTCGACGCCGCCAGCGCCGGCGGCCGGATCGGCCACACGGGCGAGGTTGCTTTCCTCCAGCAGCACCAGTTGCGTGTTGCGGGCGACGCGGCGCGCGAACGCGTCGGGCAGGCCGAGCGCGGTCGTATGCGGCAGCACCGTCACGGCGTTGGCGCCGCCGAGCCCGGCCGCGAACACGGCGATGGTGGCGCGCAGCATGTTCACGTAAGGATCGCGCCGGGTGAGCATGCGCCACGCCGTCTCGCCCGAGATGAAGAGCGGCTTCGGTGCCAGCCCGCACGCCTCCTCGACGCGTGCCCACAGCCGGCGCAGGCTGCGGAATTTCGCCAGCGTGAGGAACTGATCGGTGTCGGCGGCGAGCCGGCCATAGATCATGCCGCGCGCGGTCTCGAGCGCGATGCCTTCGGCTTCGAGCGCCCGCAGATAGGCGACACCAGAGGCGAGCACGAAGGCGAGCTCCTGCGCCTCCGATCCGCCGGCGTCGTGCACGACGCGGCCGTCGGCGGCGAAGAACGGGCCTTTGAAGCCGGCCTCGTGCAGCTGCCTGACCAGCGCGCCCGAATTGCCGCCGAGCGTCGATGCGTCATGCGTGCTTGCGCCGCGAACAGCGGCGTCCCCGATCGGATCGAGGCCGAACCGGATGTCGCAGGCCGCGGCCGCGATGCAGCGCTGCTTGACGATATCGGCGACGAGCGAGGCGGGCGAGAGCGAGTCACCGAGCTGCAATTCGATTGCAATCGCAGCATCGAGATGCACGCCGTCGAGCGCGCGCGCCACCGCGTCGGCGTTGGCGGCGAGGCCAAAGCCATGCGCGGCATTCGAGCCGGCAAATACCAGCGACAAACCGGTCGCGCCGCTCTCGAGGTCGATCAGCGCCTGCGCATTGGCCTTGGCCGGATCGGGATGATCGACGCGCTGCATGATCTGCCACGGCGCTGATGGTGCGCGGCCCGCGACCGGCGCGGCATGCTTGGCGCGCGGATAGATCGGCTGGATTTCGAGCCCGTCATAGGTCTTGCCAACCAGCTTCTCGAAGGCCGCACCCTTCAGCACGCCATCGACCAGCTTGCGCCAGTCCGCCTCGCCGGCCGGAGCGAAATCGGCCGCCAGTCGCAGATCGTCGGTCTCGGTCGTCATGTCGGCACGCGTCTCCCGGGGCGTCTGTTATCGCGATTGTTGTGGCGCAAAATGCCACGTCAGGGCGGCCAAGCCAAACGGTTGTTTGGCCGGAGATGTCAGCTATTCGGCTGACGGCAGCGGCCGGATTCCGTCGCGCGAAACGGCGAGCACGGCCTCGTCGACGCGGCGCCCGGCAATCCGTCGCGCCGGCACGATCTCGGACAACGGCACCAGCACGAAGCCGCGTTCGAACAGCCGGGGGTGCGGCAGCGTCAGATCGGGCGTGTCGACCGCGATGTCGTCATAGGCGATCAGATCGAGGTCGAGCGTCCGCGGACCCCAACGCGTCTCTTGCGCGCGATCGCGGCCGAACATGCGTTCGACCGCGTGCAGAGCGCTGAGCAGCCGCCGTGGGGGCATCGCGGTTGCGATCTCGATGCAGGCATTGATGAAGGGCGGCTGCTGCTCCTCGCCCCAAGGCGGCGTGGTGTAGTCGGACGACCGCGCAACGAGCGCAGCCGAGGCACGCGCGCAG
The DNA here is from genome assembly GCF_051167995.1 of Bradyrhizobium sp. HKCCYLRH3073. Classification (NCBI taxonomy): domain Bacteria; kingdom Pseudomonadati; phylum Pseudomonadota; class Alphaproteobacteria; order Hyphomicrobiales; family Nitrobacteraceae; genus Bradyrhizobium; species Bradyrhizobium sp. HKCCYLRH3073. Next base: position 104,617 of record NZ_JBNPUD010000011.1, read on the forward strand.
ATCTCCGGAATGGCGCGCCGGAACGTCGCCCTGACGTCGCCGACATTGCCGCCGAGAGCAACCAGCGCGCTTGCCATCGCCGTCACGGATGTCGCGAGCGCGTCAGCACGACGCCGACATCCTCGAAGATGGCGGCGATCGGCGCATGCGGCTTGTGCACCGTGACCTTGACGGCGCGAATGCGGGCGAAGGTCGACAGGATCGCATCGGCGACCGCGCCGGCCGCGCGTTCGAGCAGGCGGTAGTTGGTGTCCTTGAACGCCGCCGTCGCCGTCTCCACCACGTCGGAATAAGACACGGTGTCGGCGAGGCGGTCGCTGCGCGAGGAGTCCGACAGATCGGTGTAGAGTTCGAGGTCGATGACGAAGCGCTGGCCGACCTCGCTCTCATGCTCCATCACGCCATGACGCGCGTGGATGAGAACGCCCTTGATGAAGATCGTATCGGTCATCGCAGTGCCTCGATTGCCGCGGTCACGCGCACGGCCTGAACCGTCTCGACGACGTCATGCGCCCGGATGATTGCAGCACCGCGCCGAGCCGCAATCAGATGCGCCGCGATCGAGCCGCCGAGCCGCTCCTGCGGCTCCGACGCCACCACGGTGCTGATGAAACGTTTTCGCGATGCGCCGACCAGCAGCGGCAGCCCGAAGCGTGCGAATGCATCGAGCCGGGCCAGCGCCGTCATGCTCTGCTGCGGCGTCTTGCCGAAGCCGATACCGGGATCGAGCACGATGTTCCCAATGGAGATGCCGGCCTTGGCCGCGATGTCCAGCGAGCGCGTGAAGAAGCCCAGCATGTCTTCGATGATGTCGATCTCCGGATCGACGGCAGCACGGTTGTGCATCACCACGACCGGCGCGCCATGCGCGGCGACGACCGCGGCCATCGCGGGATCGCGCTGCAGGCCCCACACATCATTGGCGATTGCGGCACCATGGTCCAGCGCGTAACCTGCAACTTGAGATTTCATGCTGTCGATCGACACGGGCACGCCGAGTGCGACGATCGCAGGCAGGATCGGCTGCAGGCGCGCCAGTTCCTCCTCGGCTGTGACCGGCACCGCGCCCTTGTAGGGGCGGGTCGACTCGGCGCCGATGTCGATGATGTCGGCGCCGGCCGCGATCATGCGCTCGGCCTGCGCGATCGCCCGTTCCGGCGCATCGAAACGGCCGCCGTCCGAGAACGAATCCGGTGTGACGTTGAGAATGCCCATCACCGCCGGGAATGGACGCGAAAGCCACGGCCGCAGCAGCGGGTGGCTCGACGCGAGGTCCGGGGCGGAGTGCGGCGAAATGGCGCTCATGGGCGCCGCTTTGCGCGGTTGGCACCGTCAAGTCAAGGTGTCGCACTGCACAAGCGCGGTCAATCCAGAGGGCGATCAATAGCTGATCTTCGGCTCCAGCCGCCGCGCCTTTTCGATGAGCTGGCCGACCGACTTCTCCGACGGCAGGATGCGAACCAGCTTCCGCCGGGTGTTCACTTCCTTGATGTTCTGCGCCAGCCGGGCCGGATTGCGGTGCGCCAGCTCGCGCACGGTGGTCACGCCGGCTGCGCGGACGAGGCAGACCTTGGCCTTGCCCATGCCGGGAATGCGCATGTAATCGGCGGCGTTTGCCCAATCGAGCAGTTGCTGCTCGCTGATGCCGGTCTTGGCGGCCAGCGCCTTGCGCCCTTTCACGGTCCGGGCGGCTTCGAGAAATGCGTCGGTGGTCCGGATGCCCAAAGCTTTCAGCTTGGCGGCATAGAAGGTCGTCATGCCTTCGAGTTCGGTGATCGGATATGTCATGATACTCGGCGCGCGCGAAGGTGCTTCAGATGATCTGGCCCAGGCGGTCGGGCTTGGGGCAACCGGCTCAGGCCGGGTGTGCCTGTCGCGATCGTGCCAACTGATCGGCTTCGATTTGGTCGCGGCCGAACGCAAAAAGTTCACCGGCTGACGGCTGCTGCCCCTGCCGTCGCCATCCAATATCGCTGAGGAGGTCAGGCCCGATGCCGATGATTTCAGCCACGACTTTACTGATGCCGGCCGTTCTGGCCAGCGGCTCAATCAACTCGCTCATGTGAACCCCGTCTCATCCGGTCCCCCACGACCGGACGTCCTCTCGCTGAATTCATCTTGATCGGACGATCCGTGAATTACAAGCGAGGAGCCGGCTTGGTGCGCGAATCGATTCGCGATCGACGATGAACTGTTGCAGCGATGCAAGACCGGATGTTGAATCTACGTACCAAACGTGCGCATCGCGCGGCACCAATGCTAAGAAAAGTGCGTGCCGTGCGAAGAGGTGAGGCACCCTGACGCTGGTTCCAGCTCGCGAAACTCAACTATGTTATCGTACGCGATGCTCCGCACCACGTGTGATGCGAAACATTCTCTCTCGAAAGATGGATCATCATGGCACCATCCGGAAAACCCCTGGCTGATACCGACGACAAGATCTTCGTGGGTGCCGGCGAGCAGCCGGCCTGGTTGACACTGGCGCTTGCCAATCGCCATGGACTGGTCACCGGCGCGACCGGCACCGGCAAGACGGTCTCGCTGCAGGTGATGGCCGAAGGTTTTGCCCGTGCCGGTGTTCCGGTCTTCGCCTCCGATATCAAAGGTGATCTCTCGGGCATTTCGCAAACCGGCGAAGCGAAGGACTTCATCCTCAAGCGCGCCACCGAGCTCGGCCTCACCTATCAACCCGATCAGTTCTCGACGGTATTTTGGGATGTGTTCGGCGAGCAGGGGCATCCGGTGCGCGCCACCGTCACCGAGATGGGACCGCTGCTGCTGGCGCGGATGCTCGACCTGAACGATGTCCAGGAAGGTGTGCTTAACGTCGCGTTCCGCGTGGCCGACGAGAACGGCCTCGCCCTGATCGACATGAAGGATCTGCGCGCGCTGCTCGACGCCATCATTCCGGAAGCCAAGAAGGGCGCGGATGCGGACGCCGACCCTCTGGCGCCGATCCGGAAGGCGGCGCAGTCGTTCGGCAATGTCACGCGCGCGACCGTCGGCACGATCCAGCGGCAGTTGCTCGTGCTCGAGAACCAGGGCGGCACGAAGTTCTTCGGCGAACCGGCGCTGGCGCTCACCGACTTCATGAAGACCGACCGCGACGGCCGCGGCATGATCAACATCCTCGTCGCCGACAGGCTGCTGGAGAGCCCGCGACTCTACGCGACGTTCCTGCTCTGGATGCTGTCCGAGCTGTTCGAGGAACTGCCGGAGGTCGGCGACGTCGCCAAGCCGAAGCTGGTCTTCTTTTTCGACGAGGCGCATCTGTTGTTCAATGATGCGCCGAAGGCGCTGATGGACAAGATCGAGCAGGTGGTGCGGCTGATCCGGTCGAAGGGTGTCGGCGTCTACTTCGTCACGCAGAATCCGCTCGATGTTCCGGACCGGGTGCTCGGGCAATTGGGCAATCGCGTGCAGCACGCGCTGCGCGCCTTCACGCCGCGCGACCAGAAGGCGGTGGCCGCCGCCGCCGACACTTTCCGTCCCAACCCCAAGCTCGATACCGCGAAGGTGATCACGGAACTCGGCAAGGGCGAGGCGCTGGTGTCGTTCCTGGAGGGCAACGGCACACCGGCGATGGTGGAGCGCGTCCTGATCCGGCCGCCCTCGGCGCGGATCGGACCCGTGACGCCGGAGGAACGCAAGGCGGTCATCGCCGCGAGCCCGGTCAAGGGCAAATACGACACCGCGATCGACGCCGAGTCCGCCTACGAGCTGCTGCAGAAGCGGATCGCGGGAAACGCCGTGACGACGGCAGCCTCCTCCGGCGGCGTGCTCGGCAAGATCGGCGACATCGCCGCGACGATCTTCGGCACCAACGTCAAGCGCGGCCAGCTCTCGACCACGCAGGTGATCGCGCGCAACGTCGCCCGCTCGGTCTCCGACAAGGTGGTGGGCGGGATCGCGGCCGATCTCGGCAAGCAGGTCGGTGGCTCCTTGGGCAGTTCGATCGGCCGATCCCTCGTGCGTGGCGCGCTCGGTGGACTGCTGCGGCGTTGAGATGATGTCGTGTTTCCGGTCGGCGTGATGGCCTTGCCATGTCATCGGCCGACTTGGGACGCAGGCGGCATTCACTGCCTTTGCATGAGGCTGGCCCGGACCGCGCAACGGAGCTACAAGCGGGCCAATAGCCGTTACATGCGAAGGATCCGGTGGCCATGGCCAATGCGCAGCTTCAATCCGTTCTCGATCACATCGATGCCGATTTCGACAACAGCCTGGAACGGCTGTTTGCGCTGATCCGCATCAAGTCGATCTCGGCCGATCCGGCCTTTGCTGACGATTGCAGGGTGGCGGCCGACCACCTCGCCAAGGATCTTGCGACGCTCGGCTTTGCGACCGAGGTGCGCCCGACCGCTGGCCATCCGGCCGTGGTCGGCAAGAGCAACGGTCATGGCGCCGCCAAGCCGCATGTCCTGTTCTATGGTCATTACGACGTGCAGCCGGTCGATCCGCTCGACCTGTGGCACCGGCCGCCGTTCGAGCCTGTGGTCGCCGATCACGCCGACGGCCGCAAGATCATCGTCGCGCGCGGCGCCGAGGACGACAAGGGCCAACTGATGACCTTCGTCGAGGCCTGTCGCGCCTGGAAGAAGGTGACGGGCGCGCTGCCGCTCGACATCACCATGCTGATCGAAGGCGAGGAGGAGGTCGGCTCCAAGAACTTCGTGCCGTTCCTCGAGGCCAACAAGGACGAGTTCAAGGCCGATTTCGCGCTGGTCTGCGACACCGGCATGTGGGACCCGAACACGCCGGCGATCACCACCTCGTTGCGCGGCCTGCTCTATGAGGAGATCAAGATCAAGGCCGCCAATCGCGACCTGCATTCCGGCGTGTTCGGCGGCGGCGCGCGCAATCCGATCCGCGTGCTGACCGAAGTGCTTGGCGGCCTGTTCGACGCCGACGGCCGCATCACCATTCCCGGCTTCTATGATGGCGTGAAGGACGTTCCGCCTGAGGTGCTGGAGCAGTGGAAGAAGCTGAACCTGACGCCCGAGAGCTTTCTCAAGCCGATCGGCCTGTCGATTCCCGCCGGCGAGAAGGATCGTCTGCTGATCGAGCAGATCTCGTCGCGACCGACCTGCGACATCAACGGCATCTGGGGCGGCTATATCGGCGAGGGCTCCAAGACCGTGATCCCGTCGCTGGCGCATGCGAAGGTCTCGTTCCGCCTCGTCGAGGGCCAGGACCCGCTGAAGATCCGCAAGGCGTTCCGCGACTACGTCTCGGCGCGCATTCCCGGCGACTGCTCGGTCGAGTTCGGCGATCATTCGGCGGGCGCTGCGATCGCGCTCGACTGGACCATGAAGCCGCTGGCGGCTGCCAAGCAGGCGCTGACCGAGGAGTGGGGCAAGGAGACCATTCTGATGGGATCGGGCGCCTCGATCCCGATCGTCACCGATTTCAAGAGGACGCTCGGTCTCGATTCACTGCTGGTCGGCTTCGGCCTCGACGACGACAACATTCATTCGCCGAATGAGAAGTACGACCTGAAGAGCTACCACAAGGGCATCCGCTCCTGGGCCCGCATCCTCGCCGCGCTCGCGGAGATGCCACGGTAGGGCGACAGGGGCTCGCTGTCCGTCGCCCGCATGAGCGAAGCGCCATGCGGGGTCAACGCAGCAGGGTGTGAGAACCCGGATGTCGCTTCGCTCATCCGGGCCACGATGGCGCTGGTCCTTGTCCTGAGGCTGAGCTCACGCAGCGCTGGCGACCGAGCTCGCGGTCGGGTCGCTGCCGGCGATCTTGCGCAGCGCTGCGAGGTTGGCCTCGGCGGAGGCCAGCCGCCAGCAGGACTTGCCGCTCGACTTCGCTTCATACAATGCGGCGTCCGCCGCGAACAGCAGGGCTTCCGGATCGGTGCCGTGCTCGGGCGCGACGGCAATGCCGATGCTGATGCCGATCTGGACATGCGCGCCGCCCGGCATGGCCATCGGCGCGGTCATCACCTCGATGATGCGCTCGCCGAGCGCCAGCGCGTGGTCGATCGCCGGATCACCGGCGAGCACGACGAATTCGTCGCCGCCGATCCGGGCGATGACGTCGTCGGGAGCGGCGGTCTGCCGCAGCGTCCGGCCGACGATCTTCAGCAGCTCATCGCCTGCGGCATGACCGAAGGTGTCGTTGACCGGCTTGAAGCCATCGAGGTCGAGATACAGGACGGCAAAGCTGCGATCGCCGCCGGCGTTGAGCCTGCTCTGCAGCGCATCGATCAGGCCGGCGCGATTGGACAGACCCGTGAGCGGATCGAGCCGCGCCCGCTCGTCGCTCTCGCGTTTGGCCTGCATCACCGCCACCAGCATCCTGTTGAGCCGGAACGCCGCGCCGGTCATGGCGAGGAAGTAGACCGGCATCTGCAGATACATCGCGAACAACAGCGGCTCATGCGACGTCGCGACGCCGGGGATAACGGGGCCGATGCTGAACAGGATCATCGTGCCGACGAGGCGCGGCGCGCTGAAATTGCGAAAGCAGATGCCGCCCACCATGGCGGCCGAGGAGATGCAGGTCAGTGACGCGGCCACCCAGTCGCCGGACGCGAGGCTGATGCCGACGCCGAAGCCGACGCTGGCGCTCCAGGCCACCGACAGCAGGATGTGGATGTCGGTCGGCGTCGCCAGCCGCTCGCGCGCGCGGCGGTAGGCGATCATCATCACGACCAGCCGCGACAGGCAGACCGCGACCTCGAGCACGAACCAGGTGATGAACAGCGGGCTCGGCGTGCGCAGCGCAAGCGCAGCAGCAACGGCGACGGTGTTGATGGCGCCGCCGGCGAACACCGACCAGCAGCCGTAGAGCTCGCCGGTCAATGCGCCGCGGATATCTGATGACACCGGATATCCCGGGTCGGCCAGCCAGCGCGTCACGCGCCAGCGTGGCAAACTGAACGACAAACCATCACCCCGCATTTCAATACCTCCGCGGGGTTGCACTAACCGCGAGGGCACTTAACACGCGTTTATGGAGGTATCGGCGTCTCGCTGCATGCTTGATGCACGGTAAAAATTTACTCCACGTGGTATGCGCAGCTCACAGCGAACTGAAGTTGAATTCTCAGCCCGAGGTCCGGGCACGCGCGCGTTCTTCGGCGACCGGCGCGACCTCCACTGTCGCATTGCCGAGCGCGCGGTCGCGCTCGAACACGAGACGGACGCGCTGTCCGACCGGCGTGAGGCCGATTAGGTTGCGCACCTGCGTGGCGCTGCGCACCGGCATGTCGTTCGCCTTCACGATGATGTCGCCCTTGCGCAGCCCCGCGCGTTCGGCCGGCGAGCCCACGGTGACGTCGGCGACGCGCGCGCCTTGAATGCGGCCATCGGCCGGCGCGTCGAGGTCGAGCAGGGTCACGCCGATGCGGCCGCGATCGACGCGGCCGTTCGCGACGAGCTGCTCCATCACCCGTCGCGCCATGTTGATCGGCACCGCGAAGCCGATGCCGACATTGCCTCCGCCGGGCGAGATGATCGCGGTGTTGATGCCGACCAGCTCGCCGCGCAGATTGATCAGCGCGCCGCCGGAATTGCCGGGATTGATCGCCGCGTCGGTCTGGATGAAATCCTCGTAGCCCTGCTTGCCCAGGCCCGTGCGTCCGAGCGCGCTGACGAGGCCCGAGGTGACCGTCTGGCCGAGGCCGAACGGGTTGCCGACCGCGATCACGAAGTCGCCGACCTCGAGCGCGTCGCTGTCGCCGAGTGCGATGGCCCTGAGCTCGATCGGGTCCCTGATCTGCAGCAGCGCGATGTCGGTGGCGGGATCGCGCCCGACCAGGCGGGCGGCGAATTTGCGGCCATCCTTGGTGCGGATCTGCGCTGTCGTGACGTGTTCGACGACGTGGTTGGCCGTCATCACGTAGCCGCGCTGCGCATCGACGATGACGCCGGAGCCGGTCGCGCTGATCTGCTTCTCGACCTGCTTCGGCACGTCGAAGAACTCGCGGAACAGCGGGTCCTGGTAGAGCGGGTTGTCCTGGCGGACCTTGCCCTCGACCGAGATGTTGACGACGGCCGGCGTCACCTCCTTGACCAGCGGCGCGAGCGTCGGCACCCGGCCGAGCTTGAGATCGGGAATTTGGGCCAAGGCAGGCCCAGTCATCAGGCAAAGCAGGATGGCAGGCGCCAGGACGGCCCGGAGAGAAGGCGGAAGCTGCATCGTGATCCCCAACAAGCGCGATCAGGATTTTTTGGCGACGACAGAGCTGGGAAGGCGGCCGGCCCGGTTCAAGAGCCGGGCTGGCAATCGTTCCCCGAGAGTGCCAAAAAATTTGCGTGACCCTCTTGAACGAAAAGTTCGGCTTTCCTAGGTCGTTGCTCGCCCGGGGGCCTGATGGGACCCGAGGCTTATGACATCGCTGATCTGTAAAGGAGGATGTGCATGCATTTCCGTCCATTGCACGACCGCGTGCTCGTGCGCCGCATCGATGCCGAGGAGAAGACCAAGGGCGGCATCATCATTCCCGACACCGCGAAGGAGAAGCCGCAGGAGGGCGAGATCGTTGCCGCGGGTCCGGGGGCGCGGAACGAGCAGGGGCAGCAGGTCGCCCTCGGCGTCAAGCCGGGAGACCGCGTGTTGTTCGCGAAGTGGTCGGGCACCGAGGTCAAGATCGACGGCAAGGATCTCCTGATCATGAAGGAGAGCGACCTGCTCGGCATCATCGACGCGCCCGCCGCGGCGAAGAAGGCCGCCTGATCCCCAACTGACAGTCATCGAAGGAAAGGAGACGATGAACATGGCTGCCAAGGACGTGAAGTTTTCCACCGACGCGCGCGACCGCATGCTGCGCGGCGTCGACATCCTCGCCAATGCCGTGAAGGTCACGCTCGGCCCCAGGGGCCGCAATGTCGTGATCGAGAAATCGTTCGGCGCGCCGCGCATCACCAAGGACGGCGTCACGGTCGCCAAGGAGATCGAGCTGGAGGACAAGTTCGAGAACATGGGCGCGCAGATGGTGCGCGAGGTGGCCTCGAAGACCGCCGATCTCGCCGGCGACGGCACCACGACCGCCACCGTGCTCGCCCAGGCCATCGTGAAGGAGGGCGCCAAGTCGGTGGCCGCCGGCATGAACCCGATGGATCTCAAGCGCGGCATTGATCTCGCCGTCGACGCGATCGTCGCGGACCTCAAGGCGCACGCCAGGAAGATCACCAGCAACGACGAGATCGCCCAGGTCGGCACCATCTCGGCCAATGGCGACAATGAGATCGGGCGTTTCCTCGCCGAGGCCATGCAGAAGGTCGGCAACGAGGGCGTGATCACGGTCGAGGAGGCCAAGAGCCTCGATACCGAGCTGGAAGTGGTCGAGGGCATGCAGTTCGACCGCGGCTATGTCTCGCCGTACTTCGTCACCAACTCCGAGAAGATGCGGGTCGAGCTCGAGGATCCCTACATCCTGATCCACGAGAAGAAGCTGTCGGGCTTGCAGACCATGCTGCCGCTGCTCGAGGCCGTGGTGCAGTCGGGCAAGCCGCTGCTGATCGTGGCTGAAGACGTCGAGGGCGAGGCGCTGGCGACCCTGGTCGTCAACAAGCTGCGTGGCGGCCTGAAGATCGCGGCCGTCAAGGCGCCGGGCTTCGGCGATCGCCGCAAGGCGATGCTGGAGGACATCGCGATCCTCACCGGCGGCACGACCATCTCCGAGGATCTCGGCATCAAGCTGGAGAACGTGACCCTGTCGATGCTCGGCCGCGCCAAGAAGGTCGTGATCGACAAGGAGAACACCACCATCGTCGACGGCGCCGGCAAGAAGGCCGACATCGAGGCCCGCGCGCAGCAGATCAAGCTGCAGATCGAGGAGACCACCTCCGACTACGACCGCGAGAAGCTGCAGGAGCGGCTGGCCAAGCTCGCCGGCGGCGTCGCGGTGATCCGGGTCGGCGGCGCCACCGAGGTCGAGGTCAAGGAGCGCAAGGACCGCGTCGACGATGCGCTGCACGCCACCCGCGCCGCGGTGGAGGAGGGCATCCTGCCCGGCGGCGGCGTGGCGCTGCTGCGCGCCACCAAGGTGCTCGACGGCGTCAAGACCGCCAATGCCGACCAGAAGGCCGGCGTCGACATCGTCCGCCGCGCCATCCAGGTGCCGGTGCGGCAGATCGTGCAGAACGCCGGGGAGGACGGCTCGCTGGTGGTCGGCAAGCTCCTGGAGAAGGATGCCTATGGTTGGGGCTTCAACGCCGCGACCGGCGAGTACCAGGATCTGGTGCAGGCCGGCGTGATCGACCCGGCCAAGGTGGTCCGTACCGCGTTGCAGGACGCGGCCTCGGTCGCCTCGCTGCTGATCACCACCGAGGCGCTGGTGGCGGACAAGCCGAAGAAGGCCGACGCCACCGCGGCCGCGCCGTCGATGGACTTCTGATCCGATGCAGCCGGGGGCGGCTGGCCGCAGCCACCCCCGGCTCCCCGAAAGAAATATCGACAAACAACTGATCGCTGCCCCGTGAGGTCGTGGATCGGCCACAACGCGCAGCTATCAATCAGGCCAACGACCGCAATCCGTCCACAACCGGCCACAATTGCATTCGGTGAGCCGGCTGAGAACGGACCGACGGTCGACGGGAGGTGTGGTTGAGCGCTGTCGCGCCGCCCGGTCTCATCAGCAGCGCGAGCTCGCAGGCCCGATCATGCCAGCCTGGCAATACGATCATCCGCCGCCCAACCCGACCTCCGTCATGAGCATGGGCGATCCGCGTCGCTTGACACGGTTTCTGATCGAGAGCGAACAGCGCGTGGTGGCACACTGCCAGGCCGTGCTGTCGCGCGGTGACATCGATCAGCGCGAGCGCGACCGGCTGGTCAGCGTGCTCCGCGAGGCGACGATGCGGCTGCAGCGGCTGTCTGCCGTGGCCGCCTGACGGGTGTTGCGCCGCGAAAAAAGGCTGCGACAAAAAATTCGATCTTCCCCTCTTGAAATGGATATCGGTTGTTCTAATTCGTCTGCTGCCGCTTCGGCGGCGCCGGGTGCCATCAGGGCCTGGTCGAAATCTGGGCGCTGACCGGTTGTCTGGTACTCAGAAGTCTCTTGTACCAAGTCTCTTGGTACTTAGACATCTCCGGGACTTTGAAGTCCGCATCGGCTCGGCGCTCCTTCGTATCCATCTTGCTCTCAGGAGGACTTGGCTATGAGGACCTACGACTTCTCTCCGCTGTGGCGTTCGACCATCGGTTTCGACCGTCTGTTCGATCTGCTCGACGAGACCCAGCGCGCGGTCGAGGACAACTATCCCCCGTACAACATCGAGCGGCTCGGCGACGACCGCTACCAGATTTCGCTGGCGCTGGCGGGGTTCGCGCCGGACGAGCTGTCGATCACCGCCGAGCACAACGTGCTCACGGTGGAAGGACGCAAGGGCGACAAGGAGACCCGCGAATATCTCTATCAAGGCATCTCGTCGCGGCCGTTCAAGCGGCAGTTCAATCTCGCCGACTACGTGCAGGTGACCAACGCGGCGTTCGACAACGGCCTGCTGCGGATCGAGCTCGTGCGCGAGATCCCCGAGGCGATGAAGCCGCGCCGCATCGCCATCGGTACAGTGCCGGTCGAAAAGATCGCGCAGCAGAAGGCGGCCTGACGCCTTGTTCGAGTTGCGGCGCGGGCGGCGTGTCGCCGGCGCCCTTGCAGCATCTGTCTCTTGTGAAAGGAGTGGAAGAGGAGAGACGCCATGAGCGAGCACCGTTTTTCGATCACCGCGGGCAGAGCCGGATTCCATCCGGTCTCGCACTACGAGTCGCCGGCCGACCTGCTGAACGACCGCAAGCTGTCACTGGCCGAGAAGCGGCTGATCCTGTCGTCCTGGGCGTCAGACATGTATGCCGTCGAGTCGCAGCCGGGCCTGCGCAAGATTCCGGGCATCTCCAGGCCGCTGCATCTGGCCGATGTGCTCGGCGCGCTGCGTCAGCTCGACCGCGAGGATCAGCCGCCGCGCCCGCGCGGCGGGGCGGCCATGCGCATCGTTCCGCGCGTCGATGTCGAGGCCGATGGCGCTGCGATGGACAGCACCGCTAGCGGCAGGATGCGGCCCGCCGCCCGCCTGCGGTTCTCGCGCGAGGCCAATGTGCGGCGCTATCGCAAGCTGCTTGCCACCCACCTCGCCGAGCACGAGCGGCGCTTCGTCGAGCGCCGGCTGGCCGAGGAGCTGCAGCAAGTGCACGGCCCGGCCGAGCGGCATGGCTCGGCTCGGGCCGGGTGCTGCTGACGAGGGACATCGCCGGACGAATGAAAACGCCGCCCGGAATTGGGCGGCGTTTGACTCCGAAAAGCGTAGAGGGTGATGGTCCCAGGCTAGCCGATCATCGGCGAAAAATCAATTCCGGTAGCCCGGGTTGACGCGATCGAGCCGGCGCAGCAGCGGCGGCCACACCAACTGATTGGAGCGCAGCTCGACGCGATCCTCGTTGTCGAACAGCTTCGCGTTCTTGTCGATGACCTCGTCGCGCACCGGATAGGCCGAGGGACCGAGCGTGCGGGTGCGCACCTGGATCGAGCAGGCGCGCTCCAGATGATACATGCGCTCGAAGGCGGAGGCGACGGAGCGGCCGACCGTCAGCGTGCCGTGATTGCGCAGCAGCATGTGGTTCTTGCTGCCGAGGTCGTGCTGCAGCCGCGGCCGCTCGTCATGGTCCAGCGCCACGCCTTCATAGTCGTGATAGGCGAGGTCGTGGGTCACGTATTGCGCGATCTGGTTCAGCGGCAGCAGGCCGTCGGCGCAGCTCGACACGGCGACGCCGTCCAGCGTGTGCAGATGGATGACGCAGCCGGCATCCTCGCGCACCTCGTGGATCGCGGAATGGATGGTGAACCCGGCGGGATTGATGCTGTACTCGCTCTCGGACAACTGATTGCCGTAGAGGTCGACCTTGATCAGGCTGGAGGCGGTGATCTCCTCGAACAGCAGGCCATAGGGGTTGATCAGGAAGTGATGCTCGGGGCCGGGCACGCGGGCGGAGATGTGAGTGTCCACCAGGTCGTCCCAGCCGAACAGCGCCACCAGCCGGTAGGCGGCGGCGAGATTGACCCGCTGCGACCATTCGGCCTCGGTCATGTTCGACGGCACTTCCTTGAGGCGCGCTTCGGCTGGCGACATGGCATTCTCCGATTTCCTGGGTTGACCGGAGCCTAAGCGGCTCGCCGCCGCGCGACAAGGCGCGGGGCAGGGGGGGCAGTCATGCCGTTTGGCCGAGTGCGCCGCTCAGGGCGCCGGGATCGACAGCAGGCTGGAGATGCTGCGGCCGCGGATGTCGTAGACCCGGGCGAACACGACATCGTCGCGCTTGATCTCGACCATCACGGGTGCGGTCAGTCCCTTGCAGTAGAACTCGCCGAGCGTCATGGCGAAGTCGGCCGCATGGCTGTCCCAGCCGATGGTGAAATCGGGGCCGAGCGCGACCTGGGCGGGGCGCTGCGGGCCGCAGACCGCGACCTTCCATTTGTGCCCGATCGGCGGCACCTCCTGGCGCTCGTCGAGCTGTTCCTTCAGCCCGTCGGAGGCCTGCTTCAGCGCCAGCCCCCAATAGTCGAGCATGAAGCGGGTGTCGGCCTCGCGCACGGTGCCGGCGATGAAGTTGAAGTGGGTGTACTGATAGGGATGCAGCCGGATCATCTCCGCCAGCGGCAGCAGCAGGCCGAAGCAGAACGCGGCGATCGCCACCGGCTGCCAGCTCCGGCGCTCGTCGGCGTTGAGCCACGACAGAAGCCAGGAGAAGGCGATGCCGCCGAGCAGCGCCATCGGCGGGATCACGAACACGAAATGGCGGATGCCGTTGTAGAGCGCCGGGCGTTTGACGATCGCGATCAGGATCGGCAGCGTCGCCGCTAGGGTCAGCATCAACAGGATGCTCTTCTGGCGCGCCGGCATGTCGGGCCGCGACAGCGACATGATCGAGGCGACGACGCCGGCGACGAACAGCGCGATCATCAGTTCGGGCAGTTGCAGCGCGAACAGCGTCGGCAGATACGACCAGGGCATGTCGGGCACCGAGACCAGCGCCCCGTCGAACATCTCCTTCCACGGCTTCTCGAAGAAATGCGAGAAGTAGGTCAGGGCCCGGAACGGGTTGGCCGGTTCGATGATCGACCACGGCCAGATCAGCCCCATGATCAGGTAGCCCAGGATCAGGCCGGGGATCAGCACGTAGAGCACGTGGGCGAAGCGGCGGATCGCCTCGCGGGGCCCTTGCGTGCGGTACTCCTCCATGAACAGCGGCATGAAGCCGACCATGGCGTAGACCACGGCCATGCCGCCGAGGATCCGCGAGCCGATCGAGAAGCCGGCGCCGAGGCCGATGATCAGGATGGTGCGTGGCGAGGGGTAGGGATACTCCTCGGCAAGGCGCACGAGGCCCATCAGCAGCACCACCATGGCGACCGCGAAGGGCGCGTCCTTCGGGTTCATGAACATGTGGCCGTAGAAGATCGGGCAGAGCGCCAGCAGCAGCAGCGCGGCGAGGCCGGCCACGGGGCCGCCGATGCGGCGCGCCAGGCGCCAGGTCACGCCGAGGCCAATCAGCCCGACGATGGCCCCGACCAGCCGGCGGGTCTCGAACAATTCCAGCGGCATGATCTTGTGCAGCAGGGCTGCAACCATGTCGAAGCCGCCACCGTACATATAGAGGTTGGCGAACGACAGCGCCGCCTGGTCCCTGAAACCGGAGCCGTACATGCGCAGCAACAGATCGGCATATTCGGCATGGGTGTAATCGTCCCAGCCGAGGCCGTAATCCCGGAACGTCAGTCCGGCCACCACCGCGACTGCGGCGAGCACGAACACGGCGAGATCGTCATACGTCCGCTCGAGGGACCGCCGCGTCGGCGTCTCGAGGACCGAAGTGGTTATCGTTGTCATGGCTGAGTGTGACCCGGCGTCCCCTGGCGACCCCGCTTCCGCGTTTCAGGCTTGTGTTCCCCGCCTGCGTATAGCGCGTCCCGTGTTCGGAGGTGTCGAAAATATGGGAGGCACGCCTTGTCGCAGCGCAGCGGGGACCCGAATTTCGGCTGCTAAGCGCCATATTGGCACAGCCAAATGAACGCCCGCTGAACCAGAAGGACCGGGAGAACCCGAGAGGAACCTCCAGGAATTCCGAGGGTTGGCTGAACCGTATTGTGGCGGGATCGTGGCGGGCGGCGCAGGTCGGATACGAACTTCGGCGGTCTTGGACGAACTTCCGCTGCAAATCGTCGCGGATTTGGACTAGAAACCGGATTCAAGGACGCGCGCAACCGCAGCTATCTAATGTGATTTCGGTCGGGACACCGCCCGGAACCGGCGCATTAGGGGATGAGTTCGATGATGAGTGCAATGTTGGCCGCCGGGGCCCTCGCCGTGTTGGCCGGGCTCGGGGCGATCGCCTGGGGAATTCCGGTCAAGGAGTTCAGCGTCGGTAATACGCTGATCCTGTCGGGGACCCTTGGCGTGTGCAGCGGGCTGATCCTGTTCGGACTGGCGGCCGTCCTCAACGAGCTGAAGGTGATTTCGAGCCGGCTGAGGTCGCGTTCGGGCGCCGAGTCCGACGCCAAGCCTCTGCAGCTCCCGCCTGCCGCCGGGACGACCGACTTCGAGACCGCCCCGGTGCCGCCGACAGAAGATGTCTGGCGCGAAGGCGGCTCGCCGCGTCCGCGTCCTCGCATGCCGGACCTGTCGGCCCCCTTGTCCTCGGGGCTGTCGTCGTCCTCACCGCTGTCCTCGTCTCCCTTGTCAAGCTCGCTGCGCGCCTCCGAGTCCTTGCGGGATCCCGCCGAGTCGCCGTCCGAACCCGCCGAGCGGCCCAAGCGCAATCTGCTGTTTGCGTCGTCGCGCCGGGAGCGGGAACGCGCGGAGAAGCGCGGCGCCGAGCCGCTGCCGACGGATTTCCGGTCACCGCCCCTCAGCGCCCCGCCGCCCGTGCCGCTGGACGAACCTGCCGCGACCGAGCCGGGCGCGTCGGACGGCTGGTCGCGACCGGAGCGGACGCCGGAGCCTCTGCGCCCGCCGTTCCCGCGGCGCCTGGCGCGGGCCGCCCCGGCCTTCGTCGATCCCGAGCCAACCCCGCCGCCGCCTGAGCCGAAGGATCTGGACGCGCCGGCCGTCAGCATCGTCAAGTCGGGCGTGGTGGATGGGATGGCCTATTCGCTCTATTCCGACGGCTCGATCGAGGCGCAGATGCCCGAAGGGATGATGCGCTTTGCGTCGATCGACGAGCTGCGCGCCCATCTCGAAGGCCGGACCTGAGGCAGCGGGATCACACGGTCAGGTTGAACCCGGCTGGCATACGGTACACACTACTTGGCGGGTGACAGACTTCTCAAGAAGAAGTCCTCACTATCTTGTCATTTTGCCAGTCATTTGCCCATATTGCTTGCAGAATCGCGAGGCAACGCTGCCACTCGGCGCGAGTGATACTTGCGATCGAGGGATACTTGCGATCGACGGTCACAGGGCGGAGCGGGATGAGGGGTCAATGACCGAAGCGGTCGGCAAGAGCTTTATCGATCTGACGGCCGACATCGTGTCGGCCTATCTCAGCAACAACCCGACCCCGGCGGCGGAGATTCCCTCTCTGATCAGCCAGGTGCATGCGGCGCTGACGCGGGTCGCAGCGGGACGAAGCGAGCCCGCGCCGGAGCCGGCGCGGCCCGCGGTCCCAGTGAAGAAATCGATCCATCCGGACTATCTAGTCTGCCTCGAGGACGGCAAGCGCTTCAAGTCGCTGCGGCGGCATCTGCGCACGCAGTACAACATGACGCCGGAACAATACCGCGACAAATGGAACCTGCCGCCGGACTATCCGATGGTGGCACCGAACTACGCGGTCACCCGCTCGCAGCTCGCCAAGAAGATGGGCCTGGGCCAGCAGCGGCCCGAGCGGGAGAAGTAGCCGAGCCGATCAGGACGCCGCGGCGAGCGCCTCGCGGGCGTCGGCGCGGATGCGCTCGACCATCGCGCGCAGGCCGTTGGAGCGCTGCGGCGTCAGATGCTCGCGGAACCCGAGCTCGTCGAACACCGCGGGCGCATCGATGGTCATGATCTCCTGCGGCGTCCGCCCCGAATACAGCGTCAGCAGAATTGCGATCAGGCCGCGAACGATATGGGCGTCGCTGTCGCCGAGATAGTTCAGGACCGGCACGGCGCTGCTGTGATCGACGTGCTTGGACAGCCAGACCTGGCTGGCGCAGCCCTGCACCTTGTTCGCGGCGGAGTGCTCGTCCTCCGGCATCGGCGCCAGGGTGCGGCCGAGCTCGATCACGTAGCGGTAGCGGTCGTCCCAGTCGTCGAGCAGGGCGAAATTGTCGCGGATGTCGTCGATCGTCATGATGCTCTTCGGTCCCGATGTCGGCTTTCATATAGGCGTTCGGGACGACGAAAGCGACAGTCGGTTCCGCCGGTTCAGGGCGTCGGCGGCAGATGCCATTCGGCGGCGAGATCGTCGGTCGAGAGCGTATCGGCCGGCGCGTCGCCCGGCGGAATCTCCTCGAGCACGGGGGCGTCGATCGAGCCGGTGTGATCGTTGCCGCGCTTGTCGAGACTGGCCGGCTTCACCGGGCCGATGAACTTGTCGGCGCCGGCGGGCTTCTCCGCGCCTTCGGCCTTGTCGGTGATGATCTGGTAGATCTTGCGCGCGCCTTCCTGGGCGCGGTGGCCGATCACGGTCGCGGCCTGGCCGCCGACCTCGCAGGCCTGCGGCTGGCGCTTGCAGAACTGGCTCATGTCGGAGACGGCCGCGGTCGCGGCCTGCACGGCTTCGTGCGCATTGATCTGCGGCAGCTTGTCGGCGTCCGGGCTCTTCTCGCGCGGCAGCAGCACCAGCACGAGTCCGAGCCAGAATGCCATCCGAAGCAGAAAGAACATCACGCAACCCCGACCGTGCTGCTGATCTCGCGTGCTCAAATCGCGCAACGGGATCGCAGCTGATTGTTCTATGTCGCGACTGCTTGCATTGGGCTTAATTGGTTGAGATTTCGCGAAGCCGGGCGCTGGATTTTTTTCGGAGTCAATTTTTCATTGGCGCCGGGCGCCCGCGCCGTGCAACCGGCTGTAGATCGCGCCGCTTTCGCAACCGCAGGCCCGGCCGGAAACGATGCATTCACCATCCCGGCCGAATGGCGGGCTCACCGCAGTCTGGACCTTAGCGTTCGCTTAATGCGAGTCTGACACGGTGACTTCCGACGACAGGGGGCGTCCCGGCGCGTTCTCTTTGTGAGAACCACCGATTAGGCCGAGGCGCGAGAGCCGTGAGTGTGTTGAGTATCATCCGCGATTGTCTCGATGCGTTATTGCATCCATCGGCTCGAACTGATGCGATGACGCGCGCGCGTCATCGCGCCTTCATCGCGCCGCGCCTGCTGGGCAGCCTCGCCGCCTTCGCCGTGTTTCCTGCCTATCTCGCGCTACGCGGCGCGCCGAGCGCGCTCGAGGTCGGCGCGCTGTCCTGGCTGATCGCGCCCATTCTGCTGTCCTGGTATCTGTCGCGCACCGGCCGCTACGAGAGCGCCTGCGCGCTGTCGTCGATGGCGCTGTCGGCGCTGATCATGGCGGTGTCGATCGAGACCGGCGGCATCGAATCCTTTGCCGCGGTGTGGCTGATCGTCGTACCCCTGGAAGCCTCGTTCTCGGCCTCGCGCCGCGTCGTCGTGTTCTCCGCGGGGCTCGCACTGTGCTGCGCGCTGCTGCTCATCCTCATCGGTCATTTCGGGTGGCTGCCGAAGCCCGAGATCAACCCCGCCCTGCGCACCGGGCTGCTCGCGTTCGGCGTCGCCTCGGCCACGCTCTATGCGGCCGTGCTCGCCTTTGCCGCCGACACGCTCGCGCGCACCAGCGTGACGCTGCTGTCGATGGAGGAGGAGCGTTATCGCCTGCTCGCACGTAATATGAGCGACGTGATCTCCCGTCACCGTCGCAACGGCGCGGTCATGTTCATCTCGCCGGCGGCCGAGACGCTGCTCGGCGCGCCGGTCGCGCAGTTGCACGGCCACGGCCTGTTCGAACGGGTCCATGTCGCCGACCGGCCGGCCTACCTCACGGCGCTGTCGGAAGCGGCGGGCGGCAGCGAAGCCTCGAGCGTCGAGTTCCGCCTGCGCCGCGATGCGCCGGGCGAGGGCCGCGGCTTTCATCATCCGGTCGATTTCATCTGGGTCGAGATGCGTTGCCGCCCGCTCGACCGCATCGGCGTGATGCCGGGCGGGTCGGAGCAGGAGGTGGTCGCGGTCATGCGCGACGTCACCGACCGCAAGCTGCAGGAGCAGGCGCTCGAATTGGCACGCAGCGCCGCCGAGCGCGCCGACGCCGCGAAGACGCGATTCCTCGCCACCATGAGCCACGAGCTGCGCACGCCCTTGAACGCCATCATCGGCTTCTCCGAGATGCTGATGCAGGAGCAGGTGCTGGTGCTGAATGCGGCGCGGCGCCGCGAATACGCGCAACTGATCAACGATTCCGGCCAGCATCTGCTGTCGGTCGTGAACGGCATCCTCGACATGTCGAAGATGGAGTCCGGCAATTTCGAGCTGACGCCGGAGCCGTTTGCGCCGCGCGCTGCGCTGATCAATTGCTGCAACCTGCTGGCGCTGCGGGCGCGCGAGAACGGTGTCGATCTGTCGGCCGACGTGCCGCAGGACCTGCCGATGGTCACCGGTGATCCGCGCGCCTTCAAGCAGATCGTGCTCAACCTCGTCTCCAATGCCATCAAGTTCACCGAGCGCGGCGGCCGTGTCACGGTCTCTGCCGGCGTCGACGGCGCGCGCCTGCTGCTGCGAATCACCGACACCGGCGTCGGCATCGCCGCCGATGATCTCAAGCGCATCGGCGATCCGTTCTTTCAGGCCGGCAAGACCTACCAGCGGCGCCACGAGGGAACCGGGCTCGGGCTGTCGATCGTCAAGAGCCTCGTGAACTTGCACGGCGGCGAAATGTCGATAGAAAGCAAGATCGACGAGGGGACCACGGTCACGATCGCGCTGCCGATCAACTTCGTGGCCGAGGCCGCCGCCGGCGCCACCGTCACGCCGCTGTCACCCTCGCGCTCCGCCCAGCCAGGGCAGGTCATGCAGGTGAAGAAGAGTGCCTAGACGAGCTGCAGAGGATGATCCGGCGCCGCCGCGCCGTCGCAAGCGCGCCGCTGCGGCTGCGGCCGTCGCCGACGTGGCGGAGGAGCGCGGCTGGCTGCTGCGGGCCATGCTCTACAGCCCGAAGGATCTGTTTGCGGGCCTGCTGGCCTGTGCGGCTGGCAGCGCCATCATCGTCAATGCCGTGTTCCTGCAATCGGGACCGCATCCGGCGCCGATGTTCGGATCGATCGTCACCATTCCGCCCAATCTGACGAGCTCCAATCCGCTGCCGCGGCCCCGGCCGATGGACATCTCGCCGCTCGATCCGAAGGTGATCGAGACGCGGCCCGCTGAAACCAGGGCGGCGGAGCAGAGGGCGGTCGAGCAGCGCGCGACCGAGGCGCGTCCGGATCAGAAATATGCCGATCCCCTGGCCGATCTCGTCCGCTCGGTCAGCGGCGGGCAGGGCAACGTGCCGCGTCCGCAGCCGACGCAGCAGGGCGGCAATGTCCGCCGTGTCGCGGCGGTCCAGCGTGCGCTGACCGAATACGGCTATGGCCAGTTGAAGCCGACCGGGATGGTCGGCTCCGACACCCAGGCCGCGATCCAGAAGTTCGAGCGTGAGCGCAAGCTGCCGGTGACCGGCCAGGTTTCGGACCGCCTGGTGCGCGAGCTTGCGATTGTCATCGGTCACCCGATCGAATAGAGCAGGGCGGCTGCGACGTGCAGCGCGCTTGCTCCTGCATCGAACCATCATGCGATTGAAGACCAGCATCTGGGTGAGCGCCTATCTGCGGCGCTGCCAGTCGGCCGGCGCGTTCAGCGCGATCCGCCACCGCGGCGCCGAGGAGGCCGGTGCGGTGTTCGTCAAGGTCGCGCTGATGGACGGCACGGCGCAGCTCTATGTCCCCGCGCCGCAGACCGTCTATGACGACAGCCGGCCGATCGACCGCTTCTTCGTACCGGTATCGCCGCAGCCGATCGCGGAAGCGCAGGTCGAGGAGCGTCTCGTCAAGGAGCTGCGCTTCGATCCCGACGCCTGGATCATCGAGACCGAGGACAGGCAGGGTCGTCATTTCCTCGATCTCGTGCGCGAGCGTCCCTGATCATCCTCCGATCCGCGACGGTGATTGCGCGTCAGCGCTTGAAGCCGTCGGTGCCCGTGCGCACGATCGGCCGCGTCGCTGTGCCGGGCCGCGCTCCGCCTGCGCGGACAGACTGGCGCTCGTCGTCGTACAGCATCGTGCGATGTTTGGCCCTGATCGCCGCCATGCCCGAGCCGCGCCAGGCCGCCAGCATGATCAGCGCCGCGCGCTCGCTGAGGCGCTCGTAGAAGCGTGACAGCCGAAACACGGTCTGGACGGACTGGCCCATCTCCGGCTTGAGGAACAGCAGCACGCGCTCGAACACCGGCGCTGGCATGCCGAGCGCCTTTGCGGCACAGGCCAGCGGCTCGCCATGGGGATCGTTGACCACCTCGAGGGTCATGCGTGAGGGCAGGATCAGGCTCTCGCCGAGCTCGATCGTGAACGTCTCGACGTCGGCGTTGAAGGCGGCCATCTCCAGCGCCTCGATCGCATGCACCGCGCGGTGCAACGGCGTCGGCGCGGCGGGCCTCAGCGGCGTGGTGGCGAGGTTCTGCAGGATGGCGATGCGCTCGTGCGAGGCGGCGCGCATGAACATCTCGCTCAGCTCGGCGGCATCCTTCGGCTGCATCGACAATCCGGACGATGCGTCGTCGCGCGGCGGCATCGGAGACGAGGGGCGAAGCGATGCGGGAATGGGGCCGGCGAGCGGCGGCGCCGGCTCGCTCTGCGCCGGGCGCAAGCCCAGCTTGTTCAGGATCTCGATCGGCGTCGCCGGATAGATCGCGAGCCGCGCACGCACCGCCGCGCGGGTCGCATCATCGACGTCGTCCACCAGACGGGAAGCCAATTCGACGAACTGCCGCTCCTCGTCAGCGGAATGCGCGCTCGCCTGGACATAGAGGTCGGTCAGCACGCGCAGCAGAGTGGGCTTGATGTCGACGCCCTCGCGGCGCGAGAGCGTGAGCAACCCGTCGAAGCCGGGGAACAGCGATGATCTTGTCATGTCGGGGTACGCAACTTCGGCAATCGTTGCGCCGATTAGAGCGGAGTTGTTTTAATGCGGCGTTAAGGAAAACAATCGGTGAAGATGGGTCGAAATGACCTGGTGAGACAAAGGCGCAACGCTGGCTTGCCTTCTCTCCCGCCGGTGCACGCGATCCGTGTCGGGCGGCCCGCGCATTAATATCCTCTTAACCACGTCCTGATCTTAATCGATCCGTTCGATGATCTCGCCTTGGCCGCGTCTCGCGCCCAGCCTGATCTTCGCCGCGCCGAATGCCAAAGTGCAGCGTCATGCGCCGGCATTCGTGATCGTCAGTTCTGCGTGCCCTCTTGCCTGCGAAGTTCGGGCGACGGGGAGTTTTCAGGGGGTAAGAACTTCGGGCACGAAAGAGAGTGGACATGGCGACCATCATTGAATTCCCGGCGGACGTTGCGCGTCGCGCGCGGCCTGCCGTGACCGGCGCGCCGCAGGAGGGCATGGGAACGATCCTGATTCTTCCCGTCGTTCGGATCGAGCGCGAGACCACGACCGACGATCGCGGGCCCCGCGAGGGCACAGCGCCAAGCCGCCGCCGCCGTCGCCGCTGACAGGTCGGGGGACATGGGAATGCCGGCCATCGTCAATCCGGTCCGGCGCGCGCTGCCGGTCCTCGCGCTCGTCCTCGTCGGCGGCCTGCTCGGCGCCTGCAGCGGCGGCGATTTTGGCCGCACCCGCGCCGACATGCGCAATGACGACATGCACAAATGGATCGGCGCGGAAGCCACCGCCAGCGTCGGTGTCATGCCATCGCAGTTCCAGCTCACCGACAATGAGCGCCAGCTGCGCGATCTCGCTTATCCGCTGATCGAGCCGCCGCATTCGCGCCCCGCCTGGAAGAGCGTGTTCGGCGACTATCAGCCGTCGGCCTCGCCCTGGCGCCAGAAGGTCGTGTTCGACCGCACCGCCTATGGCCGCGCCTTGATCGACGAGCCGCACCGCTCGCACGCCTCGCGCTACACCCAACTGATCGACGACGTGCGCGACGACATCACCCGCTTCGAGCCGTTCTTCGCCTCGGCGATCCGCGTCATCGATCTCGACCGCAAGCGCGATGCCAGCATGAAATACATGACCGAGCTCTCGCCGCGCGAGAAGGCCGAC
This sequence comes from Bradyrhizobium sp. HKCCYLRH3073, assembly GCF_051167995.1. Lineage (NCBI taxonomy): Bacteria > Pseudomonadati > Pseudomonadota > Alphaproteobacteria > Hyphomicrobiales > Nitrobacteraceae > Bradyrhizobium > Bradyrhizobium sp. HKCCYLRH3073. Next base: position 127,859 of record NZ_JBNPUD010000011.1, read on the forward strand.
GCGGTCGCGCGCATGCAGGAGAACTCGCTGATCGTACAGTGGGTGCAGATCAGCCTGGAGCAGCGCGTCTCGTCCTACCGCTGGGCGCTGGAGCGCCTGGTGCTGCAGGCGCCCGACGGCATGGCCGCCGAGGCCGATCGCCTGATCCATGAACTGGCGGCCCAGACCGCCAATCCGCCGGTCGCGGCGCGGCCCCTGATCGAACGGCCGCTGACGACGCGGGGCTAGCCCGCACGCGGTCGCACGCCGCTTCGCTCAGTCCGGCCTGAGCAGGCGGAAGGCCTCCTCGAGCAGATGCGGCGTGTGCTTGCCGGTCGAATCGCGGCAGGCGCGTTCGAAATAGTCGGCGAGCGCCGGCCGGAATTTCGGATGCGCCGCCTGGTCGATGATGGTGCGGGCGCGCTGCTTCGGCGACAGGCCGCGCAGATCGGCGAGGCCGCGCTCGGTCACCAGAACCTGCACGTCATGCTCGGTGTGGTCGACATGGGTGACCATCGGCACGATGCAGGAGATCGTGCCGTTCTTGGCGGTCGAGGGCGTCATGAAGATCGACAGATAGGCGTTGCGGGCGAAGTCGCCGGAGCCGCCGATGCCGTTCATGATGCTGCTGCCGCGCACATGGGTCGAATTGACGTTGCCGTAAATGTCCGCCTCGATCATGCCGTTCATCGCGATGACGCCGAGCCGGCGGATCACTTCGGGATGGTTGGAGATTTCCTGCGGCCGCAGCACGATGCGGTCGCGCAGGAACTCGATTTCGCGGTTGAATTCGACCGCAGCTTCCGAGCTCAGCGACAATGCCGTCGCGGAGGCGAGATCCATCCGCCCGGAGCGGATCAGGTTCAGCATGCCGTCCTGCAGCACCTCGGTATAGGCGGTCAGATGCGGGAAGGGGCCGTCATCGAGCCCGGCCATCACGGCGTTCGCGACATTGCCGACGCCGGATTGCAGCGGCAGCAGGTTGCGCGGCAGGCGGCCCTGCTTCACCTCGTGTTCGAAGAACTCCAGGATGTGGCCGGCAATCGCACCCGAGTTATCGTCGGGCGCGGCGAAGCTGGTGTTGCGGTCGGGCGCATGGGTCTCGACGACCGCGATGACCTTGTCCGGATTGCAGCGATAGGTGGTCTCGCCGATGCGGTCGCCGGGCGCCACGATCGGGATCGGCTTGCGATGCGGTGGCAGGCGGGTGCCGTAGTAGACGTCGTGCATGCCGAGCAGCGCCGGATTCATCCACGAATTGACCTCGATGATGACGCGGTCAGCCAGATCGAGCCAGGTCTTGTTGTTGCCGATCGAGGTCGAGGGGATCAGTCGCCCGTCGGGCAGGATGCCGGCGCATTCGATCACGGCGACGTCGAGATGGCCGAGAAAACCGAACCACACGAACTGCGCGACATGGCTGAGATGCAGATCGATATAGTCGATGCTGCCGGCGTTGATGCGCTGTCGTGTCGCCGGATCGGACTGATAGGGCAGGCGCAGGTCGATGCCATCAGCCCGGGCGAGCGCGCCGTCGAGCTCGGGCGCGGTGCTCGCCCCGGTCCACACGCCGACGCGGAACGGCTCGCCGCGCGCATGCGCGGCCTCGATCCGGCGCGCCAGCGCGAGCGGCACCGCTTTCGGATAGCCCGACCCGGTGAAACCGCTCATGCCGACATGGTTGCCGGGCTCGACCAGCGCGGCAGCCTCGTCGGCCGACATGATCTTGGCGCGCAGCGCCTGTGACATCACCTGCGATGAACTCATCGTGCAAACTCCATGCGCGATCGTTCGGACCGCCAAGTCCGCGCTGTTTAAGGTGTGCCCTCGACGGGTGATTTGACAGGGGTCAAGCCGCAACGGACCGTGCGTGCATCACAGCCCTGCAAGGCGCGCGCGCCGCAGTTCCCGGACTTTCGCCGCCCGCGAGCGCTCCGTCAGCATGTTGGCCTTGCTGTAGCGCGGATCGCCGGTGACCTCGTCGCCGACCCAGTCAGGAAGGGTCACGACGGTCGTTTCGGTCGGCAGCTCGATCTCGGCGATGACGACGCCTTCGAGCGGGTCGTGGTAGACGTCGATCTCCCAGACGCCGGCTTCGGCCGGCACGTAGTGACGCGTCTTTTCGAGGATGCGTCCCGCGCAATGCGCGAACAGCACCGCTGCGTGGTCCGCGGGAATATCGTACTCGAATTCATCCCGGGCCAGACCGCGGCGGCCGCTCTTCACGCACAGCGTCGTCCGGTTGCCATAGCAGCGAACGCGGACCTTGAGGCCGTCCTGACGTGCGACGAGGCCGTCGCGAAGGCGTTCACTGTGCGTCGCCTGATCCCGCCAAGCATCGGACTTGACGAGAAACTTCCGTTCGATTTCGAGAGGCATGACCTGATGTTGAGCGAAGCGCCGCCGTCCTGATACGTCATAGCAGCGGCGCGCGACGACGACTATGCCACCAAGGATGAAGAGAGCGTTGTCGAATTCATTCCGGACGTCGTATTGACTTATCGTTTGCCGCGCGGCTTCTCGGCCTTGGCCGGTGCCTCGGTCTGTACGCCGCAGCTCGCCGCTGCAAGGGAGGCCTGCGCCTGCGGCATGAGACCCGGCTCGGCGGCCAGGGCCTTCAGCACGATCAAACCGGTCGTCGTCGGCGAATCGATGATCAGCCGGTCGGCGGCCGTGATCTCCTCGTCCTCGGGCAGGTCTTCGTGCTGCGCCTCGGTCATCAGGTTGAGCTCGATCACGCGCTTGCCGGCGGAGCGGTCGTTGATGGCGTAGTAGGCGATCTCGTTGCGCGTGTAGAACGACACCGACGTATAGGCCTGGCTCACCGGGACCGTGAGCTTCAGCGGGCCGTCGGACAGATCGTAGCGGCAGATCGCCATCGCGAACGCCGGATCCATGAACGGCATCGGTGAATTGCCGGGATCGGCCAATGGCAATTGCGTCACGGCGTTCAGCTTGGTCATCGGCGTCAGCCGGGAGTAGGCGTCCTGGGTCGAGATCCGCGGCAGCGCCAGCACGCTGACGAGATGGACCACGCCGCCGAGCAGCACTCCGACCACGATGGTGAACAGCAGCCGGATCATGATGGGCAGCCTACTGTCGTGATCGAGGGCATCGGCGCGTCGCGCTGCGTGCGGGTCGCGACGCCGACCGGCGTGTCGTAGAGCCGCAGCATCAGCGCGTAGCGCTCGATGCCGCCGGTCGGCAGCCAGTTGCCGGAGCGCGAGCGCGCGGCGACGCGGATCTCGAACGAGCCATCGGCACCTCGCACCAGCTCCTGGCTGGTGAAGCCGTAGCGCTGCAGCGTATTGGCGACGAGGTGGCCCTTGCGGTCGTACAGCGTGAGCGTCCAGAAGCGGGCGGGTGGCGTGACGCCGCTGACCAGGATGTCGCAGCGCCCGTCGAGCGGCTTCCCCTTGTCGTCTCTTGTGGCGGTGAAGGCCACGCCGTCGCCGGTGCCGATCGGCAATTCGCCATTGCGGGTGATGGTCGCGCGCGCATAGGGGTCGACATCGGCCGTGCCGGTTTTCGGACGCGCCGTCCAGGCGCCGATCGTCAGCGTACCAAACTCGGTGCCGCGGGTCGTCGTCATCCACGTCGCGCCGATGCCGACGCCGGTGGCGATCAGGAGCGTGACCAAGGTGATGAAGAGCAGCCGCACGGGGGATCGCTGACGTCAGTTCTTGCGCAGGGCAGGGGTGGCGACGCCGTCGGCCGTCGCCGCGGCGTAGTTCTCGGGGAAGGCCAGCGCGCTCGATGAGACCGGCTTGGCGGGCTTGCGCGGATCCGCTGGCGCGCTCTTTTCGGCGACGCGCGCGGCATCGTCGAGCATCTTCTCGACCTGAACCAGCACCTCGGCGCCGCGGCGGGTCAGGATCGGCGGCGGGCCGGGCTTGATCTCCAGGGTCTTCGGCTGGCCAGCCTGTGCCATCGCGGCGGACGCCGACTGCGGCAGCTTCTCGCCCATGCCAACGCCGGGCAGCTCCTTGACCTCGACGCCCTGATGCGCGGCGAGCATGATGTCGTGCCACGTCTGCGCCGGCAGCGAGCCACCGGTCATGCGGTTGGTCGGCGAGTAGTCGTCATTGCCGTACCACACCGCGCAGGTGAAGTTGCCGGTGTAGCCGACGAACCAGGCATCGCGATAGGCGTTGGTGGTGCCGGTCTTGCCGGCGGTCGGTATGCCGTCGAGCGCGGCGCGGCGCGCGGTGCCCTCGCTCACGACGTGGCTCATCATGCCGGCCATGTCGGCGGCGACCGAGGCCGGAATCGCCTGCTTCGGCTTCGGCCCGTCGCGGTCCCAGCGCCAGACCAGGTCGCCGGCGCCGGTGCGGACCTCGAGCACCGAATGCGGCGTCACCGCCTTGCCCTTGTTCGGGAAGGTCGCATAGGCGACCGCATGCTCCAGCACCGTGACCTCGTCGGAGCCGATCGGCATCGACGGCGTGTCGGGCAGCGGCGCCTTGATGCCGAAGCGCCGCGCGACCTCGACGATCTTGGCGCGGCCGGCCTTCGGACCCTCCTTGCCGCCGAGCGCGATCGACAGCTTGACCGGGACGACGTTGATCGAGCGGGTGATCGCCTGCGTCAGCGTCACCGAGCCCGAATAGGAATGGCCATAATTCTGCGGGCACCAGTTGCCGATGCAGACGGGGCCGTCGACCACGATCGAGGTCGGCTTGAAGCCGTTCAGCAGCGCCGTGGTGTAGACATAGGGCTTGAACGAGGATCCCGGCTGCCGGTAGGCGTCGACGGCGCGGTTGAACTGACTGGCACCATAGTCGCGGCCGCCGACCATGGCGCGGATGCCGCCGTCGAGGTCGGAGACGACAGTCGCCGCCTGGGTCGCGTGATAGTCGCGGCCGAACTGGCGCAACTGGTTCTCGATCGCCTCGTCGGCGGCATGCTGCACGGTCATGTCGATCGAGGTCCGCACCACGAAGACGCGCTCGGTGTAGGATTTCGGGAACGTGTCGACCAGCTTGCGCATCTCGTCGAACGCGTAGTCGAGGAAGTAGTTCGGCGAACTCTCGTCGCGGCGGTCAACCGCGAACGCCGGATTGCGGCGGGCGCCGAACACCTGGCCCTCGGTCATGAAGCCGGCATCGACGAGGTTGTCGAGCACGACGTTGGCGCGGGCGCGGGCGGCGGGCAGGTTGATGTGGGGGGCGAACTTGGTCGGCGCCTTGAACAGGCCGGCCAGCATCGCGGCTTCGGCGAGGTTGATGTCGCGCACCGACTTGTTGAAATAGAAGTGTGCCGCGCCGTCGACGCCGAAGGTGCCGCCGCCCATATAGGCGCGGTCGAGATAGAGCTTGAGGATCTCGTTCTTGGTCAGCCGGGTTTCCAGCCAGATCGCCAGGAACGCCTCGTTGACCTTGCGCTCGATGGTGCGCTCGTTGGACAGGAACAGGTTCTTGGCGAGCTGCTGGCTGATCGAGGAGCCGCCCTGGCGGACGCCGCCAGCCTGGGCGTTGGTGACGAGGGCACGCGCCGTGCCGGCGATGTCGATGCCGAAATGGTCGTAGAAGCGGCGGTCCTCGGTAGCGAGCGTCGCCTTGATCAGATTGTCCGGGAAGTCCTCCAGCGGAATCGAATCGTTGTGCTTGATGCCGCGGCTGCCGATCGGGTTGCCGTAGCGGTCGAGGAAGGTGACGGCGAGGTCGGACTTCTTCAGCCAGTCCTCGTCGGCGGTTTCCCGGAAGGCGGGAATCGCCAGCGCCAGCATCAACACCAGACCGCCGAGGCCGATCGTGGCGGCCTCCGACAATGGCTCGACGAACACCCAGCGCTTCCAGCCGCCGACATAGAAGCGGTCCATGAACGCGGAATAGCGCTCGTAGAGTTCACGGGTGCCGCGCAGGGAGGAGAACAGCGCCGAATCGAAGCGGGCGTCGAGATCCAGGCGGAAATTGTTGATCCGCTTCTTCCAATCGTCTGGAATGATCTGCCGCACGGGAACCCTGGTCGTTTCGAAAGCGTGTCAGCTGGCTTCGAAAGCACTCAGCAAGCGGGCTGGGGGCCATCGAAGGGTCTTGCGCGATTGTTGCGGCAAACCCATGGCACTGCACAGTCAGCCGCCCGAACCCGAGCACCTGACCCCAAGCCGCGTGCCGGCGCCGCCGCCGGAGTGACTCAATCATCTATCTAGCCGAGCGGGGGTCACAAACCAATGGTTCCGCTCACAATTTGATGCACAAAGCTAACGTGCCGCTGTGGCCGGCAAAGCCCTTGCGCGGCTCGGGGCCGGGCACCTAGATGGCGGCCAAGTCCCACGCCCTCTTTGAGAATCGCCCGATGACCGCACCGCTCAAACGTCCCTCGGGCCAGGAGGGAATGTTCTGGAAAACCAAGATCTTGGAAGAGATGTCCGAGGCGGAATGGGAGAGCCTCTGCGATGGCTGCGGGCGCTGCTGCCTGGAGAAGCTGGAAGACGAAGATACCGGCGACATCTACTTCACCCACATTTCCTGCAAACTCTTGGATGCCGGGCTATGTGCTTGCAAGGACTACCCGAATCGTTCCGAACAGGTGTCGGATTGCGTTCGACTGACACCTGAGAACGTCCGCACCCTGACGTGGCTGCCGCCGAGCTGCGGCTACCGCCTCGTGGCGGAGGGGCGCGATCTCTACTGGTGGCATCCTCTGATCTCGGGCGATCCTCAGACGGTACATGAAGCCGGCGTCTCGGTGCGCGGCCGGGTCGAGGGCACCGAGGAGGACGTTCCGGACGACCAGCTCGAGGACCACATCGTGCAGTGGCCGGTGCTGCTGCCGAAGCGGGCCAAGCTGAAGCGTCGGCCGAAATAGCGCGATCACCTCGCGCCCGCAGCAAGTCACGATGATGCGACCGTTCCCGTGCTGTCGGAATGCACCCATGCACCCGACCCGCTGCCGCACGGGAAAATTATGCCTTAAGTAGTTCGCCAGTCGGCGAATCCGCGCGGCGATGTCGCGCCCGGGCACAGCATTCATCCCATGAACAAGTTTGATCGGCAGACGCATTACCCTGCCGCGTCCCAGTCCTTGCCTGAAGAGATTGCCGCCGAGCTGCCGGCCATTCCGCCGCAGGTGCAGGCGATCGAGGATGCGCCGTCGCTTGCGCCGCCGGTGCCGCTGACCCAGGCCGAGGTGCGCACCATCCTGATGAGCCTGCTGCTGACGATGTTCCTGGCCGCGCTCGACCAGACCATCGTGGCGACGGCGCTGCCGACCATCGGCCGCGAGTTCCAGGACGTGACCAACCTGTCCTGGGTGATCACGGCCTACCTGCTGGCGTCGACCGCGGTGGCGCCGGTGTTCGGCACGCTGTGCGATATCTATGGCCGCCGCTCCATGATCATCACCGCGCTCAGCCTGTTCGTGGTCGGCTCGGTGGTCTGCGCGCTGGCACCGAACATGCCGGTGCTGATCCTTGCCCGCGGCCTGCAGGGGCTCGGCGGCGGCGGCATTATGCCGGTGGTCCAGACCGTGATCTCCGACGTCGTCAGCCCGCGCGAGCGCGGCCAGTATCAGGCCTATTTCAGCGGCGTCTGGCTGCTGGCCGGCCTGCTCGGGCCGGTGATCGGCGGCTTCTTCGCCGACCATCTGCACTGGTCGATGATCTTCTGGATCAACGTGCCGCTGGCGGTCGCGGCCTTGGCGCTGCTGCTGCCCAAGATGGGCCGGCTGCCGGTCTATCACCGCTTGCGCAAGGTCGACTGGGCCGGCGGCCTGCTGCTGATGGCCTCGGCCGTCGTGTTCATGCTGGTGCTGACCTGGGGCGGGCACAAGCTGGCTTGGCTGTCGCCCACGCTGCTCGCGATGATCGGCAGCGCGGTGGCGCTGGGCTTAGCCTTCGTCTGGCACGCCAAGCGGGCCGATGAGCCATTCCTGCCGCTGTCGCTGATGGGCGGCACGGTCGTGCCCTACGGCATGCTGGCCAGCGGCTGCGCCCTCGGCGCGCTGATCGGGCTCACGGTCCATCTGCCGCTGTACTACGAGCTGGTCTATCATCTGACGCCGAGCCAGGCCGGCCTCGGCCTGATCCCGATCGCGGCGATCTCGACCTTCGGTGCCGCGATTGCCGGCCGTACCATGGCCCGGGTCAAGCACTACAAGCGCGTTGCCATCGTCGGCACCATCGTCGGTACCATCGCCGCCGCGGTGATGACGGTGACGACGCCGTCGCTGTGGATGCTGATGGTGCTGCTGTCGATCTACGGCATCGGGCTCGGCACCGCGTTCCCGATCTCGGTCGTGTCGCTGCAGAACGCGGTGGACCGCTCGCAGATCGGCACCATCACCGGCGCGATGAACTTCTTCCGCTCGATGATGTCCTCGTTCACGGTCGCGGCCTTCAGCGCCATCCTGCTGATGGCGCTGGGCGCCGATATCTCGCTGGCAGAGGGCGCCCATGGCGCGGTCAGCGGCATCGCGGAAGCCGACATGATCCATGCCTTCCGCTTCGTCTATGCCGCGGCCACCGCGATGCTGGCCTGCGCCTCCGTCTGCATGATGCTGATGGAAGAGCGGCCGCTGGCCGGCCCGTCTCGCAACGAGGCGGTCGAACTGGCGGAGTAGCGAGTAGGGTGGGCAAAGCAGCCGCCGCAGGCGGCAGCGTGCCCACCCTGCGGTTCTCCAGTTGGCGCAGCTACTCGCGCGGCTGAACGATCTCGATGTTGTCCTGCCCGCGCGAGCCATCGTCGAGCGATGACTTCACCAGACCGGCCTCGACGCGTTTCGCGAATTCCGTCGTGCCGCCGCTCGCCAGCTCCCTGGCCTGGCTGATCCATTGCTCGCGCTCGATCCGTCCTGCGAACGCCAGATATGAGCCGACCCATTTGGCGTGCTCGGCGGTCCAGGCCGCGATCTGCGCGAAATGCCAGATGCCGAGGCCGTGCAGCCGCGCCTCGTTCTGCTTGCCGATGCCCTTGATCAGCTTGAGATCGTCGGCCTGGCCGCCGCGCGGCGCGACGAGCCCGAGCGGGCGGGCGCCGCCATGGGCGTCTTCGTTCTCGACGGGCGGCATCAGCGCCGGCAGGTGGGCCAGGAGGTAGCTCGCCTCGTCCTCGCTCAGCGGCGTGTCGGCGTGTTCGTCGATGGTGATCGCGCCGGACTTCACCGCGCTGGAATGCGCGGTGTCGAGGCCGGCCGCGAGCAGCTTGGCCTGCGCGATCCAATGCTCGCGCTCGATGCGGCCGGGGAAGGCCATATGGTGGCCGACCCAGTCGGCATGCGCTGGCGACCACGCCGCGATCTGGCTGAAATGATGCACGCCGATGTCGTTCAGGATGCGCTCGTTCTTGGGTCCGATGCCCTTGATGAGCTTGAGATCGTCGGCGGCGCCCTCGGGCGCGGGCAGGGCCGGCGGCCTGTCGTCGGCCGCGGCCGGGCTCTCCGGGGCTGATGATGCGGCAACCTCGGCGGCGAGCCGTTCCGCCTCGGCGTCCGCGGCGAGGCGATCGGCTTCCGCCCGTGCGGCCGCTTCGGCGGCCAGGCGATCGGCCTCGGCCTTGGCGGTCGCTTCGGCCGCGAGACGCTGGGCTTCCGCCGCGGCCTTCGCAACGGCCTCCGCCGCAAGACGGTCCGCTTCGGCTTTCGCCGCTGCTTCGGCGGCCAAGCGTTCAGCTTCGGCCTTTGCAGCCGCTTCTGCCGCAACACGATCGGCCTCTGCTTTCGCGGCGGCTTCCGCAGCGAGGCGGTCGGATTCGGCTTTCGCGGCGGCCTCCGCAGCAAGGCGATCGGACTCGGCCTTCGCCGCCGCCTCGGCAGCGAGACGTTCGGCTTCGGCCTTCGCTGCGGCTTCAGCCGCCAGACGATCAGCCTCGGCCCTTGCCGCGGCTTCCGCGGCGAGCCGCTCAGCCTCGGCCTTTGCGGCCGTTTCGGCGGCCAGCCGCTCGGCCTCCGCCCTTGCCGCGGCTTCGGCCGCAACACGTTCGGCTTCAGCCTTTGCGGCAGCTTCGGTGGCGAGGCGGTCGGCCTCGACGCTGGCTGCAGCTTGCGAAGCCGGGGAAGGGCTGTCCGCCCAAGGACGAGCCGCCGCGGTTGCGCCGGCGAACGCGACGCTGTTTCCAGGACCGCCCGGCGACATCGCACTGGTGTCACCCAGCCCGACATATTCCTTGAGCTGTCCGCCGATCAGGCAGCCGAGCACATAGGCGCCGACCATCAGCAGGCCGACCTCGAGCCACAGGCCGGCACGTCCGGGCAGCACGCTCAGCAGCGCCATCAGGATCCCGATGACGAGGGCGAGCGTCGCCGGCAGCAGCCAGCTTCTCAGCCAGTCCGGCCGCGGCTCGTCCGACCAGGTGCGCCAGCCGACGAAGCCGCCGATGCCGGCGGCGAGGATGATCCAGAACGGAAATGTCGCAAGGTCGTACATCATGATGTCAGCGCCTCACTTGACGACGAATTCGATGCGGCGGTTCTGCGCGCGGCCTTCGGCCGTGTCGTTGGAGGCGACCGGCTTGTTCTGGCCGTAGCCCTCCGAGGTCATGCGCGAGGTGTCGATGCCGGCGTCGCCGATATAGCCGACCACCGCCGCCGCCCGGCGCTTGGAGAGGTCCATGTTGTCAGCTTCGTCCCCGACATTGTCGGTGTGGCCCTCGATCGCGATCTCGGCGTCCTTGCAGCGCTGCGCAACCTCGATCAGGTGGTCGAGCAGCGCCAGCGAGGCGCGGCTCAGCTCGGCGCTGCCGGTGCTGAAGCGGATGCGGCCCTTGGCGAGCAGCCCGTTGAACGCCGGCTGGCACTCCGCGACCGCCAATGGTGGGCCTTCCGGCTTGAGGCCGATCTTGACGTCGTCGAGCTTGAAGCCGCTGCCGACCGCGTCGGCGAGCTCCTTGCGGACCTGCTCGGCCGACTTGTCGTAGATGGCGAGCCCGTCGACCGTGATCGCCGCGTCCTTCGCCGTCAGCGCGCCGGACCACAGCCGCGCCAGCGCCGGGAACGTCGCCTTCAGCGACTGCACGTAATCCTTTGGCGCACCGTCGCCGATCTTCAGGTCGTCCTCGACCGTGTCGGTGATGAAGGTCGTCGTGGCGGCGTCGACGAGATCGCGGCGGGCGGCGTCATCAGGCACATAGCCGCTCAGCCTGACACGGCCGTCCTGCTTCTGCAGTCCGAACGCGTAGGGCGAGACCGGGCCGTCGCGGACGTCGATGGATGCGAGCGCGAACGGCGCGGGCAGGGCGCCGGCCAGTTGCTCGCGCACGGTCGCGCCGGTGACATTGGCGAGTCCCACGCCCCTGAGCGAGACCTGAGTGTCGTTGATCTCGGCGCGCCCCTGCGCAAGCCTGGCGAGCTGCTGCAGCAGGCTCGCGCTCGCTTTCGCAACGTCGCCATCGGGGGCGCCGCGGGCGATGCCGATCTGGCTCTTGATCGGCTTGCCGTCGAACTGTCCGCTGGCAGAGGCCAGCATCGCCTCGCGGGCGGCCGCGCTCGGCGCGAGACCTGTGAGGCTCAGGCCGGTGCCGTCGAACTCCGCCGACCAGCGATAGGGCTTGATCTCCGGCGGCAGAATGTCGGCCTTCGCCAAGGTCAGCCCGGCCGGCAGCTTGCCGATTCCGGCCATCGTTTCGTCGTAGGCGGCGGTCGAGGGTGCTTCGCCCGAGATCGCGTAGGTGGCGTCGGAGATGACGACCCGGCCCGTGCTCAGCCTGGCGAGCTCCGCAAGCGCATAGGAGGCGTAGGCACCGAAATCGCCGTCAGGCGCGCCGCGTGCGATCTGCATCTGATGCATCACCGACGTGCCGGGCCAGGCCTTGGTCGCGGCGGCCTCGAGCGCGCGCCTGATGTCGTCGTTCGGGACGACGCCAGACATCACCAGCGTGTTGCCCTCGCGGACCGCGCTCCAGATGAAGGGCTTTGCCTCCGGCGGCAGGATCGCCATTTTGTCGAGCACGGCGCCGCCCGGCAGCTGCCGCGTCGCGGCGACGGCGGCCTCGTAGACGTCCGATGAGGCGGCGGCGCCTGCGATCGAATAGGCCTTGTCCGCGAGCGCGAACGTGCCGCTATTGAGCTTGGCGGCCTGGACCGCTCCGTGGCTTGCGATGGCCGCGAAGTCGGCCGGAGCCCCCAGTGCATAGGAGAGGCGATCGACCACCTCACCGCCGGACGAACGGACGGCATTGAGCACGGCATTGCGAACGGCGGGCGTCGGCACCGCGCCTTCGAGCACGAGCTGGCCGCCGTTTCGCGTGGCGCGGAAAGCATAGGGCTTCGGTGTCGGCAGCTTGTCGTAGGTGCCGTCGACGAGCCGGACGCCATTGACCGTGGCGGCGTCTGCCAGTTTCGTCGACTGGTCGGGACTGAACTCCGGCCCTGCGATGCGAACGTCACGGCCCGCGACCGAGACCTTGAGCGCTGCGGCCGTATCGGGGACGGCGGCGGCAATGGCGGCGCGGGCCCGCGGCGCAATGTCGTCCTCGACATCAGCCGTCTTGAAGCTCATGGCGGCGAGCCACAGCACGGCAACAGCAATCAGTCCCGCCCACCATTTCGATGGTTGATGCATGTGAGAGCCCCTCGTTTCCCCACCTGCGCCCGGTTCGCCCGGATCGTTCCGTTGTCATGAACCACGTGTCGAGCCTATCAGAACAGCTCTGGGAGACCAGCCGTCGGCACGTTGTGTGTTTCAATATGCACAAGCTGCAGGAGCGTCGCCGTCTGCGAGCTTCGCACCGCACCTGATCGTCCTCAGGGTGCGATCAAAGTGTGACCGTTCGACGACGAACATCGCAGGCGCGCAGCCTTCGCGGCGGCGCCGCTCGCATCACTCTTCCAGCGCCCGGCGCAGGCGGCGGATGATGACGCCGCGGGCGCGGTCGTCAGCGGCCTGCTCGATCCGCTCGTGGATGTCGAGCAGCAGGCCCGACATGTCGTTGTGCCAGTCCAGCCGGGTGACCGCCTCCGGCGCCAGCCGTCGCCGGCGTGCGACGTCGAGCGGCGTCGGCACCGCGGTCGTCAGCTCGTAGACGTCGTCGAGCAGGGGGGAGAACACTTTCGCGGTCGGCACGATGCGCTCGGCGACGCGTGCTGCCAGCGCCGTGATCGCGGCCTCCTCGCCATGGGACAGGAACAGGCCGCGCGCGATCGGACGGCGGGCCGCGATCCAGCGGGCGATCTCGGTGCCGTCGGCGTGGCCGGAATAGTCGTCCATCATGCGGATGCGCGCCGCGACCTTGATCTCCTCGCCCTGGATGCGCACCGCCTTGACGCCGTCCTGCAGGAAGCGCCCCAGCGTGCCGTTGGCCTGGTAGCCGACCAGCAGCACGGTGGCGCGGTTGTTCCACAGCCAGCGCTTGAGATGGTGGCGGATGCGACCGGCATCGCACATGCCGCTGGCGGCGATGATGATGTGGAAGCCGGTCAGCTTGGCGATCGCCTTGCTTTCATCGACGGTCTCGGTGAAGCGCAGATGCGACGACGACAGCAGACGGCCGACATCGCTGCCGCCGTCGAGGCTCTCGGTATGCGCGCGGAACACCTCGGTGGCGTGGATCGCAAGCGGCGAATCCAGGAACACCGGTGCGGCCGGAATCTCGCCGCGCTCCATCAGGCCGACCAGATCGACGATCAGCTCCTGCGTCCGTTCGACCGCGAAGGCCGGGATCAATAGCGCGCCCTTGGCTGCTGCCGCGTCGCGCACCTCGCCGGCCAGACGGCCGCGGCGCAGCTCCGGCGTGGTCGGCTCGCGAATGCGGTCGCCATAGGTGGCCTCCGAGATCACGTAGTCGAAACCTTCGGGCGCTTTCGGGTCCGGCTGCAGCAGCTTGGCGTCGGGCCCGACGTCGCCGGAGGCGAGCAGCCGCAGCGGCCCGCCGTCGGCGCCTTGTCCTGCGAATTCGATCTCGATCGAGGCCGAGCCCAGCAGATGCCCGGCGTTCCAGTAGCGGGCGCGAACGCCCGGCACGATGTCGGTCCAGGTCTCATAGGCGACCGGCTGAAAGTATTGCATCGCCGCGATGGCGTCGGCCTGGGTATAGATCGGGCTGACCTCGCCGCGGCCGCGCGCGATGTTGCGGCGGTTCAGCGCCAGCACCTCCTGCTCCTGGATGTTGCCGGCATCGGGCAGCATCCATGAGCACAGATCGATGGTGCCGCGCGTGGCGAAGATCTTGCCGTCGAAGCCCAGGCGCACGAGCTTCGGCAGCAGGCCGCTATGGTCGATATGCGCATGCGTCAGCAGCACCGCGTCGATGTCGGCGGGACGGAACGGGAAGTCGCCGTAGTTGAGCTCCTTCAGCGTCTTCTGTCCCTGGAACAGGCCGCAATCGATCAGGAACTGGCTCTTGCCGCTCCGCACCAGACAGCAGGACCCGGTCACGGTATGCGCGGCCCCGCAGAAGCGAACGGTCACACTCATGCGGCGGTCTCCCGAGGACGATGGATCGATGCTCGATGACGGTTCATCACGAACGACCATTCGCGCCGTCGGCGAAGCCATAGCCGTGGTTGACGGCGGCTGCGGCTGCGGCCAGATCATGCTCCGACGGATCGCAGGTGAACACGCGATAAAGTGGCTCACCCTGGTCGACGCGATCGCCGATCTTCTTGAACAGCATGATCCCGGAGCCCTTGTTCACCGGCGCGCCGGCGGTACGCGCCAGGCGATTGAGCCGCAGGCAGTCGATCGCGGAGACGATGCCGTCGTGCTCGGCCTTGACGTCGAAGGCGAGATCGCCGAGCTCGCTGCGGCATTCCGGTGGCCCCTGGGCATCGATGATCTTCAGCATCTGCCTGAGCGCCGCGCCGCTGTCGAGCAGCTCGCGCGCCCTGTTGTAGCCGGCGCCGCCGCGCAGCTTCGGATCATATTCGAGCAGATGCGCGGCGAGCCGCAGCGACTTCTCGCGCAGGTCCGCAGGCGCCGACGGCTCGTTGCCCAGCACCGCCATCACGTCACGCGCCTCCAGCACGGGGCCGATGCCGTTGCCGATCGGCTGGCGGCCGTCGGTCGTGATCACCTCGACCTTGAGCCCGAACCGGTCGCCGACGAATTCGAACAGCTTGCGCAGCCGCATCGCCTCCGCGCCGCTGGTGAGCTTGGCGGTCGGCCCGACCGGCAGGTCGAGCAGCAGATGCGTCGAGCCGGCGGCCAGCTTCTTCGACAGGATCGAGGCGACCATCTGCTCACGGGTGTCGAGGCTGAGCGGGCGCTCGACCGAGATCAGGACGTCGTCGGCCGGCGACAGATTGACGTGGCCGCCCCAGATCATGCAGCCATTGCAGGCCGCAACGATCGACTTCATCTCGTCGGCGCCCACATTCACCCGCGCCAGCACCTCCATCGTATCGGCGGTGCCGGCCGGCGAGGTGATCGCGCGCGACGAGGTTTTTGGAATGGTCAGGCCGTGGGCGGCGACGATCGGCACCACCACCATCGAGGTGCGGTTGCCGGGGATGCCGCCGATGCAGTGCTTGTCGACCACGACCGGCTCGGGCCATTTCAACTGCGTGCCGGCATTGGCCATCGCGCGGGTCAGCGCCAGCAGCTCGCCGGAGCTCATGAAGCTGGCTGAGCCGATCAGGAAGGCGGCGATCTCCATGTCCGAGTAGCGGTAGTGGGCGAGGTCGTCGATCACGGCCGCGATCGCCTGGTCGCTCAGGGTCTCGCCGCGGATCTTGGCGCGCACCGCTTCCAGGCTCTCGGGCGGGGTCGCCGGCGACACCGTCGCCAGCGTGCCGGCGGCTTCCGCGAAGCGCCGCATCGCCGGCTCCGACAGGCCGATCTCGTCGGGGCCGACCAGCGCATCGTCGTCGGTGATCAGAAGGGTCGCCAGCAGCGTCCGCGAGTTGCAGCGCAGCTCGACGCGGCTGAAGCCGCGGAAGACCTCGGGCCGCAACGCCTTCGAGCGTCGGGAGATCACGACCACGTTCTCGCGGCCGGTGTCGAGCGCGACGCTGCGGATCTTGAGCTGGGGACGGGCGGAATCTGTTGTGCTCATGGCGGCCACGATACCCCTTAAGCCCGTCCACGCCATGGCCGTTGACGCAGATCATGCGGCCGGCCTCCCCCGGGGCCGACCGAATTTTTTCTCAATATGTCCGGGCAAATGCCGAGCTCCGCGATCGCCGGGCCGGCCTGCCGAAGGTGCGGCGGCAGAAAATAAAGCTCAATCAATCCAGATGTTTGCGGATCAGTCGGCGACGCGGCTGCGCGCCGGATCAGAGAGCGAGGCCCCGGCCCTTGCCGGTGTGGCGGGCCCGCCGGGTACCTGATCGGGTTAACTGATTGTTCAAGCGGATGACCGAGGGTTTTCGCTGGGGCGTCCGTCCCGGCCTGCGCGCGCCGTTCCGGCGCGATCCCATGATCGAGCCCGACCGGAGAGGTAGATGCGGCAGTTGATTGCGAGCTTCCTGAAGAATCAGGCTGGCGCGACCTCGATCGAATACGCCATCATTGCCGGTGGATTGAGCATCGTGATCCTGGCGGCCGTGAATGGCCTGGGCTCGGGGCTGAGCAGCAAGTTCACCGCGATCAACACCTCGATCAAGTAGCCGGCCGGTCACGCCGCCGCGCGATCAGGTCAGCGCGGCGATCATCGCCGTCCGACACGTCACAGGCGTCGTGCTCCCCACGACGCCTGCCGCATTTCGCCCCATCCCTCGCGACGCGCCGCTCGTCTCCACGAACGAAGCTTCCGGCGGGGGCATCGCCGGAAGCTCGTCGAGCGGTCAGAGGTTCAACGGCCCAGCTTCAAAAGTTGCGCTGGGCGCGCAGCAGCATGCTCACCGTGTCCTGGTCCTTGAGCTGGTAGGTCGCGGCCGGCTTGGCCGTGCTCGTGACGGCCGGAGCAATGGCCGTGCCCGAGAATTTCTGGTCGAGGTGGCTGTAGGTCACGTCGGCCGAGAAGGTCAGGCCCTTGACCGGCGTCCATCGGGTGATGAGGCCGATCTGACCGAGATTGAAGTCGGGATTGCAGGTCGAGCCCGCCGTGAGCATGCCAGTGGCGGCAATGCCGGCGCAGACGAGAGCCGAGCCCGTCTGACCATACTTCACCTGGGCATAGGCGCCATACAGCGCCGTATTCCAGCGCGGATCCCAATTGTGGGTGAAGGCGCCGCGCATGCCCCAGGTCTGCACGGTCGACAGGCCCGTGCCGGTGCCGAACACCGCGTCGCCGACGCCGGCGAAGCCGATGCTCTGATAGGCGCCGGCCACGCCCGTGCTGCCGTACATCGAATAGGTCGTGTTGGCGAGGCTCTGGAAGTTGTAGCGGCTCGCGCCGTCGGTGTAGACCGCCTGCAGGTTGACGACGTCGCCCGGACCGGTGGGGATATTCTTGATGGACAGCGCCAGTTGCGCGGCCCAGCCCCATTTGTCGGAGGGGTGACCCGAGGTCTCGGCCGCACCGTAATAGGCGGCATGATTGTCATGCGCGGCGAACGATGCCTGGAAGAGGCCCCAGGCCTGGTCGACGCGAACCATGCCGATGATGTCGGGCGCGACGGTGCCGCCGAAGGCGCTCGAGCCGTAGTTGCCACCGAGCACGCCGGCCGCGGTGATGCCGGAGGTGTTCCAGATGTTGGTGGTGAAGAACTGCGTCTGGTCTTCCAGCGAGATCGCGGCGGTGATGCCCTGGCCGAAATCGGCGGTGTAGGTGAACTGGTTGACGCCGTTGTTGGAGCCGCTGCCGCCGACCAGGCCGTCGAAATTGTTGCCGGGATAATTGGTCCAGGGCGCGTCGAAGGTCGACACGGCCTTGCCCATCGTGAAGCCGGCGAACTGGATGAAGGCGTAGTAGACGCCGACGATGCCGCCCGAGATGGCGTCGCCGGTGTAGGACGTCGCGCCGGCGCCGGTGCCGCCGTAGGCGCCCGAGGTCCAGTTCAGCACGGTTTCGAAGTAGGTGCGCACCACGCCATATTCGGTCGCGGTGCGTGTATCGATGTTCAGATCCTGGCGCGAACGGGTCTGATAGCGATTGCTCAGGCGGTTGTCGGCGCCGGCCTGCCCCGAATAGGCGCCACCATAGTTGCTGTTGGTCCACAGCGCGGTCTCGGCACGCAGATAGCCGCCGAGCTTGATGCAGGTGTCGGTGCCGGGAATGTAGTAGAAGCCCGTGCCGTAGAGCGAGCACACCTTCACATATTCGACGGCCTTGGCCTTCAGCGGAAGATCCGCGGCCTGAGCCGCAGCGGCGGACAGTATCACTGCTCCCGTTCCGAGAAGCAGGCCCCTCAACGTCTTCATTTCCGTTTCTCCGGTTGACGGCGATGCACACGGCCCCCCGCGTGTCGCCTCTGGCTTCGCCAGATTGCCGCTCTCACACCTCTGATTCCGACGACGGCTCGATCGGCGCGACCGGCGGAATGGTTGAATGAAGTGTGCATGAGCCAATTTCGATTTGATGAATGTGCTCTGCCTTGTTCGAAGCCCACTCGATCGTCGTTAACACGCTGCTCGCACGCACCAGCATCGACGCAGTGACGCCGCGGTTTTGGCCTCGCGGTGTCGATTTGTTAATGGTGATAATCGTGAATAGGCTAGATGGGAATCCCGAACAATCCCGGGCGCTCAGTGCAAACTGCGCACGTCATTGTGCTTCCGCGGCGCCGTCGGTGACGCGCGAAGATTCTCAGGCCACACGTGAGATATCAACGGCGGTTCGGCTCGACGTGCATCGACGCTCGGTGTGACGTCGCTGCTACCAACCCGCGTGCATCGTAATCCGCCGCGCGCGACATTGCGTCCAGCGTGACGCCGCTGCGCCAGCGCTTGACGAAGTCGAGAAAGACCTGCAGCGGCATCGGCGGTTGCCGGCGGCTCGGATGGTACAGGAACAGTCCGGGCGTCGCGTAGCGCCAGCCGGGCAGCAGCCGCATCAGCCGTCCTTCGGCCAGATGCGACTCGATCATCGGCTCGACCAGATAAGCAACGCCGATGCCGTCGAGCGCGGCATTCAGCGCGAGATCGAAGTCGTTGACGATAAGAGAGCCGTCCACGGCAATCTCGGTGCGCTCGCCGCCCTTTTCGAAGATCCAGGGCTGCAGCGTATCGTCGGCAGGGACCCGATGCCGGATGCAGTTATGGGCCTGGAGATCCTCGGGAACGGCCGGCGCGGGATGCGCCGCGAGATAGCCGGGGGCAGCAACCGCAACGAAGCTGCACTCGTCGAACACGCGGATGACCTTCATGTCGCGCTCCACCCGGTGTCCGGATCTGATGCCGGCATCAAAGCGATTGCGCACGATGTCACTGTTGGTGTCGTCGACAGCCAGTTCGATATGGATGTCCGGGTATTCGGCCAGGAACGACCTGATCAGGGGCCCGAGCCCTCTCACGGCGAACACACGCGATACGGTCAGGCGCAGGGTGCCCATCGGCTTGTCGCGGAACGCGTTGATGCTCTCGATGGCCTGGTCGACCCGTTCGAGAATCGGCTGGATCTCCGCCAGCAGGCGCTCGCCGGCCTCGGTGAGGGCCACGCTGCGCGTCGTCCGGTTGAACAGCCTGACGTCCAGCCGCTCCTCGAGGCTCTTGATGGTCTGGCTGATGGTCGGCAAGGAGCAGCCGAGATGAGCGGCCGCCTTGGTGAAGCTCAACGAATCCGCGACGGCTGCGAAAGCGGAGAGCTCGGACAGCTGAACCCGTGCCATCGCTAGGCGTACTGCGCCCGGCGTTGGTCCGCATCGTGCTGAAACATCCACATCCCCTTGATACGCCGCGTCGTGCGGCTGGGACGACTTCGCCAACGTCGTCCCGACCGATCAGGCACATCCATCTTCCGTCAGGAAGCTGACGCCCGGATCACCATCCCGCGGGGCAGAGCTAGGCGCGACGTGATCATTCCGCAAGCATCCAAGTGATGTCGAAACGATCACGAATCCGCGCCTGATCGCCGGATCGCCATCGCCGGATCGACTTACCTGACCAACGCAGATATTTCCTGCGCCAATCGGAATGCGGTGGCGCCACACGCGGTGGCGAACCCGCGGCAACACTCGGAACTCGCCGCCGAGCGATCGTGATGCACAGGATCGGTACGCCGTGCGAAGGTTCGGAGGTCGCTCTCAACTGGCCTTGCGCGAGCGTGCGGTGGTCCGCGCGGTCTTGTCCGACTTCTTCGGCTCCTCGGCTTTCTTCGGCTCGTCCTTGGCCTTCTTGCCGCTGATCGGCAGCAGCATCTCGCGCTGGCCTTCGACGCGCTTCTTCGGCTTCTTGGCCTTGGCCTTCGGCGCGGGGGCGGCCGCGGCGGGCGCCTTGTCACCCTCGCCGGCAAGGCTGCGCTTCAGGGCGTCCATCAGGTTGATGACGTTGCCGCTCGACTTCGGCGCGGTCTTGGCGGCGATCGTCACGCCGCTGCGCTTCTTGTTGATGAGCTCGATCAGCGCGGCCTCGTAGTGATCCTCGAAGGTCTCCGGCTGGAAGTCGGCCGATTTCTTCTCGACGATGTGCTTGGCGAGATCCAGCATGTCGCCGGTGATCTTCACATCCTGGATGTCGTCGAAATACTCGTCCTCGCTGCGCACCTCGTAGGGGTAGCGCAGCAGCGTTCCCATCAGGCCCTTGCCGAGCGGCTCCAGCGCGATGATGTGCTCGCGGTTGGTCAGCACGACACGGCCGATCGCGACCTTGTCCATGCTGCGGATGGTCTCGCGAATGACCGCGAAGGCATCATGGCCGACCTTGCCGTCGGGCACGAGGTAATAGGGGCGGATCAGATAGCGGCTGTCGATGTCGGTGCGCGGCACGAACTCGTCGATCTCGATCGTGTGCGTCGATTCCAGCGCGATGTCGTCGAGCTCGTCCTTGGTGACCTCGATGTAGGTGTCGGTGTCGACCTTGTAGCCCTTGACGATGTCGTCGCTGGCGACCTCCTCGCCGGTCTCGGCATCGACCCTGCTGTATTTGATGCGGTGGCCGGTCTTGCGGTTGATCTGGTTGAAGGAGACCTTCTCGGACTCGGACGTCGCCGGATAGAGCGCGACCGGACAGGTCACGAGCGACAGGCGCAGAAAACCCTTCCAATTGGCGCGCGGGGCCATTCCTCAACTCCACTCAACTGCAAACTGACGGGCGTGCTCCCCCGGGACCGGGCTGCTGCGGACATAGTTGTCGCCAGCTGCCGCGAGGATAACACCGCAGGCCCCGGATTCAACAAGCGTAGCTGCAGATTCTGAGAGCGGCGTTAACTGGTCGCAGCCGTGTCCGTCCCGGAACATCATCTGGCGGTCGACGTTGCCAACGGGAGCAACTGAGGGAGCGCGATACCGCGCTCGATATCGAACAGCAGCGAGCTGAGGGCGCCATGGCAACAAGACGAGGGTCGCAGATCGTCGAAACTCCAACCGAAGCGCGGCAGGGCGAGCCCGGCCCGTCGGTCCTCGCGATGCTGGCCATCTCCACGGGGCTGGCACTGCTGGTCCTGGGCCTCGTGTGGTTCGTGTTCTTCCACACCTGAGAGGCACATCGCGAGGTCGGCCGGCTGCGTGACGCCGCGGCCGACGCCCTTCGCCTGGTCACGAAATCCAGCCCGGCCATTCCCATGGCCGGGCTTTTCATCGTGGTGTCCCGGAGCTTATATCCGCCCCAATTCTGTCGGCCCCTGCCGGCGGTCCCGATCGAGATGACCAAAAAGTAACCTGGTCGCTCGGGTTCCGTTCATGCACGGTTCACGGCCTTCCGGTTCATCTTGAGGGCGGAAATCGTGCAGTTCAGCTTTGGAGGCAAGCGTGCGTCTGCTCGTTGTCGAGGACGATCCGGATCTCAACCGTCAGCTCACCACGGCCCTGAGCGACGCCGGCTACGTCGTGGACCGTGCGTTCGATGGGGAGGAAGGGCACTATCTGGGAGACAGCGAGCCCTATGACGCTGTCGTGCTGGACATCGGCCTGCCCAAGATGGACGGCATCTCGGTGCTGGAGGCGTGGCGCCGCAATGGCCGGGCGATGCCGGTCCTGATTCTCACCGCGCGCGACCGTTGGAGCGACAAGGTCCAGGGCTTCGACGCCGGCGCCGACGACTACGTTGCCAAGCCCTTCCACCTCGAAGAGGTGCTGGCGCGCATCCGCGCGTTGCTGCGCCGCTCGGCCGGCCACGCCCAGAGCGAGCTGACCTGCGGGCCGGTCACCCTGGACACCCGCACCGGCAAGGTCAGCGTGTCGGGCAACCCCGTCAAGATGACCTCACATGAATACCGCCTGCTGTCCTATCTGATGCATCATTCCGGCCGCGTCGTCTCGCGCAGCGAGCTGGTCGAGCATCTCTACGACCAGGACTTCGACCGCGACTCGAACACCATCGAGGTGTTCGTCGGCCGCATCAGGAAGAAGCTCGACTGCGACGTCATCCAGACCGTGCGCGGCCTCGGCTATCTGCTGACCCCGCCGCCGGCCGCAGGCGCCTGATCCGTTTCCGGAGCCAGCCATTCGCGGTGGCCGGGCGCCGGCCGTTTCGCTAGTTTGCGGTCATGCGCCAGAGCTCACTTGCCACCCGGTTGTTCCTGTCCGCGACCGCGTGGCTCGTGGTCATTCTCGCCATCACCGGCATCGTGCTGTCCTCGGTGTATCGCAACGCGACCGAGCGCGCCTTCGATCGCCGGCTCAATCTCTATCTGCGCACCCTGATCGCCGAGGTCGCCACCCCTGACGATCCGCCGGACCGCCAATTCCAGTCATTGGGCGAGCCGTTGTTCGAGCTGCCGCTGTCCGGCTGGTACTGGCAGATCACCCGTACCGACGCCGAGAAGCCGGAGGTACGGGCCTCGCGCTCGCTGTGGGACAAGAAGCTGCCCAAGCTGGAGGAGCAGGGGATCGAGCTGACGGCGGCCGGGATCCGGATCGGCTATGTCGAGGGGCCGGAGAACCAGGACCTGCGCATGGTCGAGCGCCCGGTGGATCTCGGCTCCGACGGCAAGTTCCTGGTCAGCGTCGCAGGCGATGCCTCGGAGATCTTCGACGAGACCCGCAGCTTCGACTACTACCTCGGCGGCACCTTCACCGCGCTCGGGATCGTGCTGCTGCTCACGACCATCTTCCAGGTCCGCTATGGCCTCGCGCCGCTGAAACGCATCTCCGAATCGATCGCCGACATCCGGTCCGGGCGCGCCGAGCGGCTGGAAGGGGAGTTCCCGGTGGAGATCGCGCCGCTGGCCCGCGAGACCAATGCCCTGATCGATGCCAATCGCGAGATCGTCGAGCGGGCGCGCACGCATGTCGGCAATCTCGCCCATGCCATCAAGACGCCGCTCTCGGTCATCGTGAATGAAGCGGCGACCCATGCGGCGGACCCGTTCGCCGCCAAGGTGATGGAGCAGGCGGACGTCATGCGCGACCAGGTCGCCCACCACCTCGAGCGGGCGCGGATCGCTGCGCGCGTCACCATCGTGTCCACCGTGACGGAGGTGGCGCCGGCCATCGAGGCGCTGCGCCGCACCATGGAAAAGATCTACCGCGACCGCGGCATCGTGGTCGAGGCGACCGCCGATCCCGCCGCGAGGTTTCGCGGCGAGCGCCAGGATCTGGAGGAGATGGTCGGCAATCTGGTCGACAATGCCTGCAAATGGGCGACGTCGCGGGTCTCGGTCGAGCTCACCGTGGAGCGGCCGGCCCAGTCCGGGGCCTCGCCGATGCTGCGGATCGTGGTCGATGACGATGGCCGCGGCCTCTCGGCCGCCGAGCGTGCCCAGGTGCTGCGGCGCGGCCAGCGGCTGGACGAATCCAAGCCGGGGTCGGGGCTCGGGCTGTCGATCGTCACCGATCTGGCCGCGCTCTATGGCGGCCGCCTGACCCTGGGCGATGCCCCGACCGGGGGACTGCGGGCGGAGCTGAGATTGCCCGGCGTTTGACGGGGCGGCGAATTTCGCCATCCTAAAGGTGTTCTTAATACCGCGGACCGTATGGTCCGGGCAGGGGTGCGCGATGTGCGCTCTCGCCGTGGAAATTTGCACGCCGGCGCATGGGTCAGACAGCTCACGAGCGGTTAAGGGAATATCTCGGGCAGCTGCCGCCGAACGCGCAGTCGCTCCTGATGCGCGAATTCGAGCGCGCCATCGAGCGTGGCCAGGACGTCGCCGTGGCGACCCTGGTGCTCGAGCAGTTGCGCAAGGTGGTGCGGCCCGTCGCGCCGCCGGCTCCCGCTCCAACATTGGATCCCGTGCGTCCCCAACCCGCCATCGAGGTCGCTCGTCCGCCGGCCCGCGAGGAGCGCCGCCAGAGTGGCGATGGCCCGCGTCGGCTGTTCCGGCCGCTCGACCCGTTCCTCACCGATTCCACCGGTCCTCTCCGTCCCGGCCAGATCCGCCGTGCCTCGCTGTTGCCGGTCTGGCAGTGGCTCGGCCGCGAAGGCGCGCCGGAGCGCTACGCCGAATTCGAGGCCGCGATGTCGGTCGCCGGCGACAGTTCGCGCGAGGTCGAGATGGCCGCACGCAAGCTGCAGCGCGCCGCCGCCGAGGCGCTGTTGAACCTCGTCGGCCCCAACGCGACCGGCGACCGCCAGCGCGCGCTCGCCCGCATCGGCGCACCCAGCGTGATCGAGGATCTGCTGCCGATCGGGCTGGTGCTGCAGAATCGCGAGGCGCTCGACGGCCTCAACGGCCGGCTGCCCGGCATCATCCGCGTGCTCGGCGATTCGCAGATTGCCTCCGTCACCGAAGCCATCAACGTGCCGTCACTGCAGACGCCCTCGATGCTGCCGTTCGCACTGTCGCTGGTGATGCAGCGGCTCGCCGCGCCCTGGCAGATCATCCGGCTCGCCACCAAGATCGCGGCATCGGACGATGAGATCCGCGTGGCGGCGACCCCGTTCGGCGTCGCCGTCACCATCGCGCTCAACGATCTCGCCGGCCTCGCCTCGGTGCTGCGCGCCGACATCCGGCGCGGTCATTTCTCCAATCTCGGCGATACGCTGAAGACGCTGCATGACGGCGTTCGCGGCCTGCGCACCGAGCTCGACCTGCGCTCGGAATCGAACTGGGGCAAGCAGCTCACGGCGATCCGCGCCGACATCTCCAATGCCCTGCAATCGGAGATCGACAGCGTGCCGGGCCGCGTCCGCCGCATCCTGCGCCAGCGCGCCGACAAGGACATTCCGGCCGGCGCCGGCGTCGACGGCGGCGAGGTCGAGGAGGTGGCGGCGCTGATCGAGTTCGTCGCGGTCTGCCGCAACTATGCCAGCGAGCTCGCGATCAACGAGGTGACGCTGCGGACCTATTCCGATCTGCAGCAATATGTCGAGAAGGCCACCGAAGCGTTGGTGCAGTCGCTGCGCTCGGGCGACGCGCGGGCGCGCGCCTATCGGCAGTCGCAGGTGTCGGCGGCGATCCGCTTCTGTCACGTCCTGTTCGGCAACGACTACGCCCAATTGATGAGCAGGGCGGCCGAGAACGCGATGAACGGCGAGCGAAAATCCTCGCGCGCCGGTTGAGATTTTCTGCTAGTCTGTCCACGTTTTGATTTTTGCAATTTCAGGTTGACCCCGCCCCGGGGCCACGCATAGGTTCCCGCCAGGTTCCATCCGTTTTCATCAAGACCATGATTTCCGTTATCAACTTCGTCGAGGTCGAGAACCGCGTCGTGCGCGCGACCTATCGCAACCTCATGATCAAGGCCAAGGTCGTGCTCGTCGACAAGACGAGCGGGGCGCCACTCCCCGATCCCGTCACCACCATCGCCTCTCCGGTCCCGGTCGGGTCGCTGCGGATCAGGCTCACCGACCATGTCCGGCCGGGGACCTATTTCCTGGTGGCCCTGAACGGGCACGGCAGCTATCTCGCCAAGAGCGCCGAGTTCGAGGTCCCCTAATTACGTAATTGTCCTGAGTTTTTCGGCTCGGACGGCTGGGCTACCACGGCGGCAAATGTGAATTGCCGCCGGGAACGGTGCTGGTTAAAAGCGGCGCGAGGCGCGCCTGCCGGTAGGCGCTGACTGGAACCCTGTCCGATGACTCTCTGGTTCGTGTTCGCCGTGATGACGGCCGCGGCGATCTTCGCCGTCCTGCTGCCGCTCGGGCTGGGCGCGCGGGCCGCGTCGGACGGGCGCGAGGTCGCCGTCTACAAGGACCAGCTGGCGGAGATCGAGCGCGACGTCGAAACCGGGCTGATCGGCAAGGTCGAGGCGGAAGCCGCGCGGGTCGAGATCAGCCGCCGCCTTCTGGCCGCGGCCGACCAGGAGGATGAGGCTGCGGTGAAGCCGAGCCTCGGTCTGCGCCGCGCGTCGGCGGTGCTGGCGCTGATCGGCGTGCCGATCGTGGCGCTCGCGGTCTACCTCCCGCTCGGCTCGCCGCAACTGCCGGATTTCCCGCTCACCGCCCGCGCGGCGCCCAACGGGACGCAGCCGCTGGAAACGCTGGTGGCGCAGGTCGAGCAGCACCTGCAGAAGAACCCGACCGACGGCCGCGGCTGGACCGTGCTCGCCCCGGTGCTGGCGCGGCTCGGCCGCACCGATGACGCGATTCGGGCCTATCGCAACATGATCACCTATGCCGGCGACGGTGCGGCCAAGCGCGCCGATCTCGGCGAGATGATCACCGCGGCCGCCGGCGGCGTCGTCACCGCCGAGGCCAAGGCGGAGTTCGAGCGCGCCCATGCGCTCGAGGCCGACGAGCCGAAGTCGAACTACTATCTCGGCCTCTCTGCCGAGCAGGACGGCCGCAAGGACGAGGCGAGCGCGATCTGGCGGGCGATGCTGGGCAAGGCGCCCGCGGATGCGCCATGGCGGCCGCTGGTGACGGCGGCGCTGGCCCGCGTCGGCGGCGGCGAGGTGCCGGCGCTGCCGAGCGAGACGATCGCCGCGGCCAAGGACATGAGCGCAGGCGATCGCGAGACGATGATCCGCGGCATGGTCGACCGGCTGGCGGCGCGGCTGAAGCAGAATGGCGACGACGTCGAGGGCTGGCTGCGCCTGGTGCGCGCCTATGTCGTGATGGGCGATCTCGACAAGGCCAAGGGGGCGCTGTCGGAGGCGCGGCAGGCGGTGTCCGGCGATGCCGAGCGGTTGCGGCAGCTCAACGAGGGTGTGAAGACTTTCGGCTTGGATGGATGAGCGGCGCTTCCGCCGCCAACGGGATCAAGGGATGACACGCAAGCAGAGGCGTTTGACGATCATCGGCGGGGCGCTGTTCGTGCTCGCGGTCGCGGCCGGGCTGGTGCTGAATGCGCTGCGCGACTCCATCGTGTTCTTCTCGACACCGACCATGGTGGCGGAAAAGCATATCGGCCCGGGCAAGCGCTTCCGGCTCGGCGGCCTGGTGCAGCCGGGCTCGCTGAAGAAGGGCGACGATCTCGCCGTGACGTTCGAAGTGGCCGATGGCGGCGCCAAGCTGCCGGTCGCCTACAAGGGCATTCTGCCGGATCTGTTCCGCGAAGGGCAGGGCGTCGTCGCCGAGGGCGCGCTCGATGCCGCCGGCGTGTTCAAGGCCGACACCGTGCTCGCCAAGCATGACGAGACCTACATGCCGAAGGAAGTCGCCGATGCCCTGAAGAAGCAGGGCCATTGGAAGGACGATTACGGCAAACCCGGCGCGGCGGCCAAGCCAGCCGGCGCAGCCACGCCAGCCGGCGCAGCCACGCCAAGCCCGGTGTCGATGCGCGAAGGCGCCGAGAAGACGGCTGCAGGAGCGACGCAGTGATTGCAGAGAGCGGACATTATGCCCTGGTGCTGGCGCTCGCGCTGGCGCTGATCCAGTCCACCGTGCCGATGCTCGGCGCGCATCAACGTGACGTCGCGCTGATGAATGTCGGCCGCTCGGCGGCGCTGGCGCAATTGCTGTTCGCCGGTCTCTCCTTCATCGCGCTGGTCACCCTGCACGTGACCTCGGACTTCTCGGTCGCCAACGTGTTCGAGAACTCGCACTCGATGAAGCCGCTGCTTTACAAGATCACCGGCGTCTGGGGCAACCACGAAGGCTCGATGCTGCTGTGGGTGTCGATCCTGGCGCTGTTCGGCGCCATGGTCGCGATGTTCGGCAACAACCTGCCGCTGTCCTTGCGCGCCCGCGTGCTCGCGGTGCAGGCCTGGGTGGCGACCGCGTTCTATCTGTTCATCCTGACCACGTCGAATCCGTTCGCCCGCCTCGCCAACCCGCCGATCGAGGGCCGCGACCTCAATCCCGTCTTGCAGGACATCGGCCTCGCGGTGCACCCGCCGATGCTCTATCTCGGCTATGTCGGCTTCTCGATCTCGTTCTCGTTCGCGATCGCGGCCCTGCTCGAAGGCCGCATCGATGCCGCCTGGGCGCGCTGGGTGCGGCCGTGGACCCTGATGGCCTGGATCTTCCTGACGCTCGGCATCGCCATGGGCTCGTACTGGGCCTATTACGAGCTCGGCTGGGGCGGCTGGTGGTTCTGGGACCCGGTCGAGAACGCCTCGCTGATGCCCTGGCTCGCCGGCACCGCGCTGCTGCACTCCGCCGTCGTCATGGAGAAGCGCAACGCGCTCAAGGTCTGGACCATCCTGCTGTCGATCCTGACCTTCTCGCTGTCGCTGCTCGGCACCTTCCTGGTGCGCTCCGGCGTCATCACCTCGGTCCATGCCTTCGCCAGCGATCCGACCCGCGGCGTGTTCATCCTCGGCATCCTCGTGCTGTTCATCGGCGGCAGCCTCACGCTGTTCGCCGGCCGCGCCACCGCGCTGAAGCAGGGCGGGCTGTTCGCGCCGATCTCGCGCGAGGGCGCGCTGGTCTTGAACAATCTGCTGCTCACCGTGTCCTGCGCCACCGTGCTGTTCGGCACGCTCTATCCGGTGATCATGGAGGCGCTCGACTTCAAGCTCTCGGTCGGCGCGCCGTTCTACAACATCACCTTCGGCCCCTTGTTCGCGCTGCTCTTGCTGATGGTGCCGTTCGGCCCGATGCTGGCGTGGAAGCGCGGCGACCTCGTCGCGGCGACGCAGCGGCTGCTCGCGGCCGGCGTCACGGCGCTGGTGGCGATCGCGATCGTCTGGGCCTGGGCGCGCGGGGGCAGCGCGCTGGCGCCGCTCGGCATCGGCCTCGGCGTGTTCGTCATCACCGGCTCGGTCGTCGATCTGGTCGAGCGCACCGGCGTGGCCCGCGTGCCGTTCAAGACCGCGCTGCACCGGACGGCCGGCCTGCCGCGCTCGGTGTGGGGCACCGCCTTCGCCCATGCCGGCCTCGGCGTCGCGCTGCTCGGCATCGTCTGCGAGACCACCTGGAACAGCGAGCTGATCTCGACCTTGCGTCCCGGCGACGTCCGCAATCTCGCCGGCTACCAGATCAAGTTCGACGGCATGAGCCAGCGCCAGGGCCCGAACTTCAGCGAGGTCGTCAGCACCTTCGTCATCAGCCAGGACGGCCGGCAGCTCAGCGTCCTGACGCCGAGCAAGCGCAGCTTCGCCACGCGCGGCATGTCGACGACGGAAGCCGCGCTGATGACCCGCGGCGTCAGCCAGCTCTACGTCTCGCTCGGCGATGCCACCCCCGACGGCGGCCTCGCCGTGCGCATCTATCACAAGCCGCTGGTGCTCTTGATCTGGTTCGGTCCGGTGCTGATGGCGTTCGGCGGCCTGCTGTCGCTGTCCGACCGGCGCCTGCGCGTCGGCGCGCCGCGCCCGGCACGTGCCGCGCGCGCGCTGCAGCCGGCGGAGTAGGGCGGATGCGACGCAGTCTCAGCCTCCTCGCGCTCGCGCTGCTGCTGTTGAGCTCGCCGGTGGCGCATGCGGTGCAGCCCGACGAGGTCATGGCCGACACCGCCAAGGAGCAGCGCGCCCGCGCGCTGTCGCGCGAGCTGCGCTGCATGGTCTGCCAGAACCAGTCGATCGACGATTCCGACGCGCCGCTGGCGCGCGACCTGCGCCTCTTGGTGCGCGAGCGGCTCGCGGCCGGTGACAGTGACAATCAGGTGCTGGATTTCCTGGTCGCGCGCTACGGCCAGTTCGTGCTGCTGAAGCCGCGCTTCGAGCGCCAGACTTTGCTGCTGTGGCTGCTGCCGCCGGTGCTGCTGCTCGGCGGCGGCCTGGCGCTGTGGTGGCAGGTGCGCCGCCGCGGGCAGCGCGGCGCGGAGGCCACGCCCAAGCTGACGGCCGAGGAGGAGGCGCGCCTCGCCGCGCTGATGGCCGCCGAGCAGCAGCCGCCGGCGACATGATGATCCGCTAACGCCACGATCCCCTGCCAGTTAGTTACTCCGTCATGCCGGGCTTGACCCGGGGCCGGGTCAAGCCCGGCCATGACGACGGAGAGAGGCGGGCTGAAAGCGCGCGTGGTGCGAAGGCCGGCTGTCGCGAGTAAGAAGCGTGCGCACCAAATGAGAACGCGCCGTCGATCCGCAAAGCCCCCGTGCTTTCCCGTGCTCCGCACCGACCCGCGCTTTCAGCTTATTTTACCTTTGTCTGGAAGTGTGCGTTGACATTCCGTCTGACGTACCCGGGCAAGGCCATGTTCTCCAGCAGCAATCTGACGATCCGCTTCCTCGTGGGAGGCGTCGTCGCCTCTCTCCTCATGCTCCTGGCGATCGGCGGCGGCACCGGCTTCATCGCGGTGCTCTATCTCAACAACCAGATCACCAGCCTGTCGTCGGACTTCGCCCATCTCAGCGGCCCCGCCCGTGATCATGCGATGCTGACCTATCAGCAGGCGCAGTCGGCGTTCTCCTATTTCCTGATGGCCTGCGCAGCCATCGCGGTGTTCGCCAGCGCCGTCTGCCTGATGACCTATGCCGCCGTGCAGAACGGCATCCTGCGCCCGCTCGCCGCGATGGTCTCGGCCATGCGCGACGTCGCCGGCCAGAAATACGACACGCGCATTCCCGGCCTCGGCCTCGGCAACGAGATCGGCCAGCTCGCCGGCGCGCTGGAGGTGTTCAAGACCAACGGCATCGAGCGCCAGCGCCTGACGGAGCGCGAGCTGCAGGAGGCGCAGCGCCAGGGCGAGCGCTCGCGCTTCCTCGACGGCCGCATCCATTCCTTCAACGACCTCGTCGCATCCGTCGTCGGCAGCGTGGCATCGTCGGCCATCCGGCTGAAGAGCAATGCCGAGACGCTGTCGCGCGCCGCCAACGACACCTCGGCCAAGGCCAATGCGGTCGAGGCCGCCGCCAACCACGCCAATCGCAGCGTCCAGACCGTGGCCGGCTCGACCGAGGAGATGACGAGCTCGATCGGCACCATCAGCCGCCGCGTCTCCGACGCCACCCAGCGCGCCGAGGGCGCGGCCTCGCAGGCCGAGAAGAGCAAGAACACCATCCACGCGCTGTCGGACGCCGCCGAGAAGATCGGCGCCGTGGTCCAGCTCGTGCAGGCGATCGCCTCGCAGACCAATCTGCTGGCGCTGAACGCCACCATCGAGGCCGCCCGCGCCGGCGAGGCCGGCCGGGGCTTCTCGGTCGTGGCGTCGGAGGTGAAGAACCTCGCCAACCAGACCAGCAAGGCGACCGACGAGATCTCCGCCCACGTCGCCAGCATCCAGGGCATCACCGCCGAGACCCGCGGCGCCATCGACGGCATCTCGACCACGCTGTCGGAGATCAGCGCCATCATGTCCGGCATCGAGGTCGACACCTCGCAGCAGCGCACTGCCACCCAGGACATCTCCAGGAGCGTCCAGGAAGCCGCCCGCGGCACCCTCGACGTCTCCAACCACATCGCCCAGATCTCCTCCACCTCGGCCGAAACCGGCCGCCTCGCCTCGGAGGCCCGCGACGCCGCCGGCGACCTGTCGCAGCAGGCCGAGACGCTGAAGCGCGAGGTCGATGCGTTCATCATCAGCGTGAAGGCGAGCTGAGGACAGGCGCACCGCCGGGGGCACCAGTTGTATTTCTCCGCTGTCATGGCGTGCGTTGTGAGCCCACCTCTCTCCCCTTTCATGGCCGGGCTTGACCCGGCCATCCACGTCTGTCCGTCTGCGCAGCGGATGGATGCGCGGGTCAAGCCCGCGCATGACGACCGGGTGAGTTGAGCGCACCTGCGTCCGCCGCGAGCTGAGTGCACCGGACGGCACGCATCCGGACTGCGTAGCTCGGCGACAAACGATGCCCCGTCCCCGCGGCTCCGTCTAACCCGCTATTAGTAAATACCGCCCATCGTGCATACAGCACAGCTGTGAGTCGCCAGCCAGGCGGCCGCTGCTGCGGGGCAGGCGCGTGTCGACGTCAGTTCGCCCGCCTGCCGCTCTTGGGGGAGCGGACGAGGACATGATGAGCTTGAAGATCAGGGGGCGTCTCTACGCCGGCTTTGCGGCGCTCATCGTCGCCGGCGCCGTGATGGCCGCGGTGGCGGTGTGGAATCTGTGGGCGGTGCGCGACCAGGTCGCGAGCATGTCGGCGCTGTCGGACGCGACCGCGCGCATCCTGCAGGTCTCCAACCATCTGCAGGCGATCCAGCGCGCCAATTTGCGCTACATCCACGACGCCAACGAGCCGGCGCTCAAGGAGGCGGCCGAGCGCGAGGCGGCGGCGACGGCGCTGCTGCAGGCGGCCACCGCCGGTCGGCTGTCGGCGGAGCAGCGCAAGCTCTACGGCGATCTCACCAGCGAGATCGCGCAGATGAAGACCCAGCGCGATGCGCTGAGCGACGCCGTCAAGCAGGTGAAGTCCGGCCGCGCCGCGCTGCTGCCGGGCGGCGAGGACCTCGCCGCCAAGGCCGCCAAGCTGTCGATCGCGGCGCGCATCAGCAAGGAGCCGGAGGTGATCACCGCGGTCGCGGACATCGACGCCCGGCTGCAGCTCGTCCGCATCGCCACCTGGCGCTTCCTGGCGCTGCGCGATACCAAGTCGGCGTCCGCCTTCCGCGCCGGCGTCGACAATGTCGAGCAGCGGCTCGCCACCTTGGAGGGCGCGTCGCCGCCGGCGGGCGTGCTGGCCGCGATCGCCCCGGTGAAGGCTTCGCTGGCGCTCAACAAGACCGCGTTCGAGGCCACCGCCGCCGCGGCGCTGAAGTCCGAGGACATCTACGCCACCGCGATCGAGCCGCTGATCGCCCGGAGCATCGACACGCTCAAGGCCGCCGAGACCGGCGTGAATGCCGACTATCACGCCTCGCGCACATCGGCCGAGGGCGCCATCGCCAGCACGATCTCGCTGCAGACGCTGGTCGGCGTCGCCGCCATCCTGTTCGGCTGCCTCGTCGCGGTCCTGATCGCGCGCAGCATCACAGGCCCGCTGGCGTCGATGACGCGGGCGATGGGACGGCTCGCGAGCGGCGACGTCGCCGTCGAGATCCCCGGCCGCGGCGCCCGCGACGAGATCGGCGCCATGGCGACGGCGATCCAGGTGTTCAAGGACAACATGGCCGAGACCGAGCGGTTGCGCGCCGAGCATGCCGACGCCGAAGCGCGGCAGGAGCAGCAGCGCCGGGACGACATGGCCAAGCTCGCCCGCCAGTTCGAGCAGGCCGTCGGCGAGATCGTCGATGCGGTGTCGCATGCCTCCAGCGAGCTCGAAGCCTCCGCCGGGACGCTGACCAGCACCGCCGCGCGCGGCCAGGATTTGTCGACCGAGGTCGCCGCCGCCTCGCAGGAAGCGTCGTCCAACGTGCAGACGGTGGCCTCCGCCGCCGAGGAGCTGTCGTCCTCGGTCAGCGAGATCTCCCGCCAGGTGCAGGAATCCGCGCGCATCGCCAGCGAAGCCGTGGCGCAGGCCAACCGCACCAATGAGCGCGTCGGCACCCTGTCGAAGGCCGCGACCCGCATCGGCGACGTGCTCGAGCTGATCTCGAGCATCGCCGGCCAGACCAACCTGCTGGCGCTCAACGCCACCATCGAGGCGGCGCGCGCGGGCGAGGCCGGCCGCGGCTTCGCGGTGGTCGCCGCCGAGGTCAAGGCGCTGGCCGAGCAGACCGCGAAGGCCACCGGCGAGATCGCCCAGCAGGTCTCCGGCATCCAGGCCGCCACCGAGGAGTCGGTCGGCTCGATCAAGGAGATCGGCAGCACCATCGGCCGCCTGTCGGAAATCTCCGCCGCCGTCTCCGCCGCCGTGGAAGAGCAGGGCGCCGCGACGCAGGAGATCTCCCGCAACGTCCAGCACGCCGCCAACGGCACCCAACGCGTCTCCCGCAACATCGACGACGTGCAGCGGGGGGCGTCGGAGACGGGGTCGGCGTCGGCCCAGGTGCTGGCGGCGGCGAGGTCGCTGTCGGCGGAGAGCGGCCGGTTGAAGCGGGAAGTGAGCCGCTTCCTGGGATCGTTGCAGGCGGCGTGAGGGTGGAGCGATGTGTTGCGCCGATGACGGACTAGTAGGGCGGATTAGCGCAGCGTAATCCGCCATTCCTGCCCAACAAACAGCGGGGGCTTATGCCTCCGGCTAAGCCGCCTTACGCACTACGTGCTGCCGCCGCCGCTCCTGCCGCTGACGCAAATCCGTCACCCAGGCCTCCGCTGTCGTCCCGGACAAGCGTGCGCAGCACGCTCCGATCCGGGGCCCATAACCCCAGGCGGGTGTGATTGGCGGGATATCGGACCAGTCTTTTCTAACAACGACCGCGGCGGAGTATGGGTCCCTGCGTTCGCAGGGACGACAGCGGAGTTTGTGGCGGTCGCTCGCGTCACGCCAGCGGATTCCTAGGCGCGACACATGGGATCAAACGTACTTCAGAGGTTATCCCGGATTGCCGCGCTACATGCTGGCGTCCCTACGGCAAAGCAGCGAGAGTTCATCTAAGGTGTTGAAAATGAGGGGGATTAGTTCGAAAGTCTCTTTTCTGCTACGAGTTGGCAGCATACGATTCCTGCGACCTCATACGGCCGCGAAAATTAGAAGACATGAGGTCATGGGTAGGTGCTGCAAACAGCTCCCAGCAGACTAGCTTGAAGATTTGCGTCAAGTTTCCCATTTATCGTTTCGATGGAGGGGACGATGACTGACGCATTTTCTCGCGAATTCCTGAAGTTCGAAGTCAAGGAAACTGACGAGGGCAAGGGTTATTGGCTTGACCAGCCTTGGGTCGATGCGGCCCAGCGTGCTGCATTGTTGAAGGCCCAGGTGCTGGCGGTTCCACACGTGTCATATGGCTCAGAGGGGCCGGTATTCCCGGTTGGCTCCGAAGCGTTCCTAGCGCGTTTCAGAGAAGCTCTTGGCGCCGATGGAAGCCTTGGAATAGCAATCCGGAGTGCAGATTATCGTGAGCTAGCTCTGCATTCGAAGGCGTGGCGGTTGCCAACCTTGTTTGTCTCCTCGATTGCTGTTCCGCTCGTAATCAATATCCTGGCTGCGCGAATGGACGCACTACTGCCAGGGCATGCGACCGGAGACACCGCTGAGATTACGCTAATTGTTGAAGGACCTAACCACAAAACGCTAAAGGTTCATTTCAAGGGAGATCCCAAAGACCTCGGCGACTTTCTTAAGCGAGCTGTGCCGCGCTTTGTCGATGAACTCGATACTGCTCCTGCCAGTCCACATCAGGCTCATCCACGGACGCGGCTTCCCGCATCGAAGAGCTAGCTATGATCAGGGTTTTACATTCAGAGAGCCTGGCCGAGAAAATAGTTGCTAACGTTCGTAAGCCGCTGAAGAGTTTCTGGCGAGAGCTTAGCCGTAACGCAAAGTACCTCAAAACAGGTCCGATTCCCTCAGAAGAGAAAAATCGCTTATGGGCGATTCAGACCTTTGCGGACGGAACTGTTCTCTACCTTGATGCCTATCATCTTATGGCGCGCGGAAAATTCTACGATGGTTGGTGTAATTTGGAGAAAGCAGAACTTGCATTCGCCCGCCTTATCGAGAACCCATTCTTAAAAAGAATTGGTCCACTGACTAAGGATCGCGCGCAGCTCGTTGCTCTGTGGCAATCGCTCTTTCCGTACCGACACTTTGCTAGCCCGGGCATGCGCTACAAGAAGTGGGCGTGCTCGATTTGCGGCGTGCAGAGTACGCCAGTTGAGCCGTGCGGGCATGTAGTCGGTCGCGTCTACGCCGGCCAGTTGTGCTACCGAATCATCTACGAAGCCGAGCCGCTGGAAGTATCTCTAGTGACCGATCCTGTTCAGAAATACTCGGTTCTTCATCTCGACTATGATTATTCCGTCGTCCAATACGTTCTCGATCACCTTACGAGCGCGTTCCATTTATGGGACGGCGAATGGACGCATAAGCGACATTCCCATGCGAATTTCGCTGACCGTCCTCACGACGGCCCTTGTCCCTGCGCTTCTAAACTCCGGTACGTCGAGTGTTGTCTGCTGGAGGAGGGCGTGAGACTTCCACACTTCCAGATGGTCGTACGCGCTGGCGCAACTAAAGCCGGGCCACCGTCTGATAGGCTTGTCCTTCGGTCACCAAGTAATCAAGTGGCGTTGGAGGGGGAACGGACATTTCAGGTTAATCTACTAAGATCCAGCCTGTAAATAACAGCTCCGGAAAGCCAGGATCCCACGATTATATGTTTGCGCACAGCGGTTCGACGTGGATGCCAGCACTCCACGGCGGCGCCAGGGGCCCAGGTTCCTCGGTAGATGTGTCGTGTCGGAAAATCGGTTCCTTGTTTCCGAAAATCAAAAATCCGCTTGCCTTCCATCCCAAATCACCCGTATCTTCCCCGCGTTCCGTTCCACCGAGGGGGCGTATCGCGATCGTCACGGACGTCGGGATGGAATGCGATGGACGCGGGCTGCTGCAGCGGGGTTTTGCCTCGCCGACGAACAGCGGAACGCGGACGTGAAATCGTGTCGTTCTGGCCTCCCGGTGCCGAGGTCAAGCCGGTGGTGATGATTCACTGGCGACGGGGTCAATCAGCCGGTCCCCGGGGAGATCACGTATAAGCGTTAACACCATCGCGCAGGGAGGGCCGGGCGTGTTCGGCCAGACCTGTGGTACCTGCCGCCTGCATTTTTTTCCGCAGGCGGGCCACGGGCGCGGCCAGCGCCCGGCCTTCCCTGTGCCCTCGATGCGAGGGTGCAAGTTCAAGGGCATGACTCGGGCGCGGGATGCGTCGCGAGGATGATGATGCGTATCTCCAAGGGCTGTTTGACAGTGTGGATCGAGATGTCACCTCGTCATTGCGAGCGAAGCGAAGCAATCCAGAGTCCCGCCCACCACCCTGGATTGCTTCCGCCTTCGCCCGACGGGCTTCGGCGGACACGTCGCTTCGCTCGCAATGACGGAGATTGGGGTGGGAGCTTGCGCGACATTGAAGGCGCGGGTGATCCCGCGTGTCGCTGCGCTCATGCGGGCTACGGGAGCGCAGATGTGTACGGGATCGGTAGGGCGGATGAGCGCAAGCGTCGTCCGCTTGTCGCGGGCCGGTGGGCGGGGTGGCGGGTTACGCCTGCGGCTAACCCGCCCTACGGAGCGAGGGTGGGGCGCGATACGACTTTGGTCGGGCGGGCCACAAAGATGGCGAGCCTGGGGCTGGCGTGGATGAGGCAATTCATTGAAATAAAAAGCCTTTTCGCCCGCCGCCCGCCATCTGCGCCATTCCGCCGCAGTGATCGTGTCCATCCATTACAGAAGTTTAACGCCGCAGCCAGCACGCCGTAAGGCGGCAAGTCCCATCTTCACTTGCGAACGGGGCGCACAGCCCGGGACACACGTTTAGACCTTGACCAAAATCACTTGCGGAGAAAACCGTATGACCGACCGTCCGACCGACCTGTCCTCGCTTCCATCCTATCGCCAGTCCCGGCGCGGGCTGTTCTCGGCGCGCAAGTTCGCGCTGATGGCCTCCGTGGTCGCGGGCCTCGGTGTTGCCGCCTACGGCCTGTCGCCGCAGGGGGCGCCGCTCGACCTGTTCTCGACCTCGGCGCATGCGCAGGTGGCGAACGAGGTCAGCAAGGTCGCGCGCCCAATCGGCTTTGCCGACATCGTGGAGCGGGTGAAGCCGTCGGTGATTTCGGTCAAGGTCAACATCGCCGAGAAGGTGTCGAAGGACGACAGCGACGAGGATCTGCCGTTCCAGCCGGGCTCGCCGATGGAGCGCTTCTTCCGCCGCTTCGGCGGTGAGAACGGCATTCCCGGCATGCCGGGCCGCGGCGGCCGTGGTGGCGGTCGCGCCGTGACCGGGCAGGGCTCCGGCTTCTTCATCTCCGCCGACGGCTATGCCGTGACCAACAACCACGTGGTCGACAGCGCCAACAAGGTCGAGGTGACGACCGACGACGGCAAGACCTACAGCGCCAAGGTGATCGGGACCGATCCGCGCACGGATCTGGCGCTGATCAAGGTCGAGGGCGGCTCGAACTTCTCGTTCGCCAAGCTCGCCGACGGCAAGCCGCGCATCGGCGACTGGGTGCTGGCGGTCGGCAATCCGTTCGGCCTCGGCGGCACGGTGACGGCGGGCATCGTCTCGGCGGTCGGCCGCGACATCGGCAACGGCCCGTATGATGATTTCATCCAGATCGACGCGCCCGTGAACAAGGGCAATTCCGGCGGTCCGGCGTTCGATGTCGACGGCAATGTCGTCGGCGTCAACACCGCGATCTACTCGCCGTCCGGCGGCAGCGTCGGCATCGCGTTCTCGATCCCCGCCTCGACGGTGAAGAGCGTGGTGGCGCAGCTCAAGGACAACGGCTCGGTCAGCCGCGGCTGGATCGGCGTGCAGATCCAGCCGGTGACGCAGGACATCGCCGACAGCCTCGGCATGAAGAAGGCCGAGGGCGCGCTGGTCGCCGAGCCCCAGGCCAACGGTCCGGCGGCGAAGGCGGGCATCCAGTCCGGCGACGTCATCACCGCTGTCAACGGCGAGCCGGTGAAGGACGCGCGTGAGCTCGCCCGCACCATCGGCGGCATCGCGCCGGGCGCCTCGGTCAAGCTCAACGTCCTGCACAAGGGCGAGGACAAGACCATCAACCTGACGCTCGGCAAGCTGCCGAACACCATCGAGGCCAAGGCGGACACCGGCGGCGACAATGCGAGCCCG
Organism: Bradyrhizobium sp. HKCCYLRH3073; assembly: GCF_051167995.1. Lineage (NCBI taxonomy): Bacteria > Pseudomonadati > Pseudomonadota > Alphaproteobacteria > Hyphomicrobiales > Nitrobacteraceae > Bradyrhizobium > Bradyrhizobium sp. HKCCYLRH3073. Next base: position 166,559 of record NZ_JBNPUD010000011.1, read on the forward strand.
ACCCGCGGCGCCGACGTGCCGAAGCTCGGCATGACGGTGGCGCCCGCGTCGAGCGTCGCCGGCGCCGGCAAGGAAGGCGTCGTCGTCACCGAGGTCGATCCGAAGAGCGCCGCTGCCGATCGCGGCTTCAAGGAAGGCGACGTCATCCTCGAAGTGGCCGGCAAGTCGGTGACCTCGGCCGGTGACGTGCGCGAGGCCATCAACGCCGCCAAGGCCGACAACAAGAACAGCGTGCTGATGCGTGTGAAGAGCGGCGGCCAGTCGCGCTTCGTCGCAGTGCCGCTGGCCAAGGGCTAAGGGAGGGCCAAGGCTCTCACGAGAAGGCCCTCACGAGATGGGAGACCGCCGGCATGTGCCCCCGCACCGGCGGCTCTTCCTGGGGGCGGGCTTCAAGTTCCGCTCCCGCAAACCTTCCGTTGGATAATGCCCCCCTCCGTCGGAAGGAACTCGGGCGGTGAGGTCCCCCAGCCTCACCGCCCACTTTGCTGCCGATCAACCCCGGGCCCATGCCGCCTTGCACGGAAACGGCGGCCGGTCCATGTAGATGGACATCGAACCGTGACCGCCGCCCCCGTTTCCGCAATGCGCCTCCTGATCATCGAAGACGACCGCGAGTCCGCCGACTATCTGGTCAAGGCGTTCCGCGAGGTCGGACATGTCGCAGACCTCGCCAGCGACGGCGAGGAGGGGCTCGCCATGGCCGAGAGCGGGGATTACGACGTGCTGGTGGTCGACCGCATGCTGCCCAAGCGCGACGGCCTGTCGCTGATCGGCGCGCTGCGCGACAAGGGCAACCGGACGCCGGTGCTGATCCTGTCGGCGCTCGGCCAGGTCGACGACCGCATCAAGGGCCTGCGCGCCGGCGGCGACGACTACCTGCCGAAGCCCTACGCCTTTGCCGAGCTGCTCGCCCGCGTCGAGGTGCTGTCGCGCCGCCATGGCGGCCCGGCGGAGGAGACCACCTATAAGGTCGGCGACCTCGAGCTCGACCGGCTGTCGCATCGCGTCGCCCGCGGCAAGGACGAGCTGACCCTGCAGCCGCGCGAGTTCCGCCTGCTCGAATATCTGATGAAGCATGCGGGCCAGGTGGTGACGCGCACGATGCTGCTGGAGAACGTCTGGGATTATCACTTCGATCCGCAGACCAACGTGATCGACGTCCACATCTCGCGGCTGCGCTCCAAGATCGACAAGGGGTTCGACCGCCCGCTGCTCCACACCATCCGCGGCGCGGGGTACATGATCCGTGACGGCCTTCGGTAAGCTGATCCGCACCACGGCATTCCGGCTGACGCTGGTCTATCTGCTGTTGTTTGCGCTGTTCGCAGCCTCGCTGCTCGGCTATTTCGCCTGGAACACCCGCCGCCTCATCACCGAGCAGATCTCGACCACGGTCACCTCCGAGATCAGCGAGATGACCGACATCTTCGCCCGCTGGGGCCTGCGCGGCATCGTCGGCGCGATCGAAAGCCGCGCGCTGCGGCCGGGCGCCAATCTCTATCTAATCACCACGCCGAGCGGGCAGGCGATCGCCGGCAATGTCGGCTCGCTGGCGCCGGGCGTGATGGGCTCGTCCGGCTGGTCGGAGACGTTCTACCGGCGGCTCGACGACAGCACCGAGCACAGCCACCGCGCGCTGGTCTATGTCACCCAGCTCTCCAGCGGTTTCCGGCTTTTGATCGGCCGCGATCTCGAGGAGCGCCGCCGCCTGTTCGGCATCGTCGCCAAGGCGGCGCAATGGTCGGTGCTGGTCGTGGTGGTGCTCGGCATCGGCGGCGGCATCTTCGTCGCGCGGCGCGTGCTGTACCGGATCGACGCCATGACCGGCACGACGCGGCGGATCATGGATGGCGATCTCTCCGGCCGTCTGCCGGTCGGCCGCAGCGGCGACGAGCTCGATCGCCTGGCGGAAAATCTCAACGCGATGCTGGAGCGCATCGAGGCGCTGATGACCGGCCTCAAGGAGGTCTCCGACAACATCGCGCATGATCTCAAGACGCCGCTGACGCGGCTGCGCAACCGCGCCGAGGAGGCGCTGGCGAAGTCGCGCTCCGAGGACGAGTACCGCGCCGCGCTGGAGCGCACGATCGAGGAATCCGACGGCCTGATCCGCACCTTCAACGCGCTGCTGATGATCGCGCGGGCGGAGTCCGGGCAGGCGCGCGGCGACATGGTCGAGTTCGACGCGGCGGAGGTCGCCGGCGGCATCCACGAATTGTACGAGCCGCTGGCCGAGGACAATGAGATGACCTTGCGGGTCAAGGCGGCGGCCGCGCCGGTGCATGGCAATCGCGAGCTGATCAGCCAGGCGCTCGCCAATCTCGTCGAAAACGCGATCAAATACGGCAAGCCGGCCGCGTTGCCGCTCGATCCCGCCGCCGCCGCTGACAGCCGCGAGATCCTGATCGAGGCCCGGCGCGAGGGCGGGCAGGTGCTGCTCAGCGTCACCGATCATGGCGAGGGCATTCCCGAGGCCGAGCGCAAGCACGCCGTCGAGCGTTTCGTGCGGCTGGAGGCGTCCCGCACCTTGCCGGGGTCGGGCCTCGGCCTCAGCCTCGCCGCCGCGGTGGCGACCCTGCATGGCGGCGAGCTCCGGCTCGGCGATGCCAGGCCGGGCCTGGTCGCGACCCTGGTGCTGCCGGCCGGCGCAGGCCAGCCCGCCAAGCTTGCGGCGCCGGCGCAGGATGTGCCACAGAAGGCCGCATGACCTCATCCGCGCCGGGAAACGCGGACGGGCAGATGCTGGCCGAACGTTTCGTTGCCGGCCCACATGTCCGTGCGCCCGACAAAGCCGAACTCCGTCTCAACGAGTGGCTCGCCGAGCTCGAGCCGTCCTTGGCCGCCTCGCTCCGCGTGCTGCTCGCTGGCGGCTGGGCCCGCACCATCCTGCTCGGGATTGCCGAGTGCTCGCCCTATCTGTTCGATCTCGTCCGCGCCGACGGCCATCGTTTGGACCGTCTCTTGCGCTGCGAGCCGCAGGCGCATCTTTCCGAGCTGATCGCCCGCACCGGCCGCGAGGTGTTTGCCGCTTCCAGCGAAGCCGAGGTGATGAGCCTTTTGCGCCGGCTGAAATCCGAGGCGGCGCTCTTGATCGCGCTGTGCGACATCGGCGGCGTCTGGCCGGTGATGCAGGTGACGGCGGGGCTGACCGACGTCGCGGTGTCCTCGGTGCAGATGGCGCTGCGGTACCTGTTGCGCCTGGAGACGGTGCGCGGCCGGCTCGCGCCCGTCGATGCCGACGATCCGGAGCAGGGCAGCGGCCTGTTCGTGCTCGCGATGGGCAAGATGGGCGCGGGCGAGCTCAACTATTCGAGTGACATCGACCTGATCGTGTTCTTCGATCCCGAGGTCAATTCGCTGGCGCGCGACATCGAGCCGCAGCCGTTCTTCGTCCGCGTGACCCAGGCGATGGCGCGGCTGCTGCAGAGCCGCACCGCGGACGGCTACGTGTTCCGCGTCGATCTCCGGCTGCGGCCGGATCCGGCCTCGACGCAGGTGGCGATGTCGACCGAGGCGGCGCTGCACTACTACGAGCGCGAGGGCCGCACCTGGGAGCGCGCCGCGATGATCAAGGCGCGGGTCTGTGCCGGCGACGTCGTCGCGGGCGAGGCGATGCTGGCCGAGCTGTCGCCGTTCGTGTGGCGCAAGCATCTCGACTTCCAGGCGCTGACCGACGTCCACGACATGAAGCGGCAGATGCAGGTCTATCGCGGCCACAGCGAGATCGCGGTCGAAGGCCACAACGTCAAGGTCGGCCGCGGCGGCATCCGCGAGATCGAGTTCTTCGCCCAGACCCAGCAGCTGATCGCCGGCGGCCGTCATCCCGAGCTGCGCGTGCGCCCGACGCTCCAGGCGCTCGACGTGCTCACGGCCAGCAACTGGATCACGGAGCAGGCGCGCGACGAGCTCACCACGGCCTATGAGTTCCTGCGCCGGGTCGAGCACCGCCTGCAGATGATGGCGGACGAGCAGATCCACAGCCTGCCCGACGATGTCGAGGGCGTGAGCCGATTCGCATGCTTCTTCGGCTATGAGAGCCGCGAGCGGTTCGCGGCCGATCTGCTGTTCCATCTCGACATCGTGCAGGGGCACTACGCCAGGCTGTTCGAGGGCGATCCGACCGGCACCGTCAGCCTGCCCGCGGTGAACTACGGCGCCGGTCCCGACGAGCCGCGCCTGATGGAGCATCTTGCCGGATTGGGCTTCCGCGATCCGGTGATGGTCGCCAAGACCCTGCAGCAATGGCTGGCGGGCGAGTACCGCGTGTTCCGTGCTGATGCGACGCGCACCGCGTTCACCGATTTCCTGCCCGCGCTGATCGATGGTCTCGCCCATGCCGACGAGCCGGATCGCGCCGTCGTGGCCTTCGACCGCTTCCTGCAGGCGCTGCAGCTCGGCGGCCGCCTGATCACGCTGCTCGGGCAGAACCGTGATCTCGTTGCGCTCGTCGCGCTCGTGCTAGGCGCTGCGCCGCGGCTCGGCGACATGCTGGCGCGGCAGCCGCGGCTGATGGACGGCCTGATCGATCCGCGCTTCTTCGGCGCCATCCCGGACCGGCGCGAATTGTCCGAGCGGCTGGCCTCGACGCTGCAGGATGCCGGGACCTATGAGGAGTTTCTCGATCGTCTCAGGCTGTTCGGCCAGGAAAGCCTGTTCCTGATCGGCACGCGCATCCTCTCCGGCACGGTGTCGGCGCAGCAGGCCGGCACCGCGTTCGCCGACGTCGCCGAGGGCATCGTGCACACCGTGCATGATCTCGTGACGGAGCGCTTCGCCGCCCAGCACGGCCGCATCAAGGGCCAGGAGACCGCGATCGTCGCGATGGGACGGCTCGGCGCGCGCGAGATGACGGCCTCGTCCGATCTCGACCTGATCCTGCTCTATGATTTCGACGGCGACGCCCCGGATTCCGACGGCGAGCGCTCGCTGCAGGGCGCCCACTACTTCGCGCGCTTCACCCAGCGGCTGATCTCAGCCTTCACCTCGCGCACCAATTACGGCGTGCTCTACGACATCGACATGCGGCTGCGGCCGTCGGGCCGCGCCGGCCCGCTGGCCTCGCACATCGACTCCTTTGCGCATTATCAGGAGCAGGAGGCGTGGACCTGGGAGCACATGGCGCTGACGCGGGCACGGGTGATCTCGGCCTCGCCGGCGTTTCGGGTTCGGATCGAGGAAATCATCCAGGCTGCGCTGCGGCGGGTGCGCGACAGGAGTGCGATCGCGCGCGATGTCGCCGACATGCGCCGCGCGATCGCGGCCGAGAAGGGCGAGGCGGATCTGTGGGATCTCAAGCACGCCGCCGGCGGCATGGTCGACATCGACTTCGTCGCGCAATATCTGCAGCTCGTGCATGCGGCGACGACGCCGGAGATCCTCGACGTCAGCACGCTTGCGGTGCTCGACAATGCCGAGCGGCTCGGCGTGCTGCCGCGTGCTGAAGCCGTGATCCTGCGCCAGGCTGCGCGGCTGTATCACGATCTGACGCAGATCGTGCGGCTGTGCGTCAGCGACAAGTTCAAGCCGGATCAGGCCGGCGAGGACCTGCTGCGGGTGATGGCCCGCGCAGGCGACGCGCCGGATTTCTCGGCGCTCGAGGCGCGGTTGCGCGAGACTCAGACCGAGGTGCGGCGCGTGTTCACGGCACTCGTGGAGGGATGACCTGACCGGGAGCGCGGTCGGACGGCCGCCTATGCCTTTTCCTTGGCGACCGCCGCCTGCTTCAGCCGGCCGATCGCTTCCTTCACCGCCGGGTCGAGGCCGGCGCCGCCGGCATCGTGGTGCGCATAGATCGTCTTGAGCATGCGCGGGTCCCAGAACTTCTTGATGTGCTCGGCGACGCCGGCGACCTCTTTCTCCTGCCCCTGGCTCTGGAAGAACTTGCCGATCTGGTTGGCCATGTAGACGAGGCGCTCGGAGGGGTTATGCGACATGGGTGTTGTCCGTCTGTGTTGGTCGCGCGCCAGTCTCGGCGCTCGCGACGATCCGGTCGGGATGGGTGAAGATTTCGAAGCCGTCGTTGCGGGCCACGGCAATGAGCGTGATGCCCGCGGCGTCCGCCATGCGAATGGCGAGCGCGGTCGGCGCTGACACCGCGACCATGATGGGTGCGCCCATGGCAGCCGCCTTCTGCACCAGCTCGACCGAGACGCGGCTCGTCAGGATCACGAGGCCCTCGCTCGCCGCACAGCGCGCTTGCGCGAGGTGGCCGGCGAGCTTGTCGAGGGCGTTGTGGCGGCCGACATCCTCGCGGAGCGCGACGATGCCGCGCGCCGGCGTCCAGAAGGCGGCGGCGTGCACCGCGCGGGTCTCGTGGTTGAGCTTCTGCAGCGGCTCGATCGCCGCCAGGGCCGCCATGACGTCGCGCGGCGTGAAACGCCGGCCGTCGGGGACATGCGCTGCCGGCCGGACCGCTTCGCTGATGGAATCGATGCCGCACAGGCCGCAGCCGGTGGGGCCGGCGATGTTGCGGCGGCGCTCGGCCAGGCGTTCGGCGAGAGCGTCGGGCAGCCACATCCTGAGCTCGATGCCGTCATCCAGCTCGACGACGTCCAGCGAGATGATGTCGTCGCGGCTCGTGACCAGACCTTCGTTCAGGCTGAAGCCGATGGCGAAGTCGCGGAGGTCCTGCGGCGTCGCCATCATGACAGCCTGGGTGCCGCCATTGTAGGTCAGCGCGACCGCGGTCTCCTCCGGCACGCGACGATGGCCCTCGGTGAGGGCTCCGTCGCGCCAGACCAGACGATCCGTGATGCGCACTGCATCGGTCATGCTACTCTGCCGCCTCCACGACCGGGGCGATGCGGCGCGAGTTGCGGGCCTGCTCGTCATAAGCCTTTTGCCAGTCCGACGGACCGTTGGACTGCGACACCTGCACCGCCGTGACCTTGTACTCCGGACAATTGGTCGCCCAGTCCGAATAGTCGGTGGTGATGACGTTGGCCTGTGTCAGCGGGTGGTGGAAGGTGGTGTAGACCACGCCCGGCGCCACGCGCTCGGAGATCAGCGCGTGCAACGTGGTCTCGCCGGCGCGGCTGGTCAGCCGCACCCAGTCGCCGTCGCGGATGCCGCGCTGCTCGGCATCGTGCGGATGGATCTCCAGCACGTCCTCGCCGTGCCACACCACGTTCTCGGTGCGCCGCGTCTGGGCGCCGACATTGTACTGGGACAGGATGCGTCCCGTGGTGAGCAGCAGCGGAAAGCGCGGCCCGGTGCGCTCGTCGGTCGCGACATACTCCGTGACCACGAACTTGCCCTTGCCGCGGACGAACCCGTCGACATGCATGATCGGCGAGCCCTCGGGGAACTTCTCGTTGCAGGGCCACTGCACCGAGCCCATTTCCTCGAGCTTCTGGTAGGAGACGCCGGTGAAGGTCGGCGTCAACGCCGCGATCTCGTCCATGATCTCGGAGGGATGGTTGTACGTCATCTCGAAGCCCATCGCCTTCCCGAGGCCGATCGTCACCTCCCAGTCGGCGAGGCCATTGCGCGGAGTCATCACCTTGCGGACCCGCTGGATGCGGCGCTCGGCATTGGTGAAGGTGCCGTCCTTCTCCAGGAAGGTCGAGCCGGGCAGGAACACGTGAGCGTAGTTTGCGGTCTCGTTCAGGAACAGGTCCTGCACGATGACGCATTCCATCGACGACAGCGCCTGCACGACATGCGTGGTGTTCGGATCGGACTGCAGGATGTCCTCGCCCTGCACGTAGAGGCCCATGAAGGTGCCTTCGATCGCGGAGTCGAACATGTTCGGAATGCGCAGGCCCGGCTCAGGGTTGAGCTTGACGTTCCACATCGCCTCGAACTGGTCGCGCACGGCATCGCCGGAGATGTGCCGGTAGCCCGGCAGCTCGTGCGGGAACGAGCCCATGTCGCAGGAGCCCTGCACGTTGTTCTGGCCGCGCAGCGGGTTCACGCCGACGCCGCGGCGGCCGATGTTGCCGGTCGCCATCGCCAAGTTGGCGATCGCGATCACCGTGGTCGAGCCCTGGCTGTGCTCGGTGACACCAAGGCCGTAGTAGATCGCGCCGTTGCCGCCCTTGGCGTAGAGCCGGGCCGCGCCGCGGATCGCTTCCGCATCGACGCCGGTGAACTGGGCGACCGCCTCGGGGCTGTTCTTCTCCAGCGCGACGAACTCGGCCCAGTCCTGGAACTCGCTCCAGTCGCAGCGCTCGCGCACGAAGGTCTCGTTGACGAGGCCCTCGGTGACGATGACATGCGCCATCGCGGTCAGGATCGCGACGTTGGTGCCCGGCAGCAGCGGCAGATGATAGTCGGCCTTGACATGCGCCGACTTCACGAGGTCGATCTTGCGCGGATCGACAACGATCAGCTTGGCGCCCTGGCGCAGCCGCTTCTTCATGCGCGAGCCGAACACCGGATGCGCGTCGGTCGGGTTGGCGCCGATCACCATGATGACGTCGCTGTCCTCGACCGAGTCGAAGTCCTGCGTGCCGGCCGAGGTGCCGAAGGTGGTGGCAAGGCCGTAGCCGGTCGGCGAATGGCAGACGCGGGCGCAGGTGTCGACGTTGTTGTTGCCGAAGCCGGCGCGGATCAGCTTCTGCACCAGATAGGTCTCTTCGTTGGTGCAGCGTGACGAGGTGATGCCGCCGATCGAGTCGCGGCCATACTTCGCCTGGATGCCACGCATCTTGTCGGCGGCGAATTTGAACGCCTCGTCATAGGAGACCTCGCGCCAGGGCTGGTCGATGCTCTCGCGGATCATCGGCTTGAGGATGCGCTCCTTGTGGGTCGCATAGCCCCAGGCGAAGCGGCCCTTGACGCAGGAATGGCCGCGATTGGCCTTGCCGTCCTTGTACGGCATCATGCGCACCACTTCCTCCCCGCGCATCTCGGCCTTGAAGGTGCAGCCGACGCCGCAATAGGCGCAGGTGGTGACGGCCGAGTGCTCGGGCTGGCCGATCTCGATCACGCTCTTCTCGGTCAGGGTCGCGGTCGGGCAGGCCTGCACGCAGGCGCCGCAGGAGACGCATTCCGAGCCGAGGAAGCTCTCGCTCATGCCCGGCGAGACCCGGCTGTCGAAGCCGCGGCCGGAGATGGTCAGCGCGAACGTGCCCTGGACCTCCTCGCAGGCGCGGACGCAGCGCGAGCAGACGATGCACTTGGAGGGATCGTAGGTGAAATAGGGGTTGGACTCGTCCTTCGGCAGCCAGGCCGGATTGGCCTCGCCGCAGGCGTCGGCGAACACGTGGTTCTCACCCTGGTTGCCGTAGCGCACGTCACGCAGGCCGACCGCGCCGGCCATGTCCTGCAGCTCACAATCGCCATTGGCGGCGCAGGTCAGACAGTCGAGCGGATGGTCGGAGATGTAAAGCTCCATCACGCCCTTGCGCAGCTTCTTCAGCCGCTCGGTCTGGGTGTGCACGACGAGGCCCGCGGCCACCGGCGTGGTGCACGAGGCCGGCGTGCCGGCGCGGCCCTCGACCTCGACGAGGCAGAGGCGGCACGAGCCGAATGCGTCGACCATGTCGGTCGCGCACAGTTTCGGGATCTGCGTGCCGGCCTCCATGGCCGCGCGCATGATCGAGGTGCCCTCGGGAACGGTGATGCTCTGGCCGTCGATGGTGAGCGTGACCATCTTTTCGGACTTGGAGAGCGGCGTGCCGTAATCGGTTTCGTGGATGAGCGACATGGTCGGTGTCCTTGTTCCCGATATCTTATTCCGCAGCCTGCAGGCGCGGCTGCTGGGGGCCGAAATCTTCGCGGAAGTGCTTCAGCGCCGAGAGCACAGGGTAGGGCGTGAAGCCGCCGAGTGCACAGAGCGATCCGAGCTTCATAGTGCCGCAGAGGTCCTCGACCAGGGCGATGTTCTCGGCGACGCGCTCGCCGCGGCGGATCTTGTCGATGGTCTCGGCGCCGCGCGTCGAGCCGATGCGGCAGGGCGTGCACTTGCCGCAGGATTCGATGGCGCAGAACTCCATCGCGAAGCGCGCCTGCTTCGACATGTCGACGGTGTCGTCGAACACGACGATGCCGCCATGGCCGATCAGGCCGTCCTTGGCGGTGAACGCCTCGTAGTCGAACGGCGTGTCGAACAGGGCGCGTGGGAAGTAGGCGCCGAGCGGACCGCCGACCTGCACCGCACGAACGGGACGGCCGGTGAAGGTGCCGCCGCCGATGTCGTCGACCAGTTCGCCCAGCGTGATGCCGAACGCGGTCTCGAACAGGCCGCCGAACTTGACGTTGCCGGCGATCTGGATCGGCATCGTGCCGCGCGAGCGTCCCATGCCGAAATCGGCATAGGCCTTGGCGCCCTCGTCGAGGATGAACGGGATCGCGGCGAACGACAGCAGGTTGTTGACCACGGTCGGCTTGCCGAACAAACCATGATGGGCGGGCAGCGGCGGCTTGGCGCGCACGATGCCGCGCTTGCCCTCGAGGCTCTCCATCAGCGCGGTCTCTTCGCCGCAGACATAGGCGCCGGCGCCGGTGCGGACCTCCAGCTCGAACGTATAGTTCGAGCCCGCGATCTTGTCGCCGAGCAGGCCCGCCTTCCTGGCGATGTCGATCGCCTTGGCCATGGTCGCAATAGCGTGCGGATATTCCGAACGCGTGTAGATGTAGCCCTTGGTGGCGCCCACCGCGATGCCGCAGATCGTCATGCCTTCGATCAGGACGAAGGGGTCGCCTTCCATCAGCATGCGGTCGGCGAAGGTGCCGCTGTCGCCTTCGTCGGCGTTGCAGATGACGTATTTGCGGTCGGCTGCCGTCTGCGACACCGTCTTCCACTTGATGCCGGTCGGAAAGCCGGCGCCGCCGCGGCCGCGCAGGCCGGAGGTGGTGACCTCGGCAATCACGGCGTCAGGCGTCAGCGACAGGGCGCGCGTCAGGCCCTTGTAGCCGCCATGGGCGCGGTAGTCGTCGAGCGACAGCGGATCGATGATGCCGCAGCGGGCGAAGGTGAGGCGGGTCTGCCGCTTCAGCCACGGGATCTCCTCGGTCAGGCCGAGCGAGAGCTTGTGCGACTTGTCGGCGATAACAGCGTCGAGCAGGGACGGAACGTCGTCTGCTGTCACCGGTCCGAAGCCGAACCGGCCCTGCGCCGTCTCCAATTCGACCAGCGGCTCCAGCCAGTACAACCCACGCGAGCCGTTGCGCACGATCTCGATATCGACCTTCCGCTCCAGCGCCGCCTTGTGCAGCGCGTGGGCGACCTCATCGGCGCCGACGGCGAGTGCGCCGGCATCACACGGGACAAAAAGACGCACGCTCATCGCTGGGCCTCCGAGACGAGGGCATCGATCCGGGCTTCGTCGAGCCGGCCGACCAGCCGGCCGTCGAGCATCGCCGATGGCGCGGTGGCGCACAGGCCGAGGCAGTAGATCGGCTCGAGCGTGACGCGCTCATCGGCCGTCGTGTTGCCCATGGCAATGCCGAGCTTGGCTTCGGCGCGGGCCGCGAGGGCGTCGCCGCCAGCGGCCTGGCAGGCCTCGGCGCGGCACAGCTTGAGCACGTGACGACCGGCCTTCTTGGCCCGGAAATCATGGTAGAACGTGAACACGCCGTAAACCTCGGCGCGCGAGAGGTTCAAAGCGGATGCGATCATCGGAATGGCATCCTCCGGCACGTGGCCGAACGTCTCCTGCAACGCATGGAGGATGGGCAAGGTTGCTCCCTCCATCTTGCTATGTTCGGCGATGATCTCGGCGCCGCGCGCCGCGTCCCAACTTTCGTACACCGGCGTCATCCTGATCCCGATTCTGCGTTGCAAGCGTTTCGCACATCCAAATTGGAATTGCTCAAGATATCAATAAAGCAGTCCCGTGCTGCGATAGCGAAACGCAATCGAGAGATAGCTAGAAGTTGACGAAAAACGGGCCTTCGCGCGACCGGCTTGCGGCCGCGTTTTACCGTGTCGGCGACACCCTCGTCGTGATAGGTTTCACCCTGGCCGGCAGCCGCCGAAAACGCGTGGAACCGGGCCGTTCAACCGCTGGAAGGCCGACCTCTTGATCGACAAGCTCGAACTGCTGCTGGCGCTGGCCAAGGAGCGTCATTTCGGCCGGGCGGCGGAGGCGTGCGGCGTTACCCAGCCGACCATGTCGACCAGCATCAAGCAGCTCGAGGAGATCCTCGGGGTGATGCTGGTGCAGCGGGGCTCGCGGTTCCAGGGGTTCACGCCCGAAGGCGAGCGAACACTGGATTGGGCGCGCCGGATCGTCGGCGACTTCCGGGCGATGCGCCAGGAGATCAATGGCCTCAGGGACAAGCTGTCCGGCGAGATCCGCATCGCGGCGGTGCCGACCGTGCTCGGCATGGTTGCGTCGCTGACGACGCCGTTCCGCGCCAAGCATCCGGAGGTCCGGTTCCGCATCATGTCGTGCACCTCTGCCGACGTGCTGGGACTGCTGGAGAACCTCGAGGTCGATGCCGGACTGACCTACATCGAGAACGAGCCGATCGGCCGTGTCAGAACCATCCCGCTCTACAACGAGAGCTACCGCCTGCTGACGGCGCCCGACGCCATGTTCGGCGATCGCGAGCAGGTGACCTGGAAGGATGTCGGGCAGGTGCCGCTGTGCCTCTTGACGCCCGATATGCAGAACCGCCGCATCATCGACCGCGCGCTGCGCGCCGCCGGCAACGACGTCACGCCGACGCTCACCTCGAACTCGCTGCTCGTGCTCTACACCCATGTAAAGACCGGCCGCTGGGCCAGCGTGATGCCGGCCAAGCTTGCCGAGACGCTCGGCCTCGCCGACAAGGTGCGCTCGATCCCGATCGTCGATCCCGTCATCAACTACCAGATCGGCCTCGTCATCCCGCAGCGCGACCCGATGACCCCGCTGATCGCGGCCCTGGTGCAGGTGGCGCGCGAGGTCGCGCCCAGCCTGCAGGCGTGAGGCGCATGTCGGCACCGTCACCCGACCTCGCCGGCGTCATCGGCAGACTTCGGGCTCTCATGCGGTCGCGGAGCTCCGGCCTTGCGCGTGGCGCGTGGCCCGGAGCTCGTAATGCGCGGCATGGCCGTCATAGCGGCTGAGCAGCTTCCGCGCCGCGGGCGGAACCACCGCCGCGTCATGGGCTGGACCCGCAAAGCGAACCACCGCCGCCTGATCGGCGAAGGTCATGATCGTCACGAATTCGACCTCGGCCTCCAGCGGTCTGCGCAGCAGCTCGATGCCTAGAAATCCTTCGATTGCCCGATCGACGATGGCTGGAAAGATCGTCGACCGCAGCAGCTCCTCATAGGCATCGGCATCCACCGCCCTGGTCCAGCCGTGCCAAATCCGCTTCAGCATCGCGATGCTCCCTTGGGTCCGATGATGGTCATCGAACCCTTGCACGGGCGTCGGGCGCCGGACTTGGTGAAAGTTGCGGCCCGCGCTGCGAACTCGCGGAGCGGCTGCCTCCGCTCAGTAGGCCGCAAATTGCTCCCGCATGACCTTCTCCTCCTGCCGGATCCGCAAGGTCAGCGGCACGGCATAGATGATCAGGCCGGCCACCAGCGTGAGATAGGCGTGCAGGGTCAGCGCGTAGCCGATCAGCTCGGGCAGGATGTTGAGGAAGTAGTTCGGGTGTCGCACGATCCGGAACAGCGGATGGGTCACCAGCGCGTGGTCGCGCGCGAGCATCAGCTTGACGGTCCAGAGGCGACCGAGCAACTGCGACACCACGAGCAGCATCACCGCGCCGAACAGATAGATCATGAATCCGATGATGCTGACGGCGTCGAGCGGCGCATCCCGGACGAGGCCCTCGGCCGTGGCGGCGAGATAGAAAGCGACATGGGCGATGGCCAGCCAGCGCGACACGGACGCGCCGTATTCGACGGCGCCTTCGGCGCGCAGCCGCTTCTCGTTGCGGATCGAGATGCCGAGCATGGCAAAGCGATAGGCGAAGGCGGCAACGATAAAGGCGATGATCACACGCGGTACTCCAGTTCTCGGAGCGATTGCCTTAGTTGCCCATGCGTAGGTGCGTCAATACCACGTTTCGCCAATGTTGCTTACCAAGCACGAAGCGATTTCATGATGCGGTCATCCCCCAGCGTCCCGCGCCGGCGCTGCCCTTCTGAAGGGCAAGCCGATCGCATTCCTGGGCATCATCCGCCGCGTCCGTGCCTGGGCACGCATCATCAGTCGTGACAGCATACGCCTCTCTCCACCCGTCATTGCGAGCGCAGCGAAGCAATCCAGGCTGCCGCCGCAGGGATGGTCGGCGCTGCAGGTAGGCCTCGCTAGTGCCATCGGCCGGCGAGGGCTCATGCGCTCCCCGAATGCTGAGCTTGCGCCTGGCCCGTGATCCTTAGCTCATAATGCGCGGCTTGGCCGTCATAGCGGCTGAGCAGCCGTTGCGCTGCCGGTGGCACCACGGCTGTCTCATGCATCGGACCGGCGAAGCACACCACCGCCGCCTGATCGGCGAACGTCATGATCGTCGCGAACTCGCCGCCGTCGATCGGCCTGCGCAGCAGCTCGATGCTCAAAAACCCCGCGATGTTCCGGGCCTCGATCCCTGGAAAGATCGCCGCGCGCAGCAGGTCCTCATAGGCATCGGCATTTGCGGGAGTGCTCCAGCCGCACCAGATACGCTTTAGCATCAGATTGTCCCTCGACAGTGCGATCTCGACTCTCGCGCAGTGAGGTCCGCCAAACTTGGCAATAATTGCTGATCGCCGTCGACGACTGCCACGTGCGGATCAGGCGCCGCCGATCCTCGCCAACAACTCGCGCTGCCAAGATTTGAGGCCAGGGTCGTTGGAACGCATCCTGGCGCTGGCCCTCAACTCAGGTGAAATGTCTTTGCGTTCCGGAGCGAACTGTCGCTCCAGGAGACCTTGCAGCACGGCCTCTGCGTGTCCCGAAACCGGCACACCGATGAGGTCGAACAGGAGCTCGTCGGCTCCAGCCCAGCCTGGAGCGGAAAGCGGCGTCACGGCGCGATACAGGCTGAGACCCAGTGCGACCCGGAGAGGATCGCGACTCGCGAACAGGCCGAGCATGCGCCCCTTGATGCGGTCGGGAAATTGCGTGTATTCCAGAAGCGCGATATTCCTCCAGCGATCGACGGCCATGGCTTCGAGCGTACTCGCGCCAGAGCCGACCAACTGCTGTCGACCGAAATACTGTTCAATCCCGATCAGGACCTCGTCGTAGGGAAACGGATCGACCGGGTGTCGGAGGGCATCGCGACTGACACCGATCGACTCGGCCAGAAGCACCTCGCCATCGACCGGCGGACCAGCCTCCACAGGGGTTGGTCGCTTCTCGAACAGGGCCAGTGGAAGAACCCACTTCATGTCCATGGCCCCCTTGATCCGTCGGGCCAGGACGCGGCTATGTCCGGAGTTTCGTTCCAGAAGTTCGTAGACATAGCCGTGGAAGCGGATCGGCAGGTCGTCCGCCGCCAGCCAATATCTGCCGTCATGGTTTCTCTCCGAAAGGAAGAGGCCATCATCGAAATCGACGACCGAACTTTTCGTGGCGCACTTTCCTGGATAACCGAGACGGAGAAAGTCGAGCGCGCGGACGGCATTCTCCGGTGCGAGACACGCCGTGCCATCCGCCGGCCGATACAGCGTCCAATCGATCCGGCCATAGCCGGTGGACTTCAACGCCACCTCGTGAGCTGACGTGGCGAGCACGCGAATGCTGGCGTCCTCATAGGACTTCGAGCTTTCGATCGCGAGAAGGGCGTGGTTCTGCTTGTCGGGCTGCTGCCGCGGGACAGCCATCTCGACCAGTGCAGCTTCATCTTGCTGCACTCGCCACGAGGAGTGGAGATAAATGGCGCCGGCAAGGACGATGGGACCCAACAGAAAGCCGTAGCGGCCCTTTACGAGCCCATAGAGCGGAATCGCCAAAAAGGGAGCGCAGGCCAGACCTAGGGGAATCAAAAGAAGCGGCGATGCAAACATCGCCACGAAGACGAGGCTGTTCGGGAGTGACGCAAACAGAGCTGCTTCGGCAAGTGATACGAGGAATACGATGCCAGCCGAGAGGACCACGTCGAGCAGAAGCAGAAGAAGGCGGCGAAGCATTGGTGCACCATGCTTTGGCGACAGGCCATGGGAAGACCCAGCCTCCCGGTTGCAGACCTCCAATCTGCAGGCAAAGAGTTAAGGGCTTGATGATCAAGTCCATCGGCGTAGCACCGCCTTGTCATGTTCGCGGGATCTCATTGCGTAACGCGGTCGCGAGCGCGGGGTGAGTCGCCCGTCGAGCGAGACGAGGCCTCGAGATGCCTTGCGAACAGGTCTCGCGTATCCCCGCGGGCCTGCGCCGAGATATAGAATTCGCAAGCGAAATCAACGTGCGACGCTCTGTCAAGATTGCCAGTGAAAAATATTCTGCTTTTCAGAATTAAAATCCTGTGTCTTCCTATGTCCATCCCGCCTCAAGCAAAGGGGCGTTGCGCGCGATCGTCACGACACGCGAGGCGGGGATGCGGTGGCCGCGGGCGTTCGCAGCGTCGTCTCAGGATGGCGCGGACGAACGGATGTCTTGCGGACGTGAAGTCGCAGCGGCCTGACACCCCGAAGCTGGTGTCCAACTCGGAGCGAGGCTTGGCTTCGCGCGGGAATGGTGGCCAACAAGCCGGCGCACCAGGGCGACTGCGTATAAGCGTGAAGACCATCGCGCAGGGAAGGCCGGGTTTGTCCGGCTGCACCTGTGGTACCTGCCGCCTGCATTTTTTCTCGCAGGCGGGCCGCAGGCGTCAGCCGACGCCTGGCCTTCCCTGCGCCCTTTGCAATTCGAAGGGCATGACTGATCGCATCACTCGGGCATCGTGTGCCGCGAGACCGCGGTGTCATGTTCGAAGCGTCCACGGTGTTCGAATGCATGGCTGTATGAGACGTAAATCCGATCTTTCGCGTGTCGTCCCGGGCAAGCCGCGTCGCGCGAGAGCACGTTGCGGCGCCGACCCGGGACGAATACTCCGCGGCGGGTGTGAGATGCGAGATGGTTGACGAGCGTGCCTCAAACGGCTGCCTGGGGTTATGGGTCCCGGCTCAAGGCCGGGACGACGGCGGTGGTTGTTGATGCAGACAGGGTACGACCAGAGTTCGTAGTTGGGCGCGCTGCCGTAGGGTGGGCAAAGTGGCGCCGTCAGGCGGCGCGTGCCCACCGTCTGCGTCGTGAACATCGGTGGGCACGGCGCGCGATGAAGCGCTGCTCGACACGCAGCTTCACGGGCGCGCCTTTGCCCACCCTACGGCATCGCGCATGCCCCTCAGGCCGCGACCGAGATGCTCGCCGTCGCCTTGTACGCGTCGCGGGGCAGGGTGACGCGGACGACGGTGCCGCACTCCAGCCGCGAGCGCAGCCGCATCGAGCCGCCGTGCAACTGGGCCAGCGAGCGGGCGATGGCGAGGCCGAGGCCGGAGCCGTGATAGGTCTTGGTCATCTGGCTCTCGACCTGCTCGAACGGCCGGCCGAGCCGCGCCAGCGACTGCGCAGGGATGCCGATGCCGGTGTCGGCGATGATGAGCACGACCTTGTCCTCGAACACGCGGCTCCGCATCGTGACACGGCCGCCTTCGGGGGTGAACTTCACCGCGTTCGACAGCAGGTTGACCATGATCTGCTTGGTGGCGCGACGGTCGGCGACGACGGGGATGCTGCCTCCGATGTCGGCGTCGAGGACGAGGCTCTTGTCCAGGGCGCGACCGGAGACGACGCGCAGCGATTCCGCCAGCGTCTTGGCGAGGTCGAGCGGCTCCATGTCGAGCTTCATGCGGCCGGCCTCGATCTTCGACATGTCGAGGATGTCGTTGATCACCTCGAGCAGATACTGACCGGAGGTCAGGATGTCGTGGCAGTATTCCTGGTACTTCTCGGAGCCGAGCGAGCCGAACATGCCGCTGCCCATGATCTCGGAGAAGCCGATGATGGCGTTGAGCGGCGTGCGCAGCTCGTGGCTCATATTGGCGAGGAATTTCGACTTGGTCTGGTTGGCTTCCTCGGCGCGGGTCTTCTCCTGCGAGTATTTCTCCGCGAGGTCGGCGAGCTCGATCGCCTGGCGCTCGAGCGCGCTCTGCGAGCGCTGCAGGTCGATCACGGTGGCGCGCAGGCGCAGGTCGTTGTCGACGAGCTTCTGCTCGTGCTCCTTGATGCGGGTGATGTCGGTGCCGACCGAGACGTAGCCGCCGTCCTTGGTGCGGCGCTCGCTGATGTGCAGCCAGCTGCCGTCGTCGAGCTGCGCCTCGAAGGTGCGGCCGCCCGGCGCCTGCTGGCTGTGGTCGTGCAGCCGCGTGCGGATCTCCGGCATCTTGCCGACCTCGATGACGGTCTCATAGGAGGTGCCGGGGATCACGGCGGAGTCCGGCAGCTTGTGCAGCTTCTGGAAATGCGAGTTGCACAGCACCAGCCGGTTGTTGGCGTCCCACAGCACGAAGGCTTCCGAGATCGTCTCGATCGCGTCGCGCAGGCGAAGGTCGGCCTCGACGGTCTTCTCGACCAGGCTCTTCTGCTCGGTGACGTCGACCGCGATGCCGATCAGGTGCAGGCCGGAATCGGAGGTGCCCTGGCTGAGCTCGCAGCGCACCCGGAGCCAGATCCAGTGACCCTCGGTGTGGCGCATCCGGAAGCTCTGATCGATCTGGTGGATGTCGCCGGCGACGAGCTGGTCGGCGATCTCGAACAGGTCGATGTCGTCCGAGTTCACCAGCGCGTTGACCTCGCCGAAGGTGAGGAGGTCGGTGCGGTTTTCCAGGCCGAGCATCGCGAACATCGAGTTCGACCAGAAGATGCGGCCGCGCGACAGGTCCCAGTCCCACAGCCCGCAGCGGCCGCGATTGAGCGCGGTGTCGATGCGGCCCCGCACGGCGTCGTTGATCAGGTCGCCCTCGCGGGCGCGGGTCGACTGCCAGTGGAAGGCGAAGCCGAGGATCAGCACGACGAAGCCCGTCGTCGCCGACAGCGTGACCGAGAGTGCGGCGTCCGAGCCCCAGATCGGCTCGAGCTTCTCCTGGATCACCACGACGCGGCCAGGCAGCGCCTTGATCAACTGCGACACCGCGAAGGCCGGACGGCCGTTCGGCAGCGTGATCTCGGTGACCGCGCCCTGCAGGCCCGGCGTCGCCAGGAGCTGCGCGGTGGAGATCAGGTCGAGGATACGGTCGTTCTCGCCGAGTCCGGTGTCGACCGGAACCCGGGCGAGAATGCGGTGGTCGGCGCCGGTCACGATCACGTGGCGGCCGGGCGCTGCGCCCCAGGCGGGGATCAGGTCGGGCAGCAGGCTCTGCAGGTGCTCGATATGGGCGATGCGGTCCGGGCGCATCGCCAGATTGCCGATGCGGTCGGCGAGCAGGTCGGAGATCGCGGCCAGGTCGCGCTTGGTCGCGCCGCGCTTCTGACGGCTCTGGTCGAGCACCTGGACGAAAGCGCCGAGGCAGATGGTGACGAGAAAGGCGATGATCAAAGTAGGGACAGCACGACGCAATACCGGCTCAGCAGTCAGCAGCCTTTGATAGGCCGGTTTCGCGATCGATTGCGCCAACCCCTTGATGGAATCAGAAGATTGGACGCACGCGTTCGCGGCATGCGCACGCGTCATGCTGTAGACCCCCGAAACTTCTTGGATACCCGAATTTCGAAAGAGCCCCAGCCGCTTCCGAATCAAGTTGATTTGAATCCAGATTTCTCGGGCTGTCGAGAGTCAACGATTTGGCAAAAGCTAATAAATCTTATCCAATGCGGATTTGCCATGGCGAAAAGCCGGCGAAGTGAGTCCGAAGCGGGAACGCAGCATGACGTCTTGGCTTCAGCCGTGCGGCGGCTCGGCGTGACTGATGACGCGCTTGACGCTCGGGAAGGCGCGACGCACCCCGCGTTCGATGTGGTCGACATTGTCGTGCACCTTCAGCACGCTCATCGACGGCGCGGCGCGGCAGTGGAAGTTGACGATCTCGCCAGCCTCGGTGTTGCGGACGCGGACATTGTGCACGTCGTACATGTCGGTCTCGGCTGCGAGGCGCTGCAGGGCCGCGGCGATCTCGGCGATCCGCTGCGCCGGCGCGTCGACGCCGAATGGCAGCTCGGGCTCGAGCGGCTCGATATGGGTGTCGACCTCGACATCGGCGCCGAATTCGTCGCGGATCGAGCGTTCCAGCTCGTGCGCGATCGCATGTGCCGCGAACAGGCTCATGTCGCCGTCGACCTCGAGGTCGATCGCGACGATCAGGCGCCCGCCGACATCATGGACGGTGACGTGATGGATCGCGAGGCCGGAATTGCGCGCGATCACCATGATGCGCTCGCGCACGCTCTCATTGCTGAGCGCGACCGGTACCGTCGTGAAGGTGACGTCGGCGCCGGACAGGCTGGCATCGACCGCGGCCTGCGCATCGCGCTTGATCTCGTGCACGCGGTCGATCGGGTAGGTGCGCGGCACCTGCACCGTGGCGTCGACAAAATGTGTCGCGCCGACGAGCCGCACCCGCAGCCGCTCGACATCGACGACGCCATTGATCGAACGGATCGCGGCGCGCGCCTTTTCGGCCGCGCCCTCCGGCGCGCGGTCGAGCAGTGTTTCTACGGTGGAGCGCGCCAGCCGCAGGCCGAGCATCGAGATCATCAGGGCGACGGCGACCGCGGCGGCGGAATCCCCCCACCAGAACCCGAACGCGGTGAGGACCAGGCCGGCGATGACGGCGATCGAGCCGAGCACGTCGGAGGCAAAATGCAGAGCGTCGGCGGCGAGCGCCTGGCTGTGGGTCTCGTGCGCGGCCCGGTGCAGCGCGCGGGCGCGCCAGAAATTGACGGCGATGTCGATCAGCAGCACCACGAACGGAATCGCCGACAGCGACGGCGGTGCCGCCGCCTCGCGCAGCCGGCTGACGGACTCGACCAGCACGCCGCCGGCCAGCACGTAGAGCAGGGCGATGACGCCAAGCGCCGACAGGCTCTCCAGCTTGCCGTGGCCGTAATGATGCTCGTCGTCGGCCGGCCGGTCCGATACCCGAACCACCATCCACGTGATGACGGTGGCGACGACGTCGACGGCGCTGTGCAGGGCCTCGGAGACGAGCGCGAGGCTGCCGATCAGGATGCCGACGATGAACTTCGCCGCGGCCATGCTGGCGCTCGCCGCGATCGAGATCGCGGCGACACGGGTTTTCCCGGAATCGACATGGGAGGCGGCGTCTCTCATGGCGGCGGATGTAGCAGCCGAGGCCGCACCATGAAAGCCGGGATCGCGCGGTCCATGTGCGTGGACCGCGCGCTGTTTCGAGTGCTTCTAAATCTCAGAAGGTTGCGTTCACAAGGTCACCACGATCTTGCCGAGATGCTTGTTCGCCTCCATGTGCGCGAACGCCGCGCCAATGTCGTCGAAGGCGAAGACGCGGTCGATCGGCAGCCGCAGCGTGCGCTGCTCGACCGCACCCCAGATGTCCTTCTTCACCTCGGCGAAGATCGCGCGGATCTCCTCGATCGAGCGGGTGCGGAAGGTGACGCCGACATAGGTGATGCGGCGCGCCGCGTGCAGGTCGAAGTTGAAGTCGGCATGGGTGCCGCCGAGCCGGCCGACATTGACGATGCGGCCGAGGACCTTGGTTGCGGCGAGGTTCTGATTGGCGACCTTGCCGGACACCTGGTCGATGATCAGATCGACGCCCTCGCCGTTGGTCGCCTGCAGCACCTGGTCGACCCAGGCAGGATCGCTGGAGTCGATGGCGAGATCGGCGCCGAACTCCTTGAGCCGTCCGCGGCGCATCGCATCGGTCGAGGAGCCGATCACGAGCGGGGCGCCCTTGAGCTTGGCGATCTGCATCGCCATCAGCCCGACGCCGGAGCTCGCACCCTGCACCAGCATGCGCTGGCCCGGCTGCAAAGCGCCGTTGGTGACGACGGCGTTGTGCATCGTGGTCAGCGCGATCGGCAGCGTGGCGGCCTCGTCGAAGTTCATGTTCGACGGCGCGTGGAACAGCCGGCCATGGTCGGCAAGGGTGTATTCGGCGAACGCCGCGCTGCCCGAGCCCATGACCTTGTCGCCGATCTTCACGCCCCTGGCGTCGGGCCCGAGCTCGGCGACCTCGCCGGCCCATTCCATGCCGAGGACGGTGCCGACGCCGCCGGCGGCGCCATGCACATGCCCCTTGGTCATGCCGAGATCGGCGCGATTGAGGCCGCAGGCGCGCACGCGCACCAGCACCTGCGTGCCCTTCGGCGCGGGCTTGGCGATATCGGTGATCGCGGCGCCCTGGGCGCCGTAGACATAGGCTTTCATCGCAAGGAATCCTGTCGGGTCAGCATGAACGGCGACCTTACTGTGCCGCTCCTCTCTGCGCACCGCCTAACAGGCGGCGCGCAGCTCCGACAAGGTTCTCTCAGGATTGAACCGGTTCCGCTGACCGGGCTGGATGCGTCAGGCGGCGACTGGAGCTTCCGCTTCGTCGAAGGCCGAGGAGACGTCGCGCATGCTGATGACGCCGGCCAGCGCGAAGTCGACAATGACCGGGAGGTGGCGGATGTGGTGCACGTTCATCAGGTGCCGCACGTGTTCGAGCGTATCCTCGGTGCTGCAGGAGATCAGCCGCTGCGGCGAGATCAATTGCGAGACCTTCAGGTTGACGCCGGCGGCGCCATGCTCGGCGATGGCGCGCACGACATCGCGCTCGGTGAACATGCCGGCCGCGGTGTTGCCCTCGGTGCGGACGACATCCTTGACGACGAGGGCGCTGACATTGCTGGCGCGCATCAGCTGCGCCGCGACGCCGACGGTCTCGTTCATTCGCACCGTGATCACGCGCGCCGTCTTGTTGCGCAGGATGTCTCCGACCTTCATGGCACCCTCCCGTTTGGTTGGTAGTGAACGGGAGGAAGTCTGGTATACGTTATGCCAGAAGTCAATCGGGTTTGATGGCTTTTCGTGCGCGAGGCCACCGAAAAAACACGTCAGCGACACTGCCGGATATGACCGGGGCATCCCGCCCCGGCGCAAAAAAAGAGGCGCACCACTGGTGCGCCTCCTGAAGTCGCGGGAGGAAACCGTGGCGTCACGCCATCCTGGCGTCCTGCGTCACCGGCTCGGTGACCGGCTCCTTGCCGAGGATGAAGGCCCGGCGCAGCGGCTTGATCACGAACAGCGCCATCAAGGCGGCCGTCGCGTTCAGCGCGACGCCGATCACGAACACGGCCTGCCAGCCATATTTTGCGGAGACGATGCTCGCGAGCGGGACCAAGAGCGAGGCGGTGCCCTTCGCAGTGTAGAGCATGCCGTTGTTGGTCGCGGCGTATTTGCTGCCGAACGTATCGCCCGAGGTCGCCGGAAACAGGCTGTAGATTTCGCCGAAGACGCCGAAATAGACGGCGGTGGCGAGCACGAACACGATCGGATTGTGCCCGTAGCTCGACAGCGTCAGCAGCATCAAAGCGGCCGTGCCGAAGGCGATGAACATGGTGTGCTCACGACCGATCGTGTCGGAGATCCAGCCGAACACGGGGCGGCCGAAGCCGTCGAAAATGCGATCGAGCGAGATCGCGAACGTCAGCGCCGCCATCTGGAAGCCGGCGAGCGATACCGGCTCGTTGGCGATCTTGAAATCGTGGGCGATCGGGGCGATCTGGGCGGCGGTCATCAGGCCGCCGGAGGCCACCATGACGAACACCAGATACATGATCCAGAAGATCGGCGTGCGCAGCACCTGCGGCGGCGTGTAGTCGATCTTGGTCTGCGGCAGGTTGAGCTGCTTCTTGCGGGCCGGCACCGCAACCGTCGGCGGCCGCAGGAAGATCGCGAGCACGAACACGACCAGCCCCTGGCCGATGCCGAAGGTGAAGAAGGCGCTCTGATAACCGCTCGAGGCGATCATGCTGGCGATCGGCACCACGGTCAGCGCCGCACCGGCGCCGAAGCCCGCGGCGGTGGCACCGGCGGCGAGGCCGCGGCGGTCGGGAAACCATTTCAGCGCATTGCCGACGCAGGTGCCGTACACCGCACCGGCGCCGATGCCGCCGATGACGGCGCCGGCGTAGAGCAGGGTGAGCGAGTCGGCGTAGGAGTTCAGCACCCATGCCAGCGAGATCATGACGGCGCCGAACATGATGACGAGGCGCGGGCCGTATTTGTCGACGAACCAGGCCTCGACCGGCACAAGCCAGGTTTCGGTGACGACGAAGATCGTGAAGGCCAGCTGGATCGCCGTGCGACCCCAGTGAAACTTCGCGTCGATCGGATCGACGAACAGTGTCCAGCCATATTGCAGGTTGGCGATCATCGCCATGCAGATGATGCCCATCGCGAGCTGGAGCCAGCGGAAGCCGCTGGACTGTGCCTGGACAGGCGGTGTTGCCTCTGTGCTGGAAACCATGTGTCCTCCCAAACGCGCTCTGTTGGAGGATGCGGCTGCGAGCGCGCTCCTCATCTGCGCATCGAGGCATTCTGGTATAACATATTCCAGTCTGCAATATGGCCTGCGACACAGGGTGCGACATGCTGCTTTGCAGCGACACCGAAATCGTCCGCCAAGCAAAAGAAAACGCTCGGCAAAATGCCGAGCGTCGTCAATCTGGAAGCGTTCTTTTTTATTTTTGCTGCAGCGCGAAGGGCGCGTCAGAGCGTTGATTTCTGCACCACGACCCGCCGCCAGGGCTTGAGCACCGCGATCGCGAGGATCGACGCCAGGATGTTGGCGCCGGCCGCGATGATGAAGACGCGGTCCCAATTGCCGGAGGACTGCTGCATGTAGTTCGCGATCGGCACCAGCAGCGCTGCCGTGCCCTTGGCGGTGTAGAGCAGGCCGGCATTGGTGGTGGCGAACTTGGTGCCGAACGTGTCGGTGCAGGTCGAGGGGAAGAGCGAATAGATCTCGCCCCAGGCGAAGAACACGAAGCCGGAGAGGATCACGAACCACACCGGATCGTGGCCCAGCATGTACAGCGCCCAGATGCCGATGCCTTCCATGCCGAACGCGATGAACATCGTGTTCTCGCGGCCGATCATGTCCGAGATCCAGCCGAAGAACGGACGCGTCAGGCCGTTCAGCACGCGATCGATGGTGGCCGCGAACGTCACCGCCGTCATGGTCATGCCGATCAGCGTCACCGGAATGTTGTCGACCTTCCAGTCGCCGGCGATCGGCTTGAGGTTGGCCGTCACCATCAGGCCGCCGGCGCCGACGATCACGAACATGAAGTACATCAGCCAGAAGATCGGCTGGCGGATCACCTCGGTCGGGTTGTAGTTGCGGCGGCTCTGGACGAGGTTGGTGTTCTGCGTGACAGCGGGCACCTGGCCTTCCTTGGGCGCGAACAGGAAGAAGGCGAGGATGACGATGATGATGCCCTGGCCGAGACCGAAATACAGGAAGGTGGTCTGGAAGCCGGAGTCGCGGATCATGGCCTGGATCGGTGCGACGGTGAGCGCCGAGCCGGCGCCGAAGCCGGCCGCGGTGATGCCGGCCGCGAGGCCGCGCTTGTCGGGAAACCACTTCAGCGCGTTGCCGACGCAGGTGCCGTAGACGCCGCCGGCGCCGATGCCCGCGATGATCATGCCGAGATAGTAGCCGTTGAGCGAGGTGGCGTAGGCGTTGATCATCCAACCGATGGCGCACAGCACGCCACCGACGAGCACGACGATGCGCGGGCCGTATTTGTCGACGAACCAGCCCTCGACCGGCACGAGCCAGGTTTCGAACAGCACGAACAGCGTGAACGCCCACTGGATCGAGGCGCGATCCCAGCCGAACGTCTTGGCGATATCCGGGACGAAGAAGGTCCAGCCATATTGATAGTTGGCGATCATCACCATCGCCAGGACGCCAACCGCGAGCTGCGTCCAGCGATAGGCGTCGCTTACTCTTGCAGATGCGGGCGCCCCCGCGTGAGCCAAGTCCGTCATGTTTCCTCCAGGCTGTCTATTTGCTGTCTATTTTTGTCCTAACAGCTATACGGAGTTTGGTATATGATATGCCAATAGACAAGCGGATTCATCGAGCCGGTTGGCGCTGGTAGACCAGCGATCGACAAAAAAGCCTGCAGAAGCAAGGCAAATCGCTGCAGCGACAATACGACGCAGCAGAGGATCTTTGTAGCTCAACTATCGAAGTAAGGGCGGGTTTATGCGGCGAACGCCCGCAACCGGTTGTAGCCCTGCTGGATCGCCGACCAGAACAGCGCGATCAACCCGAGCGCCATGATGGTGCCGACCAGCCCGTTGGAGAAGAAGATCGCGAGCGATCCCTGGGATCCCAGCAGCGACTGCCGGAAGGCCTCCTCGGCCTTGTCGCCGAGCACGATGGCGAGCACCAGCGGCGCGAGCGGATAGCCGCACTTCTTGAACAGATAGCCGAGCACGCCGAACACCAGCATCAGCACCACATCGAACGTGCTGCTGTGCACCGAATAGGCGCCGATGGCACAGAGCACGAGGATGAGCGGCGCGATGATGCTGAAGGGAATGCGCAGGATCGCCGCGAACACCGGGACGCAGGTCAGCACGACGAGCAGGCCGGCGAGGTTGCCGAGATACATCGAGGCGATCAGGCCCCAGACGAATTCCTTCTGCTCGACGAACAGCATCGGCCCCGGCTGCAGGCCCCAGATCAACAG
The DNA here is from genome assembly GCF_051167995.1 of Bradyrhizobium sp. HKCCYLRH3073. Taxonomy (NCBI): domain Bacteria; kingdom Pseudomonadati; phylum Pseudomonadota; class Alphaproteobacteria; order Hyphomicrobiales; family Nitrobacteraceae; genus Bradyrhizobium; species Bradyrhizobium sp. HKCCYLRH3073. The sequence continues at coordinate 193,075 of NZ_JBNPUD010000011.1, forward strand.
ACCGCCGAGCAGCACCGCCGCCGTGGGGGAGCCGGGCACGCCGAGCGACAGCATCGGCAGCAGCGCCGCCGTGCCCGCCGCATGGGCTGCCGTCTCCGGCGCGACGACGCCCTCGATCTCGCCATGGCCGAACTTCTTGCCGCGCTTGGAGAGGCGCTTGGCGATGCCGTAGCTCATGAACGAGGCCGGCGTGGCGCCGGCGGGGGTGATGCCCATCCAGCAGCCGATCAGGCATGAGCGCAGCGCGGTGAGCCAGTGTGCCGGCATCTCCTTCCAGGTGTGCATCACCACGCGCAGATTGATCTGCGCGTTGCCGCCGCGGAAGCTCAGTCCTTCCTCCATCGTCAGCAGGATCTCGCCGATGCCGAACAGGCCGATCACGGCGATGAGGAAGTCGAAGCCGTTGAGCAGCTCGGTGATCCCGAAGGTGAGCCGGAGCTGGCCGGTGATGGAATCGAGTCCGACGGCCGCGAGCGCAAAGCCGATCATCATTGCAGCGACGGTCTTGAACGGCGGCTCCTTGCTCAATCCGACGAAGCTGCAAAAGGCGAGGAAGTAGACGGCGAATTTCTCAGCCGGGCCGAATTGCAGCGCGAAGCTCGCGACCAGCGGCGCGACCAGGGTGATCATCATCACCGCAAACAGCGCGCCGACGAAGGAGGAGGTGAAGGCCGCGGTCAGCGCCTCGCCGGCCTTGCCCTGCTGCGCCATCGGATAGCCGTCGAACGTGGTCGCCACCGACCATGGCTCGCCGGGAATGTTGAACAAGATGGATGTGATCGCGCCGCCGAACAGCGCGCCCCAGTAGATGCAGGACAGCATGATGATCGCCGAGGTCGGCGGCATGCTGAAGGTCAGCGGCAGCAGGATCGCGACGCCGTTGGCGCCGCCCAATCCCGGCAGCACGCCGATGATCACCCCGAGGACGATCCCGAGGATCATCACCATGATGTTGAAGGGTTGGAGGGCGACGGCGAAGCCGTGAAACAGATTGGCGAGTTCTTCCATGCCGGCTGGTCCTGCAACCCTTCAACGTTTCTTATTGGATCAGAGCCCGAGCCATTCCTCGACCGGCCCCTTGGGCAAAGGGACCATGAACCAGCGCTCGAAGATCAGATATGTGACCACCGGCATCCCGATCGCGACCGCCGCGACGGTGAGCCAGCCATATTTGCCGAGCCAGCGCATGAACCAGGCGATGAAGATTATCGATGCCAGATAGAGCCCGGTGAAGGGCAGGGCGCCGACATAGATCGCGGTCGGCACGACCACGCTCATCACCTGGCGAAGCTGCGTCCATTCGGCGAACAGCCCGCCATCATCCTCGCGCAGCGTGTTGCGGACATTCATCGCGCTTGACGCCACGATGAACAGGCCGACATAGAACGGGAAGAAGCCGGCGCGCGGCCCCTCGGCGCCCCAGTTGATTCCCGCCTTCACGCTGCCGATGATCACGATGATCCCGAACAGCGCGATGGCGAGCGTGACGCCGAGCTCGACCGCCTTGTGGCTCGGGCCGGCGGAACGTCCCTGACTGCTCATGCGTGCGGCTCAGTTGGACGCCAGGAAGCCGGCGTCCTTCATCAGGGTCTCGTGCCGCTTCTCCTCGGTCTCGACCCATTTGGCGTAGTCGGCGCCGGTCATGAAGGTGGTGTTGAAGGCGCCGGTCTTCATGAACTCCTGCCAGTCCGGCGTCTCCCGCACCTTCTTGAACAGCTCGACATAATATTCGACCTGGTCCTTGGTGGCGCGCGGCGACATGAAGATGCCGCGCAGCATCAAATACTCGATATCGAGCCCCTGCGACTTGCAGGTCGGGATGTCCTTCCAGGCCTTGCCCTCGGTGATCGGCTCGTCATAGCCCATCGGCTTGGCGTCGAACACGCAGAGCGGCCTGACCTTGCCGCCGCGCCATTGCGCCACGGCCTCGATGGGATTGTTCACGGTGGAATCGATGTGGTTGCCGACCAGTTGCACGGCCACTTCGCCGCCGCCCTTGTAGGGGATGTAGGTGAACTTGGCGCCGGTCGCCTTCTCCATGGCCACCGTGATGATCTGGTCTTCCTGCTTCGAGCCGGTGCCACCCATCTTGAGGGTGCCGCCGGCCTGCTTGACCGCATCGATGTAGTCCTTGGCACTCGTGTAGGGCTTCTCGGCGTTGACCCATAGCACGAACTCGTCGAGCGCCAGCATGGCGACGGGAGTGAGGTCCTTCCAGTTGAAAGGAATGCCGGTCGCGAGCGGCGTCGTGAACAGGTTCGACAGCGTGATGATGATCTTGTGCGGGTTGCCGGCCGACGCCTTGACGTCGAGGAAGCCTTCGCCGCCGGCGCCACCGGACTTGTTGATCACGACCAGCGGCTGCTTCATCAAATTGTGCTTGGTGACGATGCCCTGGATGGTCCGGGCCATCTGATCGGCACCGCCACCGGTGCCAGCCGGAACGATGAACTCGACCGGCCGGACGGGCTCCCATCCCGCCAGAGCCGGGATATGCCCTGCCATCAGGGCGATGCCGGCCATAACGGCCACGCACACGGAACGCTTCATCACGCTTTCTCCCCTTCATTCCCGGAACGCACGGCTTCTTGCGGCCGCTGTGCCCAATCGAACCACCGACCTGTCGAGCCCGGCCGGTGGCGTTTTCCGCCGTGCCGCGCTTCAGGCCGTCGTCAGCTCCGTACTCCCCTGCGATGCCCATGCAGCCAAAAGTTGTGTTGGCAGCCGGGATCAGGCAGCAAGAGGTGCATCCGCAGCCAATCGACCGATTTGATTTTGGTATGAAGAGGTGACCGACCGCAATTGAGGAGATTGGGTGGGATGCCTGGCAGGCCAATTTGTCGCAGGCGGTGGGGTGTCGCGAAAAGCAAAAGCCCCGGAGGTCCGGGGCTCTTGGTTGGGCTTCGGTGCTGGCTGCGCGCCGGAAGCGCCTTCGGCCTCAGAGACCGAAATAGGGCAGGTCGCCGTTGCGGTTGGCAGCGCGGGCGCTGATCATCAGCACGCGGTCGAGGGCGGCGAGGAAGCGGCCGAACAGGGACACGGGCTGAACGAGGGGGAGGGCAACGGTCTTGGCCATGGTTTGTCTCCTTCAGTGAGGCGGTATGACGTTCTGACTGAGGAGAATTTACGTATACCAGATGCCAGATACAACGATCGATATTGCATAGCGGCATGAGTATTTTGCGATGCGGCAGGAATGTTACGATTGGGGTTTCTTATCGAGAACGGCATTTTCATATGGAAAGAGCCGCCCAACCGAGGCGCCGGTCGGTCTCGATCCCTCCTCGGCGGACCGAGCCGGCAAACTCCGGGTATCTCGGCGACTGCCGACATCTGCCATCCCGTGCGCCGATCCCGCGCGTGCAACGCGACGGAACGATCGGCCCGAGGTGAGGGAACTGTGCTGCCCGGGCCGCAGTTACTCTGCAACGAAGCGGAGTGGCGTCGCCGGATGTTGATCGTTCAGTGCGTCGCGCTGTATTCCTCGAAACGTGTCATCGGCAGACCTGAGGGCGAAGGATAAGGCCATGCGCGCCTTGATCGTGGCACTGTCCATCCTGGCGATCGCCGGAAGCGCGCAGGTCGCTCACGCTGGTCTGAGCAGCGCACCGCGTGAAGCGTCGGCACCCGCCGATACGGTGATCGCCGCCCAGGAAGCCAATCAGGAGACCGAGAATCAGATCGGCCTCACCAAGGCGAAGCGTCGGGCCGTGCAACGGGGGCTGACCAGGCTCGGGTTCGGCACCAGGATCAACGGGACGTTCGACGAGCAGACCCGCGCCGTCATCGCCCGTTGGCAGGAGGAGCGCGGCTATCCCACGACCGGCTTCCTCAACGCCGCTCAGCACAAGGTCCTGATGGACGCAGCCACCGATGCTGCCAAACCCGACCGTCAACCCCGCCGCAGCGCAGGGCGCGCGCGACATCAGCGGAATGTCGGAGGTCCCATCGGCGCGATCGGCGGCGCGATGCACCGTGTGGTGGGCGGAATATTCGGCAGGTAGGTCGTCAGATCTTCAAACAGTTGGAAGACGCTCGAGGCAATTTCTTCCGTAGGACCTGCCCGCTGAAGCGGCCTTCGTCTTCTCGACGCCCTGCGCTTGCCGACGGCGGCGATATGAAAGCCCGGCCGAAGCGGGGCCGGATCAGGAGCTGCTGGAGGCGACCTCCGGACCAGAATTGGCGCGCGCCAGCTCGATCGCTATCGGAAGAACCCCCAAAGTCGAACCACAACCGTGTCGCCGCTCTGGCTGCCGTTTCTCACCACGAACGGCGTCGAGAAAGCAATTCCGGTGCTGAAGGTCCGCTCGACATTGGCTGTCGTCTCCCCGACGAAGCTCCAGCGATTTGTCGTTCCTCCGCTGGAGGGAATATCCTGCGTCAGCGAGACCTCCAACAACATCGCCGTACCAAGGACGGACAGCCGCTGAACGGAGACATCGGTTACCACGAATGTCTTGCCGGCGGGGATCGAGAACGCGGTGTCGTGGCCGTCCGGGTGGACGATGTTTGGGGTCTTGGTTCCGCCCTTCGGCACGGACGTTTCGAGTTGGACGGGAGGGTGCCCCAGGATCGGCGGCTTCCTGATTGGACTTACCAAGACATCCCTCCATCACACCACAATCGCCATACGCCGCGTTCCAACGCGTTCTCAAGCTCCGGCAGTGTGAAGTTGGGACGCATCGCTGCACACCTCCACGGGAGCCCTCGCAGAATGCACATCGAAGCGCGAGAGGACCTTGCTCTGGATCAAAACGAAATGTTTCTCGGAGGTCTGCGAGTGGGCAGGGCTATGCCAGTGTGCTCTTCGGGGGCGGTTCACGTCCGCTCTGGCTGCATATCGTGATTTTCGATCATCCGCGGGACAAAACATCAAAGATCGTAGCAATCGAGGCTGTGGGGCACGAGCAATCGGGTCGGCGACAACTGCTCCGTACATCCCATATTTCAGACATTCTCGACAGGTGCGATCGCCGGCCGTAGCCGGACCAAGGTCATCGTCGATGTGCGCTGGGCGCGGGAAATAGACGGGAACGTGAGAATGAAAAAGCCGCCGGCTGATGCCGGCGGCTTGATGTCGAGGAGCTTCACATTCGGCGGTCGCGCCGCCGATCGTCTCTGGCGCTCGATTACTCCGCAGCTTCCTTCCGCGGCGGATCCAGCGCGCCGGAGTCGTGGATCTCGGCGACTTGGTGGTCGCTGAAGCCGAGCACCTGGCGGAGGACCTCGTCGGTGTGCTCGCCGAGCAGGGGCGAGCGGGTCACGTCGGCCGGGCTGTCCGAGAGCTTGATCGGGTTGCCGACCGAGAGATACTTGCCGCGGGTCGGGTGGTCGACCTCGACCAAGGTGCCGGTCTTGCGCAGCGACTCGTCCTCGGCGATCTCCTTCATCGAGAGAATGGGACCGCAGGGGATGTCGAACTCGTTCAGGATGTCCATGGCCTCGAACTTGGTCTTGGTCATGGTCCACTGCTCGATGCGGCCGAAGATCTCGTTCAGGCGCGGCAGGCGGGCGGCGGGCTTGGCGTAGTTCGGATCGGTCTTCCAGGTCGGCTCGCCGATCACGTCGCAGATCTTCTCCCAGACCGGCGCCTGGGTGATGAAGTAGATGTAGGCGTTCGGGTCGGTCTCCCAGCCCTTGCACTTCAGGATGCGGCCGGGCTGGCCACCACCGGAATCGTTGCCGGCGCGCGGCACGGCGTCGCCGAACGGCACGCCCTCGCCGAACTGGCTGTATTCCTTGAGCGGACCGTGATCGAGCCGCTGCTGGTCGCGCAGCTTGACGCGGCAGAGGTTGAGCACGCCGTCCTGCATCGCGGCGGTGACGCGCTGGCCGCGGCCGGTGTGGGTGCGCTGATAGAGCGCGGTGACGATGCCGAGCGCCAGATGAAGTCCGGTGCCGGAATCGCCGATCTGCGCGCCGGTGACGAGCGGCAGGCCGTCACGGAAGCCGGTGGTCGAAGCGGCGCCGCCGGTGCACTGCGCGACGTTCTCGTAGACCTTGCAGTCCTCGTACGGGCCGGGGCCAAAGCCCTTGATCGAGGCGACGATCATCTTCGGGTTGATCGCCTGGATCTTCTCCCAGGGGAAGCCCATGCGATCGAGCACGCCGGGGCCGAAATTCTCGACCAGCACGTCGCACTTCTTGATCAGCTCGGTCAGGACTTCCTTGCCCTTCGGGTTCTTGGTGTCGAGCGTGATCGACCGCTTGTTGTGGTTCAGCATCGTGAAATAGAGGCTGTCCACGTTCGGAATGTCCTGCAGCTGGCCGCGGGTGATGTCACCCACGCCCGGACGCTCGACCTTGATCACGTCGGCGCCGAACCAGGCCAGCAGTTGCGTGCAGGTCGGTCCGGACTGGACGTGGGTGAAGTCGAGAATGCGAACGCCCTCGAGCGCCTTGGTCATGTCTTGCTCTCCGTAACGATTGGTCATCCCGCATGGCGCGGGCAGGTGATGTCTTGCGGGTGGCCTTACTTCTTCTTCGTCAGCACGCTCTGCGGATTGAGGTTGCCGATACGGCCGCTCTCGGATCCGGCCGCGGGATCAATCACGGCGTTGATCAAGGTGGGCTTGCCGGAATCCATCGCCGCGTTGACGGCGCGCTTCAGCTCGTCCGGCGAGGTCGCGTTGACGCCGACGCCGCCGAAGGCCTCCATCATCTTGTCGTAGCGCGCGCCCTTGACGAACACGGTGGTCGCCGGATCCGACCCCGCGGAGTTCTGGTCGGTGCCGCGATAGATGCCGTCATTGTTGAAGATGACGACGCAGATCGGCAGATTGTAGCGGCAGATGGTCTCGACCTCCATGCCGGAGAAGCCGAAGGCGCTGTCGCCCTCGATCGCCAGCACCGGCTTACCGGTCTCGACCGCGGCGGCGATCGCCGAGCCCATGCCGATGCCCATCACGCCCCAGGTGCCGACGTCGAGCCGCTTGCGCGGCTGATACATGTCGATCACGCCGCGGGCGAGGTCGAGCGTGTTGGCGCCCTCGTTGACCAGGATCGCGTCCGGACGCTCCTTGATGATGGTGCGGAGCACGCCGAGCGCGCCGTGATAGTCCATCGGCGAGTTGTTGTTCATCAGCCGCGGCGCCATCTTGGCGACGTTGTCCTCGCGCTTCTTCTGCACCGCGCTCAGCCACTCGGCCGGCGCCTTGGCCCAGTTGCTACCCATCGCCTCGGAGAAGGCTGATACCACCGAGCCGATGTCGCCGACCACCGGGGCCGCGATCTCGACGTTGGAGTCCATCTCCTTCGGCTCGATATCGACCTGGATGAACTTCTTCGGTTGATCGCCCCAGCTCTTGCCCTTGCCGTGCGACAAAAGCCAGTTGAGGCGGGCGCCGATCAGCATGACGACGTCGGAGTCCTTCAGCACGGTCGAACGCGCAGCACCCGCGCATTGCGGATGCAGGTCGGGCAGCAATCCCTTGGCCATGCTCATCGGCAGGAACGGCACGCCGCTCTTCTCGACGAAGGTCTTGATCGCCTCGTCGGCCTGCGCATAGGCCGCGCCCTTGCCGAGGATGATCAGCGGGCGTTTCGCGTTCTTCAACAGATCGAGCGCGCGCTTGACGGAGTCGGGCGAGGGGATCTGCGCCGGCGAGGGATCGATCACCTTGACCAGCGAGGCGCTGCCTGCCTGCGCGTTCATCACCTGGCCGAACAGCTTGGCCGGCAGGTCGAGATAGACGCCGCCGGGACGGCCGGAGACGGCGGCGCGGATGGCGCGGGCGAAGCCGATGCCGATGTCCTGGGCGTGCAGCACGCGGAACGCCGCCTTGCACAGCGGCTTGGCGATCGCGAGCTGATCCATCTCCTCGTAGTCGCCCTGCTGCAGGTCGACGATCTCGCGCTCCGAGGAGCCCGAGACCAGGATCATCGGGAAGCAGTTCGTGGTCGCATGCGCCAGCGCGGTGAGGCCGTTCAGAAAGCCGGGAGCGGAGACGGTGAGGCAGACGCCCGGCTTCTTGGTGAGGAAGCCGGCGATCGCTGCGGCGTAGCCGGCGTTCTGCTCGTGACGGAAGGAGAGCACGCGGATGCCTTCAGCCTGCGCCATGCGACCGAGATCGGTGATCGGAATGCCCGGCACGTTGTAGATCGTGTCGATCCCGTTCAGCTTCATCGCGTCGATGACGAGATGGAAACCGTCCGTGAGCTCCTCGTGCGTGTCCGGTGCCTCGGTCTTAACAGCAGTCTGCGCCATGCGCCTCTCTCCCTGGTCGTCTACGAAGGCGCTTTGCGGCGACTTCTTCTGTTTGAACCCGTCAGCTGAATAGTTCCTGGCCGTGCGTCTCGACATAGCTCGCAAGGCCCAGCGTGTGATCCCGCGCGCGCTTCTCGGCGAGCTCGGTGTTGCGTTCCTCCAGCGCCTCGATGATCGCGAGATGCTCGGGCAGGGAGGCCGCGATACGGTCGGTGCGCCCGATCGTGAGCTGGCGATAGCCGCGCACGTGCAGCAGGATGTCGTTGGTCATGTCGACGAGCACCGGCGATTCCGACAGCGAGATCAGCGCCTGATGAAACGCGATGTTCGCCTTGGAATATTCCTCGATGTGCTCCTGCGGCGGGCGATCCTTGCCGAAGTCCTTGAAGTAGTCGCGCAGCGCGCTGATGTCCTTCTTGCGCGCGATCGTGGTGATGAGCCGCGCGGCCATGCTCTCCAGCGCCGCCCAGGCGCGGATCATGTCGACGATCTCGCTCTTCGTCCTGCGGACGACGACGATGCCACGGCGCGGCACGGTCTTCACGAAGCCGTCCTGCTCGAGCATCGCGATCGCTTCGCGGATCGGCGTGCGGCTGACACCGAGGCGCTCGGAGAGCGCGCGCTCGTCGAGCATCACGGGCTCGGGCGAGGCGTAGATGTCCATCTTCAGAATGGCTTCTTTCAAGGCCTCGTAGGCCTTATTCTTGAAGCTCGTCTCCGGGGCGATGCGAGCGATCGCGATGTCGGCCTCGGCCATGATGGGCAATGCCTTGTTTGTTTTCTCTGTAGACAAGACCGATCTCCTCTCCTTGGGAGATGCTTGTTTACAGCATTTTGCGTCCAAGATTTTTGGCATACCAGATGCCAGACTGTCAAGCTGCGTGCTTTTTCAGCGTTTCCACATCTTCGTCGCGCTTGACAAAGTTTGCTTCTGGCATACCAAATGCCATAAACGACGAGCAATCCCCAGGAGGAAGCCCCGATGTCTGACGCCATCCCGAATGCCAAGGCTACGATCCGAGACGTTCTCGATCGTGTGAAGGCGGATAAACGCACCAGCCTGACCGCGCCCGAAGGCAAGATCGTCTGCGATGCCTACGGCATTCCGGTGCCGAAGGAGGGATTGGCGAAGTCAGCCGCCGAGGCGGCCAAGCTCGCGGGCGATATGGGTTTTCCGGTCGTCATGAAAATCGTCTCGCCGGACATTCTGCACAAGACGGAAGCCGGTGGCGTCATCGTCGGCGTCAAGACCGCTGACGACGCGCAGAAGGCGTATGAGACCATTCTCGCGAATGCGAAGAAGTACAAGGCCGACGCCAAGATCGAAGGCATCCAGGTCCAGCAGATGCTGACCGGCGGTACCGAGGTGATCGTCGGTTCGATCACCGACGGCTCGTTCGGCAAGCTGGTGGCCTTCGGCCTCGGCGGTGTGCTGGTCGAGGTGCTGAAGGATGTGACATTCCGCCTCGCCCCCGCGACCAAGGACGACGCGCTGTCGATGCTCGACGGCATCCAGGCGCACGAGATGCTCAAGGGCGTGCGCGGCGGCGATGCGGTCAGCCGCGAGGCGCTGTCCGACGTCATCGTCAAGGTGTCGCAGCTGGTCAGCGATTTCCCCGAGATCGTCGAGCTCGACCTCAACCCGGTGTTCGCGACCAAGACCGGCGCCATCGCCGCCGACGTCCGCATCGTCGTCGATTTCGACTACAAGCCGCGTCCGGCGCCGCGCTCGAACGAGGAAATCGTCACGGCGATGAACCGCATCATGAAGCCTTCCGCGGTCGCCGTGATCGGCGCCTCCGCCGAGGACGGCAAGATCGGCAACTCCGTGATGAAGAACCTGATCAACGGCGGCTACAAGGGCGAGATCTATCCGATCCACCCGAAGGCCTCCGAGATCCTCGGCTACAAGGCTTACAAGAGCGTCAAGGACGTGCCCGGCGTGATCGACACCGCCGTGTTCGCGATCCCCGCGAAGTTCGTGGCCGCGGCGCTGACCGAGTGCGGCGAGAAGAAGATTCCGGGCGCGGTGCTGATCCCGTCGGGGTTCGCCGAAGCCGGCGCGCCGGAGCTGCAGGCCGAGATCGTCGAGGTCGGCAAGAAGTACAACATCCGCCTGATGGGCCCGAACATCTACGGCTTCTACTACACGCCGGCCAATCTTTGCGCGACCTTCTGCACCGCCTATGACGTCAAGGGCCACGCCGCGCTGTCGTCGCAGTCGGGCGGCATCGGCATGGCGATCATCGGCTTCTCGCGCTCGGCCAAGATGGGCGTGTCGGCGATCGTCGGCCTCGGCAACAAGTCGGACATCGACGAGGACGATCTGCTCGCCTTCTTCGAGCAGGATCCGAACACGAACCTGATCGCGCAGCACTGCGAGGACCTCAAGGACGGCCGCGCCTTCGCGGAAGCCGCCAAGCGCGTCTCCAAGAAGAAGCCGGTCATCGTGCTCAAGGCCGGCCGCACCTCGGCCGGCGCCAAGGCCGCCTCGTCGCATACCGGCGCGCTCGCCGGCAACGACAAGATCTATGAGGACGTGCTGAAGCAGTCCGGCGTGATCCGCGCCCGCTCGCTGCGCCAGCTGCTCGAGTTCGCCCGCGGCGTGCCGGTGCTGCCGACGCCGAAGGGTGAGAACGTCGTCATCATCACCGGTGCGGGAGGCTCGGGCGTGCTGCTGTCCGACTCCGTCGTCGACAATGGCATGTCGCTGATGGCCATGCCGGCCGACCTCGATGCCGCCTTCCGCAAGTTCATCCCTCCGTTCGGTGCCGCCGGCAATCCTGTCGACATCACCGGTGGCGAGCCGCCGATCACCTATGTGAACACGGTCAAGCTCGGCCTGTCGGACGACCGCATCCACGCGCTGATCCTCGGCTACTGGCACACGATCGTGACGCCGCCGATGGTGTTCGCGCGCAACATGGTCGAGGTGAAGAAGGAGATGGAGGCCAAGGGCTTCGTCAAGCCGATCGTCGCCTCGCTCGCCGGCGACGTCGAGGTCGAGGAGGCCGCCGAATATCTCTACCAGAACGGCATCCCGGCCTATGCCTATTCGACCGAGCTGCCGGTCGAGGTGCTCGGCGCCAAGTACAAGTGGGCGCGCGGCGCGGGCCTGCTCTGATTGATCTGACGCGATTGCCGCTCCGGCCCTGGCCGGGGCGGCACTTTCTTTGATAGCGTGACGTAGCAAGATCCGTCCGTCCTGCAACGGCGCCGCCTGCGATGGCGGTGCAGAGAGGCGCCACGTGATCCGTCGCAAGACGATCGAGCCACGCGCGGATGCTGCGGCCGAGCCCCGCGACGGCGGCGTGCAATCCGTCGGCCGCGCTCTCCAAATTCTGGAAATTCTCGCTGAGGACGACGAAGGCTATCGCCTGAGCGATCTCGCCATCCGTGCCGGGCTCTCCACCTCCACCGTCCATCGCCTGCTGACGACTTTGGAGAAGCGCCGCTTTGTCCAGTTCGATCGCATGGAATCGAAATGGCACGTTGGCGCGCAGAGCTTTGCGGTCGGCGCGACCTTCACCCGCCGGCGCAATTTCGTCGCGCTCGCCATTCCCTATCTGCGGCGCTTGCGTGATCAGTCGCGCGAAACCGCCAATCTCGCCGTCGTCGATGATGAATCGCTGATGGTGCTGCTGCGGCTCGACAGCCGCGAGATCATGCGCTCGCTGACCAAGGTCGGCGGCCGCCTCGCCATGGTCGCCTCCGGCATGGGCAAGGCGGTGCTCGCGACCTATTCCGACGACGACGTCAACGGCATCATCCACCGCCAGGGCATGCCGCGCCTGACCGAGAAATCCATCATCCGCGCCAGCGACCTGTTCCGCGAATTGGAGACCATCCGCCGCCAGGGCTACGCCGTCGACGACGAGGAAGCCCGCCTCGGCCTGCGCTGCATCGCCGCCGTCGTTCACGATTCCTGCCGCGAGCCGCTGGCGGCGATTTCGGTGTCCGGCCTGGCGAGCCGGCTGACCGAGGAGCGGGTGCCTGTGGTCGGGGGCATGGTGCGGGATATTGCGGCGGAGCTGACGGTGGCGCTGGGCGGTCCCAAGCCGGCGGCTGACCTTGCGGAGTGATGCAGCAACAGCGGCAGATGCGTGCGAGATCGGCGCAGCAGCCGACAAGGGGAAACCAGCCGCTGTGGCGGGATGGCCGGTCCACGCATCGCGATGTGGTCCGAGCGAGACTCAGTCAGGTCAGTCGGTGAAATCGATGGTGAAGCGGATCGGGCTGATGGGCTTGGTCACGAAATGGATCGTCTTGCCGGCCAACGCCGCCAGCGAGCCCGATGCGAATTTGATGATGCCTGTTCCGGAGGTCTCGTTGCCCACCGGCTTGCCGTCCCGCATCACCGGCGATGCGGTCCCTTCGGTCGCCTGCGTCACCGCGCGCCCGCCGGGGATGCGGTGGACGCCGCCGCCGATCAAGAACGTTCCTTTGGCACCATCCCACTCGACCGTGTTCGAGGCCGTATACACAGCGCCCTTCAGCACGCCGTCGGTGCCGAGGCAGGAATATTCGACCGTCAGGAGGTTGTGATCGGGTCGATCGCCGACCGGCTCGGGAAAGGGGAAGCCGACCACCGTGCATTCGTAATGCGCGATCATGCCGGCGCGCGCTGCGGACCCTGTGGCGCTCGCGGCGAGAATGGAACAGGCCAGGATCAAGATGGTGTTGCGCATGGACGCCTCCTCGGCAGGCTCGTCCGAGCGGTCGCCGAACGCGCTCTGGTCTCGACAAAATAACACTAGAATCCAAAGTGTGGTTTTGATCTCTATCAACCGGAAGAAGAACGCTGCAGGTCAGTCCTGGTCATCGTCCTGCGCCTGCGGGCGACCGAGCTTGCATGGGCATCAGCAGGCGGAGAGCTTTCGCGCAGTCCGATTGCCCGAGCACGCCTCGTCATCAGACCTGCCGCAGGCGGTCGCTGCGACGGATGGCTGCAAAGCGACCGTGGCGCCGCGCTGCCGCTGAAGCGGGAGATCGGCAGCCAGCTTCGCTGCCCAAGCCGTAGTCAGCTGCGCCGCCCTATTTGGGCTTGCCGTCGCCTGCATCGCGCGCAACGATCGTGGCGGATCACCTGAACACGTCCAGCGAGTTGTGCCATGTCCAAACTCACCCGCTTCTCGGTCGCTCCTCTGCACAGCATGACGCGGCGGCTGGCCGACGTCGCCTCGGGCCGGGTCGCGCCCGATCTCGTGATCACAGGCGCGCGGGTGCTGTCGACCTATTCGGAGCGCATTCTCCCCAACCGCGAGCTCTGGATCACCGGCGGACGCGTCGCGGCTGTGAAGCCGGCGGGTGCGCACAAGTCACTTCCCAGCGGCTTTGCGGTCTACGACGCCGCAGGCGGCATCATCGCGCCGGGGCTGGTCGATCCGCACATCCACATCGAATCCTCGATGGTGACGGCCTGCGCCTATGCCGAGGCCGCGCTGCTCAACGGCACCACGACGATCTTCTGCGACAGCCACGAGATCGGCAATGTGATGGATGTCGCCGGCGTCGAGGCGATGCTGGAGGATGCGCGGCAGGCGCCGCTGTCGATCTTCCTCACCGTGCCCTCGACGGTGCCGGCCACGTCGGCCGCGTTGGAAACCGCCGGCGGCGATCTCACGCCGGACAAGATCGCCGGCCTGTTCGACCGCTGGCCGGAGGCGGTGGCGCTCGGCGAGAAGATGGATTTCGTGCCGGTCTGCATGGGCGACGAGCGCAGCCACGCCATCCTTGCAGCGGCTTTGCAGCGCGGGCGGCCGGTGTCGGGCCATGTCTATGGCCGCGAGTTCGTCGCGGCCTATGCCGCGAGCGGCGTCACCGACACGCATGAGGCGATCGACCGCGACATCGCCGACGATCTGCTCGATGCCGGCGTCTGGATTTTTTTGCGCGGTGGGCCACCGACCACGCCGTGGCACAGCCTGCCGCAGGCGATCCGCACCATCACCGAGCTCGGCGCGTCGCACAAGCGCACGGCCGTCTGCACCGACGACCGCGATGCCGACGATCTCATGCTGTTCGGCCTGGACTGGGTGGTGCGCGAGGCGGTCAAGGCGGGGATGTCGCCGGAGCAGGCGTGGTCGATGGGCTCGCTGCACGGCGCGACGCGCTTTGCCATGGACGGCGAGATCGGCGGCCTCGGCGGCGGCCGCCGCGCCGACCTCGTGCTGCTCGACGACGGCCTGAAGCCGCAATCGACCTGGTATGGCGGCGAGCTCGTCGTCGACAACGGCAAGATCACCGCGCGGCTCGATCAGGCGCTGTCGCAGCGCTATCAATATCCGAAGGCGGCCTATGCGACCGTGAAGCTGCCGGCGCAGATGACGCTGACGCCGCAGCTTCCCACCAAGGCCTGCACCGTCAACGCGATCAAGACGGCGCTGCCGGGCATCACGTTGATCCACGACAAGGTCGCGATCGAGCCGGCCAACGATTGGGAGACGCTGTTCGCGCGCCATGGTCTCTGCTTCGTCGCCGTGATCGAGCGCCACGGCAAGTCGGCGGGGAACGTCGCGCATGGCCTGTTGAAGGACTTTGGCCTGAAGCGCGGCGCCGTCGCCTCCAGCGTCGGCCATGACAGCCACAATATCATCGTCGCCGGCACCAACGAGGCGGACATGCAGGCCGCGGTCGCCGCGATCGGCCAGCACCAGGGCGGCGTCTGCGTGGTCGCCGACGGCGAGGTGAGGGCGATGGTTCCCTTGCCGATCGCGGGACTCTTGTCGGACAAGCGCGTCACCGAGGTCGCCGAGGAGGTAAAGCTGTTGAAGAAAGAGTGGGCGGAAGCCGGCTGCACCATTCCCTACATGGGCTTCAATTTGATTCCTCTATCGGTCATTCCGGAAATTCGCATCACCGACAAGGGCCTCGTGCTCGTGCCGCAGATGGAACTGGCGCCGCTGTTCGAATAACTACTCGCGTCTCATCCTGTTAGGACATGTCAGTGTCGTTCTGTCCTAACTAATTGAGGCCGCCGGTGTTTTGCCGAGCGTGCCGCATCGTGGGAAAAATCGACGACTGAATTGAGATCGCATCCGTCAGCAGCGAAGCTCGCGCATCAAACAAGCGGGAGGCGCGAGATGGCGAAGATGCGGGCGATCGATGCTGCGGTGCGGATCTTGGAGAAGGAGGGCGTCACCTGCGCCTTCGGCGTTCCCGGCGCCGCGATCAATCCGCTTTATTCCGCGCTGCAACGCCGCGGCTCGATCCGCCACATTCTCGCCCGTCACGTCGAGGGCGCCTCGCACATGGCCGAGGGCTACACCCGCGCCAGGGCCGGCAATATCGGCGTGTGCATCGGCACCTCGGGGCCGGCCGGCACCGACATGATCACCGGGCTGTATTCGGCGATCGCGGATTCGATTCCGATCCTCTGCATCACCGGCCAGGCGCCGCGCGCCAGGCTCTACAAGGAGGATTTCCAGGCTGTCGACATCGAGCAGATCGCCAAGCCCGTGACGAAATGGGCGGTGACGGTGCGCGAGCCTGGCCTCGTGCCGCGCGTGTTCAGCCAGGCCTTCCACATCATGCGCTCGGGCCGGCCGGGACCGGTGCTGATCGACCTGCCGCTCGACGTGCAACTCGCCGAGATCGAGTTCGACGACGAGACCTATACGCCGCTGCCGGTCTACAAGCCCGCGGCGAGCCGCAAGCAGATCGAGAAGGCGCTGGAGATGCTCAACGCCGCCGAGCGCCCGCTGATCGTCGCCGGCGGCGGCGTCATCAACGCCGACGCCAGCGATCTCCTCGTCACCTTCGCCGAGACCGTCAACGTGCCTGTCGTGCCGACCCTGATGGGGTGGGGCACCATTCCCGACGATCATGTGCTGATGGCCGGCATGGTCGGCCTGCAGACCAGCCATCGCTACGGCAATGCCAATTTCCTGGAGTCCGATTTCGTCCTCGGCATCGGCAACCGCTGGGCCAACCGCCACACCGGTTCGCTCGAGACCTACACCAAGGGCCGCAGCTTCGTGCATGTCGACATCGAGCCCACCCAGATCGGCCGCGTCTTCAATCCCGACCTCGGCATCGTCTCCGATGCCAAGGCCGCGCTGGAGCTGTTCATCACGGTCGCACGCGAGTGGCGAAAGGCGGGAAAGCTGCGCGAGCGACAGGCCTGGCCGGCGGCGTGCCAGGACCGCAAGCGCACGATGCTCCGGCGCAGCGATTTCGACCAGGTGCCGATCAAGCCGCAGCGCGTCTATCACGAGATGAACAAGGCGTTCGGCCGCGACACCTGCTATGTCAGCGTCATCGGCCTGTCGCAGATCGGCGGCGCGCAGTTCCTCAGCGTCAACCATCCGCGCCACTGGATCAATGCCGGGCAGGCGGGCCCGCTCGGCTGGACCCTGCCGGCCGCGCTCGGCGTCCGCGCCGCCGATCCCAAGCGCGAGATCGTCGCGCTGTCGGGCGACTACGACTTCCAGTTCCTGATCGAGGAGCTCGCGGTCGGCGCCCAGTTCAATTTGCCCTACATCCACGTCGTCGTGAACAACGCCTATCTCGGCCTGATCCGCCAGGCGCAGCGCGGCTTCTCGATGGACTACCAGGTGCAGCTGTCGTTCGAGAACATCAACGCGCCGGAGGTCGGCGGCTACGGCGTCGATCATGTCGCGGTCGCGCAAGGGCTCGGCTGCAAGGCGATCCGCGTCACCGATCCGCGCCAGGCCCAGGCGGCGTTCGCGACCGCGCGCGAATGGATGGCGGAGTACCAAGTGCCCGTCGTGGTCGAGTTCGTGCTCGAGCGCGTCACCAACATCGCGATGGGTACCGAGATCGACAATGTCGTGGAGTTCGAGGAGGTGCTCGATCTGCCGGTGGACGAGACGCCGGCGGAGCCGGCGCGCACTTTGCTGCCGGCTTGATCTCAGCGCACTCCGATCATCGAGGATCACGCCATGCCGCGCTTTGCCGCCAACCTCACGATGCTGTTCAACGAGCTGCCGTTCATGGAGCGCTTCGCCGCCGCCAAGGCCGCCGGCTTCAGCGGCGTCGAATATCTGTTCCCCTACGAGTTCGACAAGGCCGAGCTGCGCGAGCAGCTCGCGCGCCACGGCCTGACCCAGGTGCTGCACAATCTGCCCGCCGGCAACTGGGCGGCCGGCGAGCGCGGCATCGCGATCTTGCCCGATCGTGTCGACGATTTCCGCGACGGCGTGCGCCGCGCCATCGAGTATGCGCGGGCGCTCGACTGCCGCCAGCTCAACTGCCTCGTCGGCATCGCTTCCGACGATGCCGATCCGCGCGAGCTCAACCAGGTGCTGGTGCGCAATTTGCGCTTTGCCGCGATAGCGCTGAAGGCGCAGGGCATCAAGCTGCTGATCGAGCCGATCAACACGCCCGACATCCCCGGCTTCTTCCTCAACCGCACTGCCCAGGCGCTGCAGCTGATCTCAGATGTCGAGTCCGACAATCTGTTCGTGCAGTACGACATCTACCACATGCAGATCATGGAGGGCGATCTCGCCCGCACGATGCAGAAGCATCTCGCCCGCATCGCCCACATCCAGCTCGCCGACAATCCCGGCCGCCACGAGCCGGGCTCCGGCGAGATCAACTACCCCTTCCTGTTCCGCCACCTCGACGCCATCGGCTATTCCGGCTGGATCGGCTGCGAATATAAGCCGAGGGCAGGGACCGTTGACGGGCTGGGGTGGCTGGCGGACTACGCGGTCGTTCCGGCGGGTTGAGGTTCGTGGGTGCCACTCGGTCCGACAGCTGTCTTCCGGCTCGTCCCGAGAGCAGGCATCGCGGTTGAAGATGGGAGAGTCCGAAACGATAGGAAGCCGCTGTCTTGAATGGGAAGAAGATGCCGCCTTGCGAGCGGCATCTCCTTTGTGCGGGGGAAGGCGATATTCAAGGAGATATGCCGTCAAGACCTGATGAAGGAGAGCAGGTCGGGGTTGAGGACGTCTGCATGCGTGGTGAGCATGCCATGGGGGTAGCCCGGATAGGTTTTCAGCGATCCGTTCTTGAGCAGGTTGACCGCACGCGGCACCGTACTTGCGAAGGGGACGATTTGATCGGCCTCGCCATGCATGATCAGCACCGGCACGGTGATCTTTTTCAGGTCTTCAGTATAGTCTTCCAACCAGGATTCGACAGTTGCGTAGTGAGCCAGGGCCCCACCGGTCATGCCCTGACGCCACCAGTTGGCAATGATGGCCTCCGAAGGCTTGGCCCCGTTCAGGTTGTAACCGTAGAACGGGTTCTCCGGGACGAACCGATAGAACTCCGACCGGTTGCCCAGCATGCCTGCACGAACCCCTTCGAACCATTCCGGCGGTTGACCGGACGGGTTTTCGTCGCTGCGATACATGTTCGGCGTCAGGGAAGCGACCAGGACCGCCTTCGCAACGCGCTCGTGGTGGCGCGCGACATACCGAGCGACCTCTCCGCAACCTGTGGAGTGACCGATGTGGATCGCGTCGCGCAGGTCGAGGTGCTTGGTCAGATCCGCAAGGTCTGCAGCCCAAGTATTCATGTCGTTGCCGGTGCTGGGCTGGTCGGACCGTCCGTGCCCGCGACGGTCATGCGCGATGACGCGGAAACCCTGCTGCAGGAAGAACATCATCTGGGCATCCCAGTCGTCCGCGGTCAGCGGCCATCCGTGGCTGAAGACGATCGGCTGACCTGATCCCCAATCCTTGTAGTAGATGTTGACGCCATCGTCAGTCGTCATCGTGGGCATCGTGCCGCTCCATCCGTGCTGTCAGATATTTTCACAGGACGCCGATCAATTTGATCCATTGAGCGACGTGTTACTCAGGTTCGCTGGCCGAGCTTGGAGCCGAGGCCCAAGCAGGCCCTTGCCTTGGCAACACCTGTCCGCCAACGCGTTGCCGTTTGCGAAGGTAATTCTTGCTTCCGTCAGCTACAAATACCTTGTAGGCTTCGATCTATGCCTTGGAAGCATATTGAGGGCGAATGGAACTTCGGCATTTGCGATATTTCGTTGCCGTTGCGGAGGAAGGTAGCTTTTTGACCGCTGCCCAGCGGCGCCTCAACACTTCACAGCCTTCCCTGAGCCGGCAGATCCGCGATCTGGAGTCCGAAGTCGGCGTTCCGCTGTTGGAGCGCCAGGCCCGCGGCGTGGCGCTGACCTCCGCCGGACGCGTGTTTCTCGATCACGCGCGATTGGCGCTGCTTCAGGTCGAGGCGGCGACCGAGGGGGCCCGGCAGACGGCTCGCCCGCAAAAGCCTCTCCTTTCGATGGGATTCCTCGTCGGGCTGGAGGTCATGTGGCTGCCGCAACTCTTGCGCATCCTGCGCGAGGAAGCCCCGGACGTCGAGGTCACGCTCAGCACGCAATCCTCGCCGGAGCTCGCGCTGGCATTGATGCGAGGGAAGCTGGACATCGCCTTTCTCCGTCCCGAGAAAGACAACGAGGGTGTCGTCTTCAAAGTGCTGGCGAAGGAGCCGTTGATCGCGGTGCTGCCCGCCGATCATCGTCTGGCCTCGCGCAAGAAGATTCGGCCGCAGGATCTCGCCCGCGAAATCTATGTCAGTTCGGCGCGAACCTCCCCCGTGTTGCAGGAGGTCATCCAGGACTATGCCTCCAGGGTCGGCATCACCCTGGAGGCAAAGTACGCAGGCGAGAACATATCGTCCGCGATGTCGCTGGTGGCATCGACCGGCGGCATCACAGCCTCGTTCCGCTCTATGCGCAGAACATGCTCGCCCCCAACGTCGTCGCGCGGGCGCTCGAGGGCGGCACCCCGACGGTCGATTTGGCCCTGGGATACAATCGGTCAAACCAATCGCCCTTGCTCCGCCGGCTGTTGTCGCGCGCCGACGAGCTGGTCGCAAACGTTCAGAACCAGAGCATCATTCGCTATGTTGAAGCCGAATAGCGGGGACGATGGACGGCAGGGACGGCCATTCGGCTGTCGGGCCGCTTACGTCCGCTCGCTCCCTGAACGGACATATCGGGCGCCCAATGGGGCAGGAACTTGCAGCGCTCGCTGCAACCCGAGGCGCCGATGAGGACTCATTGGCCGGGCGCGCCTATCGAAGAGAGCCGAGGGTTACCTGTCGTTCGCGGTTGATCGGTGGCACCGCCCTGCAGCGCTGTTCGCCTTTCGGCAATGGCATGGTTGAACAATTCAACGGCGAGACCGAATGCGGACAGGTCCTCTGGCTCGATGGCTCCATCGTCATAGCCCTTGAGAGTTTCGCCGATGATCGCGTCGACCTCCCGTTGCCATGTCAGCAGATCCTGTTCGGACCCGGCATTGCGAACCTCCGACATGGCCTCGAGAACGCGGCTGCGGCAACTGGTGCTGTCGTTCGTTTCGTCCCGATTCAGATAGCGACGCAGCCAGGCGGCGGCCGAGCCGATGCCGGAAAGCGCAAGCAAGGCAAACCAGAAGTAGTCGCTGTACTTGTCCAGAAAGGTTCGCTCCGTGCCGTTGATCACTGCCGCGGCGCCCCGGTGCACGGAAGGTTCGGTCTCCTTCTCCGTGTCGGGCTTCATGATGCGCGAAGCGCCGGCTGTGCCTTGCGTGATCGTGTCGCGGACCGCAAACAGCTGCCGGTAGAACGCCGCCGCCTTGGCCTCGGAGAGTTCCTTTCTTGCCAGGATCAGATGACTGACGCTGACAGTGTCGATCTTGTCCTCCGGCCAGGCCGGTCTCGCGCTGAAGACGCTCGGCGGGATCTCCTCGGCCTCGTAGCGCGGGTGCTTCAGGGCAATAGCCTCGGATGCATCGATCGGAAGAAACGTGGGAGCTCCGCGCCCTCGGGAGGTGGCGGTGATTGCGTCCGCGGTGATCTTGCTGTCGAGCGGACCGACTGCGAGATACGCATCGAGGGTGGGATCTTGCGCAAGCTTTTGGATCTCATCTGTCCCGAATTGAGCCGTGGCCACCTTGTCGGGCTGCACGCCGGAGCCCTCCAGAATGGCCTGGAGGACTGCGACATTTGCCCCGGTCTTCCCGATAATCCCGACCTTATGACCCGCCAGACCGGCGATCTCTTTGATAGTGCCGGTACCCTTCTTCTTGGAATCGCTGCCGCGCCGTCCCGAGGGAGACCACAGGACGACGTAGTTCTTCCGCAGGACCGCCAATGTCTGCGCATCGGGCGGCATGCTGAGATCGCCGCGGCCGACCGCGAGGTCAGTTTTATCGGCGGCCAGGAGTGCGAGAGATTCAGCGGCTCCCCCGGTCGTGATCGGGGACAGCCTGACTGTCCTGCTTTCCTCGCCGAAAGCGTCGGCCATGGCTTGGACCACCCGGTGGTCGTCGCTGCCGGCCGGTCCAACGGCGATCCGGAGGGTCTCGGGCTGCAACACGTAGAAGAGGGCCGCCGCGGCGGCGCCAAACGCAACAAATCCCAAAGCCAACACGATCAGCAACCTTCGTTGACGACCATCGTGAGCACTTTTGACGGGATCGAGCGATGACATCAGCAGACCCTCTGAGAGCAACCGCCTGCAGGGTTACAAGCGCTATGGGAACTTGGGGGAACCGATCTCGGCGCGCAATGTTCCGCCACCCTTGGCGAGTTCACAAAGGCGAATGGCTGTGCAGGGGCGGTCCTAAAGCTCCTCGAGGTCCTTTGAGTCATTGGCCGACATTCCGTTTTTCGCCTGATATGAAAGACGCTGCGAGCTGAGGCGGTCCTGGAGAACGAGATGACAGCAATTCTTAGCTACCGGATGACGGCGACCCTTCGCTACCGAACGATGTTGGTTCTGGCGGTGTTTGGTTTCTGTTGTGGCATCGGTGCCAGCCTGGCTTGGGCAGTTGTCCTCTCTAGTCGACAGGTACCCGACCTCGGCTCAAGGGTGGCTGCCATCCCGATCTTGATGTTGGCTTCGACGGGCGCGTCTTTCCTTCTGGCTCGGTTTGCCCGAAGGCGGCTCAGGACAATCGCATCCGCAAAATAACGTACCACAGGCCCAAGTCAGTCGTGGTCGTATTCGGTCAGCCAAGGGTCAGGACCGGATCCGTCGGTCGGGCCCAGACGTCGGCTTTGGGCCAATAGGCGACATTCCGTTTCTCGCCTAATATGAAAGACGCTGCGAGCTGAGGCGGCCTTGGAGAATGAGATGACAGCAATCCTTAGCGACCGGATGACGGCGACGCTTTGCTACCGAACGATGTTGGTTCTGGCGGTGTTAAGTTTCTGTTTTGGCATCGGGGCCAGCCTGACCTGGGTATATGTCCTCTATAGTCGAGACGTGTCCAATCTCGACGCAAGGGTGACGGCCATCCTGATCTTGATGTTGGCCTTGACGGGCGCATCTTTCCTTCTGGCTCGGTTTGCCAAAAAGCGGCTTAGGGCAATCGCATCAGCAAACTAATGGTCGTTCTTGTTCAGCTAAAGGTCATAACCGGCGGTCGGGCATCCCGAGACACATGTCCGGCCAGTGCCGGACATCGTAGAGACCGTTAGTATCCCAAATGATGCGCAGGCAGTTAGTGAACTTTAACCGAAGAGGCGTCACTACCGGTCGAAATTCGCGTCACTTGATTGCGCAGAAGCGTCGCTCGTTCATTGCATTCGCCAAGCGTTGCATTGAGCGGCAGCCCTAACCAACGCAAACGGCCGACGATAATCAATGTCGAGAGAACGGACGCGAGCAAACACGAAAAGAGAATTGCGCTGGTGGGTTGTCCTTGCCAAAGAAGGATCGGAATAAGACCGAGTACAACCCACAAAACATTGTTCAGAACCATCGGCAGGCTATTCATCGAGCGGCCTCATTTCGGCGGTTGTGCAACAAATATGGCACAGCCTTGAGCCAAGTGTCCATCCGCGAGCTTGCGATGCTCCCTCTCAACTCCTAGTCTGCTGCGGGTCAAGGGCGGCTGTCGGCGGCAGGCGGACGACACAGCCGGACTTCCCCCAGCTCCGGAAATGCCCCGTGCGGTCCGGCACTTACGTTCCTGGCCAACTGCTGACTTTCGAGGCCAAATGTCTTAGACGGAACATTCAATCCGATTTCAGGACATAAAATATGACCACCGGTTTGGCTCAGAGGATCGCCGACGCTTACCGGTGGCAGCGCCGGCTCGGTAACGCGCAGATCATGGGACCGGCTTGCCACCTTGTGGCCGATCCAGCACATCCGGATGTGTGGGATTCTAATCATGCTGACGAGGTCACCGCTCAGACTGACGCCGGGATCGACGCGGTTTTCGCGGCTATGGATCAACATCTAAATCACACTCCTTGGCGCGTGATCCACACTGATTGCTTCACACCCGATGCGTTTCTCGCCCGCCTCGCCCTCGACGATTTCGAAGAACGTCCCGTCACCATCCAGATGGCCTTACAAGGCGATCTCGCCAACCGGGAGACATCGGTCGAGTTGCGGCCTGTCATTAACGATGCTGATTGGCAGATATTGCTACAACTCGTCCTCGCCGACCATGCCGAGGGGCGGCGCACTAGCAACACTCACGTGCTGCCGGAGGTCAGTGCCGGCATCGTGGCCGGCTACCGCGCCAAGAGCGGCACGTACCGTTTCCATATTGCGGAGCAGAACGGTGTTCCGGTTGCGTACGGTGCCCACGCTGCTGCGCCGAATGGCGTCGGCATGATCGAGGATCTGTTCACCCTGCAATCTGCACGGCGGCGGGGCATCGCGAGTGCCATCATAGCCGCATTCACCGAGCGCCTGCGCGCCGGTGGTTGCCACACCATTTTTCTTGGGGCGCTGGCCACGGAACAACCGAAGCACCTGTACGCTCGTCTGGGCTTCAAGCCCGTAATGCTTGCCCGAACCTGGGTGCGAAGATTACCCAACAGCAGTTGAGATCGGAAGGTCCGCAACGGGTCGATTCCGTTGAAAAAGTCGGCAGTTGCGACGCAGAGAGATCGATGATTCAGTCCGTCTAGTTGGCAGGACTA